>JOHN01000074.1 GCA_000719695.1 Streptomyces sp. NRRL F-6131
GGGTCTGGGTGCTCCGGCGGCCGGACGCCTCCGCGGGACCGGCGCCGGTGTGGGCGGCGTCGGGGCGGGGCGGGGCCACCCGGTCGGCGCCGGCGGGGCCGGGCGCCTGGGGGGACGGGGTGCGGGGGCTCGGGGTGGCGTCGGCCGGCTCGGCGGCGACGGCCTCGGGGGTGACGCCTTCGGGAGTGACGGCCTCGGGTGCGGCGGCGCCTTCGGGTGCGGCTGCCTCGGGTGCGGCGCCTTCGGGTGCGGCGGCCTCGGCCTCCGCCACGGCGGCGCGGCCGGAGCCGGTGCCGTGCTGGAGGGCCTGCCAGCGGGCGGCGGCCTGCTCGGGCGTCCGCTCCGGGCGGACGGCGCCCGGCACGGCGGCCGGCGCACCGGCGTCGGCCGACGGCGGCGACGGCGGCAGCGGTCGGCGGCGGCGACGACTGGGCAGTCCGGTGCCGTCGTCCGGACCGGCGGGCGCGTCCGGCACCGCCCGCACCGGCGGGACGGCGTGCACCGGTGACCCGTCGGGCGGGCGCGGCGCGTCCGGCGGCTGCGGCGCCTCCGGCACCGGCGGAACGACGTGGATCGCCGGGACGCCGTCCCGGGCGCGGCCGCCCGCGGTGCCGGCCGGCCCGGCCGGACCGGCGCCGGGGCGCAGCGGCAGCGGGGTCAGCACGGAGAGCGGCTGCTCCTCGTCCACCACCGTCAGCAGCCCGGCCGGGATCCGGACCAGGACGCGCATGCCCCCGTACGGGGACGGTTCGACGTGGCAGGAGAAGCCGTACTGCCGGGCCAGCTTGCCGACCACCGCGAAGCCGGTCCGCGGCGGGTTGCCCAGCTCGGTGAGCAGCACCTCGGACGGGCCGGCCAGCAGCCGGCGGGCCCGGCGGAGCTGGTCCTCCTCCATGCCGATGCCGCTGTCGTCGACGATCACCAGCGCGCCCCGGCCGCCCTGCTGGAGGGTGACCGGTACGTCCGTCTCGGGGTGCGAGTAGGCGGTGGCGTTGGCGAGGAGTTCGGCGACCGCGATGGCCACCGGCTCGGCGGCCCGGGCGACCACGGCCAGTCGGTCCTCGCGCAGGTGGTTGGCCACCTTGATGCGGGCGTAGCCGGGCACCCGGGAGAGCGCGCCGACCACCACCTCGGCGAGCGGCGAGTCGGTGCGGGCCAGGCCGGGCCAGGCCTCGCAGAGCACGGCGACGGTCTGGATCCGGCGCAGCGCGACCTCGTTGCGGAAGTCGACCTCCAGCAGCCGGGGGTCGTCGTTGTCGTGCTGGAGCTGCTGGACCAGGCTCTGGATCTGGTAGAGCAGGGTCTGGATCTTGGAGGTGGCGCCGCGCATCGCGGAGCGGGCGGCGGCGTCGACGCGTTCCCGCTCGTCGGTGACGGCGGCGGCGGCCGCGTCCAGGACGGCCTGCAGGGCCTGCACGGCGTCCGGTCCGACGGCGGCGGCGTCGAGCGGTCCGGCGATCGGCGCGTTGGGGTGGCTCAGCCGCAGGGCGACGGCGGCCACCCGCTCGGTGGCGAGGTGGCCGATCTCGGCCAGCAGGGCGGCGGCGGCGTCCTCGGCGGTCTCGGCGCGCTGTTCGGCGGCGCCGGCCCGCTGCTCGGCGTCGGTGGTGCGGAGTTCGGCCTCGGCGGCGCGCTGCCCGGCCTCGGCCGCCCCGTGTTCCGCCCGGCGGGCGCGGTCCTCGGCGGCCAGCGCCCGGTCGGCCGCGCCGCGGGCCTCCGCCGCCGCCTGCCGGGCCTCGGCCCCGGCCGCGTCCGCCCGCTGCTCGGCCCGGTCGGCGCGCCCCTCGGCGGTCAGGGCGCGTTCCTCGGCGCGGGCCGACGCGGCCTCGGCGGCGCCGGCCCGGGCCACCGCCCGCGCGCGACCGCGCGCCAGGAGGGCGGCGGTCACGAGCGCGGCGAGCGCGATCAGCGCCAGGGCCGTTACCAGCAGCTGCGTCATCGACGTCCTCGGAGCTTTCTCGTACGAAGAACGGGCTCGGTCGGGAGGTGGTGCGGGCCCGGTGGAGCGGGGCGCCGTCCGGCGGGGCCGGCCGGTACGGCGGGGCCGTCGGCCCTGCCGGCTCAGGCCTCGGCCAACTCCCGCGCCACCAGCGCCACCTGGCCCATCGCCTCCAGGACGTTCGGGACCTCGCTCCCGTCCAGGTGCCGGTACTCGGCGGCGACGGTGAGCACCAGCCGCTCGGGCAGGCCGAGTTCGGGGTAGCGCCCCTCCGCGATGATCCGGCGGGCCGCGTCCAGGGCGGGGAGTCCGGCGGCGTGCAGGGCGTGCGCACGGTCGCGGACGTACCCGAGGTAGGCGATGTGCTCGCGGACGCCCGCCCGGTCGAGCACCGGGCCGTGGCCGGGGACGACGATCTCGGCGCCGGTGGCCAGGATCCGCTCGCAGGCGGCGACGACGTTCTCCAGCGGACCGGCCCAGTGCGAGGGGTGGTCGCCGGGCTGCTCGGCGGTCGAGCCGAAGATCACGTCGCCGGTGAACACCGCGCGCTGGTGCGGGAGGTGGACGATGAGGTCGCCGCCGGTGTGGGCGGCGGGCAGGCCGGTGATCTGCACCGGGTACTCCCCCACCCGCAGCTCCAGCTCGCCGTGGAAGACGGTGTCCGGGTGGACCGGGTCGGTCTGCGACCAGTCGAACTGCCCGAAGTGGCGCCGGAGGTAGCCGCCGAGCGGCGAGTCCGGGTCGCCGCCGGCGACCAGCGCGTGGGTCTGCTGGGGCGTCGGCTCCCAGTGGATGTGCTCCAGCGCCTCGCGGGTGGCGATCACCTCGGCGTCCGGCAGCACGCCGGCGCCCCAGAGGTGGTCGCCGTTGGCGTGGGTGACGACGATCCGGTCGACGGTGACGCCGTCGGCCAGCCGCTTGCGGCTCTCGGCGAGGAACTCGGCGGCCAGCGAGGGGTCGTAGGGGGTGTCGATCCACAACGCCGTCCGTCGCCCGGTGAGCAGTCCGCAGTTGGCCAGTCCCCAGCCCCGCTTCGGCGGGAGCCAGACGTACAGGTCCTCGGCAATCGCGCTCACGTTCGCACGGTTGATCGTCATGGGCGCGATTATGCCGATGATGTGACAGCAGTGGAGCAAAACCCTGGCGATTTCGGCCACTTCCTGCCCCGGAGTCTCCCGCCCTGCCCCTTTTCCTCCCCTTCGCCGCCCGCCCCCGTCGCGCCACGCGGTCGGCACACCCCTCAGGCCGACGGCAGCACCCGGCACACCTCGACGGTCACGTCCACGGTGTCCAGGCCGATCACCCGGCCCTCGACGGCGACGAATCCTTTCTCCCCCGAGCGGAACAGCGCGGCCAGCGGGGACTGCCGGCCGGCCGCCGCGAGCGCCTCGACCGCCATCGCCGAACCGAACGCGAAGACCCCGCAGAGCACCACGCAGGGCGCGTGCCGGGCGGTGCGGGTGACGAACACGAAGCCGTGGTCGCGGACGAGTTCGTCGGCCGCGTTGTACTGCGCCTCGAAGATCATCCCGCCCCAGCGGGCCCGGGCCGCCTGCGGGTGCTCCAGCCGGAAGTCCGGGAAGGCGGTGGCCAGGACGCCCGCCGAGTACGCGTTGACGCTCGGGCCGCCGATCGAGAAGGTCGGCATCCGCGGGTCCTGCGCACCCGCGGTGACCAGCTCGATGGTGGCCTTGCGGTTGATCTTCCGCAGCAGGTCGGTGAGCTCGGCGATGGCCCGCGCCTCGGCCATCGGCATGAAGAGCACGTTCCGGGGCCCCCGGCTGGTGAGTTGGCAGCCGTCCTTGGCGTAGGCGAACTCGGCCACCTCGATGCTCGGGGTGACGATCTGCACCCGGCTGTACGGTCCGAGCAGCGCGCGCAGGAAGCCGTAGCGCAGGAAGAGGCGGGTCCGGGCGAGCGAACGGGCGGCGACGAAGCCGATCACGGCCGGGACGAACCCGACCAGGATCTGGAGCAGGATCTCCATGGCACCCCCGCGCGAAGAACCGGGCACGAACTGTCTGCGCGGATGTGATGCCCCGTGGAGCCCCCGGAACTCCCGAGCCGGGCGGTGACCCGGCGCCCGTGCCCGGCGGTGCACCGGATTCACCCGTCCGGCTCAGTGACGGTCACTCTCCGTCGTCACCGCCATCGCGTGGCGGGGACGGCGGGGACGACCGGAGCGGGGCGCGAACGGCCGGACCGGCGGGGCCGGTCGCACGGCTCTCAGCCGTCCAGGCGCTTGATGAACTTCCGCTCGCTCGCGCAGCGCTCGTACCCCAGCCACGCGTTGATCGCCAGCATCGGCGCGTTGGTCGCGTCGTTGGACGTGTAGGCGTGGCTCAGCCCGGCCTCGCGGGCCAGGCCCAGCGACTCCCGCTTGGCGAGCTTGGCCAGCCCCCGCCCGCGGAAGTCCCGGCGGCAGGCGGTGAACGCCGACCAGTACCGGTCGCCGTCCGTGTGGACGGCGGTGAACGCGGCCGGCCGCCCGTCGACCACGGCCACGACGCTCAGGTCGGCGTCGAAGGCCGGGCTGTGCCACTCGCCCGCCAGCCACTCGTCGTAGTCGGCGGCGTCCATCACCACCTCGCCGGGCTCGTCCAGGATCGCGTCCGCCTCGACCTCGAAGACCGGGCGCGGATCGGCCGCCCAGGCGCTCGCCGGGCGCAGCTCGACCCCGGCCGGCAGCGGCGGGGCCTCGGGCAGCGGCCGGGCGAGCTCCCGGCCGCCGAAGTGCGCCGTCCGCCCCGCGGCGAAACCGCGGGCCTCGGCGAAGGCGCGCGGACCGGGCTCGTCGTCCACCCAGCTGTGCACCTCGACCACGCCGTGCTCGGTCAGGTGCCGCTCGGCGGCGGCCAGCAGGGCGGTGAAGGCCCCGCGCCGCCGGTACTCGGGCAGGACGCTGCCGTTGGCGTGGCCGATCCCCCGCGTGGTGGTGCCGATCACGACGGCACAGCGGACCGAGCCGACCACCCGGCCGTCCAGCTCCGCGACGAAGGTGCGGTAGTGCTCGCCCTTCGCCTGACGGGCGTTGAGCCACACGAACACCTCGGGCGCCTGGACCAGGTGCTCGCGCCCGGCGCGGTGGGCGGTCGCCACGGCCTCGGCGTCCTCGGGGCGGAAGTCACGAATCATCAGCGTCGTCATAGGTGCGCCACAGTAGCCGCCGAGAGGCCGGCCCGCCCTCGAATATTCTCCCGTCCCGACCCGCCCCACCTGCGACGATGCCCGGGGCCACGACGAAGATCACGAATTGACCCACCGCGAAGCTCAAGTAATGCTCTGAGATGACCGGACGAGGCTTGGCAGCCGCACCGTCCGGGGACATGCTCAGCACCACAGCCCGGTGGCCCTGGCGACGAGGCCCGCGCCGACCGACGGCTTTCCACCCAGCCCTCCGAAGGGGGCGCACCGATGACTTCCCCCGCCCTGCGGACCGCACCGCAGCCACCCGCAACGACGACGGGTACCACCACCGCTACGAGCGCCACCGCCGCGGCGCCCCGCCGGCTCGGCGTCGGCCTCGGCTGGCGCGCCGAGATCGACACCGTGGTCGAGCGGCAACCCGGCCTGGACTGGGTCGAGGTGGTCGCCGAGAACATCTGCGGCGGTCACCTCCCCGAGTCCCTGCGGATCCTGCTCGACCGCGGCCTCACCGTGGTCCCGCACGGTGTCGGGCTCGGCCTCGGCGGCGCCGACCGGCCCGATCCGGCCCGTCTCGCCCGCCTCGCCGAGACCGCCGGGGTGCTCGGCTCCCCGCTGGTCACCGAGCACCTCGCGTTCGTCCGGGCCGGCGGTCTGGAGGCCGGCCACCTGCTGCCGGTGCCGCGTTCGCGCGACGCCCTGCGGGTGATCGCCGAGAACGTCCGGATCGCCCAGGACCAGCTGCCGGTGCCGCTGGCCCTGGAGAACATCGCCGCCCAGCTGGCGTGGCCGGACGACGAACTGACCGAGGGGCAGTTCCTCGCCGAACTCGTCGAACGGACCGGCGTCCGGCTGCTGATCGACGTCGCCAACCTGCACACCAACCGGGTCAACCTCGGCATCGACCCGGCCGCCGAGCTGGACCGGCTGCCGCTGGAGGCGCTCGCCTACGTGCACGTCGCGGGCGGCACCATGGTCGACGGCGTCTGGCACGACACCCACGCCCACCCGGTCACCGAGCCGGTGCTGGAGGTGCTGGCCGAGCTGTGCGCCCGGGTCGCGCCCCCCGGGGTGCTGCTCGAGCGCGACGCCGCGTTCCCGCCGCCCGCCGAGCTGGCGGCCGAACTCGACGCCGTCCGGCGGGTCCTGGACGGCGGACGGTGACCGCCGACCCCCGCGCGGGCGGCGGCGCGGCCGGCGCCGACGCCTCCGACACCGACGCCACCGACGCGGCGCGGGCTCGGCTGGCCGCCCGGCAGGGCGAACTGCTCACCGCCCTGGTGGCCGGCGGCCCGGTGCCGCCCGGCTTCGACCCGGCCCAGGTGCGCGCGCAGGCCGCCGGCCTGGCCGCCAAGCGGCGGGACACCGCCGCCAAGGTGGCCCCGGCCCTGCCTCGCCTGCTCGGCGCGCAGTACGGCCCGCTCTTCCTCGCCTACGCCCGGAACCATCCGCAGACCGACGGCTACCGCGCCGACGCCCGGGCCTTCGCCGAGTGGGCGCTCACCGAGCGCCCGGAACCGTCGGAGGAGCAACGACGGGCCCTGGAGCAGTGGCTCCGCCCGGCGCCCGAACGCCGGCCCGGCCCGCTCGCCCGCCTGCGCCGCACCCTGCGGCCCGGCCGGGACGCCTGAACGACCCGATCCGAACGCCGAACGACCCGGCTGCCCGAACGTCGGGCCCGCCCCGAGCGGCAGGCCCCGCGGCCGTTCGCACCCCGCCCCAGAACCCTTCGCACGACGGCGCCGCGCGCGCCCGAACCACGACTCACCACCCGGGGGGACCCACTCATGTGGCACAACACCTACTACCTGCTGCCCGCCCTCCTGCTGGCCGCCGCCGCGCTGTACGCCTCGCAGACCAAGCAGGCCGCACGGCGCGTCAGCAAGCCCAAGGGCCTGCCCGGCCGCGGCATCCCGCTGCTGGAGGCCGCCTTCCTCTCCGGCGGCCCCGGCCGGGTCTTCGACACCGCCCTGGTCCGGATGCACCGGCTCGGCCACGTCGTGGTCAGCCGCTCCCGCCTGGTCACGCTGACCGCGGCGGAGCCCGCCGACGCGGTCGACGGCGAGATCGTCGCCGCGATCGGCCCGTCCCGCAGCCGGGACCTCGACTCGCTGCGGGCCGCCGTGATGCGCTCCCCCGGCGTCCAGGCCATCGGCGACGAACTCGCCGCCCGGGGCCTGCTGCGCAACCCCGACCGGCTCCGCCGGGCCCGGACCGCGCACCGCCTGCTCCGGTTCGCGCTGCTGCCGGTCGTGGTCACCACCGTCCTCGCGTACCTGCT
Organism: Streptomyces sp. NRRL F-6131; assembly: GCA_000719695.1. GTDB lineage: Bacteria > Actinomycetota > Actinomycetes > Streptomycetales > Streptomycetaceae > Kitasatospora. The sequence goes on from JOHN01000074.1 coordinate 7,365, forward strand.
CGACTCCGACGAGCCCGGCTCCGACCACCCCGCCCTCTGGATCCCGCTGCTGCTGCTCGTCGTCGGCCTGGTCTCCCTGCTGGCCACCCGCCCGCCCAGGGGCCGGATCACCCCGGCCGGACGCCGCCAGCTCGGACTGATGGACAACGGCAAGCCCTGGCAGCCCCACCACGGGGCGGTCGTGGCCGGCGCCGACGCCGTCCTCCTCGGTGCCGTCGCGCTCGGCGGCCTGGCCGCCCTCGGCGCCGACGGCCTCGGCGACGAGGAGCTGCAGGAGGCGCTGCTCGCCGCGGCGGCCGCCGACCAGTCCGCCCGGGCGGTCGCCGCCTCCGGCGCCACCGGCTCCTCTTCCTCCGGCTCCTCCTGCTCCGGCCCGGCCGTCTGGTGCGGCTCGTCCTCCGACTCCTCGGGCTCCTCCGGCGGCTCGGGCTCCTCGGGATCGGGCTGCGGCGGGAGCACCACCTGCGGCAGCTCCTTCGGCTGCTCCTCCGGTTCGGGCTCCGGTTCCGGATCCTCCTGCGGCTCCTCCTCGTCCTCCTCCTGCGGCTCCTCGTCCTCCAGCTGCGGCGGCGGCGGAGGAGGCTGCGGATCCTGAGCCCGACGGGGCCCCGGCGGTTCGCCCGGACGTCACAGTTCGGTATCGCGCTCCGGGAAGACGTTCCGCGTGCGGCGCGGCCGGGACTACAACAACCCCATGTGGTTGCTCTTCCTGCTCCCGGCCTGCGTCGCCTCGGTGCTGTCCTGCGTCCGGCTCGTCCGGATGACCGCCACCGCCGACGCGCTGTCCGGTCAGGAGGGCCCCCGGCCTCCCGAGGCGGTCGGAATAGGGCTGTACGAGACCGCCTACCTGGCCGGCGGCCCCGACCGGGTGGTCGAACTCGCCCTCGTCCTGATGGCCTCCCGCGGCCGGCTGCACCTCGCCCACACCGGCTGGACCACGGTCGTCGACCCGCGCGGCCGCAGTCGGCTGGAACGCGCGGTGATCGCCACCGTCGGCCCGGAGGGCCAGTGCCGCACCGACGACCTGCGCGCGGCGATGGCCGCGCACCCCACCGTGCTGGAGATCGGCAGCCGGCTCTCGCTGGCCGGCCTGGCCACCCCGGCGGCCGTGCAGCGGTACACCGTGCTGGCGGTCCGGCAGGTCCGGCAGGCGCTGCTGCTCTCGGTGGTCCTGCTGGCCGCGGCGCTGGTCGTCGGCGGCCTGCTCGACGGTGACGCGGTGACCCCGCTGGCCTGGTTCTCACTGCCGCTGGTGCTCACCGCGGGCACCCTGCTGATGGCCCGGGTCGACGTCTACCCCTACACCCGCTGGGCCTCCCCGATCGGCCAGGAGGTGCTCCGCGAGGTGCGCCCGCCGCGCCAGCACGGCCTCACCGACGACGAGGAGCGCGAACTGCTCACCGCCGTCGCGATGAACGGCCCCGCCGCCCTCCCGGACGCCCGGCTGCGCGCGGCCCTGCGCCGCCACTGACCCGGGCCCGCACGACGAGGGGCCCCGTCCGGTGCGGACGGGGCCCCTCGTCATGAACCGCCGTGCTCAGACCAGGCCGTTGAGCAGCTCGGCGACCGGCTTGCGGCGGCCGGTGAAGAACGGCACCTCCTCGCGGACGTGCAGCCGGGCCCGGGACGGGCGCAGGTCGCGCATCAGGTCCACGATCCGGTGCAGTTCGTCCGCCTCGAAGGCGAGCAGCCACTCGTAGTCGCCCAGGGCGAACGAGGCGACCGTGTTGGCCCGCACGTCGGGGTAGCCGCGCGCCATCTGGCCGTGCTCGGCGAGCATCGCGCGCCGCTCGGCGTCCGGCAGCAGGTACCACTCGTAGGAGCGGACGAACGGGTAGACGCAGACGTAGTCGCGCGGGCGCTCGTCGGCGAGGAACGCCGGGATGTGCGACTTGTTGAACTCCGCCGGGCGGTGCAGCGCCATGTTCGACCAGACCGGCTCCAGCAGCCGGCCCAGGCCGGTGCGGCGGAAGCGGTTGTACGCCTCCTGGAGGTCGTCCGAGTCGGCGGCGTGCCACCAGACCAGGATGTCGGCGTCGGCGCGCAGGCCCGACACGTCGTAGGTGCCGCGCACGGTGACGTCCTTGGCGTCGAGCTGGGCGAACAGCTCCTCGACCTCGGTGGCCAGGCCGGTGCGGTCCTCGGGCAGGGCGCCCTTGAGCTTGAACACCGACCACATGGTGTAGCGGATGACCTGGTTCAGGTCCCGCGCCTTCAACTTCGCGGGCTGCTCGGCGGCCTGCTGCTCAGTGGTCTCAGTCATGCGCCCATTGTCCTCTCGGTGACGTTCGCCCCGGCGAGCGGGGTCAGTACTCTGTCGAGCCCGGCGGCGGCCGCCCGGCCGCTGGCGATGCACGCCGGGATGCCCACGCCGTCGTAGGCCGCCCCGCACAGGGCCAGCGCGCCCACCCGGTCCGCCGCCGCCCGGATCCGGGCCACCCGGTCCAGGTGGCCGACCGGGTACTGCGGAAGTCCGGCCCGCCAGCGGGTGACGGCGGTGTCGTGGGGGCGGGCGGTCAGACCGATCGCCTCGCCCAGGTCGGCCAGCGAACGGGCGACCAGCTCCTCGTCCGTCCGCTCCAGCGCCTCCTCCTCGCGCAGCCGGCCCAGCGAGGTGCGCAGCACGAAGGTGTCCGGCGCGGACCGCTCCAGCCAGCCCCACTTGTTGGAGGAGAACGTCGACGCCTTGATCCGGCGGCCGTCCACCGACGGGACGAGGAAGCCGCTGCCGGTCGGGACCCGCGACAGGTCGGCGCGGCGGAAGGCCAGGGTGACCAGGGCCATCCCGGCGTACTCCACGGTGTCCAGTTCGGCGGCCGCGGCCGGCGCGTCGGCGCGCAGCAGCCGGGCGGCGGCGGGGGCGGGCACGGCCAGCACGACGGCGTCCGCGTGCAGCACCTCGCCGTCGCCGGTGGTCACCCGCCAGCCCTCGGGGGTGCGGCGCAGGCCGGTCACCCCGGTCCGGGTGCGCAGGTCGACGCCGGCCCCGGCGCAGGCCGCGGCGACCGCCACCGGCAGGGTGCCGAGACCGCCGCGCAGCCCCTGGAACACCGGGGTGCCGACGGTCTGCGGCCGGGTGGCCAGCTCGTGCACCCCCGCCAGCAGCGATCCGCCGCCCCGGGCGACCGGCAGCAGCGCGGGCACGGCGGCGCGCAGCGAGATCTCGTCGGCGCGCCCGGCGTAGACCCCGCCGAGCAGCGGTTCCACCAGCCGGTCCACCACCTCGCGGCCGAGCCGGTCGGCGACGTAGCGGCCGATCGCGACATCGTCCTCGACGGCCTCGCCGAGCACCTCGTGCCGGGCCCGCTCCAGGCCCTCGGGGCTCAGCACACCGGAGTCCGCCAGCGCGGCGAGGTCCCCGGGGACGCCCATCACCTGCCCGCCGGGCAGCGGCCGCAGTGCGCCCCGGGTCCAGATCGCGGCCTTCGCGGTGGTCGGCGGCTCCAACTGCTCCGCCAGCCCGACGACCCGCGCCAGCTCGACCGCCTCCGGCCGCCTGGCCAGCATCGACTCCGCTCCGAGGTCCACCCGGACCCCGCCGACCTCGCCGCCCCGGAGCTTCCCGCCCAGCCGCTCCGACGCCTCCAGCAGCGTCACCCGCGCCCGCGCCGGCTCCCCGGCCCCGCCACCGACCACAGCGGCAGCGGTCAGCCCCGCAATCCCGCCGCCGATCACCACGACATGTGCTCGCGCCATGCCCCGCAGTCTCGCAGGTCTTTACACCTTTGCCTCAATCCGCCCGCTTCTGCCCCTTCGGGGCGGGCACCAGGGCGGCGAGGTCGATGTCGACCGGGAACGGCACCGGCCGCTCCAGCCGCCCGCGGAAGATCCCGGCCGGGGCGTAGGCGGACACGTTCGTGTCCAGCTCGTAGGTGTGGACGACGGGCAGACCGTCCTCCTCCTCGACGACCCAGTAGTGCGGGATCCCGGCCTCGGCGTACTTGCGCAGCTTGACGACGCGGTCGCGGTCGGCAGACTCGGGGGACACGACCTCCACGACGAGCGAGACCTCATCGGGTGTGAACTGGGTCCGGTCGGGGTCGTACGCGGCATCGGTCACGATCAGGTCCGGCTCGGGACGATTTCGCTTGTCGAGCCTGATCGTCATCTCCCGTCCCACCCTGCTGCCCTCGGGAACCTGGGTACGCAACGCGATGACCAGGTCGGTGACCAGCTCGCCGTGCCACCAGCGCTGCGGGGACATCATGAAGATCAGCGCTCCGTCGATCAGTTCGGTGTGCCGCGGCGCCTGTGGCAGGTGGTCGAGGTCCTCGGCGAACCATCCCTCGATGCGGGGCGGATACATCCAGTCCGGCAACTCACTCATGAGGCCTACGGTAGCGACTCCGGTGCAGGGGCGGGACGCATCGGCCCGCACACGGAGCGGGTGTACCGGTGGGCCGACGCCTTGTCCGCTCCGAGTCCCGGGCGTGATCGAGCTGGAACCTCCCGGGCGGGTCCGATCGGGGATGCGGACCGTCGAATGGTGCGGGTGTCCCGGGAGGGGGCGCCGGTCGGTCGAGGCGGGGAGGGTACGACGGTGGGACGAGGACGGCGGAGAGCGGGGGCGCTGGCCGCAGTGGCCGCGGCGGCGGTGCTGGCGGCGGGGTGCGGGGCGGACCGGGACGGCGCCGCGAAGGACATGTCGGCGGTCGCGCCGGCGAAGGCCGCCGCCGGGGAGGCCGCCCGGGGGGACGCCGCGGTCGGGATGCCGGGTGCGGCGCCCTCGGTGGCGCCCAAGGCCCCGCCGGGGCAGGCCACGGGGGCCGCCGGGTCCGGGCAGTCGAACGCGGCGCCGGTGGTGGACGCCCGGCAGATCGCGTACTCGGCGCAGCTGACGGTGCGGGTGCCGAAGGCGGACGCGGCCCTGGCACGGGCCCGGGACGTGGCGCTCGCCGCGGGCGGCTACGTGGCGAGCGAGACGGCGAGCGGGAGCGGCACCGGTGGCGGGTCCGGACCGGGTGACGCGGTGTCCGCCGGTCCGCAGAGCGGGCAGATCACGGTGAAGGTGCCGTCGGCGGCGTTCCAGCAGACGCTGGACCAGCTGGCCGGGCTCGGTGAGGTGCTCTCCCGCCGCAGCCAGGCCGAGGACCTCACCCAGCTGGTCGCCGACGTCAACAGCCGGATGCAGAGCCAGCAGGCGAGCGTCGACCGGGTGCGCGCGCTGATGGCGCAGGCGAAGACGCTGGCGGAGATCGTCAGTCTGGAGAGCGAGCTGAGCCGCCGGGAGGCGGACCTGGAGTCGCTGCAGAAGCAGGTGAAGGAGCTCTCCGCGAGGACCTCGCTGTCCACCGTCACGCTGGACGTGCGGCAGCGCTCGGAGGCTCCGCACGACACCCCGGACGCGCCGGAGAAGGAGGACGGCTTCTGGGCGTCGGTCGGGTCGGCGCTGGGCGGCGGCTGGCACGTGCTGGACGTGATCGTCCGCGGGATCGTCGTGGCGCTGGCCGCCGCGCTGCCGTTCCTGCTGGTGGCGGCGCCGGTGGCGGCGGTGCTCTGGTTGCTGCGCCGACGCCGGCGGCCCGCCCGGCCGGTCGTCCCGCCGATGCCGGAGGCCAAGCCGGCCGTCCCGACACCGGACGACGAGGAAGACGAGGAGGAGGGCGAGGAAGAGGGCGAGGAGAAGGGGACGGCCTGACCCCGGGTGCGACGGTAGCGGGCCCCCGTCCGGTGGAACCGGAAGGGGCCCGCCACCGGGCGGTACGTCAGCGGGCGCTGGCCTCGTGCACGAAGGCGACCAGTCGGGTGAGCGCGTCCGGGTCCATGCTGGGCATGACGCCGTGGCCGAGGTTGAAGACGTGGCCGCTGCCGCCGAGCGCCTCGGCGGCGCGCAGCACCTCGCGGGCCTTGGTCTCGACGGCCGGGGTGGGCGCGAACAGCACCGCCGGGTCGAGGTTGCCCTGGAGCGCCTTGCCGGGGCCGACCCGCTCGGCGGCGACGTTCAGCGGCACCCGCCAGTCGACGCCGACCACGTCCGCGCCGGCCTCGCCCATCAGACCGAGCAGTTCGCCGGTGCCGACACCGAAGTGGATCCGCGGCACGCCGTACCCGGCGACCGCGTCGAACACCTTGGTGCTGGCCGGCATGACCGAGCGGCGGTAGTCGTCCGGCGCGAGCGAGCCGACCCAGGAGTCGAACAGCTGGACCGCGGAGGCGCCGGCCTCGATCTGCACCTTGAGGAAGGCGGAGGTGATCCCGGCCAGCCGGTCGAGCAGGGCGGCCCACAGGTCGGGCGCGCCGTACATCATGGCCTTGGTGTTCTCGTGGTTCTTGGACGGGCCGCCCTCGACCAGGTAGCTGGCGAGCGTGTAGGGCGCGCCGGCGAAGCCGATCAGCGGGGTCGGGCCGAGCTCGTCGACGAGCAGGCCGACGGCCTCGGTGATGTAGGGGACGTCGTCCGGCTCCAGCGGGCGCAGCCGCTCCAGGTCGGCGAAGGTGCGGATCGGGTCGGCGATGACCGGGCCGATGCCGGGCTTGATGTCGACGTCGATGCCGATCGCCCGCAGCGGGACCACGATGTCGCTGAAGAAGATCGCCGCGTCCACCCCGTGCCGGCGCACCGGCTGGAGGGTGATCTCCTTGACCAGCTCGGGCCGCATGCAGGACTCCAGCATGGGGATGCCCTCGCGGACCTTCAGGTACTCGGGCAGCGAGCGGCCGGCCTGGCGCATGAACCACACCGGGGTGTGCGGTACCGGCTCGTGCCGGCAGGCGCGCAGGAACGCCGAGTCGTACGCGGCGCCGCGGCGCGCGTCGGGCTGCTGACCGGGGGTGGCGCCGGTCGGGGGGACTGCCGGGGTGGCTGCCGTGGTGTCTGCCGTCGTCTCGCTCACGTTCCAAATCTTCGCACGCGCCCCGGGCCCGCCCGTCCCGGCCGTCTCGTCGCTTCCTCCAAGATCTGGCCGGATTGCCGCCCCGGCGCGCCGCACGAGCAGAAGTTGCGGCGATTACCCGAGTTTTCGACCTAGTCTTCGGGTCATGGCAGCGGTCGGAGGGCACCCCGCACAGGGTGGCGGAGCAGGTGGCGGAACGAATCGGGAGGCGGCGCCGAGCGAGTTCCGGGCCGCCGTGGAGGCGCTCTCCGGTGCCCGGCTGCGCCCCGAGCTCGTCCTCTCCCCCGCCCCGGCGCCCCGCCGGCTGGCCCCGCACTCCTTCGCGGTGACCGCCGCCGTCGAGGTCGACGGCGAGGAGCTGGCCGACGGCCGGCTGGTGCTGCTGCACGATCCGGCCGGGCAGGAGTCCTGGAACGGGGACTTCCGGGTGGTCACCATGACCCGGGCCGAGCTGGAGCCGGAGATGGCCGGCGACCCGATGCTCTCCGAGGTGGGCTGGGCCTGGCTGCTGGACGCGTTGCAGGCGCACGGCGCCGGGTACGCGGAGCCCTCGGGCACGGTGACGCACTGCGCCTCGCAGTACTTCGGCGGGCTGGCCGACCGGGCGTCGACCACCGAGATCGAGATCAGGGCGTCCTGGACGCCGGCCGACGGCCGCTTCGAACGGCACCTGGCGGCCTGGGGGGACCTCCTCTGCATCAGCGCGGGCCTGCCCCCGGCGTCGGCCGCGGCGCCCGCCCCGGCCGACGTCACGTCACTCGGTGGAGTGGTCCCGATGCCCGCCCGGCGACGTCCGCGCTCGCACTGACGAGTGGCGCCGTCGCGGCGTCATCGGTGGACGCGATGCCACCCCCAGGGCTGACGGAGTGTGACTTCCGTGCGGCTCTCCGTCAATAAACCGATCGAACCCGACCACTTTGCGCCGGATCTGATCGATTTTGTGCGAATTCCAGGCAGGTCGTATCAGTCATCTGCGCGATTTGTCCGTATTGTTACTCACTAGATCGTGATCTTTCGCTAAAGCCGGGCACGGATGCTGCCGAAGCAGACTGTGACCCTTTCCGAACGCGGAACACTCCGACCGCCCCCTCGGGGTTCCGTCCGCCACTCCCGCAGGAGGCCTGGTGTCGGTCCTTCTTGAGCACCCCGCAAACGTGGTCGCCTACCGCCCGACCAAGCCCACCGCCATGGTGGTCATCGCCGATCCCCGCGTCCGAAACACCGTCACCCGTCACCTCTGGGCGCTCGGCGTCCGGGACGTGATCGAGGTGTCCTCGATCGCCGAGGCCCGCCCCCGGGTCTCCACCCCGCGCGACATCTGCGTCGCCGACGTCCACCTCCCCGACGGCTCGGGGCTGACCATCCTCGCCGAGACCCGGGCCGCCGGCTGGCCCAACGGCCTGGCGCTCTCCGCCGCCGACGACATCGGCGCCGTCCGCAGCGCCCTCGCCGGCGGGGTCAAGGGCTACGTCGTGACCGGCACCCGCACCAACGTCGCCATGCCGGGCCGCCCGGGTCTGCCGCTCGGCGCCGCCGGGCTGGCCGGCCGGATGCGGCGCCCCGGGATGCCGGGCATGCCGGGTGCGGCCGGAGCCCCGGGCGCCCCCGGGGCCCACGGCGCGCCGGGCACCCAGCAGTCCGCCTACCGCGAGCTGTCCGGCCGTGAGGTCGAGGTGCTGCGACTGGTGGCCGAGGGTCAGTCGAACAAGGCGATCGGCGTGGCGATGGGCCTCTCGGCGCTCACCGTGAAGAGCCACCTCGCCCGGATCGCCCGCAAGCTCGGCACCGGCGACCGCGCCGGCATGGTCGCGGTGGCGCTGCGCACCGGCATCATCCACTGATCCCCCGCGCCCTCGCGGCGGCCCTGGAGGAACGTTTCCTCCGGGGCCGCCGCACACCCCACCGGGGACCGCCGCCGGGGCCCGACCGGGGCCCGGCGGACGAGCCCCCTCATCGGTCTGACCAGTCCGACAACACTCCCGGTCGCGGGGTCCGTCGTACCCTTGGGGGGTGACCGACGCCGTAGCAGCCATCCCAGAAGAAGCAGCCCCGGTCCCGCTCCTCGAACCGAAGGAGGGGATCCCTCCGGTCGTGGCGGACGAGCAGGCGCTGGCCGCCACCGTCGCCGCCTTCGCGGCGGGAACCGGACCGGTCGCCGTCGACGCCGAGCGGGCCTCCGGCTACCGCTACGGCCAGCGGGCGTACCTCATCCAGCTGCGCCGCGCGGGCGCCGGGACCGCGCTGATCGACCCCATCGCCTGCCCCGACCTCAGCGGGCTCGGCGCGGCCCTCGCGGACACCGAATGGGTGGTGCACGCCGCGACCCAGGACCTGCCCTGCCTGGCCGAGGTCGGCATGAGACCCCAGCGACTGTTCGACACCGAGCTGGCCGGCCGGATCGCCGGCTTCGCCCGGGTCGGCCTCGGACCGATGACCGAGAGCGTGCTCGGGCTGAGCCTCGCCAAGGAGCACTCCGCGGTCGACTGGTCCACCCGCCCGTTGCCCGAGCCGTGGCTGCGCTACGCCGCTCTGGACGTCGAGGTGCTGGTCGAGCTGCGCGACGCACTCGAACAGGAGCTGGACGCCCAGGGCAAGCTCGACTGGGCCCTGGAGGAGTTCGCGGCGATCGCCGCCGCCCCCCGCCCGGCCCCCCGGACCGACCCCTGGCGCCGCACCTCGCAGCTGCACAAGGTCCGGCGGCGCCGCCAGCTGGCCGTGGTGCGCGAGCTCTGGCTCGCCCGCGACCGGATGGCGCAGGAGCGGGACGTCTCGCCGGGCCGGGTCCTGTCGGACGCCGCGATCGTCAACGCCGCGCTGGCCATGCCGCTGAACATCGCCGCACTGCAGGGCGTCCAGGGCTTCGGGCCGCGCGTGCACCGGCGCCAGCTGGAGCAGTGGCTGGCCGCCGTCCAGCGCGGGCGCGAGGTGCCGGAGAACCAGCTGCCGCCGGCCGCCGCGCCGCACGACGGCCCGCCGCCGCCGCGCGCCTGGGCCGAGAAGGACCCGGTGGCCGCCGCCCGGCTGAGCGGGGGGCGTGCCGCGGTCGGCGAGCTGGCCGAGCGGCACAACCTGCCGGCCGAGAACCTGATCACCCCGGACCTGGTCCGCCGGGTCTCCTGGGAACCGCCGGCCGACGCGTCCGCCGCGAACGTGGCCGCCGCGCTGCGGCGACTCGGCGCCCGCCAGTGGCAGGTCGACCTGGTCGCCCCGGCGCTGGCCACCGCCTTCGCCAAGGCCGCCACGGCGGATGCGGCGGACACGGCCGGCACGGCCGGCACGGCCGCGAAGTAGGGACCGGAACCACTGACAAGGGAAGGGGATGTCGCCCGATCGGGCGACATCCCCTTCGTCACACCCGGACGGACCAACGGGCACCGCCCGAAAGGGGGCCCGAGGAGCATGCTCCCGCCCCGAGCCCCACCCCGGAGGCGAGCAGGCGACCCCCCGCCCCGAGCCGAAGGGGCGCGCCGGTGCCGAAAGGGTGGGCCCCTCCTGCCCGATGGCGGGCAAGGAGGGCAAGCGAGGACGCCGTGACGAAGGAGCGGCGTTGGAGCGCCGACCGTCGGCGCCGGACGAAAGCGCCCCGGAGGCGAGCGGGCGACCCCCCGCCCCGAGCCGAAGGGGCGCGCCGGTGCCGAAAGGGAGAGCGCGAGGGAGCGACGAAGGAGCGAGGGAGCGCCGACCGTCGGCGCCGGACGAAAGCGCCCCGGAGGCGAGTGGGCGACAAATGGAGTGGTGCGGGACACACCCAGTGTTGGGGCTTCCGGGCCTGGGCAGGGTGGTTACCGGCGGGTAGCATGGCCGACAAGCGGCGCCGCTCACGTCCACTCGTGCGACGGTCGGCGGCAGCCTGCCCACCTGAACCGTTGGTCCCTGGGAGGAGAGCCCCCGTGCCTCGTACCGCGAGGGACGTCGTCTTTGTCGATGGCGTCCGCACCCCGTTCGGCAAGGCCGGCCCGAAGGGCATCTACCACGAGACGCGCGCCGACGACCTGGTCGTCAAGTGCATCCGGGAACTCGTGCGTCGTAACCCGAACCTGCCCGTCGAGCGCATCGACGAGGTCGCCATCGCGGCCACCACGCAGATCGGCGACCAGGGTCTGACGATCGGCCGCACCGCCGCGCTGCTGTCGGGCCTGCCGAAGTCCGTCCCCGGCTACGCGATCGACCGCATGTGCGCCGGCGCGCTGACCGCCGTGACCACCGCCGCGGGCGGCGTCGCCTTCGGCGCGTACGACGTGGTCGTGGCCGGTGGCGTCGAGCACATGGGCCGTCACCCGATGGGCGAGGGCGTCGACCCGAACCCGCGCTTCGTCTCCGAGAAGCTCGTCGACGAGTCCGCCCTGTTCATGGGCATGACCGCGGAGAACCTGCACGACCGGTTCCCGCACATCACCAAGGAGCGCTGCGACGCCTACGCGGTGCGCTCGCAGGAGAAGGCCGCCAAGGCGTACGCCAACGGCGACATCCAGCCCGACCTGGTGCCGATCTCGATCCGCAACACCAACCCCGAGATCGGCGAGACCGGCTGGGGCCTGGCCACCGTGGACGAGCCGATGCGCCCGGGCACCACGATGGAGAGCCTGGCGGGCCTCAAGACCCCGTTCCGCCCGCACGGCAACATCACCGCGGGCAACTCGGCCGGTCTGAACGACGGTGCCACCGCCTCGCTGCTGGCCGCCGAGGACGTCGCCGAGGAGCTCGGCCTCCCGGTCAAGATGCGTCTGGTCTCGTTCGCCTTCGCGGGCGTCGAGCCCGAGGTGATGGGCATCGGCCCGGTGCCGGCGACCGAGAAGGCGCTGGCCAAGGCCGGTCTGACCATCGACGACATCCAGGCGTTCGAGGTCAACGAGGCCTTCGCCGTCCAGGTCCTGGCGTTCCTGGACCACTACGGCATCGCCGACGACGACGAGCGGGTCAACCCGTTCGGCGGCGCGATCGCGTTCGGCCACCCGCTGGCCTCCTCGGGTGTGCGCCTGATGAACCAGCTGGCGCGCCGCTTCGAGCAGCGCCCGGACGTCCGCTACGGCCTCACCACGATGTGCATCGGCTTCGGCATGGGCGGCACCATCATCTGGGAGAACCCGCACTTCGAGGGTGGTAAGTGAGCATGAGCACCACGACTGAGCTGCTGACCCGCGGCGCCGAGCTCTTCCCCGGCGAGGTCGTCACCACCGCGCACGTCCGCCACCTGGACCTGCCGCTGCAGGCCGGCCGGCTGGCCCTGATCACCCTGGACAACGGCTTCGACCACACCAAGCCGACCACCTTCGGCCCGGGCTCGCTGCTGAAGCTGTCCGAGGCGCTGGACCAGGTCGAGGCCGAGGCCGCCGAGGGCACCATCGTCGGTGCCGCGATCACCGGCAAGCCGTTCATCTTCGCGGTCGGCGCCGACCTCAAGGGCGTCGAGCTGCTCAAGGAGCACGCGGACGCGCTGGCCATCGGCAAGGGCGGCCACGAGGTCTTCAAGCGGATCGCCGCGCTGCCCGTCCCGACCTTCGCGTTCTACAACGGCGCGGCGATGGGCGGCGGCGTCGAGGTCGGCCTGCACTGCGACTACCGCACGGTGTCGGCGGGCGTCCCGGCGTTCTCGCTGCCCGAGGTCTTCCTCGGCCTCGTCCCCGGCTGGGGCGGCTGCAGCATCCTGCCGAACCTGATCGGCCCCGCGAAGGCCGTCAAGGTGATCATCGAGAACTCGATGGCGCAGAACAAGCAGCTCAAGGGCAAGGACGTGTTCGAGCTGGGGATCGCCGACGCGATCTTCGAGCCGGCCGACTTCCTGGAGCAGTCGCTGCTCTGGGCCGCCAAGGTCCTCACCGGCGGCGTGACCGTCGCCCGCGAGGAGATCGACCGCGGCAAGGCCTGGGACGACGCCGTCGCCTGGGGCCGGCTGGTCGCCGACGCCAAGGTGCACGGGGCGGCCCCGGCCGCGTACCGGGCGCTGGACATCATCGCCCAGGTCAAGGACCAGGACCTCCAGGCCGGCTTCGACGCCGAGGACGCGGCCCTGGCCGACCTCATCATGGGCGGCGAGCTGCGCAGCGGCATCTACGCCTTCAACCTGGTGCAGCGCCGGGCCAAGCGCCCGTTCGGCGCGCCGGACAAGTCGCTGGCCCGCCCGGTCTCCAAGGTCGGTGTCGTCGGCGCCGGTCTGATGGCCTCGCAGCTGGCGCTGCTGTTCGCCCGTCGTCTGGAGGTGCCGGTGGTCCTCACCGACATCGACCAGGAGCGCGTCGACAAGGGCGTCGGCTACGTCCACGCCGAGATCGACAAGCTGCTCGACAAGGGCCGCATCGGCAAGGACAAGGCCAACCGCCTCAAGGGCCTGGTCTCGGGTTCGCTCGACAAGGCCGCGGCCTTCGGTGACGCGGACTTCGTGATCGAGGCCGTGTTCGAGGAGATGGGCGTCAAGCAGACCGTCTTCGCGGACCTGGAGAACGTGGTCTCGCCGACCTGTGTGCTGGCGACCAACACCTCCTCGCTGTCGGTCACCGAGATGGCCTCGAAGCTGAAGCACCCCGAGCGGGTCGTCGGTTTCCACTTCTTCAACCCGGTCGCGATCCTGCCGCTGCTGGAGATCGTCCGCGGCGAGAAGACCGACGACGCCTCGCTGGCCACCGCCTTCGGCGTCTCGAAGAAGCTGAAGAAGACCGCGGTGCTCTGCAAGGACGCCCCGGCGTTCGTGGTGAACCGGATCCTGACCCGCTTCATGGGCGAGATCCAGGGCATCATCGACGAGGGCACCCCGATCGCCACCGTCGAGAAGGGCGTCGAGCCGCTCGGCCTGCCGATGTCCCCGATCGTGCTGCTGGAGCTGGTCGGCCCGGCCATCGCCCTGCACGTCTCGGAGACCCTGCACGGCGCGTTCCCGGAGCGGTTCACCGTCTCCGAGAACCTCGGCCGGGTGGTCAAGGCCGGCAAGCGCGGCTTCTACACCTGGGTGGACGGCCAGCAGGTCCTCGACCCCGAGGTGCTGGAGCTGCTCTCCTTCGGCGACACCGTGCTGACCGAGGAGCAGGTGCTGAACCGCGCTCTGGAGGCCGTCGCCCAGGAGATCGGCCTGATGCTGGAGGAGGGTGTCGTCGCCGAGGCGCAGGACATCGACCTCTGCATGATCACCGGCGCCGGCTGGCCCTTCCACCTGGGCGGGATCACCCCGTACCTGGACCGTGAGGGTGTCTCGGAGCGGGTGAACGGCAAGCGCTTCCTCGCCCCGGGCGTGGCCTCCGTGCCCGCCTAGGACGCCCCGGCGTGACGGGAAGGGCCCCGGTGACCGGAATCGGTCACCGGGGCCCTTCCGCATGCCCGGACGGGGCCGCCCGGCGCCCCTCAGCGCTTGAGGCGGTAGACCACGGTGTCGGCGAAGACGCCGACCATCTCGTAGTGGGTCTCCAGCAGGTTCTCGATCTTCGGGATCATGCCCGGCTGGTACGGCGCGAGGCCGGAGTCGTCGACGACGACCTCGGGCAGGCCCTTGGCGATCTCCTGGTCGAAGGTCTGCCAGGCGTTGTCCATCGAGAACTGCTCGCCGACGTTGACGCTGCCGTCCTTCCCGCCGCTGAAGTTGGTCAGGAAGCCGGCCGTGAGGTAGCGGCTGGCGGGCTTGCGGTCGGCGAGCCAGTACAGCTCCGGGTGCATGCCCCAGACCAGCACGGTGTCCTTGGGCGTGGTCTGCGCGGCGACGGCGGTGGCGACCTCGGTGGTGCGGTCCAGCCGCTCCCCCGGCCAGGCCAGCGCCAGGCCCCAGAAGACGGTGGCGGCGGCCGTGGTGTACACCAGGACGGGCTTCCAGCGCACCGCCGAGGTGGCGATCGCCCCGGTGCCCAGCAGCACCAGCGGGGGGAGGAGCTGGAGGTAGTAGTGGCCGAAGAAGTGGAAGCCGACGCTGACCGCCACGACGGAGGAGAGCAGCCACATCCACAGGTCGGCGGTCGAACCGTGCTCCTCGCCGGCGACCGGCAGCGGGCGGTGCCGGTGCTTCAGCCAGAGCCGGCGGCCGACCGGGAGCAGGAAGCCCAGCCCGGCGCCGAGCAGGATCGCCGAGTTGCCGAGGGCCCGTCCGACCATCTGCAGCCAGGCGCCGCCGAAGGTGGCGTAGTCGCCGCTGCCGGTGACCACCCAGAACAGGAAGCCCTTGGGTTTGGTGAGGATCACCGCGACCAGCGCTATCGGCAGGGTGAAGCCGAAGCCGATCTTGAACAGTGCGGGGATCCACCGGACGCCGCGCCGGCGGGCGTCCTGGTAGAGCATCCAGAGCACCGGCAGCAGCACCGCGCCGCCGGTCTGCTTGGTCAGTGAGCAGAGGGCCACCGCGATGCCGGCGGCCAGCCAGCGGCGGCGCTCGGCGTAGCGGAAGGCGGCCACCATGGCGGGCAGCATGAAGACCTCGAAGGTCGCCGCCTGGGTGTCCTCCGGGGAGAGCCCGATGGAGACCAGCAGGTAGAGCAGCCCCGCGCCGGCACCGGCCCGGTTGCCCCAGCGGCCGCGGGCGAGGGAGGCCAGCAGGATCGCGGTGACCAGGTGGGCGACCACCGCCAGGGTGCGCAGCGGCCAGAGCGAGGCGGAGCCGAAGACCGTGAAGCAGGCCTGGTAGAGCCAGGGCAGCAGCGGGGGCTTGCGGTCCACCACGGTGTCGTAGAGCACGCCGCCGTCGGCGAGCATCCGCGCCTGGGTGGCCAGGAAGCCCTCGTCGGGGCTCCAGACCGGGCGGACGAAGGACGGCAGGTGGGTGAGCAGGGCGACCAGGGCCAGCAGCGGCACCAGGCGCGACCAGTAGCCGGTCTTCACACGCTCCCAGCCGTCGGCCGGGGGTACCCCCATGGGCAGGCGCTCGGTGAGCGCGGTCAGACGGGAGCGGATGGGGGTCGGCACGGATGACAACCTACCGGGCGGAATCGGCACGGGCAGCGCCGGTCCCGCCTTTGGTGTGATTATCGGCCGCACTGTTGCAGAGCTGTCGCAGAGGCGGGCCGCGAGGCCGCCGTCCGGGGCGCTCCCCCGGACGGCGGTCCTCCCGCGGTGGTCCTCCCGCGGCGGAGTGGTCAGGCCTCGACGGTGGCGACGTCCAGGCGGGAGACCAGGGCGGTCACCTGCCGGGCGATGTCCGGGGCGGTGAGGCCGATCTCGGCGAGGATCTCCGGGCGCGAAGCGTGGTCCAGGAACTCCTGCGGGATGCCGAAGTCGCGCAGCGGCAGGTCCACGTCCGCGTCGCGCAGCGCCTGGGCGATCGCCGCGCCGACGCCGCCGACCCGGCCGTTGTCCTCGACCGTGACGACCACCCGGTGCTCGGCGGCCAGACCGGGCAGCGCCGGGTCGACCGGCTTGACCCAGCGCGGGTCGACCACGGTCGAGCTGATGCCCTGGGCGGCCAGCAGGTCGGCCACCTCCAGGCACATCGGGGCGAGCGCGCCGACCGAGACGATCAGCACATCGGCCCGCCGGCCGTCCTCGGCGCCGCCGAGCGCGTCGGGTCCGGCCGCCCGCAGCACGTCCATGCCGCCGACCGTGCCGACCGCCGGGACGGCCGGGCCGACCGAGCCCTTGGAGTAGCGGACCACGGTCGGGGCGTCCTTGACCTCGACGGCCTCGCGCAGCTGGGCGCGGACCTGGTCCGCGTCGCGCGGGGCGGCGAGCCGCAGGCCGGGGACGACCTGGAGGATCGACATGTCCCACATGCCGTTGTGCGAGGCGCCGTCGCTGCCGGTGACGCCGGAGCGGTCCAGGACGAAGGTGACGCCCAGCTTGTGCAGGGCGACGTCCATCAGCACCTGGTCGAAGGCGCGGTTGAGGAAGGTCGCGTAGACCGCGAAGACCGGGTGCAGACCGCCGGTGGCCAGGCCGGCCGCGCTGGTGACGGCGTGCTGCTCGGCGATGCCGACGTCGAAGATCCGGTTCGGGAAGGCCTCGGCGAACGGGGCCAGGCCCACCGGGTGGAGCATCGCGGCGGTGATGCCGACGATGTCCTCGCGCTCGTGGCCGAGCGCCACCATCTCCTCGGCGAAGACCGAGGTCCAGTCCTTGCCGGAGGTCTTGATCGGCAGGCCGGTCTCCGGGTGGATCACGCCGACCGCGTGGAAGCGGTCCTCGTCGTTGTTCTCGGCGGCGTGGTAGCCGCGGCCCTTCTCGGTCAGGCAGTGCACGATCACCGGGCCGCCGAAGCCGCGCGCCTTGGTGAGCGCGGACTCCAGGGCGGTGAGGTCGTGGCCGTCGATCGGGCCGATGTACTTGAGGCCGAGGTCCTCGAACATGCCCTGCGGGGCGATGAAGTCCTTCAGGCCCTTCTTGGCGCCGTGCAGGGTCTCGAACAGCTGCTGGCCGACCACCGGGGTGCGCTGCAGCGCGTCCTTGCCCCAGGACAGGAAGCGCTCGTAGCCCTGGGTGGTGCGCAGGGTCGCGAGGTGGTTGGCCATGCCGCCGATGGTCGGCGAGTAGGAGCGCTCGTTGTCGTTGACGACGATCACGACCGGGCGGTCCGTGGCGTCGGCGATGTTGTTGAGCGCCTCCCAGGCCATGCCGCCGGTGAGCGCGCCGTCACCGATCACGGCGACCACCGGGTCGCTGCTGCCCCGCAGCTGGTTGGCCTTGGCCAGGCCGTCGGCGTAGGAGAGCACCGTGGACGCGTGCGAGTTCTCGATCACGTCGTGCTCGGACTCGGCGCGGGACGGGTAGCCGGACAGGCCGCCCTTCATCCGCAGCTGCGAGAAGTCCTGGCGGCCGGTGAGCAGCTTGTGGACGTAGCTCTGGTGGCCGGTGTCGAAGAGGATCCGGTCGCGCGGGGAGTCGAACACCCGGTGCAGCGCCATGGTGAGTTCCACCACGCCGAGGTTCGGTCCCAGGTGGCCGCCCGTCTTGGAGACCTCCGTCACCAGGAAGGTCCGGATCTCCTGGGCCAGCTCGGCCAGCTGTCCGGGCGTGAGCCGGTCGAGATCGCGCGGTCCCCGAATGCGGGTCAGCAGGGCCACCCGTTCCTCCTCGTTCAGTGTTCGCGGACCGCGGGGGTCCGACGGGCGTCGCTGCCCGGTGTCGACCGGTCGAGTCTAATGTCCGCCCACCGGGCACCGGGCGGGGCGTCCGGTGCCGACGGTCGGTACGCGCCAGCCACCTCGACGGTCACTCTTTCGGGTGACTGCCGGGAACCGGCGTGTCGGTACGCCGCCCGGGAGCGGGCGGCGCGCCTCAGGAGCGGGCGACGGCGAGCGCGCTGGAGTCCCCCGCCTCGCTCATGACCAGCGCGAGCGCGCCCAGGACCTCGGCGCGGCCGCCCAGGGTGCCGGGGACCACCGAGAGCTGGCGGGCGGCGCTGGGGATGGCGTAGCGGGCCACCGAGTCGCGGATCGGCGCGAGCACCAGCTCACCGGCGTCCGCGAGGTCGCCGCCGAGGATCACCCGGCGCGGGTTCAGCAGGTTGCAGAGGGTGGCCACGCCGGTGCCGATCTGCCGGCCGGCGTCGGCGATCACCCGGCGGCAGCCGAGGTCGCCCTGGTGGGCCAGCTCGACCACCCGGGGCAGGCTGAGCTCGCCGCCGAGGGTCGGGGTGAGCAGGTTGAGCAGGTAGCGGGAGCCGACGAAGGTCTCCAGACAGCCGCGGTTGCCACAGCGGCAGACCGGGCCGGCCTCGTCCAGGGTGATGTGACCGATCTCGCCCGCGGTGCCGCCCGGGCCCCGGTAGATCTGCCCGTTGACCACCAGCCCGGCGCCGACGCCGCTGGCCACCTTGATGTAGGCGAGGTCGCTCAGGCCCCGGCCGGCGCCCCAGACCAGTTCGCCGAGCGCGCCGAGGTTGGCGTCGTTGTCGACGTGCACCGGCATGCCGAGGCGCTCGGCCAGCTCCCGGCCGGGGGCGATGCCCGTCCAGCCGGGCAGGATCGCGGTGGAGCCCAGCGCGCCGGTCTCCACGTCGATCGGGCCGGGCACGCCCAGGCCCACGCCGATCACCTTGTCGGGGCGGAAGCCGGCCTCCGCGAGCAGGCGCTCGACCAGGGCCTCGGCCCGGTCGAAGCCCTGGGCGGCCGAGACGTCGACGTCCATCGGGGCGCTCTCCTCGGCGAGCACCCGGTGGGCGAGGTTGCCGACCGCGACCCGCAGGTGGGTGTGGCCGAAATCGATCCCCACCACGATGCCCGCGTCGCCGCTGAGCGAGACGCTCCGGGCGCGCCGCCCGCCGGAGGAGGTGTCGGCCACCACGACGGTGCCGCTCTCCTTCAGTTCTCGGACGATGTTGGACACGGTGGCCGCCGAGAGGCCGGTCCCGCGGGCGATCTCGGCCTGGGTCAGCGAGCCGGCCATCCGCACCGCGCGGAGCACCCGCTCCAGGTTGGCCCGGTGCAGCGAGGACTGCGAGCCCGGTGTGTCCGTCGACATGATCCACCCTCCCAAGGGGGCCGGGGACCCCTCCGCCGGGCGTCCCCTTTCAACTCCTGAAGCCTAGGGCCTGTCCCCAGGTGAAGGCACGGGGGAGAGTGGGCGAAGGGGTGGTGAGGAAGGGGCGCGCGCCCGGGGTCGGGGGCCGGCCGGGCGAAGGCCGCCGACCGGCCCCGCCCCAGGTCGGCGGGCCGGGCGACGGGCTGACAGCGCCGCAGGTCGCCGCCGGAACGGCCGGGACCACCGGTTCCGGCGCCGGTCCGAAAACCGGCCCCCCGTACGATGGTGCCCAATCTCACCCGTCCCGCCGGCCACGGATGTGCACCGGACCCGGGACGAATCCAGACATGACGGGGCATCAGATGGCAGGGGATCACCCTACACCGGGGGCTGGCGAAGCTTCCGGCAGCGGTCCGGACAACCGGGGCGTCTCGCTCGGCCGCAAGCCGGGCGGCGTCGACCCGGCGGCCGTGGCCGACCAGCAGACTCAGCTCGACGGGGCAGCGGTCCCCGGCCAGGCCGCACCGCCGGCCCCGGCCGCGCCGCCCGCCGCACCAGCGGCCCCGCCGGCCGGAGCGGCGGGGGCGTACGCCTACGCGCCCACCGCCCCCGCCTTCCCCGCGCAGGGCCCGGCGGGCGCCGCGCCGCAGGCCCCGCCGGTCGGCCCGTACGACCCGTCCCCGGGCCAGCCGCAGTTCGGCGCCGCGGGCGCGGGCCAGCCGCAGTACGGCTACACCGCTCCGCCCGCCGACGGCGGCGCGGCCGGCTACGGCTACCCGCAGCAGGGCGGCTACGGCTACCCGGGCGCCCCGGTGCCCGCGGCCCCGCCGAAGCAGCGCAACCCCGTGATGGTCTGGGGCGGCATCATCGGCGGTGTGCTGGCGATCGCCATCGTCGCCGCGCTGATCGTGCTGTTCACCGACGACAAGAAGAAGGACGACACGCCGACCGCGACCGGTGGCACCTCCGGCGAGGTCACCGGCGGGGCCGGCGCGGACACGACCGGCGGGACGACCAGCGCGCCGACCTCCGGCAGCTCCGGCGGCACGGGCGGCGGTGGCGGCGGCAAGGCCGGCGCGTACAACCTGGCGTGGTCGTCCGACAAGCCGGCCAGCTCGGTCAGCGGCTCGACCCGGATGCTCGCCATCTGGGGCGCCGAGAAGGTCGCGGTGCGCGCCGACACCACCGGCATCCGCGCCGTCAACACCTCCGACGGCAAGGAGGCCTGGAGCATCCCGGTGCCCTCCGGCGCCAAGGAGTTCTGCTCCGCCTCGTACAGCGCCAACTCCAAGCACATCGCCGCGGTCGCGCTGAACACCGGTGACAGCGACTGCTCCACCATCGCCGCCGTCGACCTCACCACCGGCAAGCTGAGCTGGACGGTCAAGGTCGGCCAGAGCCGGATGTCCTCCCCCACCCTGACCGTCACCGACAAGGTCGTCGGCATCGGCGCCAACACCGCCGCGGCGGTCAACGTGGCCGACGGCTCCGCGGCCTGGTCGTTCCAGCCGCGCGAGAAGGACTGCAGCGTCTACGGCACCGTCGCCGGCAGCCAGATCGTGGTCACCGACCGCTGCTACGGCCTCAACACCACCGTCAAGTCGCAGCTGGTGATCGTCGAGACGGACAGCGGCAAGGTCACCTCGCCCGCGCCGATCACGCTGACCGGCAGCATCGAGCGGGTCGACAAGGTGCTCTCCGAGCAGCCGCTCGTGGTCGCGATGACCAGCGGCGTCAACGGCGACTACGTGCTGCCGTTCGACAAGACCAACAAGGCCGGCACCCAGATGCCGGTCAAGGAGCCCGGCTACGACAGCCTGCGGCTCAGCGGCCTGTCCGACGCCGTCACCCAGAGCGTGGTCAGCGGCAACACCCTGTACGTGCAGACCAACCCGACCAAGCCGTCCGTCAACGCCTACGACCTGACGACCGGCAAGCGGATCTGGTCGACCGACGGCAAGGCCAAGGACGGCCTGCGCCTGGTCTCCGGCACGGACAAGGAGGGCAAGGTCCGGGTCGTCATGGACATGGGCTACGGCACCGACGCCAAGCTGGCCTCGCTCGCCCCCGCCGACGGCGCGGTGACCGAGCTCGGCACCATCTCGCTCGGCAAGGACTCCTCCTCGTCCCTCAGCATCAGCCTGAGCAGCAACGAGTTCGTCCTGAACTCCGACGGCGCGCTCTACGGGTTCTCCCGCAGCAGCATGGACCCGCCGGTCTTCAAGTACGTCAAGAAGTGACCGCACCGGGGGCGGGGTGGTACGGCCGGTCGGGCCGAACCACCCCGCCCCCGCCGTACCCAGGACATATTCCGGCGGAGGCGGCGGACGGACATGGCAGGATGCCAGGCATCAGCCTGACGAAGGAGTCCTGCGAGTGCCCGGCACCAACCTGACCCGCGAGGAGGCCCGCACCCGGGCCGACCTCCTGCACGTGGACGCGTACGAGATCGAGCTCGACCTGAGCTCGGCCCGAGAGGGGGGCACGTTCCGGTCCACGACCGTGGTCCGGTTCACCGCCACCACCCCGGGCGCGGCCACCTTCATCGACCTGGTCGCCCCGAGCGTCGAGGAGATCGTCCTCAACGGCGAGCGGCTCGACAACGCCGCGTTCGCCGACAGCCGGATCGCGCTTCCGGACCTCGCCGCCGAGAACGAGCTGCGGGTGGTCGCCGACTGCGCCTACACCAACACCGGTGAGGGCCTGCACCTCTTCGTCGACCCGGTCGACGGCGAGACCTACCTGTACACCCAGTTCGAGGTGCCGGACGCCCGCCGGGTCTTCGCCTCCTTCGAGCAGCCCGACCTCAAGGCCGCGTTCACCTTCACCGTAACCGCGCCCGCCGGCTGGGTCGTGGTCTCCAACTCGCCCACCCCCGAGCCGGAGGGCGAGGGCGACACCCGGGTCTGGCGGTTCGCGCCGACCGGCCGGATCTCCTCCTACATCACCGCGCTCGTCGCCGGCCCCTACGTCGGGGTCTTCGACAGCTACGAGCACGGCGAGCAGAAGGTGCCGCTGGGCATCTACTGCCGGCCCTCGCTGCGCGAGTTCCTGGACCCGGAGGCGATCTTCGAGGTCACCAAGCAGGGCTTCGACTACTTCCAGGAGAAGTTCGACTTCCCCTACCCGTTCGCCAAGTACGACCAGCTGTTCGTGCCGGAGTTCAACGCCGGCGCGATGGAGAACGCGGGCGCCGTCACCCTGCGCGACCAGTACGTGTTCCGGTCCAAGGTGACCGACGCCGCGTACGAGGCCCGCGCCGCCACGATCCTCCACGAGCTCGCCCACATGTGGTTCGGCGACCTCGTCACCATGGAGTGGTGGAACGACCTCTGGCTGAACGAGTCGTTCGCCACCTACGCCGAGGCGGTCTGCCAGGCCGAGGCGCCCGGCTCGCGCTGGCCCAACTCCTGGACCACCTTCGCCAACCAGATGAAGACCTGGGCGTACCGGCAGGACCAGCTGCCGTCCACCCACCCGATCATGGCCGAGATCAACGACCTGGAGGACGTCCAGGTCAACTTCGACGGCATCACCTACGCCAAGGGCGCCTCGGTGCTCAAGCAGCTGGTGGCCTACGTCGGCCAGGACGCCTTCTTCGAGGGCGTGCGCGCCTACTTCAAGCGCCACGCCTGGGGCAACACCCGGCTCGGCGACCTGCTCGGCGCCCTGGAGGAGGCCAGCGGACGCGACCTCAAGGCCTGGTCCGCCGCCTGGCTGGAGACCGCCGGCATCAACGTGCTGCGCCCCGCGCTGACCCTCAACACGGACGGCGAGATCGAGTCCTTCGCCGTGCTGCAGGACGCCCCGGCGCTGCCCGCCGGCGCCAAGGGCGAGGCCGTGCTGCGCCCGCACCGGATCGCCGTCGGCCTGTACGAGCTCAACGACGGCGCGCTGGTGCGCACCGACCGGATCGAGCTGGACGTCGACGGCCCGCGCACCGAGGTGCCGGAGCTGGTCGGCCGGCACCGCCCCGCGGTGATCCTGCTGAACGACGACGACCTCACCTACGCCAAGGTCCGCCTGGACGAGGACTCGCTCGCCGTGGTCACCGAGAACCTCGGCGGCTTCACCGACGCCCTGCCGCGCGCGCTCTGCTGGGCGTCCGCCTGGGACATGACCCGCGACGGCGAACTGGCCGCCCGCGACTACCTGACGCTCGCCCTCTCCGGCCTGCCGCGGGAGAGCGACATCGGCGTCGTCCAGTCGGTGCAGCGCCAGGTCAAGCTCGCGCTCGACGTCTACGCCGACCCGGCCTGGCGCGAGCAGGGCCTGGCCCGCTGGGCCGAGGCCGCCGAGCAGGCGCTGCGCGCCGCCGAGCCGGGCAGCGACCACCAGCTGGCCTGGGCCCGGGTGGTGGCCTCCGTCGCCCGGACCGACGGTCAGCTCGGCCTGCTGGCCGGTCTGCTGGACGGCAGCACCGAGATCCCCGGCCTGGCCGTGGACACCGAGCTGCGCTGGACCCTGCTGGGCCGGCTCGCCGCGACCGGCCGGGCCGACGAGGCCGCGATCGAGGCCGAGCTGGCCCGCGACAACACCGCGGCCGGCCAGGAGCACGCGGCCAGCTGCCGGGCGGCCCGCCCGACCGCCGAGGCCAAGGCGGCGGCCTGGGCCTCCGTGGTGGAGTCGGACGAGCTCACCAACTACGTGCAGGCGGCGGTGATCGGCGGCTTCCAGCAGGCCGACCAGCGCGAGCTGCTGGCGCCGTACGCGGAGAAGTACTTCGCCGCGGTGAAGGGCGTCTGGGAGAGCCGCAGCCACGAGATCTCGCAGCAGATCATCGGCGGCCTGTACCCGGCGCTGCTGGTCGAGCAGGGCACGCTGGACGCCACCGACGCGTGGCTGGCCGCCGCGGAGCCGGCACCGGCCCTGCGGCGCCAGATCATCGAGTCGCGGGCCGGTGTGGAGCGGGCGCTGAAGGCGCAGTCCGCCGACCGGGCCGCCGGGGCGCGCTGACCCGGCGGGACGGTTCCCCTCCCGCGCGGGAGGGGAACCGTCCCGCTCCGTCGCGGGAGGCCTCCCGCGACGGAGAACGCCCGAGGGGGCGCCGGACGTCGTCCGGCGCCCCCTCGGGCGTCGTGCTGGGCTCCGCGGGTGGAGAGGGGCCCTCGGCTACTTCTTCTTGTCCTTGTCGCCGAACGGCAGCGCGGCCAGCCCACCGATGATCACGAAGGCCGCGATCGGGATCAGCACGTACAGGCCGAGGGTCTGGGCGACGCTCAGGCCGGGACCCGGGTCGTCGCCGTCGTCCCGGGTGAGGGCCATGGCGGGCGACGACAGCAGCATCATCAGCGTGACCGTTGCGGTGACCGCGCCGGCTCGCAAAGCGTTCCTCTTGTCCACGGTGCCAACTTACCCGCCACTTACGCCGGGCCGCTCGGCGGGGTCGGCCTTTCGGGAGCGGGCCCGGGCGGGGCCGACGGTCGGGCGCCCACGGAGCGCAGCAGGTCGGCGAGGGTCCGGGCGGCAGGGGCCGCGGCCAGGCCGTCCAGGGTGACCGGCCGCCCGGACCCGTCCGCGACCGGCAGGCGCCAGTTCGGGTACTGGTCCCAGGTGCCGGGCAGGTTCTGCGGCCGCGGATCGCCGACCACGTCGGGCAGCCAGACGCCGACCAGCTCGGCCGGGGTGTCGGCGAGGAAGCGGTAGAGCGCGGCGGCGGACAGCGGCTCGTCCCCCGCCAGCAGGCCCAGCCGGACCAGCTCGGCCCGCCAGTCGGCCAGCTCGGCGGCCGCCTCCGCCTGCTCCTCGCCCAGCGGGCGGGCCAGCAGGCCCAGCCGGTGGCGCAGCTCCACGTGCTCGCCGGAGAGCCGCGCGGCGGTGGACGGCAGGTCGTGCGTGGTCAGGGTGGCCAGGCTGCCCGGGCGCCAGCGGCCGGGCGGCAGGATCTCGCCCTCGGCCTGCCAGTCCCGCTCGAACCAGAGCACCGAGGTGCCGAGCACGCCGCGCGCCGCCAGCTCCTCGCGGACGCCCGGCTCCACGGTGCCGAGGTCCTCGCCGACCACGGCGGTGCCGGCCCGCTGCGCCTCCAGGGCGAGCACCGCGAGCATCGCCTCCGCGTCGTAGCGGACGTAGACGCCCTCCGTCGGGGCGTGCCCGACCGGCACCCACCAGAGCCGGAACAGGCCCATCACGTGGTCGATCCGCAGGGCGCCGGCGTGCCGGGCGGCGGAGCGGATCAGCTCGGCGAACGGCGCGTAGCCGACGGCGGCCAGCGCGTCCGGGCGCCAGGGCGGCAGGCCCCAGTCCTGGCCGTGCGCGTTGAAGGCGTCCGGCGGGGCGCCGACCGAGATGCCGCCGGCCAGGACGTCCTGGAGCGCCCAGGCGTCGGCGCCGTCCGGGTGGACGCCGACCGCGAGGTCGTGCACCAGGCCGACCGGCATGCCGGCGGTGCGGGCGGCCCGCTGGGCCCGGCCGAGCTGACGGTCGACCTGCCAGGCGAGCCACTGGTGGAAGGCGACCCGGTCGGCGAGCTCGGCGGCCTCGTGCCGGACGTGCGGGGAGTCGGGATGGCGCAGGCCCTTGGGCCAGTGGTGGTGGTCGGCGCCGTGCCGCTCCGCCAGGGCGTTCCAGACGGCGTACCGCTCCAGCCAGGTGCCCTCGCCGTCCCGGAAGGCGTCGAACGCGGCCGTGCGGACGGCGCCGCGCTCGTCCGCGTGCTCCCGGTAGGCGTCGTGCAGCAGCTCCAGGGCGCGGCGCTTGAGGGCCCAGACCTCGTCGCGGTCGATGAGGCCGTCGTGCTCCAGCACCTCGGCGCGCAGCCGGGCGGCGCGGGCGAGCAGTTCGTCGGCCTCGGCGCGCCGCTCGCCGGTCAGGTAGGCGTACTCGGGGACCTCCTCGACCCGCAGGTGGACCGGGTCCGCGAAGCGACGCGAGGAGGGACGGTAGGGGGACGGGTCGGAGGGCGTCGAGGGCAGGGCCGCGTGCAGCGGGTTGATCTGGAGGAAGCCCGCGCCGAGGGAGCCCGCCCAGGTGGCCAGGTCGGCGAGGTCGGCGAGGTCGCCCATGCCCCAGGAGCGGTCGGAGAGCACGGAGTACAGCTGCGCCAGGAAGCCCCAGCCGCGGCCGGGGAGGGCGGGGAGGCGGTCGGGGGCGACGATCAGGTGGGCGGTGGCGGCGCGGTCCAGGACCTCCGCGTGCAGGGTGTGCCGGCCGGGCGGCAGGTCGGCGGGCAGCCAGTGGGCGTGGCCGCGCGGGAGCCGCCACTGCTCGCCGTCCTCCAGGACGACGGTCAGCCGGGTGTCGGCGGGGAGGTCCAGCGCGGTGCGGCGGCCGGCCCGGGCGACGACGGTCGGGGGCAGCAGCCGGGCCTGCTGCTCGGCCCGGTGACGGGCGAGGGCCTCGCGGGCGGCGTCGGGCGTGGCCGCGTCCACGCCGAGGGCGGCGAGGACGGCGACCAGGGTGCGGGCGCCCGCCGGTACGCCCCCGGGGCCGCGGCGGGTGTCCACCCCGTGGGCCTGCGCCAGCGCCAGCAGCTCGGGCGGAGGCGGCGGCGCGTCCTGCGCCGGGACCTCCAGTCCGTCGGCTCCGTCACGGTCGAGATAAGCGGCCACTCGCGGCTCCTGCGATGTCTCGGCAACGCCCAGTCAGGACAGGCACAGTCCTACCCGGGTGACGGCCCGGTGACCCGGCGCGACACGACGGCCCCTCCCGTTCATTGACCCCAACCACCCACCGCCCCCCCGACCGGATCGAACCCCGCCCCTCGCTCAACAGCCCGTTCATCGACCCGAACCACCCTTCGCCCCAGACCGGGTCGAACCCCACCCCGCGCCAACGGCCCGTTCGTTGACCCCAGCCCCGCGCCGGACCGCGAGCGAGCGCCGACCGTCGGCACCGGGTCAAAGCGCCCCGGAGGCGAGCCGAGCCCCCAAAAGAGGTGCGAGCGAGCCGAAGGGGCGCGCCGGTGCCGAAAGGGAGA
>JOHN01000075.1 GCA_000719695.1 Streptomyces sp. NRRL F-6131
GGGGCGGGGCCCGCCCCCCAAACCGCACCCGGGGGAACCGGGGGTGGGGGTGGTGCGTCGAAGCGGGACCGAGGTGCGGGCGTCGGCCCGTGTCGTGATTCCAGGGGCGAGGTCAGCCATGTCCGCCACGACCGTCCGCAGCCGCCGACCGGCGGTGCTCCTGCTCTGCTGCGCGGCCCTGCTCACCGCATGCGGTTCCTCCGGCGGCGGCGGGGCGCCGGTGGTCCGGGCCGAACCCGTCGCACTGCCGCCCGCCGACCCCGCGGGGGTCGCCGCCACCGCGGCGGGGACCGGTGCCTTCGGGCTCGACCTGCTGCACACCCTCACGGCCGATCCGGCCGCGGCCGGGCGCAATCTGGTGCTGTCGCCGTCCGGGCTGGCCACCGCCCTCGCCATGGTGCTGCCCGGTGCCCGCGGCGCCACCGCCGACGAGCTCGCGAAGGCGCTGCACACCGAGCTCGGCCCGGAGCAGTACGCGATCGCCACCGGCGCCCTGAACCGCGGCGGCGCGTCCGCCACCGGGAACGGGACGGTGCTCAGGCGGTCGGACGACCTCTGGGCCCAGCGCGACGTCCCGTTCGCCCCGCACTACCTCGGCGTGCTGGCCGCCGCCTTCGACACCGGTCTGCGCACCGCCGACTTCCGCGGCGACCCGGAGGGTGCCCGCAAGGCCGTCAACAGCACCGTCGAGAAGGCCACCGACGGCCGGATCAAGGACCTCTTCGCCCAGGGGCAGATCAACCCCGCCACCCGGCTCGCCCTCACCGACGCGCTGTACCTGAAGGCCGACTGGGCCCGGCCGTTCAAGGCCGGGCAGAGCTCCGACCGGCCGTTCCACCGCCTCGACGGTTCCGAGGCCCCCGTGTCCACCATGGCCACGACCGAGTCGCTGCGCTACGCGGAGGGTTCGGGCGGCATCCTCGGCGAGCCCTGGCAGGCCGTCGAACTCCCGTACGCGGGGAGCACCCTGGCCATGGACCTGGTGGTGCCCGCGCAGGGCGGCTTCGAGGCGTTCCGCAAGGGCCTGGACCGGGCGCAGCTGGACCTCGTGCTGGGCGCGCTCGCCGAGCGGGCGGTCGACCTCACCCTGCCGAAGTTCCGCTTCGACACCGCCAACGAACTCACGCCCGCGCTGCGGGCCCTCGGCGTCACCGCGGCGTTCGGGGAGGGTGCCGACCTCTCCGGCATCCCCGGGCCCGGCTCCACCGAGCGGCTGCGGATCGGCCCGGTTCTGCAGAAGGCGACCGTCCAGGTCGACGAGCAGGGCACGGTCGCGGCGGCCGGCAGCGGCGTCGGGGTGGAGACCATGGCCGGGGCGCCCCCGAAGCAGACCGTCCAGCTGCACGTCGACCGGCCGTTCCTCTTCCTGATCCGGGACACCGCCTCCGGCCTGCCGCTCTTCCTCGGCCAGGTCACCGACCCGGCGGCGCGGTAGCCCACGGCCGCCGGGCCCGGCGGGGCGACGGGGCGGCGGCGACCCGGCCGGGCGGCGGCGCCGGTCAGACCGGGTAGCGGTCGCCGAGCGCCGGGTGGCCCGGCTCGCGGCTGCCGAACAGCACCAGCAGGTCGTCGGCCGTCCGCAGCAGCGCCTCCCGGCCCTCCACCGCCTCCGCCCAGTCGGCCGGCAGCCCCGAGGCCCCGTACGCCGCACCGACCAGGTTGCCGCAGACCGCGCCTGTCGAGTCACTGTCCCCGGAGTGGTTCACCGACAGCAGCAGCGCCGCCCGGGCCGGTTCGGGGCTCTCGGCCCCCGCCAGCAGGCAGTACACCGCGATCGCCAGGCACTCCTCGGCGATCCAGCCCAGCCCGACCCGCTCCACGGCCTCCGCCGACGGCTCCGACTCCTGGGCCACCCGCACCGCCCGGGCCAGCGCCTGCACTGTCTCCTTCGAGGCCGGCCACTCCCGGGTCTGGTCCACCGTCTCGCCGACCGCCGCCCAGGGCTCCGTGCCGGCCGCCAGCCGCTCCACCAGCGCCGCGAAGGCGCCCGCCGCCAGGTAGCCGGTCGGGTGCCCGTGGGTCAGCTGCGCGCACTGCGCGGCCAGTCCGAACGCCTGCTCCGCCCCCAGCCGGCCCAGCCCGAACGGCGCCGAGCGCATCACCGTGCCGCAGCCCTTGGAGTGGGCGTTGATCGGGCCCGGCTGCCCCAGCGCCACCGGCGCCTCGAAGACCGGGTGGTACTGCACCCCGGTCAGGCAGGCGTTGCCGGGAGCCCGCCGCGCGTACAGGAAGGGCTCGCGCAGCAGCCAGCCGTCGTACGGGCGGGCCAGCGGCTCGCGGTCCGGCGCGCCCTGCTGCTGGGTGAGCAGCCACCGCCGGTAGGCGCCGTGCACGGCCTCCGGCACCGAACCGCCGCCGCCCGACCAGCCCCGGACGAAGCCGCGGATCAGGCCTTCAGCGGTGAACAGCGTCATCTGGGTGTCGTCGGTGATCTCGGCGACCAGGCCGCCACCGGGCAGGCCGGTCACGCCGTCCGGTCCGAACCGCTCCCGGATCTGGTACAGCTGCAGGAACTCCACCGGCCAGCCCAGCGCGTCGCCGACCGCTCCGCCGAGCAGCGCCCCGCGCACCCGGTCCCGGTAGCCCGTCTCCGTACTGCTCGTCCTCACAGTGCCCGCCCCTCGCTCGTGCCCGCGCCCTGTTCTACCAGGCACCCGGATCGCCGCCGGGGATCCCCACGGCGGATTCCCGCCGCGATCGCCCTGCGCGGGCCCCCGGGACCTCAGCCGCGGATCTCGCCGGAGCGGCCGCGCAGGGACGCCCGGTCGGCCGCCGCCCGGCCCGCCGCCCAGCCCTCGCCGTCACTGACCCGCACGCGCTGCGACACCAGCTTGGGGAACATCCGGTCCACCTGGTGGTCCACCGCCTCGGTGCGCGCCTTCAGGGCCGGCAGCAGCCGCTCGTCGGGAACCAGCTGCTCCGCCGTGCCGTCCTCGCGCAGGTGCCGGCCGGCCGCCGCGTCACTGGTCGCCCGCTCGGTCGCCTCGGCGAGCCGCTCGCGGATCCGCGCCGCGTACGCCACCAGGAAGGACTGCCGGAACGCCTTGGTGCGCGAGGCTCCGTCCAGGTGCTGGCGGGCGCCGGCCTGCTGCATCGCGTGGGTAGCCTGCACCAGCAGCGAGGTGTAGAGCAGCTCGACGCCGTCGAGGTCCGCGTCGAAGCCGATCACGGTGCAGAAGCCGAACTCCTTGGCCCACACCACCCGGCACCGGTTGGCCGCCGCCACCGCGTCCAGCAGCATGGTCTTGGGGCCCTCGTACGGGTTGTCCACGCCGATCCGCAGCGCGCCCGGCGCGTGCGGGTCCGCGCCGTCGACGGCGAGCAGCGCCTCGTCGATGCTGTGCTGGGCCATCAGCTGCTGGGCCTTGGCGGTCAGCGCCTCGGCCTCCTCGGGGAAGTCGGTGGACTCGGCCTTCGCCAGCAGCGCGCGGATCCGCGACAGCATCCGCGGCTCGCCCGTCACCGGGCCGCGCGACCGGTGCTCGGTGGGCGCCGCACCCCCCGACCGCCCGGGGGCGGGGCCGACCGGGGCGATCGGCGGCAGCCGGCCCCAGCTGCGCAGCAGCTCCAGCAGCGCGGTGGCCAGCGCGAACCGGTCCAGCCGGTGCCGCTGGGCGAAGCCGCCCAGGTACGCCTCGTCGGACGGCCACCAGACCTCCGCCTCCAGCTCCCGCAGCTGCTCCTGCCAGCGCCGGTCCACGGCGGCGGCGGGGTAGCGGCGGCCCTCGGCGGCGATGAGGTCCACGGCGAGGGCCAGGTGCACCGGCTTCAGTTCGCGTCGCACCACCCGCGCCAGGTCCGCCGGGCGCCACCCGGCCGACCAGCACCGGCCGACCGCCGTGTCGGCGTACCCCAGGACCGCCCGGCTCACGTCCGGCCACTGCCCGGCGGAGGCCGCCAGCAGCGAGGCGCCGGTGTCCAGTGCGAGGTCCAGCCCCTCCTCGGGGGCCGTCACCACCCCGCGTACCGCGGTGTCCAGCAGCGCTCCGACGTCTCCGCCCCCGCCGCCACCCTGTCCACGCCTGCCCACGCCGTCTACCTCGTCCCACGAACGGTCCCGTACACCTCCTGCCCATGATGCCGGACCGCCCCTCCCGGCGGCGGCCACCGGCGTCCGCTCCCCGGTCACCCGGCCTCAGAGCGCGGCCGGACGGGCCGGCGCCGTGCCGTACCCGGCCAGCGGGGCCAGCGCCACCAGGTAGCCGACGGCCGCCAGCGGCACGAAGGCCAGGTCGGCCGCGGTCAGCGCGGTCGCGGCGAACACCAGCACGGGGCTCCACCGGCGCAGCACCCGGCCGGCGCCGACCGAGGCGGCCACCAGCAGCACCAGCAGGCCCAGGTGGAAGAGCAGCGGGACCGCCGAGTAGAAGAGCGGCTCGACCCCGGGCCGGCTCTGGATCGCCTCGAACATCCGGCTCTGGTCGGCCTTGTCCACCGCCACCGCGCCGACGTACAGGTCGATCGCGATCTGCCCCAGCGAGGCGGCCAGTCCGGTGAGCGCCGCGCCCAGCGCCGCCCGGCCGGCCAGCCGGGCGGCGACCGTCCGGCGCGGGCCGGGGGCCCGCTCCAGCGCGACCAGCAGCGGGGCGAACAGCAGCAGGCCCAGCAGCATCAGGCTGTGGCCGATCAGCCAGCCCGGGCCGGGGTCCCGCGATCCGTCCAGCAGCCGGATGCCGCCGTACAGCGCCATCAGCACGGGGGCGGCGACGACGGCGACGGCGGTGAGGCGGGCCCGCCGCGCGGTGTGCGGGACGGTGCTGGTCGCGGTGGTCCTGGCGGTCTCGGTGATCCTGGCGGTCTTGGTGGTCATGGTGCGCTCCTGACGGGATCCGGGACACCGGCGACTCCGGTGCCTTCCGACAGCACGGATCCTGTCCGCCGGGGCCCTCGTCGCGGATCGCCCGCACCGGCGAACCCGGCCGCTCCCCCGCGCGGGGGAGACCGCCCCAAGAGACAGCCCCTATCCCTCGCCCGCCACCACCGCGCCCGCCTCGTACGCGAACACCACCGCGTGCACCCGGTCCCGCAGCCCCAGTTTGGCCAGCACATTGCTGACATGGGTCTTCACGGTGTGCTCGCTCACCACCAGCTCGGCGGCGATCTCCGCGTTGGACAGCCCCCGGGCGAGCAGCACCAGCGTCTCCCGTTCCCGCGCGGTCAGCTGCTCCAGCAGCCGGGACGGCGGCCGCGCCGCCCGCTCGGCGGAGCCCGGCCGGCGGGCGGCGAACTCGCCGATCAGCCGGCGGGTCACCGAGGGCGCCAGCAGCGCCTCGCCCGAGGCGACCATCCGCACGCCGTGCGCCAGGTCGTCGCGGCGGACGTCCTTGAGCAGGAAACCGCTGGCCCCCGCGTACAGGGCGTCGAAGACGTAGTCGTCGATGTCGAAGGTGGTCAGCATGATCACCTTGGTGGCCGGGTGCTCCGCGCACACCCGGCGGGCCGCCTCCAGCCCGTCCATCACCGGCATCCGGACGTCCAGCAGCAGCACGTCCGGGCCGTGCGCGCGGACGGCCTCCACCGCCT
Organism: Streptomyces sp. NRRL F-6131; assembly: GCA_000719695.1. Classification (GTDB taxonomy): domain Bacteria; phylum Actinomycetota; class Actinomycetes; order Streptomycetales; family Streptomycetaceae; genus Kitasatospora. Next base: position 5,524 of record JOHN01000075.1, read on the forward strand.
CGGCGCCGTCCGCCGCCTCGGCGACCACCTCGATGTCCGGCTGCGCGTCCAGGATCATCCCGAACCCGGCCCGCACCAGCTCCTGGTCGTCCGCGACGACCACCCGGATCGGCTTCATCCGCCCGTCCTCCCCCCTGCGCCCGCCCGGTCCACCGGGCCCCTTCCGTCCACCCCGTCAGCCAGCGGCAGCCTGGCGCTCACCAGGAACCCCCGGCCCTCCGGCCCGGGCCCGGCCTCGGCCCGGCCGCCGCAGGCCGCGGCCCGCTCCCGGACGCCGACGAGTCCCCGGCCGCCGGAGAAGTCGCTCGCCACCCGGTCCGGCCGCAGCCGCACCCCGCGGCCGTTGTCGGAGACCAGCACCGCCAGCTCCGCCCCCTCCCGGACCACCCGGACCTCGATCCGGGTGGCGTCCGCGTGCTTGACCGTGTTGGTCAGCGCCTCCTGGACGATCCGGTAGCCGGCCGCCTCGACGTCGGCGGGCAGCGCCCCGGCGAGGTCGTCGACCTCCAGCTCGACCCGCACCCCGGTCCGCCGCACCCGTTCGGCCAGCGCGGGCAGTTCGGTCAGCCGGGGCTGCGGGGCCAGCTCCGGTACGGCGCCCTCCTCCTTCAGCACGCCCAGCACCCGGCGGAGCTGGACCATCGCGTCGCGCCCGGAGTCGGCGATGGTGTCGAAGGCCTTGATCGCCCGCTCCGGGTCCCGGCGCACCACCAGCGGCCCCGCCTCCGCCTGGATCACCATCAGCGAGACGGCGTGCGCCAGGATGTCGTGCATCTCCCGGGCGATCCTGGCCCGTTCCTCGACCACCGCGCGGGCCGCGTCGCTGGCCGCCCGCCGACCGGCCTCCCGGGCCCGCTCCGCCTCCACCGCCGCCAGCCGGCGCAGCTCCCGGACCAGACAGCCGAAGACGAACGCCCCGACCGAGGTGAGCAGCGAGAACAGCGCGCCGTTCGGCGAGCGGGTGCCGACCACGTTGGCGACCACGGTGACCGCCAGCACGGTCCAGCGCTCCCGGTCCCGGGCCCGGTCGGCCACCGTGTAGAGGGCGATCACCGCGTACAGCGGCAACTGCGGCATCGCCGAGTGGGCGACCACCGTGACCACCACCGACACCCCGCCGCTGAGCACCAGCACGGTGACCGGTGCGCGCCGCCGCCAGGGCAGCGGCAGGGCCGTCCCCAGCGCCAGCAGGTAGACCCACCACGCCCAGGAGGTCTCGTCGTGGTACACCGACCAGAGCGAGATCGCCGCCGAGCCGGCCGCGAGCAGGCCGTCCACCACGTGCGGGTCGACCTCGGTCACCCGCGCCCGCCACCGTGCCACCCGTCCGGTCATGGCCTCTCCCCCGTGTCCGGGGAACCCGTCCCCGCGGAGAAGATCATGCCCGACCGGCAGCGCGGTGGGCACTCCCGCTCCGGACGAGGGCTCAGGCACCGGTGACCGCCACGCCCCCGGTCCCGGCGCGCGCCGTGATGGTGCGCGGTGCGCCGTCCTGCCGGGGCACCGTCACCTCGACCCCGCCGACCCCGCTCGCGGCGTCCACCGCGTAGGGCTCGCCGCCGGGCACCGCCACCCGGACCCCGCCGACCTCCGCCCGCGCCTCCACGGCGGTCGGGCCGGTGGCGAAGGCGAGGTCGACCCCGCCGGCCTCCGCGGTCGCCCGCACCCTGGTCGAGGTCAGAGCGCTCGCCTCCACCCCGCCGGTGCCGGCCGTGGCCTGCACCTCCCCGGCCAGCCCGACCAACCGGATCCCCCCGGTGCCGCTGGTGAGCCGCACCGTCGTGCCGGCCGGGACGGTGACCCGGTAGCCGACCCCGCACCGCGAGCAGTCGTAGGCCAGCCGGAGCGTGCCGTCCACCACCTCGTGCCGGGTCCGCGGCGGGTCGCCGCGGTAGGACTGCTCCTCGACCACCCGCACGGCGTCCCCGGCCCGGACCTCGATGCCGCCGGTCAGCCCGTCCACGACCAGCTCCCGCACCGGCTCGGCCACCCCGTAGGAGACGGTCAGCCGCTCGTCGTCCCCCCGGTCCAGGAACAGGCCGGCCGATCCCAGCGCCACCGCCCCGGTGATCGCCAGGGCCCCCGTCGTCCGTCGCACGCCCATGTCCGTGTCCTCCACCCGTCCTCGTCCTCGATCCGACGACTCCGAGCCTGGCCCGCCCGCCCCGGCCGGCACCTCCCCCGCCGGACCGGTTTCCCGCCCTCCCCCGTACGACGGAACCGGGGAACGCCGAAGGGCCCGGAGGCTGAATGCCTCCGGGCCCTTCGATGCAGTAGCGGGGACAGGATTTGAACCTGCGACCTCTGGGTTATGAGCCCAGCGAGCTACCGAGCTGCTCCACCCCGCGTCGGTGAACACGACCTTACGCGACTTCGGCCGAGTGTCCTAATCGGTTTCCCGGCCGGTCGCTCTCCCGGCCCGATCGGTCTCCCCCGGGCGGGAACGCCGCAGGGCGGCCACCCCCTTCGGGGTGACCGCCCTGCGGTCGTGAACCTTCGACTCAGCCGGTGTACGGGCCGTAGTCGTAGTCGTCCAGCGGGACCGCCTGGCCGGAGCCGGCGCCGAAGGGCGACAGGTCGTAGTCGTCGTAGCCGACGGCCGAGTACATCGCGGCCTTGGCCTCCTCGGTCGGCTCGACCCGGATGTTGCGGTAGCGGGGCAGACCCGTACCGGCCGGGATGAGCTTACCGAGGATGACGTTCTCCTTGAGGCCCAGCAGCGGGTCCGACTTGGCGTGGATCGCCGCGTCGGTGAGGACCCGGGTCGTCTCCTGGAAGGAGGCGGCCGACAGCCAGGACTCGGTGGCCAGCGAGGCCTTGGTGATACCCATCAGCTGCGGACGGCCGGAGGCGGGGTGACCGCCCTCGGAGACCACGCGACGGTTCTCCTGCTCGAAGCGGCCGCGCTCGACGAGCTCGCCCGGGAGCAGCTCGGCGTCGCCCGACTCGATGATCGTCACGCGGCGGAGCATCTGCCGGATGATGATCTCGATGTGCTTGTCGTGGATCGACACGCCCTGCGAGTTGTAGACCTTCTGGACCTCGGCGACCAGGTGGATCTGGACGGCGCGCTGGCCCATGATCCGCAGCACGTCGTGCGGGTTGGTGGCACCCATGGTCAGCTTCTGGCCGACCTCGACCGCCTCGCCCTCGCTGACGAGCAGCTTCACGCGCTTCGAGACCGGGTAGGCGATCTCGTCGGTGCCGTCGTCCGGCGTGACGACCAGCTTGCGGGTCTTCTCGGTGTCCTCGATGCGGACCCGGCCCTGCGCCTCCGAGATCGGGGCCACACCCTTGGGGGTACGGGCCTCGAAGAGCTCGACGACACGCGGCAGACCCTGGGTGATGTCGTCACCGGCCACACCACCGGTGTGGAAGGTACGCATGGTCAGCTGGGTACCGGGCTCACCGATGGACTGGGCGGCGATGATGCCGACCGCCTCACCGATGTCGACCAGCTTGCCGGTGGCCAGCGAGCGGCCGTAGCAGAAGGCACAGGTGCCGACGGCCGACTCACAGGTCAGGATCGAGCGGGTCTTGACCTCGCTGATGCCGTGGCGGATCAGTTCGTCGATCAGCACGTCACCGAGGTCGGTGTTGGCGGTCGCGAGCAGCTTGCCGTCGACCGTGATGTCCTCGGCGAGCATGCGGGCGTAGACGCTGGTCTCGACGTCGTCCGTCTTGCGCAGGACGCCGTCCTCGCCGACGGTGCCGATCGCCAGCTTCAGGCCGCGCTCGGTGCCGCAGTCCTCCTCGCGAATGATGACGTCCTGGGAGACGTCGACCAGACGACGGGTGAGGTAACCGGAGTCGGCGGTACGCAGGGCGGTGTCGGCCAGACCCTTACGGGCACCGTGGGTGGAGATGAAGTACTCCAGCACGGACAGGCCCTCACGGAACGACGCCTTGATGGGACGGGCGATCGTCTCGTTCTTCGCGTTCGACACCAGACCACGCATACCGGCGATCTGACGCATCTGCATCATGTTTCCACGAGCACCCGAGTCGACCATCATGAAGATGGGGTTCGTCTTCGGGAAGTTCTCGTTCATGGCCTCGGCGACCTCGTTGGTCGCCCGGGTCCAGATGCCGATGAGCTCCTGCTTGCGCTCGTCGTTGGTGATCAGACCGCGCTCGTACTGCTTCTGGATCTTCTCCGCCTGGGCCTCGTAGCCCTCGAGGATCTGGCCCTTGGTCGGCGGGACGACGACGTCGGAGATCGAGACGGTGACACCCGAACGGGTCGACCAGTGGAAGCCGGCCGCCTTCAGGTTGTCCAGGGTCGCCGCGACGACGACCTTGGGGTACCGCTCGGCCAGGTCGTTGACGATCGCGGAGAGCTGCTTCTTGCCCACCTCGTAGTCGACGAACGGGTAGTCCTCGGGCAGCAGCTCGTTGAAGAGCGCGCGACCCAGGGTGGTCTTCAGACGGAAGGACTCGCCCTCGAACCAGGACGACTGACCGTCCTCGTCCAACGGCGGGGTCCAGCCGCGGGGCGGGACGGTGCCGATGGGCAGGCGCAGCTCGATCGGGGCCTGGACGTCCAGGTCCCGGGCGTCGAAGGCCATGATCGCCTCGGCGGTCGACGAGAAGGTGCGGCCGGCGCCCTTCACGTTGTCGCGGTCCGAGGTCAGGAAGAACAGACCGAGCACCATGTCCTGGGTCGGCATGGTGACGGGGCGACCGTCGGCCGGCTTCAGGATGTTGTTCGAGGACAGCATCAGGATGCGGGCCTCGGCCTGCGCCTCCGCGGAGAGCGGCAGGTGGACGGCCATCTGGTCACCGTCGAAGTCCGCGTTGAACGCGGTGCAGACGAGCGGGTGGATCTGGATGGCCTTGCCCTCGACCAGCTGGGGCTCGAAGGCCTGGATGCCGAGGCGGTGCAGGGTGGGCGCACGGTTCAGCAGCACCGGGTGCTCGGCGATGACCTCTTCGAGGACGTCCCACACGACCGGGCGGGCGCGCTCGACCATGCGCTTGGCCGACTTGATGTTCTGCGCGTGGTTCAGGTCGACCAGGCGCTTCATCACGAACGGCTTGAAGAGCTCCAGCGCCATGGCCTTGGGCAGACCGCACTGGTGCAGCTTGAGCTGCGGGCCGACGACGATGACGGAACGGGCCGAGTAGTCGACTCGCTTGCCGAGCAGGTTCTGGCGGAAACGACCCTGCTTGCCCTTCAGCATGTCGCTGAGGGACTTCAGCGGGCGGTTGCCCGGGCCGGTGACCGGACGGCCGCGGCGGCCGTTGTCGAACAGCGCGTCGACGGCCTCCTGGAGCATGCGCTTCTCGTTGTTCACGATGATCTCGGGCGCGCCGAGGTCGAGAAGCCGCTTCAGGCGGTTGTTGCGGTTGATGACGCGGCGGTACAGGTCGTTCAGGTCGGAGGTCGCGAAGCGGCCACCGTCCAGCTGCACCATCGGACGCAGGTCCGGCGGGATGACCGGGACGCAGTCCAGCACCATGCCGTTGGGCTTGTTGGTGGTCTGCAGGAACGCGGAGACGACCTTGAGGCGCTTGAGCGCACGGGTCTTCTTCTGGCCCTTGCCGGTGCGGATGATCTCGCGCAGGCGCTCGGACTCCTCCGCCAGGTCGAAGGTCTCGAGGCGGTCCTTGAGGGCCGCCGCGCCCATCGAGCCGGAGAAGTAGGTGCCGAAGCGGTCGCGGAGCTCGCGGTAGAGCAGCTCGTCGCCCTCGAGGTCCTGGACCTTGAGGTTCTTGAAGCGGGCCCACACCTCGTCGAGGCGGTCGAGCTCGCGCTGCGCGCGGTCGCGCAGCTGCTTCATCTCGCGCTCGGCACCCTCGCGCACCTTGCGGCGCACGTCGGCCTTGGCGCCCTCGGCCTCCAGCTCGGCCAGGTCGGTCTCGGCCTTCTTGGCGCGGGCTTCGAGGTCGGAGTCCCGACGGTTCTCGATCTGCTGGCGCTCGACGGAGACGTGCGCCTCCAGGGACGGCAGGTCGCGCTGGCGGCGCTCGTCGTCGACCCAGGTGATCATGTAGGCGGCGAAGTAGATGACCTTCTCGAGGTCCTTCGGCGCCAGGTCGAGCAGGTAGCCGAGGCGGGACGGCACGCCCTTGAAGTACCAGATGTGGGTGACCGGGGCGGCCAGCTCGATGTGGCCCATCCGCTCGCGGCGCACCTTGGCGCGGGTCACCTCGACGCCGCAGCGCTCACAGATGATGCCCTTGAAGCGGACGCGCTTGTACTTGCCGCAGTAGCACTCCCAGTCCCGGGTCGGACCGAAGATCTTCTCGCAGAAGAGTCCGTCCTTTTCGGGCTTCAGGGTGCGGTAGTTGATGGTCTCCGGCTTCTTGACCTCGCCGTGCGACCACTGGCGGATGTCGTCGGCGGTGGCCAGGCCGATGCGGAGCTCGTCGAAGAAGTTGACGTCAAGCACTGGTCGTCAAGCCCTCTTTCGTAAGTCGAGAGTCGTTCATGTGGTCTGAGGGGGGCCTGGGGGCGGGCCGGCTGCTCGGTGAGCAGCCGGCCCGGCCTCCGTCAGACCTCTTCGACGCTGCTCGGCTCGCGCCGGGACAGGTCGATGCCGAGCTCCTCGGCCGCGCGGAACACGTCCTCGTCGGAGTCCCGCATCTCGATGGACTGGCCGTCCGAGGACAGCACCTCCACGTTGAGGCAGAGCGACTGCATTTCCTTGATGAGCACCTTGAAGGACTCGGGAATGCCGGGCTCGGGGATGTTCTCGCCCTTGACGATGGCCTCGTAGACCTTCACACGGCCGAGGACGTCGTCGGACTTGATGGTGAGGAGCTCCTGCAGCGCGTAGGCCGCGCCGTACGCCTCGAGGGCCCACACCTCCATCTCACCGAAGCGCTGACCACCGAACTGCGCCTTACCACCGAGCGGCTGCTGGGTGATCATCGAGTACGGGCCGGTCGAACGGGCGTGCAGCTTGTCGTCGACCAGGTGGTGCAGCTTGAGGATGTACATGTAGCCGACCGAGACCGGCATCGGGAACGGCTCGCCGGAGCGACCGTCGAACAGGCGCGCCTTGCCGGTGGAGTTCACCAGGCGCTCACCGTCACGGGTGAGGGTGGTGTTGTCCAGCAGACCGGTGATCTCGTCCTCGCGGGCGCCGTCGAAGACCGGGGTGGCGAGGTTGGTGCCGCCCTGGACGGTGTCGGCGCCGATCGCCTGGAGGCGCTGGGCCCACTCGTCGGCGAGGCCGGAGACGTCCCAGCCCTGCTTGGCGAGCCAGCCGAGGTGGATCTCCAGGACCTGTCCCGGGTTCATTCGGGACGGGACGCCCAGCGGGTTCAGGATGATGTCGACCGGGGTGCCGTCCTCCAGGAACGGCATGTCCTCGACCGGCAGGATCTTGGAGATGACACCCTTGTTGCCGTGGCGGCCGGCGAGCTTGTCACCGTTGGTGATCTTGCGCTTCTGGGCCACGTAGACGCGGACCAGCTGGTTGACGCCCGGGGGCAGCTCGTCGCCCTCTTCGCGGTCGAAGACGCGGACGCCGATGACCTTGCCGGACTCACCGTGCGGCACCTTCAGCGAGGTGTCGCGGACCTCACGGGCCTTCTCGCCGAAGATCGCGCGGAGCAGGCGCTCCTCCGGGGTCAGCTCGGTCTCGCCCTTCGGGGTGACCTTGCCGACCAGGATGTCGCCGGTGACGACGTCGGCGCCGATGCGGATGATGCCGCGCTCGTCGAGGTCGGCGAGGACCTCCTCGGAGACGTTCGGGATGTCCCGGGTGATCTCCTCGGGGCCGAGCTTGGTGTCACGGGCGTCGACCTCGTGCTCCTCGATGTGGATCGAGGAGAGGACGTCGTCCTGCACGAGGCGCTGCGACAGGATGATCGCGTCCTCGTAGTTGTGACCCTCCCACGACATGAACGCCACGAGCAGGTTCTTGCCGAGGGCCATCTCGCCCTCGTCGGTGCAGGGGCCGTCGGCCAGCACCTGGTGGGCCTCGACCCGGGCGCCCTCGTCCACGAGCACCTTCTGGTTGAAGGCGGTGCCCTGGTTGGAGCGGGTGAACTTGGCGGCGCGGTACGTGGTGTACGTGCCGTCGTCGTTGGCCACGGTGACGTAGTCGGCCGAGACCTCCTGGACGACGCCCGGCTTCTCGGCGGTGATGACGTCCGCGGCGTCGACGGCGCAGCGGTACTCCATGCCGGTGCCGACCAGCGGGGCCTCGCTCTTCAGCAGCGGCACCGCCTGGCGCATCATGTTCGAGCCCATGAGCGCGCGGTTGGCGTCGTCGTGCTCGAGGAACGGGATCATGGCGGTCGCGACCGACACCATCTGGCGCGGCGAGACGTCCATGTAGTCGATCTCGGTGCCCGGGATGTAGTCGATCTCGCCGCCGCGGCGGCGGACCAGGACACGCGGCTCGGCGAAGGTCAGCTCCGCCGTCAGCGGGGCGTTGGCCTGCGCGATGACGTAGCGGTCCTCCTCGTCGGCCGTGAGGTAGTCGACCTGCTCGGTGACGACACCCTCGATGACCTTGCGGTACGGGGTCTCGATGAAGCCGAACGCGTTCACCCGGCCGTACGAGGCGAGCGAGCCGATCAGACCGATGTTCGGGCCTTCGGGCGTCTCGATCGGACACATGCGGCCGTAGTGCGAGGGGTGCACGTCACGGACCTCGAAGCCGGCGCGCTCACGGGAGAGACCGCCGGGGCCGAGGGCGGACAGACGACGCTTGTGGGTCAGGCCCGACAGCGGGTTCGTCTGGTCCATGAACTGCGACAGCTGGCTGGTGCCGAAGAACTCCTTGATGGAGGCGACGACCGGCCGGATGTTGATCAGGGTCTGCGGCGTGATCGCCTCGACGTCCTGGGTGGTCATGCGCTCGCGCACGACGCGCTCCATACGGGCGAGACCCGTACGGACCTGGTTCTGGATGAGCTCGCCCACGTTGCGCAGGCGGCGGTTGCCGAAGTGGTCGATGTCGTCGACCTCGACCACGATGTCGCGGCCGGTCTCGTCACGCCAGTCGACCTCGCCGGCGTGCAGCTTGACCAGGTACTTGATCGCGTTGATGATGTCGGGCTCGGTGAGCACACCGGAGTCCAGCGACTCGGCGTTGCCGAGCTTGCGGTTCACCTTGTAGCGGCCGACCTTGGCGAGGTCGTAGCGCTTCGGGTTGAAGTACAGGTTCTCCAGCAGCGTCTGCGCGGCCTCGCGCGTCGGCGGCTCGCCCGGACGCAGCTTGCGGTAGATGTCCAGCAGCGCGTCGTCCTGGCCCTGGGTGTGGTCCTTCTCCAGGGTGGCGCGCATCGACTCGTACTCGCCGAACTCCTCGAGAATCATCTCGTTGGTCCAGCCGAGCGCCTTGAGCAGCACGGTGACGGACTGCTTGCGCTTGCGGTCGATGCGGACGCCGACCATGTCGCGCTTGTCGATCTCCATCTCCAGCCAGGCACCACGCGAGGGGATGACCTTGCAGGAGTAGATGTCCTTGTCGGACACCTTGTCCAGGGTGGAGTCGAAGTACACACCCGGGGAGCGGACGAGCTGCGAAACGACGACACGCTCGGTGCCGTTGATCACGAACGTGCCCTTGTGGGTCATGAGCGGGAAATCGCCCATGAAGACCGTCTGAGACTTGATCTCACCGGTCTCGTTGTTGGTGAACTCGGCCGTGACGAAGAGCGGGGCCGCGAACGTGAAGTCGCGGTCCTTGCACTCGTCAATGGAGTTCTTCGGCGGCTCGAAACGGTGGTCGCGGAAGGTCAGGGACATCGACCCGCTGAAGTCCTCGATCGGCGAGATCTCCTCGAAGATCTCCTCCAGACCGGACTTGGTGGGGACGTCCAGACCGTTCTCCAGCGCCTCCTCGACCCGGGACTTCCAGGCCGCGTTGCCGAGCAGCCAGTCAAAGCTCTCGGTCTGCAGGGCCAGGAGGTTCGGGACCTCGAGGGGCTCCTTGATCTTCGCGAAGGAGACGCGGAGCGGGGCGGTGGATGCGGCGGAATTGTTCGAGGCGTTGCGCGGCGCGGCCAAGAGGGGGGTCCTTCCGAGGGCTCGGAGCTCACTACGCGCGTACCGGCCGGGCCTTCACGGGTTTGGTACCGCCTCCCGCCACTGGCCTCTGCCGAGGTCGAAACCCCAGGTCAGAGCCGCTTTGCGGAGGTGGTGCCAGACCCCTTCGGGGCAACGCAAACTCCGGGCGACGAGTCACGGAGCAGCTAACAGGCAGCGCAAAGGGACAGTGTAGCCAAAGGCGACACTGCTGTCCAGCTCTGATTCGGAGACCGAATCGGAGACTCCTCCCGGTAGCCGTCGGGCGCGAACGCCCGCCGGGTACTGCTTCGGCCCGGACTCACCCGGGCCCACGACTCACGTGGAGTCACTTCCCGCCGGAGCCACCGGTTATGCATCCGGCGGCCGACCAACCGGGGCGGACTCGCGCCTCGAGAATCGCGCGCCCTGCCGGGTTCGTCAAGGGCCCGCCTCCGGTGCGGGCCTCGACCCGTTCATCGCTCCGGAGCACCCCGGCGTTACAGAAGCCGTGGTCGGGGCCGCAGCCGGTGACAGCGATCACCATACCCGTCCGCACCGACAGTGCCGAGTGCGCGATCGGCCACACCGGTGTGTCCGGCCCCCCGGCCCGCCCGGCGCCCGGGCCGGGACCGGTCCGCAGCCCGCCCGTGGCCGGTCCGGAGCCGGTCGGGGGCCGGCCCGGAGCCGATCCGCCGACCGCCCGGAACCCGTCCGCGGCCCGGGCGGGTCCGGACGGGTCAAGGCGGCGGGTCAGGGCGGGTCCGGGCGGGTCCGGGAACGCAAAAGGCCGGGCCGACCACCCGCAAGGGTGATCGGCCCGGCCCGCAGCCCCCTCAGAGGGGGCCGGAAGTCACTTGACGGTGACCTTGGCGCCGGCGCCCTCGAGGGCAGCCTTGGCCTTCTCGGCAACGTCCTTGGCAACCTTCTCCAGGACCTTGGCACCAGCGGTGTCAACGAGGTCCTTGGCCTCCTTCAGGCCGAGGGAGGTCAGGGTGCGCACCTCCTTGATGACCTGGATCTTCTTGTCGCCGGCGCCGTCGAGGATGACGTCGAACTCGTCCTGCTCCTCGACAGCGGCCTCGCCGCCACCGGGGCCGGCGACGACGACAGCGGCGGCCGGGGCGGCAGCGGTGACGTCGAACTTCTCCTCGAAGGCCTTCACGAACGCGGCCAGCTCGATGAGGGTGAGCTCCTCGAACTGCGCGAGCAGCTCGTCCTGGGACAGCTTCGCCATGATTGGCGTCCTTCCACTAAATCGGCAGGTGGTGCCGGATGTACGGATTGGCGGGCGTACGGGCCCGCAGCGAGGCAGGGCCTCGGCCGATCACTCGGCCGCGGTCTCCTCGGCGGCGGGAGCCGGCGTACCGGCACCGCCCTGCTCGACCTTCTCCCGAAGCGCCTCGACCGTGCGGACGAGCTTCGAGGGCAGGGCCTGGAAGAGCGCGGCAGTCTGCGACTGCTTGGCCTTCATGGCACCGGCCAGCTTGGCGAGCAGCACCTCGCGGGACTCGAGGTCCGCGAGCTTCTTGATCTCGTCGGCGGTCAGCGCCTTACCGTCAAGGACACCGCCCTTGATGACGAGAGCGGGGTTCTCCTTGGCGAAGTCACGCAGAGCCTTCGCCGACTCCACCGGGTCACCGGTGACGAAGGCGACAGCCGTCGGACCGGTGAACTGGTCGTCGAGCTCAGTGATCCCGACCTCGTTGGCCGCGATCTTGGTCAGCGTGTTCTTCACCACGGCGTACTGGGCGTTGTCACCCAGCGAGCGACGCAGGGTCTTGACCTGCTTCACCGTCAGACCGCGGTACTCGGTCAGCACCGCAGCGTTCGAACCACGGAACAGCTCCGTGATCTCGGCGACGGCAGCAGCCTTGTCGGGCCTAGCCATAGGCTTACGCCTCCTTCCGTGATGTCGAAGTCAGGCCGACCGCAAGAGTCGACCATTCGAGCCTCGAACCACCGGACGGAGGAAAGCCCCTGCGGAAAAGCAGATGAGCCCCGGTGCGCAGGCGCACGGGGCTCGGTACGAACTCGACGGGTCCACGTGCGGGGCACGCGACCCGGAGGTCAAAGCTCCAAACAATCCTGCGCGGGCTGCCCGCGCACGAGGCGCGGATCCTTCGGTCACGTACTCCCTGACGGGCGCACCGCGACAACCAGCGGTCTTTGGCTTCCGCCACAGTAGCCGGACGCCCGCGTCCGGGGCAAATCGCCCCCGGCGGGGCCGCCGCCGAAGGCCCGGCGGGCCCGGCGGGACCGGCGGGACCGGCAGAGTCAGCGGGCCAGCGGGGAGACGGTGCGGGTACCGGTGTCCACGGTGTCCGACTCGGCCGGGGCCTGGGCCGAGAGCGGGCCGCCGGGCTCGGTGTAGAGCACCGAGTCGTCCAGCCGGCCGGTGTCACCCGTCCCGGTCCGCTGCAGCCGGACCAGCTGGTCCTTGTCGTTCAGCCAGAGGTCCAGGGTGAGGGAGGTCGCGCCGCCGCCCGCCAGCGCCGTCCGCAGGCCCTCCCGGCGGGCCGGGGTCAGCTGGGTCTGCGCCGCCGCGTAACGGGCCGCGTCGGTGGTCACCCGGTAGTGCTCGACCCCGGAGTCCTCGAACCGCTCCTCGCCCACGTACTGGGCGCCGATCCCGTCGGCGGTCGCGGCGGCCAGCACCACCACGGGACTGAGCAGGTCGATCAGCCCGGCGTACGGGATCTCCCGGTGGCCGTCCGGGCCGGGCGCCCCGGTGAACCGCTCCCAGTGCCGACCGCCGAGCCTGGCCGCCGTGGCGGCGTCGCCGCCCTCGTAGGCGACGGTGTCCACCACGATCAGCTGCTCGGCCGCGGCCGGGGTGGAGCGTTTGACCTGGAGCGCGGTCTTCGGCTGCCAGAACAGCGGCCCGGTGCCCGCGTCCGAGCCCAGCCGGTAGCTCACCTTGGCCCGGCGGGCGGTCTGCATGGCCAGCTGGGCCGAGAGCAGCACCCCGTGCGGCGAGCGGTCGGTCGGCTTGGCCGGCCAGGTCGGGGAGGAGCTGCCGGCCGTCGGCGTCGGGGCGCCGGACGTGCTCGGCGAGGCACCCGGCGCCGGGCCGTCCGCCCCGCCGCACCCGCTCAGGCCGCCCGCCAGCACCGCGACGGCCACCACCGCCGCCAGCCGCTGCCGCACCGCCATCCAGGCCTCCCCGTCGGTTCCGTCCTCGCCGGACGCCCACCCGGGTCGGCCCGTCCACTTCCCGACCACCTTGCCATCCGGCCTCCCGTCCCCCGGTGGCACCCCCCGCCACTCGGCCGCACGGTCCGCACCCCCGGCCGCGGGCTCAGCCCGCGCGGGTCGGCCCCGCACTCGGGCCGGTGCTCGGCGCGACGGCGGGCCCGGCCGACGGCCCGGCGGTCGTCCCCGCAGTCGGCCCCGCAGTCGGCCCCGCGGCGGACTCGTCGGTCGGACCGTCGGTGGCCCCCTCGGCCGGCTCGGCGCCCTCGGCGATGTCCGTGGTGGTCACCACGGCACCGGACGCACCCCGGACGGTGGAGCGCACCCGCAGCAGCCGGTCCCCCGGGGCGACCCAGAAGTCGTACTCGACGGTGCCGACGCCGCGCCGCGCGTAGTAGTCGAGCATCTCGTTCAGCCGGGCGGGGCTCAGCCCCTCCTCGGCGCCGAAGTAGTCGGCGACCGGCGCGGCCCCCCGGTAGTGCGCGACCGTCCCGCCGTTCAGCTCCTCGCCGCCCAGCGGGGTGAGCTTGCCGGCCAGCGCCATCGTGCGCGCCGACCCGCCGGGGTTGCTGAGCAGGCCGGTGATCCAGCCGCCCGCCCACCCGGTCTGACCCCCGGGGACGGCGCGCGGGTCCAGGGACTCGGCCCGGTCCCGGCCGGCGGTCCGGGGCGCCGCGCCCGCGTACCCGAGGTCCAGGACGCCGTCCCGGCCGCGCAGCCGTCCGGTGCCCAGCTCGTCGGTGACGGTCAGCTCGGCCGCGTCGTGGGCGCCCCAGGTCACCGTGCCGCTCGCGCTGCGCCGCCCCGCCGGACCCTCCTCGACCGTCTGGACGCGCGCCCCGCCGGCGTCGTCCAGCCGCTGGGAGGCGGACAGCAGCACCTGCCGGGGCGGGCGGACGGTGGGCCGGTCGCTGATCGGGGTGCGGTCGCCGGAGACGGCCAGCACACTGCACGCGGTGAGGCCTGCGGCGAGCAGCAGCAGGGCCGCCCCCTTGGCGGCGGGGCGAAGGGCGGGCACGACACACTCCGGCGGTCGGACGGCGGCGGGCCCCCTGGCCGGGGGCGCGCGGACGGACCGGCCGAGCGTACGACGGACCGTGCGGCGGTACCCCCCACCGGGGGTATCGATCGGGAAACGACGGCGGGCCCGCACCCCCGGCGAAGGGGGTACGGGCCCGCCGTACGGACGTCGACTGCGATCAGACCGCGGCCGGGTCCTCCTCGACGAGGAGGTTGCGGGTGCGGTTCGGGTCCACCAGGACGCCCGGGCCCATGGTGGTCGAGAACGCGGTCTTCTTGATGTAGCGGCCCTTGGCGGCGGACGGCTTGGCGCGGAGCACCTCGTCCAGCGCGGCGGCGTAGTTCTCGACCAGCTGCTCGTCGGTGAAGGAGGCCTTACCGATGATGAAGTGCAGGTTCGAGTGCTTGTCGACGCGGAACTCGATCTTGCCGCCCTTGATGTCGTTGACAGCCTTGGCGACATCCGGGGTGACGGTGCCGGTCTTCGGGTTCGGCATCAGACCACGGGGGCCGAGCACGCGGCCGAGGCGGCCGACCTTGCCCATGAGGTCCGGGGTGGCGACGACGGCGTCGAAGTCCAGCTTGCCCTTCGCGACCTCGTCGATCAGCTCGTCGGCACCGACGATGTCGGCGCCCGCAGCACGCGCGGCCTCGGCACGCTCGCCGGTCGCGAAGACCAGGACCCGAGCGGTCTTACCGGTGCCGTGCGGGAGGATCACGGTGCTGCGGACCATCTGGTCGGCCTTGCGCGGGTCGACACCCAGACGCATGGCGACCTCGACGGTGCCGTCGAACTTGGTGGTGCTGGTCGCCTTGGCGAGGCGGACGGCCTCGAGGGGGGCGTAAAGGCGCTCGCGGTCGACCTGGGCGTCCGCGGCCTTCAGAGCCTTGCTGCGCTTCACTGCTGCTCCTGAATGGTGATGGGAGTTGTGGTGTTCAGCGGGCCTGCGCGGGCCCTACCACGTGGACGAGAAGGGGGGAATCAGCCCTCGACGGTGATGCCCATCGACCGGGCGGTGCCGGCGATGATCTTCGCGGCGGCCTCCAGGTCGTTGGCGTTCAGGTCGGGCATCTTCGTGGTGGCGATCTCGCGGACCTGGGCGCCGGTGAGCTTGGCGACCTTGGTCTTGTGCGGCTCGCTGGAGCCCTTCTCGATGCCGGCGGCCTTCAGGATGAGGCGCGCGGCCGGCGGCGTCTTCGTGATGAAGGTGAAGGAACGGTCCTCGTAGACCGTGATCTCCACCGGCACGATCATGCCGCGCTGCGACTCGGTCGCAGCGTTGTAGGCCTTGCAGAACTCCATGATGTTGACGCCGTGCTGGCCCAGCGCGGGGCCGACCGGCGGAGCCGGGTTGGCCGCACCGGCGTTGATCTGGAGCTTGATAAGCCCCGTGACCTTCTTCTTCTTGGGAGGCATGTCTCTCCGGGTCCTTCCGAGAGGTGATTGCTGGTGTGTGCGGAACCGGGGCGACTCCCGGCCGCCAGCACACACATCGGACCAGGCTAACGCCTCGGCGTCGCTGGACCAAAACGGATTCGGGGCGGGGCCGACGGCCCCGCCCCGAATCCGAAGACGGTGGGAACTAGTTCTTCTGGATCTGGTCGAAGGAGAGCTCGACCGGGGTCTCCCGGCCGAAGATCTCGACCAGGCCCTTGACCTTCTTCGAGTCGGGGTTGATCTCGTTGATGGTCGCCTGGAGGGTCGCGAACGGACCGTCGGTGACGGTGACCGAGTCGCCGACCTCGAAGTCCAGGACCTGGATCTCGCTCGGCTTGATCGGCGAGGGCTTGCCGGCCTCCTTGGCCGCCTGGCGCTCGACGTCGGGGGCGAGCATCTTGACGACCTCGTCCAGGGTCAGCGGGTACGGGTCGTAGGCGTTGCCCACGAAGCCGGTGACGCCGGGGGTGTTGCGGACGACGCCCCAGGACTCCGGGGTGAGGTCCATGCGCACCAGGACGTAGCCGGGGAGCTTGTTCTGGCGGATGGTCTTGCGGTCGCCGTTCTTGATCTGGACGACCTCCTCCTGCGGCACCTCGGCCTGGAAGATGTACTCCTCGACGTTGAGGGAGACCGCGCGCTGCTCCAGGTTCTGCTTCACCCGGTTCTCGTAGCCGGCGTAGGTGTGGATCACGTACCACTCGCCCGGCATGAACCGCAGGTCCTCGCGGAACTTGGCGACCGGGTCGACCTCGACGGCCTCCTCGGCCTCGGTCTCCTCGGTCTCCTCCTCGAGGGTCTCCTCGTCGGTGGCCTCCCCGCCGGACTCGTCGTCGAGCTCCTCGTCGGCCTCCAGGTGCAGCTCGACCTCGGCCGGCTCCCCGGCCTCGGCCTCGTCGTGGGCCTCGACCTCGTCCTCGTCCGAGTCGACCGCGTCCACGATCTGCTGCTCGTCGGACTCGACGGCGTCAGCCTGCTCGGCCGCGTCCTCGGCGGCGACATCCGCCTCGCGGACGGTCTCGTCGGCGTCGTACAGGGGGGACTCAGACACGGTGGCTGCTTCTTTCCTGGAGATGGTGAAGGTGGCGCGCTCCGCGACGGCCCGGCTCCGCTCCGCTCACACGGTCGCCGGAAGTTCGCCTCGAAGACTTCAACAGTACCGAGTCAACGGTAGCGGCCTCGTACCTCCGACGCAGACAGCTCGACCCGGGCCGAGGACCGGCCCGGGTCGGGAGGTGGAATTCAAGGCGGAACGGCTTGGTCAGCCGAAGATCCAGAGGGCCGCCTTGGAGAAGCCGTAGTCGAGGCCCGACACGAAGGCCATCACGATCACGACGAACACGACGACGACGGTGGTGTAGCTCACCAGCTGGTTGCGGCTCGGCCAGACGACCTTGCGCAGCTCGGCGATGATCTGCCGGTAGAACAGCGCGAGTCGGGCGAAGACGCCCTTCTTGGCCCGCTTGCCGGACTTCTTCTCGCCAGAGCGCTTGCGACGCGACTGCGACTCGCCCTCGGCGGACGTGGTCTCGGCAGCGCCGTCGGTCCCCTCGGGGTTGCCGCTCTCAGGCGTTGCGGTGGAGCCCGTGGTCTCCGTCACTCGTCCTCACCTGAATCCGGGTCCTGCCGAGCGTCGACTGCGTACCCGGTGAGGCACGAGCGGCCGGCTAGCGGTGCTGATCGGTGCCTTCTCCGCATCAAGCCCGCTCGCTCTGTGGAGCGAACGGGCTGATTACGGGTCAAGCAGCAGGGCAAGAGGGACTTGAACCCCCAACCGCCGGTTTTGGAGACCGGTGCTCTACCAATTGAGCTATTGCCCTACGGGACCTCGCGGCCCCAGTAGCGACCACCAACCTACCGCATCTTCCGCCGATGTCCGCACAGGTTCTGTGCGGCGGTGGAGGCTCCGGTTCGTTCGGTGGCCGTCGATCAGTGAGTGTACGGGGTCGAAGGGCGTTTGGTCGAACCTCTTCTTTTCCGGCCGTCACCCGGGGCGCCACCTCGGCCGTCTTCCCGGCCGCCGTACCGGCCGCCATCCGGACGGTCCCGTACATATCGTGAAACCGCCATGCCCGGGCGGTGTGCGGTCTGCGACCATGCAGGCATGAGCGCTTCCACCCCGCAGCCCGACCGTTCCGTCCGCCCCGCCGACCGGCGCGTCTCCGCCCGGATCGGCGCGATCGCCGAGTCCGCCACCCTCGCGGTCGATGCCAAGGCCAAGGCCCTCAAGGCGGCCGGCCGACCCGTCATCGGCTTCGGCGCCGGCGAGCCGGACTTCCCCACCCCGGACTACATCGTCGAGGCGGCCGTCGAGGCCTGCCGCGCCCCCAGGAACCACCGCTACACCCCGGCCGGCGGCCTGCCCGAGCTCAAGGAGGCGATCGCGGCCAAGACGCTGCGCGACTCCGGCTACGCGGTGGACGCGTCCCAGGTGCTGGTGACCAACGGCGGCAAGCAGGCGATCTACGAGGCGTTCGCGGCGATCCTCGACCCGGGCGACGAGGTCATCGTCCCGGCGCCGTACTGGACCACCTACCCCGAGTCGATCCAGCTGGCCGGCGGCGTGCCGGTGGAGGTCGTGACCGACGAGACCACCGGTTACAAGGTGTCGGTCGAGCAACTGGAGGCCGCGCGCACCGAGAACACCAAGGTGGTGCTGTTCGTCTCGCCCTCCAACCCGACCGGCGCCGTGTACACCCGGGCCGAGGCCGAGGCGATCGGCCGCTGGGCCGTGGAGCACGGGCTGTGGGTGCTCACCGACGAGATCTACGAGCACCTGGTCTACGGCGGGGCCGAGTTCGTCTCGCTGCCGGCCCTGCTGCCGGAGCTGGCCGACAAGACCATCGTGGTCAACGGTGTCGCCAAGACCTACGCGATGACCGGCTGGCGGGTCGGCTGGGTGATCGGCCCCAAGGACGTCGTCAAGGCCGCGACCAACCTGCAGTCGCACGCCACCTCCAACGTCTCCAACGTGGCCCAGCGTGCCGCCCTGGCCGCCGTCTCCGGCGACCTCTCCGCCGTCCACGAGATGCGCACCGCCTTCGACCGGCGCCGCCGCACCATCGTGAAGATGCTCAACGAGATCGACGGCGTGGTCTGCCCCGAGCCCGAGGGCGCCTTCTACGTCTACCCGTCCGTCAAGGGCCTGCTGGGCAAGGAGATCCGCGGGCAGCGCCCGCAGACCTCCGCCGAGCTGGCGTCGCTGATCCTGGACGAGGTCGAGGTCGCGGTCGTCCCCGGCGAGGCCTTCGGCACCCCCGGCTACCTGCGGTTCTCCTACGCGCTGGGCGACGCCGACCTCGCCGAGGGCGTCGGCCGCATCCAGACCCTCCTCGCCGAGGCCCGCGACTGAGAAGCGGGGGGCCCTTTGATGGGGCTCGGCTCGCCTCCGGGCCGCTCGTGTCCGGTGCCGACGGTCGGCGCTCCGATGCCGCTCCTCCGTCGCGGCCTCCTCGCTTCTTCCTTTCGGCACCGGCGCGGCCCTTCGGCTCGCTCGCCCTGGCTCGCCCTGACCCGCCCTGGCCCGGCGTCAATGCCGGGTGACCGGACCGCCCTCTTTTCACCCCTTCGGGGGCCGGGAAGAGGGCGGTTCCCGTAGGGCCCCCCGATGCGGCAGGATTCGTGAATGGAACGCCTGCTGAATCCGCGCGACGTCAGGGACCTCCCGAAGGCCCACCTGCACCTGCACTTCACCGGCTCGATGCGCCCGGCCACCCTGCTGGAACTGGCCGACAAGCACGGTGTCCGGCTGCCGGAGGCGCTCAGCTCCGGCGAGCCGCCCAGCCTGCGGGCCACCGACGAACGCGGCTGGTTCCGCTTCCAGCGCCTCTACGACACCGCCCGCTCGGTGCTCCGCGACGAGGCGGACATCCGCCGGCTGGTCCTGGAGACCGCCGAGGACGAGCGGCGGGACGGCTCCCGCTGGCTGGAGATCCAGGTCGACCCGACCTCCTACGCACCCCGGCTCGGCGGGCTGATCCCCGCCCTGGAACTGATCCTGGACGCCGTGGAGCAGGCCGCCGCGGCCACCGGGGTCGGCATCCGGGTGCTGGTCGCGGCCAATCGGATGAAGTCCCCGATGGACGCCCGGACCCTGGCCCGGCTGGCCGTCCGCTACGCCGACCGGGGGGTGGTCGGCTTCGGGCTGTCCAACGACGAGCGGCGCGGCCTGGCCCGGGACTTCGACCGGGCCTTCGACATCGCCCGCCGGGGCGGGCTGCTGGCGGCCCCGCACGGCGGGGAGCTGGCCGGACCGGAGTCCGTCCGGGACTGCCTGGACGACCTGGGCGCCGGCCGGATCGGCCACGGCGTGCGGGCCGCCGAGGACGAGCGGCTGATGCAGCGGTTGGCCGACCGTCAGGTCACCTGCGAGGTCTGCCCGTCCTCGAACGTCTCGCTGGGCGTCTACGAGCGCCCCGAGGACGTCCCGCTGCGCCGGCTGTTCGACGCCGGGGTGCCGCTCGCCCTCGGCGCCGACGACCCGCTGCTGTTCGGCACCCGGCTCGCCGAGCAGTACGGCCTGGCCCGGGACGTGCTGGGCTTCTCGGACCCCGAACTGGCCGAGCTGGCCCGGCAGTCGGTGCGCGGCTCGGTCGCTCCCGACAGCGTGAAGAAGGAACTGCTGGCGGACGTCGACGCCTGGCTGACGGCCTGAGGGCCCGAGCGTCCGGGGGCCCGAGCGCCTAGTGGGCCGTAGAGGGCCGTAGAGGGCCTAGAGGCTGACGCCGATCATCACCGGCTCGTTCACCAGTTCCACCCCGAAGGCCGCCCGCACGCCGTCCCGGATCTCCCGGGCCAGCGCGAGCAGGTCCTCGGTGGTGGCCGCGCCGCGGTTGGTGAGCGCCAGGGTGTGCTTGCCGGAGAGCGTCGCCGGGCCGGTCCCGTAGCCCTTTCCGAAGCCGGCCCGGTCGATCAGCCAGGCGGCCGAGGTCTTGGTGCGCCCGTCCGGGGCCGGGTAGGCGGGGGCGGTCAGCTCGCGCTCGGCGGCGAGCGCCAGGAAGGCGGCGTACTGCTCCTGGTCCAGCACCGGGTTGGTGAAGAAGGAGCCGGCCGACCAGGTGTCGTGGTCCGCCGGGTCCAGCACCATGCCCTTGCCGGCCCGCAGTGCCAGCACGGCCTCGTACGCCGCGCGCAGCTCGACCCGCTCGTCCGGGGCCACCCCGAAGTGCTTGGCGACCTCGGCGTAGCGGACCGGGGTGGAGAGTCCGGCGGCGTCCTCCAGTGCGAAGCGGACCCGCAGCACCACGTAGCGCTCCGGGTCCGCCTTGAAACGGCTGTGCCGGTAGGAGAACGCGCACGCGGCGTTCGGGAGGGTGACGACCTCGTCGGCCCGGCGGTCGTAGGCGACCACCTCGGTGATCGTCTGCGCGACCTCCTGCCCGTACGCGCCGACGTTCTGCACCGGGGTGGCGCCGGCCGAGCCGGGGATGCCGGCCAGGAACTCGACACCGGCCAGGCCGGCCTCGACCGTGCGGGCCACCGCGTCGGCCCAGACCTCGCCGGCGGCCAGCTCCAGCGCGGTGCCGTCCAGGGCGAAGCCGGTGGTGGCGATCCGCAGCACGGTGCCGGGGAAGCCGGCGTCACCGATCACCAGGTTGGAGCCGCCGCCGAGCACCAGCAGGGGTTCCCCGGCCGCGTCCGCGGCGCGGACGGCGGCGATCACCTCGTCGTCGGTGTGCGCGGTCACCAGGCGGCGGGCCGGGCCGCCGAGCCGCAGGGTGGTCAGCGGGGCGAGGGGGGCGTCGAGTTCTTCCAGCACGCCCCCCAGGGTACGGGGAGCCCGTACCGCCGCCGCCCCGGACTCGGGCGGGCCGGCTCAGGCGAGCCGGACGACCGCCCGGGACATGCCGAGCACCTTCTGACCGGCGTAGCTGGCCACCAGGTCGACCTGGACCTTGTTGTCGTCGAGGAGCTTGGCCACCTTGCCGGTGACGTCGATCACGGAGCCGGTCCCGTCGTTGGGCACCGGCACCGGACGGGTGAAGCGGACGCCGTACTCGACCACCGCCGCCGGGTCGCCGACCCAGTCGGTCACCACCCGGACCGCCTCGGCCATGGTGAACATGCCGTGCGCGATGACGTCGGGCAGGCCGACCTCCAGGGCGAACTTCTCGTTCCAGTGGATGGGGTTGAAGTCGCCGGAGGCGCCCGCGTACTGCACCAGTGTGGCGCGGGTCACCGGGAAGGACTGCGCCGGCAGCTCGGTGCCGACCTCGACCTCGTCGTATCCGATCGCCATCGGGTTCACTCCCCCGCCTTCTCGTCGGCGGCCCGGGCCACCAGGGTCATGACGGACGTCACCACGTGCTCGCCGGTCCCGTCCGCGACCTCGCCGCGCACGGTGAGGACGTCGTTGCCGGCCAGCGACTTGATGTTGTCGACGGTGACCGCCACGGTCAGCCGGTCGCCGGCCCGCACCGGGCGGGTGTAGCTGAACTTCTGGTCGCCGTGCACGACCCGGCTGTAGTCCAGGCCCAGCTCCGGGTCCTGGACCACCTGGGCGGCGGCCCGCATGGTGAGCACGATCGGGAAGGTCGGCGGTGCGATCACGTCCGGGTGGCCGAGCGCCTTGGCGGCCTCCGGGTCGAGGTACGCGGGGTTGGCGTCACCCACGGCGACGGCGAACTCGCGGATCTTCTCCCGCCCGACCTCGTAGGGCTCGGTGGGCGGGTAGGTCCGCCCGATGAAGGAGGGGTCGAGTGCCATCGGCAGCTCCTCGTCAAACGCGGTGGACAAACGAGAACACGGTGGGACGAACACGGAAAAGACTCCGGGCCGCACCCCAGTGAGGGATGCGGCCCGGAGTCGTAGACCTGATTCACACAGGCCCGATGCCCTGCTTACAGGGTCAGCGGGTCTCGCGGTGCGCGGTGTGCGAGTTGCAGCGGGGGCAGTGCTTCTTCATCTCAAGACGGTCCGGGTCGTTACGCCGGTTCTTCTTGGTGATGTAGTTCCGCTCCTTGCACTCCACGCAGGCCAGCGTGATCTTCGGGCGGACATCGGTGGCAGCCACGGGAGTGCCTTCCTTGGACAATGAATAAGAACACAGACAAGAGTAGCCGACCGGGAGTGTGATCCCCCGACCGACTACGCGGGGTAGCGGTGACCGGACTTGAACCGGTGACACAGCGATTATGAGCCGCTTGCTCTACCAACTGAGCTACACCGCCACAGTGATCCGGAGCACGGCCGAAGCCGACTCCTTCTCACCAGAGCCCCCATGCGGAATCGAACCGCAGACCTTCTCCTTACCATGGAGACGCTCTACCGACTGAGCTATAGGGGCGAACGAGGAAGAGATTACACGTTCCGCGCCCAGAGGTGAAATCCGTATCCCGCGGGGAAGTCCGCAGGTCGACGGGGCGTACGGGCGAACGATCGAAGGCCGGGGGTTCGACCGGCCCCCGGGGGCGCGCCCCGAGCCGATACGACTATTGCCCGCCTCCCGACGCCCCGGGCCCTCCCGCCGTAGGCTCGTCGCTCATTGACCCGAGCAGGAACCGGACGCACGAAGGAGCCGGGCGATGGACAGCGCAGCCGCCGACGGACCGCACCCCGGCTCCGGCCCGGCGGCGAACCCGCTCGGGCACGGACCCGTCCTGCTGCTCACCGGGGCCCGGCTGGCGGACGGCCGGGTGGTGGACGTGCGGATCAGCGGCGGCCGGATCCAGGCCGTCGGCACGGCCGGCGGGCTCGGCCCGCTGCCGGCCCTGCCCGGCGGCCCCACCGTGACCACCGGGGCCCGGATCGACCTGCGCGGCTACCTCCTGCTGCCGGCCCCGGCCGAGGCCCACGCGCACTACGACGTCGCCTTCTCGGCCGCCCTGCCCACCCCGCCGCCGGAGACGCCCGCCGAGCTCACCCGGCGGGTGACCGAGGCCGCGCTGACCTCGCTCGGCTACGGCGCGACCGCCCAGCGCACCCACGTCCGGATCGGCGACGTGCACGGGCTGCGCCGGCTGGAGGCGGTCCTCACCGCCCAGCAGGCGGTGCGCGGCCTCGCCGACCTCCAGGCGGTCGCGATGCCCCGGCTGCTCACCGGCCGGGCCGGGGCGGACGGCCGGGCCCAGCTGCGGGAGGCGCTCAAGCTGGGCGCCACGGCGGCCGGCGGCTGCCCCGAGCTGGACCCGGACCCGGCGGGCTACGTGCAGTTGCTGCTGGAGGCAGCCCGGGAGGCCGACTGCGCGGTGGACCTGCACACCACGGCCGCCGACCCGGTGCAGCTGGCCCGGCTGGCCGGGGCGCTCGCGCCGCTGCGGCCCCGGGTGGTGGTCGGTCCGTGCGGAGGGCTCGCGCCGGGCGCCTCGACGGTGCTGGCCAGCAGCGGCGTCCGGGTGGTCTGCCTGCCGCAGAACGGCGGCTGCGCGGGACTGGAGGGCCTGGCGGGCGGCCGGCGGCCCGACCTGCTGCGCGAGCTGGTGAAGGCCCGGGTGCCGCTGGTGGCGGGCAGCGGCTCGCTGCGCGACGGCGCCAACCCGGTCGGCCGGGCGGATCCGCTGGAGGCCGCGTACCTGCTGGCGGCCGGCGGGGTGCTGGACCCCGACGCCGCGTACGACGCGGTGTCCAACCAGGCGCGGCTGGCGCTCGGGCTGCCGCCGGTGCGGGTGGACGCCGGGTTCCCGGCGGAACTGCTGGCGGTGCGCGGGGACACCCTTTCCGGGGCCCTGGCGGGCGGGCACAGCCGGCTGGTGGTGCACAGCGGGCGGGTGGTCAGCCGGACCAGCGCGGTGCGGGAGTTCGCCGACACGGTGGCCCTGGCGCTGCCCCGGCAGTCGGACGGCACGGACGGGGGCTGAACGTCGGACGGCACGGACGGGGGCCGGACGAGGGCCGAACGGGCGTCCGCCGGACGGGTGACCGGGGCGCACGGTGCCCGTACCGCGCGCCCCTCCCCCACCCGTCGGCCGCCCGGGCGGCGGAGCGGCCCCAGGCGTCCCCCACTGGAGCGGGGCCGCTCCCTCGCCTCCGACGCTACGGCCGCGAACGCTTCCCCCGGCCGCTCTTGACGGACCGTTGGCACGGGGACCGGCATCCTTGACGGCACTCTGACGGCTCCTCGACGGCCCCTCGACGGCTGCTGGCGCCCCCGTGGCCGCCCCGGTGGTTCAGGGCTCGTACCGGTAGCCGATGCCCGGCTCGGTGATCAGGTGGCGCGGCCGGGCCGGGTCGCGCTCCAGTTTCCGCCGCAGCCCGGCGAGGTAGACCCGCAGGTAGTTGCCGCGCTGCTCGTGGGCCGGGCCCCAGACCTCGCGCAGGATCCGGCGGCCCGGCACCAGCCGGCCGGGCTCGGCCAGCAGCAGGGCGAGGATCCGCCACTCGGTCGGGGTCAGCCGCACCGGGCCGTCCGGACCGGTCACGGTGGTGGCGGCGAGGTCCACGGTGTGGTCGCCGATCACCGCCGCGGGCGCCGCCGGGGCGCCGGTGACCGGCGGGCGGCGCAGCACGGCGCGCAGCCGGGCCAGCAGCTCCTCCATCAGGAACGGCTTGGTGAGGTAGTCGTCGGCGCCGGCGTCCAGCGCGGTCACCTTGTCGGCGGTGCCGGCGCGGCCGGAGAGCACGATGATCG
The DNA here is from genome assembly GCA_000719695.1 of Streptomyces sp. NRRL F-6131. Classification (GTDB taxonomy): domain Bacteria; phylum Actinomycetota; class Actinomycetes; order Streptomycetales; family Streptomycetaceae; genus Kitasatospora. The sequence continues at coordinate 30,712 of JOHN01000075.1, forward strand.
GCACCGCGCTGCGGCTGCGCAGGCGTCGGATGACGTCCAGGCCGTCGAGGTCGGGCAGGCCGAGGTCGAGCAGCACGGCGTCCGGGGCGGTGTGCGCGGCGCGGTCCAGGGCCTCGCCGCCGGTGGCGGCGGTGCGGACGGCGTACTGCCGGGCGCCGAGGTTGATCCGCAGGGTGCGCAGCAGGGCCGGTTCGTCGTCGACGACGAGGATCTCGCTCATGCGGGGGCCTCCCCCGAGGGTTCGGCAGGGTGCTCGGCCGGGCCCTCGGCGGGCGGGGGCCCGGCGGGGGCCGGTGCGGCGGGCAGGGTGAGCAGCATGGTGGTGCCGCCACCGGGGGTGTCCTCGACCTCCAGGCCGCCGCCCATGGCCTCGGCGAGGCCGCGGGAGAGGGCCAGACCGAGGCCGACGCCGGTGGTGTTGTCGGTGTCGCCGAGCCGCTGGAAGGGCAGGAAGACCCGGTCCCGGTCCTCGGCGGCGATGCCGGGGCCCCGGTCGATCACCCGCAGTTCGACCCGCTCGGCGTGGTGGCTGGCGGTGACCAGCACGGGGGCGCCGGGCGCGTTGTGCCGCAGTGCGTTGGTGATCACGTTGGCGAGGACGCGTTCCAGCAGCGGCGGGTCGGCGAGGACCGGCGGGACGGTCTCCAGGTCCAGCGGCCGGACCGGCGCGTACGGGTCGGCGAGCGAGTCGAGGGCGCGCGGCAGGACCTCGTCGAGGTGGGTCTCGGCGAGGTGCAGGGTGAGCGCGCCGGCCTGGAGGCGGCTCATGTCGAGCAGGTTGTCGACCAAGCGGGTGAGTTTGACCAGGGACTCGTCGGCGGTGGCGAGGAGTTCGGCCCGGTCCTCGGGCGAGAACTCGACGTCGGGGCTGCGCAGTGAGCCGACCGAGGCGAGCGCGGCGGCGAGCGGGGTGCGCAGGTCGTGGCTGACGGCGGCGAGCAGGGCGGTGCGCATCCGGTCGGCGGCCCTGATCGGTTCGACCTCGGCGGCGACCTCGGCGAGGCGGTCGCGTTCGAGGGCGGCGGCGACGTGCGCGGCGAAGGCGGTGAGCACCCGCTGGTCGGCGGCGGGCAGTCGGCGGCCGGTGAGGACGAGGACGGCGTCGGCGCCGACCGGGACCTCGGTGGTCTCCAGGACCACGCCGCGCCCGGCGTCGGCCCCGGCGGCGTCGGCCTCGGTGGTGGCGGCCTCGGTGGTGGCGGCCCCGGGGGTGGCGGCCCCGGGGGTGGCGGCCCCGGGGGTGGTGCCGGGAGCGGCGTCGCGGGGCGCGGTGGCGCAGGAGGCGAGCACCTCGCCGCCGGTGCGCTCCAGCAGGGCGACGGCGTGCATGCCGAAGGCGGTGCGGGACTTCTCCAGCAGGGCGGGCACGGCGTCCGCGCCGCGCAGCACGCTGCCGGCCAGGGTGGAGAGGGTCTCGGCCTCGGCGGTGGCCCGGGCCGCCCGGGCGGTGAGCCGGGTCGCGTGGTCGACCACGGTGGAGACGGTCAGCGCGACGGCGGCGAAGACCACCAGGGCGATGATGTTGTTGGTCTCGCCGATGGTGAAGGCGTGGACGGGCGGGATGAAGAAGTAGTTGAGCAGCGCCGAGGCGACCAGCGAGGCCAGCAGGGCGGAGGTGGCACCACCGAGCAGGGCCACCGCGACCACGCCGAGCTGGAAGATCAGCGCGTCGGTGGTGAGGTTCACCCGGTCGTGGAACTGCGAGAGCAGCGCGGTCAGCAGCCAGGGCACCACCAGACCGGCGACGAACCCGGCGACGGTGCGCCGCCGGGAGTGGCGGCGGCCCAGCGCGGGGAGGCGGCCGCGGCCGGTGAAGGCGTGGGTGACCATGTGGACGTCGATGTCCTCGGAGGCGTCCACGGTGGTCTCGCCGATGCCGGGACCGGTGAGGAAGCGGGCGGTCCGGCCGCGCCGGCTGGTGCCGAGGACGAGCTGGGTGGCGTCGTGGGCGCGGGCGAAGGCGAGCAGCGCGGTGGGGATGTCGTCGCCGACGACCACGTGGTAGCTGCCACCGAGGGTCTCGACCAGCTGTCGCTGCTGGGCGAGCGCGCCGGAGGAGGCGCCGGCCAGGCCGTCGCTGCGGGTGACGTGGACGGCCAGCAGGTCGCCGCCGGCCGTGCGGTCCGCGATGCGGGCGGCGCGGCGGATCAGGGTCTCGCCCTCGGGCCCGCCGGTGAGGGCGACCACGACGCGCTCCCTGGTCTCCCACACCCGGTCGATGTTGTGGCTGGCGCGGTAGTCGCGCAGGCCCTCGTCGACCCGCCCGGCCACCCAGAGCAGGGCGAGTTCGCGCAGGGCGGTGAGATTGCCGACCCGGAAGTAGTTGGAGAGCGCGGCGTCCACCTTCTCCGCCCGGTAGACGTTGCCGTGGGCCATCCGGCGGCGCAGCGCCTGGGGGGCCATGTCGACGAGTTCGAGCTGGTCGGCCCGGCGGACCACCTCGTCCGGGACGGTCTCGCGCTGCGGGATGCCGGTGATCTTCTGGACGACGTCGTTCAGCGACTCCAGGTGCTGGACGTTGACGGTGGTGATGACGTCGATCCCGGCGTCCAGCAGTTCCTCGACGTCCTGCCAGCGCTTGCCGTTGCGCCCGCCGGGGACGTTGGTGTGGGCGAGTTCGTCCACCAGCACGACGGCGGGGCGGCGGGCGAGGGCCGCGTCGAGGTCCATCTCCGCGAAGTCGGCGTCCCGGTAGGAGCGGTGGACGGGGGGCAGCACCTCCAGTCCGTCGAGCATGGCCTCGGTGTGCCGGCGGCCGTGGCACTCGATCCAGCCGACCACGACGTCCGCGCCGCGGTCCCGTCTGCGCCGTGCCTCGTCCAGCATCCGGTAGGTCTTGCCGACACCGGGGGCGGAGCCGAGGTACACCCTCAGCCGGCCGCGTCGGTGACCGGTGCCGGGGGTGAGGTCGCGGGCCATGGGCGCTGCTCTTTCGTCTACTGCGGCGGACGGGGGCGGACGAGGGCGGGCGGGGGCGGACGG
>JOHN01000076.1 GCA_000719695.1 Streptomyces sp. NRRL F-6131
GGTCACCCCGCCGCCGGCCCCCAGCCCGACCGCGACCCCCACCCCGGCGCCCACGCCGACGCCCACCGCCACGCCCACCCCGACCCCCACCGTGCGCGTGCTGCAGACGGGAATGCGGGGCGCCGACGTCCAGGCCATGCAGCAGAAGCTCGCCGTGGTGATGTGCTGGATGGCCCCGGACATCCCGGTGGACGGCTACTTCGACGGGGACACCGAGTTCTACGTGGCGTACTTCCAGAGCATGCAGGGGGTCCGCGGCGACAAGAAGGGCGTCTACGGGGCGAACACGCGGACCGCCCTGGAGAAGCGCACCGGCTGCTGACCCCAGGACGGCCCGACGGTCCGAACGGTCCGAACGATCCGTCAGCCCGTGATCGCCCGGACGATGCTGACCCCGGCCATCAGCACCATCACGCCCGCCGCGACCCGGATGATCGCCTTCATCGGCACGTGCTTGAGCAGCTTCTGCCCGCCCAGGATCGCGATCCCGGCGACCGCGCACAGCGCCAGCCAGGCGCCCAGGCCCACGGACAGCGGATCGGCGTACTTGGCGGCCAGGTTGGCGGTCATGATCTGCGTCAGGTCGCCGAACTCGGCGATCGCCACGACCACGAAGCTGGCCCCGGCGACCTTCCAGAAGCTGTTCGCGGACGGCTCCTTCGCGGCGTGCCCGTCCTCCTCGTCGTCCCCGCCGTGGAAGAGCAGCATCGCGGCGCCGGCCAGGAACAGCACTCCGGTGACACCCTCCACCCAGCGCTGCGGCAGCAGGGAGAGCAGGTGCCCGGCGACCAGGGCGATGCCCACCTGGAGGGCGAAGGCGGCGGCGATCCCGGCGAAGACGTGGCTCGCCCGGTACTTGGCGCCGAGCATCAGGCTGGCCAGGGCGGTCTTGTCGGGCAGTTCGGCCAGGAAGACGATGCCGAAGGTGATCGCGGCGACGGTCGGACTCATCGGGGGTGGTGTCCCTCGGGTTGGGGCCGCCGGACCGCGGGCAGCTCCGTCAGGGGTCGCTCCGGCCCGACAGCACTGGTGGAAGAACGCGTGGAGGCACGGACGCGCCACACGCACAGCACTGCGGCCGAAGGTCTCGCCGGCACCCGTCGGACCCTGTCGCGACCGTGGTGCCCCGGGCGCCGGGCCCCGAGGGGCCAGTATGTCGACGGTCCGGTGGAGGGCTACTCCCCTTCAACGCCGCCAAGCCTACCCGATCGGTTCCCCCACCCGTCCGGCCCGGACCAGCCCCCGGCCGACCAGCTCCAGCACCACCACGACCGCCGTCGACTCCACCGCCAGCAGCCCCACCAGCACGAACAGCTGCACCGCGCCCGCCTGGACCGGCGAGGCGCCGCCGAGCAGCATGCCCACGAAGGCGCCCGGCAGGGTGACCAGCCCGACCGTCCTGGTCTGGTCGAGCGCCGGGACGAGCGAGGTGGCGGCGGCGGTGCGGCAGATCTCCGTCCGGGCGTCCCGCTCCTCGAACCCGAGCGCCAGCGCGGCCTCGACCTCGCCGTGCCGCTGGCGCAGCTCGTCCAGGGCGCGCCGCCCGGACAGCGAGGTGGCGGTGAGCGCGCCGCCGATCAGGATCCCGGCCACCGGGATGACCGACAGGCCCTTCGGCGGCAGCAGCCCGCTGCCGAGCAGCAGCACCAGCACCGGCAGCACGCCGGCGCCGATCGGCGCGGCCGCCCACAGCCAGTCGCGGCCGTCGCCGGGCGCCATCCGCCGCCCGGCGGTCCGCACCGCGACGCCGAACATCAGCAGCACGAAGAGCGCCGACCACCAGAGCGAGTCGACCACCCAGGCGATCACCAGCGCGACGACGGCGAGCTGCGCGACCGCGCGCAGCCCGGCCCGCAGGACGGCCCGCCCGTGCCCGAGCCGGCCCCACCCCGCGACGGCGACGGCGGCCAGCAGCAGCACGGCGGTGACCGCGCCGAGCCCCGGGGTGACCGGCAGCAGCTGTCCGGCGTCCGCCAACGGGGCGGCGGCCGCCCGGTGCGGCACGGGTCAGATCCAGCTGGTGAACCACATCCGGTCCTGCCAGGACGACATCGGGATCACCTCCGCCGTGTACAGCGGGTAGAAGAAGGCGAAGCAGGCCATGATCGCCAGCACGACGAGCCCGGCGCCGGCCGCGCCGATCCGCCGCCGTTCGGGCGGGCAGCCCTCCGGCCCGAGCATCGCGCCCAGCATCTGCGCCACGGCCAGGCAGAGGAAGGGGACGAGCACCACCATGTAGAAGGAGAAGACGGTCCGCTCCTGGTACTGGAACCACGGCAGGTAGACGCCGGCCACCGCGCACAGCACCGCGCCGGAGCGCCAGTCCCGGCGGAAGGCCCAGCGCCAGAGCAGGTAGACCAGCGCGAAGCAGGCCGTCCACCAGAGCAGCGGGGTGCCGAGGCCGAGGATCTGGGCCGCGCAGCCGCCGGAGGCGGTGCAGCCGCGCTGGCCGACCGGCACCTGCTCCCAGTACATGGAGACCGGCCGGCCCTGGACCAGCCAGCTGAACGGGTTGGACTGGTAGGTGTGCGGGCTGCTCAGGCCGGTGTTGAAGTCGTACATCTGCGAGTGGTAGTGCCAGAGGCCGCGCAGCGGCGCGGGCACCCAGCCCATCGGGAGCTGCGGCAGCGGGATGCCGAGGAAGCTGTCCGGGGACAGCCCGGCCCGGTCGTCGGCCCACTGCCGGTCGAAGCCGCCCCGGGTGAACAGCCAGCCGGCCCAGCCGCCGACGTAGACGACGAACGCGGTGCCGACCGTGGCGAGGAAGGCGGGCAGGGCGTCCCGGCGGAGCATCGAGCGCCAGGGGCGGCGGGCGCCGGCCCAGCGGCGGCCGGAGCGGTCCCACAGCACGGTGAGCACGCCGAAGGCGGCCAGCACCATGACGCCGTTCCACTTGACGCCGGCGGCGGCGCCCAGGCAGGCTCCGGCGGCGATCCGCCAGGGCCGCCAACCGAGCCGGACGGTGTCCCCGCCGCGGTCGGGGAGGACGGCGGCGAGCCGGGCGCGGGCGTGGTCGCGGTCGATCAACAGCGCGCCGAAGGCGGCCAGGACGAAGAACATCTGGACGCCGTCGAGCAGGCCGACCCGGCTCATCACCAGCTGGAGGCCGTCGACGGCCATCAGCAGGGCCGCGGTGCAGCCGATCAGGGTGGAGCCGAAGAGCCGGCGCCCGATCCGGGCGAGCATCAGCACGGTGACGGTGCCGAGCAGCGCGGTCATGAAGCGCCAGCCGAAGGGGTGCAGGCCGAAGCCCCACTCACCGAGCGAGATCACCCACTTGCCGAGCGGCGGGTGGGCGATGAACTCGGGCGCGGAGGTGAGCGGGACCTGCTGCGGGACGGCCAGGATCTGCTCGTTCGCGTGCTCCGGCCAGGTGCCCTCGTAGCCCTGCTCCAGCAGGGACCAGGCGTCCTTGGGGTAGTAGGTCTCGTCGAAGACGAAGGCGTTGGGGTACCCGAGGTTCCAGAACCGCAGCAGACCGGCGAAGAGCGCCACGGCGATCGGCCCGAGCCAGTCGGCGCGGGCCGCCGCCAGGCGCAGCAGCCCCCGCCGCTCCGGTGCCGGGACGGCGGGGGCCGCCGCCGCCGGTGGGTGGGTGAGCGCCGCTTGCGTCATGGTCTGGGTAGCCTCGCCGATTCGCCGTTCTCGCCGGTGCCGGCCGCGTGGGGCCGGGCCGGACGGTCAACAGCCACCGACGATATGTGCCGGTGGACGCGAAACCAAGCGCGACGGGCGCCGGACAGGTGACCTGTCCGACGCCCGTGCGGAGGCGCTGCGCCGCCCGGGTCAGGCGGCGGTCTGGAGCTCCCGGACCGGCCGGGCCGGGGTGCGGACCGGGGCCGCGGGGGCCTGCTCGCCCTCGGCGGGGAAGCCGGGGGCGGCGTTGTCCTGGGCGGCGGTGAGGTACGGCCGCAGGCGCAGCGCCAGGACGACGATCAGCACCGTGCAGCCGGCCATCGCGGCCAGGTAGAGCGGCCAGGTGCCGGAGCCGACCAGCAGGACGCCCACGGCCGGGCCGACGGCGATCGCGATCTGCTTCACCAGGGCGTACCCGGCGTTGTAGGTGCCGAGCAGCCGCGCCGGGGCGAGGTCGGCGACGATCGGGCCCATGGTCGGCGCGAGCAGCGACTCGCCGACGCCGAACAGGGCGTAGATCGAGACGATCGCGACCGTGGCGGCCATCGTCTCGGTCCGGATCAGGCCGGCGACCAGGGCCATCGCCCAGGCGCCGAGCCAGACCACGCCGGCGGCGGCCATCGCGGTGGTGCGCCGACGGCGGGCGGTGATCCGCACCATGAACATCTGCAGCACCACGATGGTCAGCGCGTTGGCGCCGATGGCGAGGCCCAGGGTGGACGGGGCGGTGCCGACGGTGTCGGTGGCGAAGGCCGCGACGCCGGACTCGAACTGGCCGTAGCAGGTGAAGAAGATCAGACCGGCGAGCACGCAGAGCCGGACCATGGCCTTGTCGGCGACCAGGGCGCGCAGGCCCCGCGGGGCGTCGGCCGCGTCCTGGACGAGCACCGGAGCGGCGTTCGGGATCCTCGCGGTGCCGGTCACCAGGGCGAGGCCGAGGAAGGTCGCGGCCTCGATGGTGAACAGCCGGGTCAGGCTGGCCGGGTCGGCGACGTCGACGATCTGCCCGCCGACCAGCGCGCCGATGCCCATCCCCAGGTTGACCAGGGTGAACTGGAGCGCGAAGGCGTGCGAGCGGGTCGCGGCGGTCGAGCAGCGGACGATCATCGTGGCGAGCGCCGGCTGGCAGGTGGTGACACCCGCGCCGAACAGGAAGGAGGCGACCAGCAGGGCCGGGGTGCCGGTGGCGTGCCCGAAGGCGAAGGCGCCGACCGAGGCCAGCGCGGCGCCGGCCAGCAGCACCGGGCGCGGCCCGTACCGGTCGATGCCGCGGCCGGTGAACGGCAGGACGGCCAGGGCGGCCAGCGCGAAGACGGTGAACACCATCCCGGCGGCGAGCGAGCCGAGCCCGCGCACCTGGTCCACGTACACGAACATGTACGGCATCGTGAACCCGCTGCCGAACGCGCTGAGCGCGTTCCCGATCTGGACGCGGCGCAGCGGGCCGCCCGCCCCGCGTCGCTGCTGCCTCTGCTGCTTCACCGTGCCGGTCACCGTGCACATCCCTTCCTGTGGACTCCGCCCCGTCAGGGCTTCGTCAGTTTTCACTGGATACTCTTAAGCCCGGAAGACTTAAGAGCTAAAGTTCGACATTGAAGTTTTAGCATCGGAAGAGTGCGGAGTCAAAGGCTTAAGGGGTGCACTGCACGTGCGACACTGGTCCGCATGACTGCAGAGAAGCCCGCGCCGGCCACCGCCCGCGAGCTGGGCATCGCCGAGCAGGTGGCCCTCTACCAGCGGGAATTCCCCATGGTGGACCCCCAGGTGGAGACCATCGTGCAGACCCTCTCCCGGGTCGCCCGGCGGATGACCGTCGCCTACGACCGGCAGCTCACTGTGCTCGGAATCACCTCCGCGGAATGGGAGGTGCTCAAGGCACTGGTGGTGTCCGGGAGCCCGTACCGGCTCGGACCCGGCGAGCTGGCCAAGCGGCTCGGGCTCACCCCGGCCGCGATGACCCACCGGATCGACCGGATGGTGACCGAGGGCCTGGTCACCCGGGAGCGGGACGAGGCCAACCGGGTCCGGGTGATCATCGAGCTGACCGACCTCGGCCGGGACAAGTGGCTGGAGTCGATGCGGATGGCCGCCGTCTTCGAGGAGGAACTGCTCCAGGACGTCGTCGGCGAGGACCGCGCCGTGCTCTCCGGGATGCTGGCCCGGATGCTGCGGCGGATCGAGGAGAGCCGGCCGGACACCCCGGGGCGCCCCGCCGACTGAGCCGGCCGCCGCCGCGCACCCCGGCGCCGGCCGCCGCGCACGCAGAAGTCCGGCCCGCCGGGGGACTCCCCCGGCGGGCCGGACTCTTGTCGTACTGCGGGTGCGAGGGTCCGTCAGGCCCTCACCGGATCAGGCTCCGGTCAGCAGGGACCGTTGTCGGTCCAGACGCCCCAGGCGCCGCTGGCGCTCGGGTCGTCGCCCTTGGTCCACCACTTGTTGGTGTAGTAGTGGCCCTTCCACGAGACCTTGGTCGAGGTCGCGTAGGTGGTGGCGGCGTCCCAGCTCGGGGCGGCGGCGCAACCGGTCGGCGGCGTGGTCGGCGGGGTCGTGGGCGGGGTGGTCGGCGGCGTCGTCGGCGGGGTGGTCGGCGGCGTCGTGGGCGGCGTGGTCGGCGGGGTGGTCACCGGCGGCGCCGGGCAGCCCGCGGCCGAACCGTTGGTGGCCTCGACCATCTTGTCGAACAGCCCGGTCTTGTTGCCCAGGTCGTACAGCGAGAAGGCGAAGGAACCGCCGAGGCCGTTGCAGTGCGCGTAGTCCAGCTTGGCCTGGATCGAGCGGGTGTCCTCACCGGACCAGAAGGTGGTGCCGTCGTAGAAGTACGACGTCTTGGCGTCCTCGTCCCAGAAGGTCTTCGCCGGGTTGTCGACGAAGCCGGCGAGCTCCTTGTACATCTGGATGCCGGCGACGTTGCCCGACATGGTGGCACCCGCGGCGGGGCCGGTGGCGGGCTGGAAGAGGCCGTTCTTGCCGTTGTTCTGGACGCCGGTCCAGCCGCGGTAGTAGAACGGCACACCCACGTTGATCTTCTTCGCGGGGAAGCCGCCCGGGATGCCGTACTGCGGGTCGCCCGCGGTGTAGGCCTTGACCGCAGAGTCGACCGAGTACTTGCCGGTGCCGCCCGGGACCGGGGTCATCGGGTCGTTCGGGCCGGCGTAGATCGGGGCCTGGTGGTTGGTCGGGCCCTTGGACTCCCAGCCGCCGTGCATGTCGTACGTCATGATGTCGAGGAACGACAGGTACTGACCGATCTTGTCGGTCTCGACGTTCTTGATCTTGTCCTGGCCGGCACCCACCGCGGCCGCGGTGTAGTACGACTTGTTGTCGGCCTTGCCCTGCGCGTCGAGCTGCTCGCGCAGCTCCTTCAGCAGCAGGGTGAAGTTCTGCTTGTCGTTCGGGCTCGACAGGTTGCCGGTGTGGCCGCCGCCGCCCGGGTACTCCCAGTCGACGTCGATGCCGTCGAAGATGCCGGCCGCCGAACCCGGGCCGCCGTAGCCGGCCTCGGTCGGCAGGTTGCCCTTGATGAACATGTCGATGCAGGACGAGACCAGCTTCTTGCGCGAGGCGTCCGTGGCGGCCGCCGCGGAGAAGTACTTGGAGTACGTCCAGCCGCCCAGCGAGATCAGGATCTTGAGGTTGGGGTTCTTCGCCTTCAGCTTCTTCAGCTGGTTGAAGTTGCCCGCGATCGGCTGGCCCCAGACGTCGCCGACGCCGTCGACCGAGATGTCCGGGCCGAAGCTCTTCTGGAAGTCGGCGAAGGAGTCGCCCGCGCCGTCACCCGCGTTGGGGTTGTTCTCGTCCTGGCTCGCGGCCTTGTTGGCCTCGAAACAGCTGAGGTTGGTCGGGTGGATGTTGGCGAACGAGTAGATCAGGTAGTCCAGCTTGCCGGCCACGCCGGTGTCCTGGATGGTCTTCGGGTAGTAGCCGTTCGCGTAGATCGACCACTGGTCGAAGTAGGCCACCTTGATGCCACCGCTGGTGGCGGGCGCGCCGGTGGAGTTGGTGACGGCGGCGTTGGCCGTGGCGCCGCCGGTGAGCGCGAGACCCGCGCCGAGCAGCAGGGACGCCGTGGTGCCGGCGGCGATCGCGGTCAGGCTCTTGGACCGCTTGCGACGGCCGCCCTCCTGAACCGGGGCCCCGGCCCTTTCGATGCGTGAACGGAGCATGGGTGCGTGACTCCTGGTCGTGGGGGATTCCGCCGTGTCCGGGGAACGCGCGCACGGGGTGGGGCCGTGCGACCGGGACATGACAGAACGGGATGGGGGAATCGAACGGAACATGCCTTTGACGGACGCCGGGTATGCCGAACCGGCGCCGGCGGCGGACCGCTGACGCCGGTTCAGGGGCTCCCTGCACCTGGGCACTAAAATGGACTAGACCAACTACCCCGTCAAGGGGTGATGTTGAGCCTTGAGCCGCCGTTAAGGTTCCCCGGGAACCGGCCCGCCCCCGCTGACCAGCGGGTCAGCGGGGGCGGGCCGGGTACGACGGCCGGTCCGGGACCGGCCGGGTCCGCTCAGTAGCGGACGGCATTGGCCACCACGGCCTTCACCGAGCCCGTGAGGTCCCGGTTGCTGCGCGCCTTCACCTCGGTGCTCTGCCCGCCCTTGAGCTCCGGCACCGTCACCGCCGTCGCGTCCAGCACGTTGCCGCCGTCGTCGGTGAAGTTGACCTGGATCACGTACTGGTTGCTCTCCTGCTCGTGGTTGGTGACGGTCAGCGGCACCTCCGCCTTGCCGTCCACGAAGGTCACCGTCCCCGCCGCGACGTCGGCCTTCGCGTCGAGACCGCCCTTGACGCCGGCCAGCGCCGAGGACGCCGCCGCCTGGGCCGACGAGGCCGCGGAGGCCAGCGCGGAGGAGAGCCCGCCGGCCGCCGAGGCGAGCGCCGAACTCGCCGCCGAAGCGGCGGCCGAGGCCGCTCCCGCGATCCCCGACTCCACCTGCCCGGCGGCCGAGGAGATCGCGTTGCCCGCCGTGCTGTCCGAGGAGCAGCCCGCCAGCGCGGCGCCGCCGAGCAGAGCGGCGCCCACCACCGCGGCCAGGGCGCGGCCCGGGCGGCGGACGGCGGGGGCCTGCGGGTCCCCGGCGGTCGTCCGCGGCGGCGCGACCGGACGCGGGGTGGTGGCGTTCACGGTCCGGCGGGGCGGAGCCGCGGTGCGGCGGAGCGGCTGGCGGTCCATCGGGGGTCCTCGATTCTGGCCGGCGCCGGGGCCCGGCGCGCCTCCCCGCCCACCTTCCGGGGGCCGGGAGACGGCCGCCAACAGGGCTGATGCGTTCGGGTGAGCAGGTGAACGGGTGAGCCCCCGGCCGGCCGGGGACCGATCGGTGCCGACCGGTACCCGGGCGGGGCCGGGGGCCCGGGGATCGGGTCCGGGTCAGGAGAGCCCGGAGCCCTCCTGGGTGTCCGCCTCCACCGCCGCGCGCTCCTCCGCCAGCCGGACGGCGTGCCGACGCCGGGCCACCACGCCGTACGCGGACGCCGCGCTCGCCACGAAGGCCAGCACGCCGACCCACGGCTGGTCGAAGGCGTGCCCGGTCAGGTGGTCGACCGAGTACCGGCCGGGACCGGCCAGCCCCAGCGCCAGACCGGTCGTGCCGAGGAACGCCGGGTACTCGTAGCCGCCGGACGTCACGAAGAACCCGGCCGGGGCGTGCACCGCCACGGCGCCGGCCATGGTGCCGGCCACCACCGCGCCGGCCGCCGGGGTGGCCAGTCCGAGCAGCAGCAGCCCGCCGCCGCCGGCCTCGCCGAGGCCGGCGGCCAGGGCGCTCTGCCGGGCCGGGTGGAAGCCCATCGCCTCCATCGCCTGGGCGGTGCCGTCCAGGCCACCACCGCCGAACCAGCCGAACAGCTTCTGGGTGCCGTGGGCGATCAGCACCCCGCCGACGGCGCCGCGCAGGGCCAGCAGCCCCAGGTCCTTACGGTTCAGAGCCATGTCGAAGTCTCCTTCGGGAGCCCTCCGCCGGACGGAGGAGTGGTCCGGCTTCCATGGCACCGGAAACCACCGGTCCACTCGACCCGGGGCGGCCGTTCGGGCGAATGACGGGGGCAGCGGGAATATCCGGCCGGGGGCGTGGCAGCCCGGCGGCGGTGATCGTCGCGGCCATGCTTGGCCCATGTTCGTCTTCAACCTGAGCAGCGCCTTCATCGCCTTCTTCGCCGTGGTCGGGCCGCCGAAGGTCCTGCTGTCCTTCGCCCGGCTGGCCACCACACGGACCACCGCGGAGCTGCGGCGCCTGGCCGCGTGGAGCACGGTCGTCTCCGCGCTGATCGGCACGGTCATGGCCTACAGCGCGGACTTCGTCACCACGCTGTTCCACATCAGCGACCAGTCGCTGCAGCTCGCCGGCGGCCTGATCTTCTTCGTCTACGCGGTCGCGCTGGTCTTCGGCGTCCACCTCGGCGCGGGCACCGACGAGACGGACGAGCACCTGGCCAACCCGCTGGTCGACGGCATCCGGGAACTGCTGCTGCCCTACCTGGCCAGCCCGCTCGCGGTCACCGCCGTGCTGGTCGCCTCGCTCACCAAGGACGACTGGGGCTGGTGGACCACGGTGGCCGGCGCCTACGCCGCCGTGGTGGTGATCAACTACATCTGCGTGGCCGTGCTCGCCCCGCTGCTGCGGTACTCCCACCGCACCTCGCTGGAGGTCGTCTCCCGGCTGCTCGGCCTGCTGCTCGCGGCGGTCGGCGTCGAACTGTTCATGAACGGACTGGCCGGGCTCGGCCTGCACCTGCCCGAGGGGCACTGAGCCGTCCGCCGGGCAGGGCAGGACAGGGCAGGAGGTGGGGGCTACACGGCGGCGGCCAGCCGGACGAGCGCCTCCCCGATCCGGTCGCGCACCAGCGGGTCGGCGACCAGCCCGTCCGCGCCGACGTCCCCGCGCGCCAGCGGCAGCCGCACGCAGGCCGCCTCCACCACCACCGCCCCGGTGTACCCGAGCACCGTGCGCAGCGACTCCTCCGCGCCCAGGCCCCGCCCCGGCCCGGCGGCGTTGATCCAGGCGGCCGGCTTGTCCACGATCTCCATCCCGCCGACCGTCCAGTCCAGCAGGTTCTTGAACGCCCCCGGCAGGGTCCCGGCGTACTCCGGCGCGCAGATCAACAGGGCGTCGGCGGCCTCCACGGCCTCGCGCAGCGCGGTGACCGGCTCCGGCAGCGGATCGGTGTCGAGGTCCGGGTTGAAGTGCGGCAGCCCGGCCAGCCCGGCGTAGTAGGTGGTCGCGACGCCCTCGGTGGCCAGCGCCACGGCGGCGGCGGTGCGCAGCACCGTCTCGTTGACGGACCCGGCGCGCAGGCTGCCCGGGAGCAGCAGGATGTGACGGTCGTTCGGCATGGGCAGGAACCTATAGCGCCCGGCGCCCCGTCCGCGCCGGGCGTCCACCGGTCAGGGCACGACCACCGGACGCCAGGGGACGGGGCTGGAGAGGATCATCGAGCTGGCCGGCTGACCGTAGGCGCCGAGGCGGTCGATGAGGGCCTCGAATTCGGCCATCGCCGGCACCGCGACCAGCAGGGCGCAGCAGGCCCCGCCGGTGACCCGGTGCAGCTGGAGCACCTCCGGCCACCCGGCCACCTCGGGGTCGCGCAGCACGCAGCGCGGCCCGTAGCACTGGATCTGCACCAGCGCGGTGATCGGCAGGCCGGCGCGGGTGAGGTCGATGTGGGCGTGGTAGCCGCTGATCACCCCGTCGGCCTCCAGGCGGCGGACCCGTTCGGCCACGGCGGGTGCGGAGAGGCTCACCCGGCGCGAGAGTTCGTTGTAGGAGAGCCTGGCATCGGCCTGCAGCTCGGCCAGCAGGCGGCGGTCGACGCTGTCCACGGGGGCTCCTGAGGGTGAGGGGCGAGTGGCCTCCGGTTGGCCGGATCCCGCCGCTTTGCGATCGTGAAGAGGAATGGGAAAACACCTCTTGTACGACAGGCGCGACAGCGGTTGCCGTGCCCGCCGCCCATTCAAATGCGGGACCGGGCCACCGCACAATGGGGTCCCGGCAAGGACCGGGGCGACGGGACCGGATCCCGGGCCCGTCCGGTGGTTCCGTCCGCCGGTGACTTCAGGAGGGATCGGTATGGGGCACGACACGGTGGAGAAGCCCAACCTGTCGTTCGGTCGGGCCGGGCAGCCGGGTCGGGGCACCCCGTACGCGCGCTACGCCCGGCTGGACGAACTGCACAGCCTCCAGCACCCGCTCAGCGAGGTCCCGGCCGAGCTGTCGTTCATCGTCACCACCCAGGTGATGGAGCTGCTCTTCGGCCTGCTGCGGCACGAGTGGACGCTCGCCCAGCGGGCGCTGCGCGAGGACGACCTGCCGGGCGCGCTGGCCGCGCTGCGCCGGGGCACCCACGCCCAGGACGTGCTGGTGGAGTCCTGGGACCTGCTGGCCACGATGACCCCGCAGGAGTTCAACTCCTTCCGCTCGGTGTTCGGCGAGGCCTCGGGCTTCCAGTCCTCGGCCTTCCTGCACCTGGAGTTCCTGCTCGGCAACAAGAACGCCGCGCTGCTGAAGATGTACGACGACAGCCCGGCGGCCCTCGCCGAGCTGACCGAGGCGCTGCGCTCCCCCGGCCTGTACGACGACGCGCTCGCGCTGCTGGCCCGGCGCGGCCTGGACGTGCCGGACACCGTCTCCGAGCGGCGCCACCAGAGCGACGAGGCGGTCGCGGCCGCCTGGC
This sequence comes from Streptomyces sp. NRRL F-6131, assembly GCA_000719695.1. Lineage (GTDB taxonomy): Bacteria > Actinomycetota > Actinomycetes > Streptomycetales > Streptomycetaceae > Kitasatospora. Next base: position 12,310 of record JOHN01000076.1, read on the forward strand.
GGCGGGTCTACGAGGAGGCCCGGTACGCCGAGCTGAAGCCGCTGGCCGAGGCGCTGCTGGACGTCGCCGAGCGGGTCACCCGCTGGCGCCACCGCCACCTGATGGCGGTCAAGCGGACGATGGGCGCCAAGCCCGGCTCGGGCGGCTCCAGCGGCCTGACCTGGCTGCGCCGCTCCGCCGAGCAGGACGTCTTCCCCGAGCTGTGGGAGATCCGGGACGGTATGTGACCGGCGCCGCCCGGGCACGAACCGGACGTCGGCATCCCGCGGGTGCCGACGTCCCGCACACCGCGGGAACCGCACCGCGGACCTCCCGCGCACCGCGGGCACGAACGAAGAACGGGAAAGGGCAGGGCATGATCACGCGCGAGGAGTGCGCGGCGCTGGACGCCGCCGATCCGCTGGCGGCGTTCCGCGGGGAGTTCACCCTGCCGCCGGGGGTCATCTACCTGGACGGCAACTCGCTCGGCGCGCTGCCCGTCCGCACCCCGGAGCGGGTGCGCACGGTAGTCGAGGAGGAGTGGGGCCGGGAGCTGATCCGCAGCTGGAACGACGCGGGCTGGTTCGAGCAGCCGTACCGGCTGGGCCGGCGGATCGCCCCGCTGGTCGGCGCCGCGCCGGAGGAGCTGGTGGTCTGCGACACCACCTCGGTGAACCTCTTCAAGGTGCTGACGGCGGCGCTGCGGCTGCGCCCGGGCCGGTCGACCGTGCTCGGTGACGGCGCGGCCTTCCCCACCGACCTCTACATCGCCGAGGGCGTGACCGGGCTGGTCCCGGGCGCCCGCAGCCTGCTGGTCGACCCGGCGGAGCTGGACGCGCACCTGGACGACGACGTCGCCGCGGTGGTCCTCTCGCACGTCGACTACCGGACCGGCGAGCTGCTGGACATGCCCGGCATCACCGCCCGGGTGCGGGCCGCCGGCGCCCTGATGATCTGGGACGTCTGCCACTCGGTGGGCGCGCTGCCGGTCGAACTCACCGCGAGCGGAGCGGACTTCGCGGTCGGCTGCACCTACAAGTACCTGAACGGCGGCCCCGGTTCGCCGGCCTTCCTGTACGTCGCCGAGCGGCACCTGGCGGCCGGGCCGGACCAGCCGCTGAGCGGCTGGTTCGGGCACGCCCGCCCGTTCGCCTTCGAGCCCGGCTACGAGCCGAAGGCCGGGATCGGCCGCTTCCTCACCAGCTCGCCCTCGCTGCTCGGCCAGGCCGCGCTGGAGTCCTCGCTGGACATCTGGGAGCGCGCCGACCGGGCCGCCGTCCGGGCGAAGAGCCTGGCGCTGACCGATCTGTTCATCGGACTGGTGGAGGACCTCGACGGCATCGAGGTGGTGACCCCGCGCGAGCACGACCGGCGCGGCAGCCAGGTCGCGCTGCGGCACGCCGACGGCTACCCGGTGGTCCAGGCGCTGATCGCCCGCGGGGTGATCGGGGACTTCCGGGCACCGGACCTCATGCGCTTCGGCTTCACCCCGCTCTACCTCTCGCACACCGAGGTGTGGGACGCCGCGCGGCACCTGGCCGAGGTGCTGGAGAGCGGCGAGTGGAAGGACGAGCGCTTCTCCCGCCGCGGCGAGGTGACCTGACCCGACGAGGAGCACCGCTCCGACGCCGGCCGCCGGCCCCGCACCCGTGTCCCGGGTGCGGGGCCGCCCGGTTGCGGAGACGCTCCGCGCGGAGCTCAGAGCACCGTCAGTTCCTCGACCAGCCCGCCGTAGACGGCGAAGGCCGGCTTGGGCGTGTAGTCGTCGCGCAGCAGGCCGAAGCGGTGGAACGGGCCCGGGCCCGCGCTGTCGGCGTCGCGCAGGCCGAAGTGGCCGTAGCCGGTGAGGTTCAGCTCCTCGGCGAGCCCCGTGACCGTCCGGACCACCTCCGCGACCACCTCGGCCTGCCGCCGCTCCGACCGGTCCGGGCCGGTGGGCCAGCCGTGCTCGCAGATCCGGATCGGCACCGCCGGACCGATCCCGGCCCGCACGACGACCTCCCGCCGGAAGCCGGTGAGCACCGCCGTGACCGCCGCGCCGAGCTGTCCGGCGGGGATCGGGCGGAAGACGTCCGGGAAGAAGTCCAGGCCGACGTAGTCGAGCGCCCGGTGGAACCGTTCGTCGGCGAGCGCGCCCAGCCCGGGCCAGAACGGGTCGGCCGGGTCCGGGGAGAAGGCCGTGTTGAACCCCACGGCGAGGTCGAGCCCGAGGGCCAGCGCCTCCTCCTTGGCCGCGACCACCCCCTCGACCAGCGCCCGGAGGACGCCCGGGACGGAGCCGTCGAGCACCGGTGAGTCGACGTTCGGCTCCTCGCAGATCTGCAGCGTGCCGATCCGCTCCCCCTCGGTGCGGACGGCGTCCCGGACGAAGTCCGTCCAGCCGTCCAACCGGCCCCCGGGCTCACGGAACTGGAGCACCAGGTCGAGTCGGCGCCCCTCCGCCGCGTACTGCTCCGGCTCGGCCGGGGTGGGCGGGGTGGCCGGCCCCGCGGGGTACGAGCGGTAGGCGCGGACCAGCAAGGTGGGTGCGGCGCCCTGGAGTTCGCGCAGCGCGGCGGTGATCCGCGCCGGGTCGTCCGGGTGGACGGGAAGGATCACGCGGCTCTCGTCGCCGAGCAGACCGCCGGGGTAGATGCCGAAGGTGAAGGTCATGGCTCCACCGTAGCCGAAATTTTTGGTGTCACTGCAAGTTTGGTGCGGCCCTATGATTCCCGTATGGGACTTCGCGAGGAGAAGAAGCGGCGGACCCGGACCCTGCTGTCCGACACCGCGACGGCGCTGTTCGCCGAGCACGGGTTCGAGCGGGTCACGGTGGCCGACGTGGCCCGGGCCGCCGGAGTGGCCGTCAACACGGTGTTCAACTACTTCCCGACCAAGGAGGACCTCTTCTTCGACCGCCAGGAGGAGGTGGTCGCCCGGCTGGCCCTGGTGGTGCGGGAGCGGCCCGCGGACGCCTCCCCGGTCGACGCCGTCCGGGCGGAACTGCTCGCCGGACTGGACGCCGACGAGCCGACGTACGGCCTGAACCCGCACGCCGCGGCGTTCTGGCGGACGATCGAGGCCAGCTCGGCACTGCGCGTCCGACTGCTGGAGCTCGGCGAGCGGGCCGAGGAGGCGCTGGCGGAGGCCCTGGCCGAGGAGGCCGGCACCGCCCCCGGCGACCCGCTCCCCCGGCTGGTGGCGGGGGCGCTGGCGGGGGCGCACCGGGCGGCACTGGCGGAGGTCCGCCGGGGCGTGGTGGCCGGTGAGCCGGTGGACGCCGTCCGGGACCGGGTCGTGGCGGCGGCGACGGCGGCCTTCGGCCTGCTGACTGCGGGGCTCGCCGACTGGCCGGCCGGACGGGGGCGCTGAGGAGACGCGTCGGGCCGCCCGGTCCCGGAGGACGGGGCGGCCCGACGCGACCGCCGACCGGCGCGGTCGGCGGTCGGGACCGTCAGCCGTGGCGACCGCGGCGACGCGCGGCCAGCACGGCGAGACCGCCGAGCGCGAGCAGACCCGCACCGGCCAGGCCGAGGACCACCGGGGCGTTGCCCGCGCCGGTCGAGGGCAGCTGACCGCCCCCACCGCCGCCGGGCGCCGGGTGGTGACCGGTCGGACCGTGGCTGCTCGGGCCGTGGCTCGACGGGCCGTGACTGGTGGGCGCCGGACCGGACGAGCTGGGCGAGGTGGTCGGACCGGTGGGAACGGCGGAGCTGGTGGTCGGCGCCGGGGTGGTCGGGGTGGGCGAGGTCGGGGTGGGCGAGGTCGGGGACGCCGAGGTGGTGGTCGGCGTCGGCGTGGTCGGGGTGGGCGAGGTCGGCGCCGGGGAGGTGGTGGTCGGCGTCGGCGAGGGCGACGGGGAGGTGGGCGACGGGCTCGGGGTCACCTCGCAGTCGGGCAGGTCCCCGTCGAACGGGTAGCTGTGGATCTCGTACCCGCCGGTGCCGTTCTGGAGCAGGTCGCCGGCCAGGTAGACCCGGCCGTTCATGCCCGGCATGGTGATGGTCGTGGTGCCGGCCGGGTTGCCCGCCATCACCGAGCCCTGGAACTGCGCGCTGCCGAGGATCTGCGCGCCGGTCGACGTGGGGAAGTTCCACATCAGCCTGGAGCGCATCTCGGTGGTCTGGTCCCCCGGGAGGCCGGTGCCGGTGTACGTGTTGATGACCGGGGCGTCCGACAGCATGTTGACCACGACGGTGGCACCCGCCGGGATATTGTCGAACACCAGGCCGATCTGCCCGCCGGACGGTGAGGCGAGGTTCCCGGTGACGTTGAAGACCTGCTTCATGCCCGTCCCGTCACCGCGGAAGGTCGCCTCGCTGCTGGTGACGGTGACCGTACCGGTGGCGGTGGCCCGCCCGACACAGGCCGAGACCTCCTCGATCTGGCTGAGCACCGACTGGTACGGCGCGGCGGCGTCGGGATCCTTGATCGCCTGGCCGGTCGGGTCGATCGAGACAGTACCGGTGAGGGTGCCCGCGTACCGCAGATTGCCGAAGGCCTGGACCCTGGAGTCACTGCCGCCGATCAGCAGGCTGTTGCCGGCCCGCACATCGACGTTTCCGCCGACGGTGATGAAGTCGCTGCCGTTCGGCGGGACGACCCGCGAACCGACACCGACCACGCCCACGTTGAAGGCGCCGCCACCCTGCTTGTCGACCGTGAAGTTCCCGAGGGTGACGACCTTGCCCTCGGCCTCGGCCGCCCGGCCGTTCACGGTGTAGTCGCCACCGGTGAAGACCGTGATGCTGGCGTCCTGCCCGTTGAAGTCACCGTTGTTCGGCGGCGCCCAGGACGCGGGGCAGTTCGGTCCGCTGCACGGACCCAGCGGCGGGGTCAGCGGCGCGGCCGCACCGACCGTCAGCACCGCCGCCAGCGGCAGCACCGCGACGGCGGTCGCCACCGCGACCCGGACGGTCGTCCGCCCGCGCGGGGCCGGCGGACGCTCCACGGCGGTTCTCGTGTGGCCCGGCGCACCGGTTCCCTGACCCTGACCCATCGGCACATTCCTCCGCACAGCGCGCAAGGCAGGTGGAGCACCACCTGCCGGGTTCCAGTTGATCCTGGATCATCTCGGGAGATTTCCCAAGAATCCAGAGATTCGGGATATCCACTATCAAATCGGACGATCCATACCCTACAGACCATCAGCATCGAGCCGAAAATCCTCCGACCGGGCGAGCCGAACCGTGTCCTCCCGGGCCGCGCGCGGGCGGGCTAGGTTGGGGGCATGACTTCCGCGGGCATGACTTCCGACGCGATCGCCACCGTCGCCACGAGCGCCGACGTGCTGCGCCACCCCGAGGCCGGCGAGCACCTGCTCACCGCCGTGGAGAAGGAGCGCGCCGCCCGCTTCCGGCACGAGTCGGGGCGGGTCGACTTCGTCGCCGCGCACGTCCTGGTCCGGCTCTGCGCCGCCCGGCTGCTCGATGTCCCGGCCGCCTCGCTGACCCTCGAGCAGCAGTGCCCCGACTGCGGCAAGGGCGACCACGGCAAGCCGCAGCTGGCCGACCGCCCCGGGATCTCGGTCAGCCTCTCGCACACCAAGGGCGTGGTGGCCGCCGCCGCCGCGCACCGGCCGATCGGGGTCGACGTCGAACGGACCGACCGCGGCGGCACCCTGCTGGACGTCGCCCCCCGGGTGCTCAGCGCGGAGGAGCTGCGGCAGGTCCGGGCGCACGGCGACCCGGCGCGCGCCTTCCTGCGGCTCTGGGTCCGCAAGGAGGCACTGATCAAGATCGGCCGGACCACCCTGGACGGCCTCGCCGCCGTCGACCTCTCCGGGCTCCCGCTCGACCTGCCCGGCGACCGACCGCTGCTCGGCCGCTTCGAGGGACTGCACCTGCTCGACTGGGTGGACGAGCCGCACGGCGCGGCCGTCGCGGCGGTCTGCGACCTGCCGCCGCGGGTGGTGGAGCTCGCCGCGCTCTGACCCGGGCCGACGCGACTGGCGCTGCTCCGAGCGGGCTGCGCCGACCGGGGCCGCTCCGGCCGCGGCTGCTCCGACCTGGACTGCTCCGGCCGCGGCCGCTCCGACCTGGGTGGAGGCCGGTCGGATAAGCGGTGTTAGCGTCCTGGACGGGGCGAGGAGAACCGTCCGCCCCGGCTGCCCGCGCCGCGACCGCCGACGGGCCGCCCCCGTTGAGTCACAAGGGTGCCCCGCCATGGCCAAGTTCCTGCTGAGCCTGCACGTCCTCGCCTCGGTGCTGTTCATCGGCCCGGTGGCCGTGGCCGTCAGCATGTTCCCGCGCCGGGCGCGGGCCGCGCTGGCCGGCGGGCCCGAGCAGGCGGCGGACGCCGGCGTGCTGCGGCTGCTGCACCGGATCACCCAGGTCTACGCGCTGCTCGGGATCGCCGTGCCGGTGCTCGGCATCGGGCTGGCACAGGTGATGGACGTGCTCGGGCAGTCCTGGCTGATCGTCTCGATGGTGCTGACCGCCCTCGCGGCCCTGGCGCTGCTGCTCTTCGTCCTGCCCGCCCAGCAGGCCGCGGTGGACGCCCTCGCCCCGGACACCGCCCCGGAGGACCACGGCAAGGCGGTCCGCGGGCTGAAGCCGCTGCCGATGACGGCCGGTGTGTTCAACCTGCTCTGGGCGGTCGTCGTGGTGCTGATGATCATCCGGCCGGGATCGACCACCGGCGCCTGACGCCCGCGGGGCGCAGTAGTACTGTCCGGCCATGACGATCGTGGTGGGGATGGGGCCGGAGGTCGGGACGGGTGTCGGCACGCTGCTGCGCGCCTGGCGGGAGCGGCGACGGCTCAGCCAACTGCAGCTCGCCCTGCTCGCCGACTCCTCGGCCCGGCACATCAGCTTCGTCGAGAACGGCCGCTCCCGGCCCAGTCAGGACATGGTGCTCCGGCTCGCCGAGCACCTCGACGTCCCGGTGCGGGAGCGCAACGCGCTGCTGCTGGCCGCCGGCTACGCGCCGCGCTACCCGGAGAAGCGGCTGGACGACCCCTCGATGGCGGCCCTGCGCTCCGGCATGGAGCGGCTGCTCGCCTCCCACGACCCGTACCCGGCACTGGTCGTCGACGGGACCTTCCAGGTGCTGGCCGCCAACCGCGCGCTCGGGATGCTGCTCACCGGCGTCGCCCCGCACCTGCTGGAGCCGCCGCTCAACGCGATGCGGATCACCCTGCACCCGGACGGGGTCGCGCCGCGGATCGTGAACCTGAGGCAGTGGCGGCGGCACCTGCTGGAGCGGATGGAGCGACAGCTCGGGGTGGTCCGCTCGGAGCCGCTGCGGGCACTGCTGGAGGAGGTGCGGGCCTACCCGGAGCCGCCGGGCACGGCGGAGGAGGTCGAGGAGGACCTCACCGAGCTGTTCCCGTTCGCCCTCCCGCTGCGGATCGCGTTCGAGGGGCGGGTGCTGTCCTTCCTGTCGACGATCGCGACCTTCAACACGCCGATGGACGTGACCGTCTCCGAACTCGCCCTGGAGGCCTTCCTCCCGGCCGACGCGGAGACGGTCGCGTTCCTCCAGGCCGCCGTGGGACCGGAGCGGTAGCGGGCCGCTCCGGCGAAGGCGCGTCCCGGCGGCACCTCTCGGCGGTCAGGCGGGCAGGCGGCGGTCAGGCGGGGAGGCGGCGCAGGGTGGTGAACTGGAGCACGGCGAAGCCCGCCACGGTGGCGGCCTGCACCGGGATCCAGACGAAACCGGCGGTGGTCGGCTCGAACCACAGCTCCACCGCCACCACGCTCAGCACCGTCCAGGCCAGGTTGATGTCGATCACCGCCCGCACCGCGAGCCGCGGCGGCCGCGGCCGGGCGGCCAGCAGTCCGACGGCCAGGCCGAACACCGCCAGCACCGCGCCGAGTTCCAGCAGGGTCGAGCGGCCCACGCCCAGCAGCTCGCCGAGCGGACCGGAAAACGCCAGGTAGGCGAGGCCGTTGCCGCCGCTGACCACGGCGTCGAGGGCGAGGAAGCGGCGCAGGGACCGCCAGGAGGCGGGGGCGGTCGGGCGGGCGGTGGCGACGATGTGGGCGGACATGACGGATCGACCTCCGGACGTGGGGTGGGATCCCGGTCGGCGGTCCGCCGCCGGGTGAACACCACTGTGCCGGGCGGCCGGAGAGCCGTCGATGACCTCCGAGGTCATGCCCCGGGAGCGACCCGGGTCAGGCCCGGGGCGACCGCGCCCGCGCCCGGGCCGTCGCCGCGCCCACACCCGCGCCCGCGCCCGTCCGCCGGAGCGGGACCCCCGCGCGCTTGACCGCCCGCGCGACGATCGCGGTCTCGGCGCGCCCGACGCCCAGCGGGCCGAGGGTGTCCGTGACGAAGCGGTAGAGCCCGCCGTGGTCCGGGCAGAACACGGCGGCCATCAGATTGGCCGGCCCGCTGGTCGCGAAGACCCCGTGCACCTGCGGGTGCCGCCCCAGCGCCGCACCGACCGCGGCGAGCCGGCCCGGTGGCACGTCCAGCCAGAGATTGGCGTCCACGGCGAGCCCCAACAGCCTTGGATCGACGGTGACATGGGTGCGCAGCAGGCCGGCCCCGTCCAGCCGGTGCAGCCGGCGCCGGACGGTGGACTCGGGGGTGCCGACCGCCGACGCGAGCATCGCGTGGGACTGCCGGGCGTCCTCGCCGAGCCGGGCCAGCAGCACGCGGTCCAGCGCGTCCAGCGGCACGCTTCCCGGGGCGGGCCGGGCGAGCGGGGGTTCGGCGAGCGCGGCCGCCTCCGTCTCGTCGAGGTGGCCGGACCGCCACTGGCCGGCGTCCGCGAAGGCGTGCAGCACGGCGTGGACGGTGGTCTCGGTGACCGCGGCGGTGGCGGGCAGCTGCCCGTACAGCAGGCGGTCGCGGGCCCCGGCGTCGCTGAGCATCACCGCGCCGACCTCCTGGCCGCCGAGCATGACGTCGACGAAGGGCACGTCCGGCCGGTCGGCCAGGGCCAGCGCGACGGTGTCGGTGGTGCCGCGCAGGACCCGGATCCGCAGCAGCAGCGCGCCGATCGCGGCGTCCTCGACATCGGGCATCCGGACCACCCGGACCAGGCCGGCCCGGTGGAGCCTGGTCAGCCGACGGGTCACCGTGCGCGGGGAGACGCCGAGCACCTCGGCGATCCGCCCGGCCCCGGCCCGGCCGCTCACCTGGAGCGCGCAGACCAGCCGGCGGTCCAGGGTGTCCAGCACGGCGTCCGGATCAGCAGCTGTGACGTCCATGGTGTCCGATCTCCGTCGCCGGTCCGCACCGGACGTCCTGTCCGGGCGCTCCGACGGTACTCCTTGACCACACGAACACGAGGAACGGGAGAGGGCCGATGAGCGACGACGAGGTGCGGGAACTGCGTGCGCTGCTGCCGGGCGTGGAGGCGGCGGTCCGGGAGGTCGGCGCCCGGCTGGCCGAGCGGCGACCGGCCGAGCCCTGCCCCGCCTTCACCCTGCCGGAGGCGCGGGCGCGGTTCGCCGAGCTGGACGGCCCGGCGGCCGCCGAACTCCGGGAGCGACTGGGCGCGTTGCTCCCGCGGGCCGGCTGGGTGGACGACGAGCTGCACGGGGCGGTGCCGGCCGAGGGCGAGTGGTGGCTCTGCGACGCCACCGACGGGGCGGTGCAGTTCCTGCTCGGGCTGCCGCAGTGGGCGGTGACCGCGACGCTGGTGCGCGACGGAACGGCGGTGCTGGCCGTGGTGCACGCGCCGCAGCTCGGTGCCCGCACCTACCGGGCGGTGCGCGGCGGCGGGGCGGAGCTGGACGGTCGGCGGATCGCCGTCGTGGAAAGGGAGTTGGCGGTGACGGTGGCCGGGACCAGCCAGCCGCCGACGGTCGCCGCGGACCCGGTGGCGCTGCGCCGGGCGGGCGCCTCGCTGTCAGCGGTGGCGGGCGCGGTACTGGCCGTCCGCAACCTGGGGCCGACCTCGCTCCAGGTGGCCCAGGTCGGCTCCGGACACCTGGGCCTGTTCTGGGAGTTCGGGCCGGACCCGGCCAATCTGCTGCCCGGCGCGCTGGTCGCGGCGGAGGCGGGCGCGACGGTCACGGACGCCGCCGGGGCCGCCTGGACGCCCGGCGCGGACGGCTTCCTGGCCGCCGCGCCGGGCCTCCACCGGGACGTACTGCCCCTGCTGCTCGCCATTGACTGACCGTCAGATCCTGAAGAGCGAGGCCGCGTTGTCGTGACAGACGGCGCGCAGCCAGTCCTCCCCCAGTCCGAGGCGCTCCAGCGCGTCCAGCTGGTGCCGGTAGCGGTAGGGGATGTCGGGGAAGTCGCTGCCGAGCAGCACCCGGTCGCCGAGGGCGCGCAGCCGGGGCAGTTCGGCGGGCGGGAAGGGCGTCTCCCGTTCGGAGAAGTCGGTGAACGCCATGGTGGTGTCCAGCCGGACGCCCGGGTGACGCTTGGCGAGGTCGAGGAAGTCGCCGTACTCGGGCAGACCGAGGTGGGCGACGACCAGGACCAGTCGGGGGTGCCGGGCCAGCACCGCGCCGATCGGGCCGGGTCCGGTGTGCTTGCCGGGGACGGGTCCGGAGCCGCAGTGGGTGACCACCGGGGTGCCGGTCGCGGCCAGCAGGCCCCAGACCTCGTCGAGCAGCGCGTCCGTCGGGTCGTAACCGCCCACCTGGAGGTGGGCCTTGAACACCCGGGCGCCGTCGGCCAGCGCGCGGGCCACGTAGTCCGGCGCGCCCGGCTCGGGGTGGAAGGTCGCGGTGTGCAGGCAGTCGGGGGTGCGGGCGGCGAAGTCCGCCGCCCAGGCGTTCAGCCACTCGGCCATCCCGGGCTTGTGCGGGTAGAGCATCGCGGTGAACGCGCGCACGCCGAACTCCCGCAGCCGGCCGATCCGCTGCTCCTCGGCCTCGCGGTAGGTGATCGGCCAGGGGCGGCCGGTCAGCGGGCCGGCCGCGTCGAAGTAGGCCCACACCTTGTCGAGCACCCTCTTCGGCATGGTGGGCCCCTCCTGCCCGATGGCGGGCAAGGAGGGAGGGTGTGCACGTCCACCAGGCCAGGCAGGCCGAGGTGCTGCCAGAAGGCGCGCACCTCCGCCGCCTCGGCCGAGTCCGCCGCCGCTTCGCCGTCGGGGCGGCTGCTGCCGTCGGGTGTCGTCATGCGGCCGGGACGGGGCGGGCACGGTCGATGATCGCCTCGACGTCCGGGCCGGGCGGCAGGGTGCCGAACGCGGCACCGTGGTCGCCGCCGAGCCGGGAGGCGCAGAACGCGTCGGCGACCGCCGGGTCCCCGTACCGGACCAGCAGGGAACCCTGGAAGGCCAGCGCCATCGCCTCCACCAGCCGGCGGGTGCGGTACTCCAGCTGGTCGAGGTCGGTGAGCTGCTTGCGCAGGTCGGCGACGGCCGCGTCGAGCCGGCGGTCGGCCCCCGCGGCGGCGTCCAGCTCGCCGAGGAGGGCGTCGACGGTCTCCGGGGCCTTGGCCATGGCGCGCAGCGCGTCCAGGGCGGCGACGTTGCCGGAGCCCTCCCAGATCGAGACCAGCGGCGCCTCGCGGTAGAGCCGGGGCATGCCGGACTCCTCGACGTAGCCGTTGCCGCCCAGGCACTCCAGGGCCTCGGCGGCGTGTGCCGGACCGCGCTTGCAGACCCAGTACTTGGCGACGGCCAGGCCGAGCCGGCGGACCAGCGCCTCCTGCTCGTCCCCGGCGAGCGCCGCGTCGGTGGCCGCGGCGAGCCGCATCGCCACGGTGGTGGCCGCCTCGGACTCCACCACCAGGTCGGCGAGCACGTTGCGCATCAGCGGCTGGTCGACCAGCGCCTTCCCGAACGCCCGCCGGTGCAGGGCGTGCTGGACGGCCCGGGTGGCGCCCAGCCGCATGCCGGAGGCGGCGCCGATGGTGCAGTCGAGGCGGGTCATGTTGACCATCTCGATGATGGTCCGGACGCCTCGGCCCTCCTCGCCGACCAGCAGGCCGTGGGCCTCGTCGTACTCGATCTCGGCCGAGGCGTTGGACTTGTTGCCGAGCTTGTCCTTGAGCCGCTGCAGGCGCAGCCGGTTGCGGCTGCCGTCCGGCAGGACGCGCGGCAGCAGGAAGCAGCTGAGGCCGCCGGGCGCCTGGGCGAGGGTGAGGAAGAGGTCGGACATCGGCGCCGAGGTGAACCACTTGTGCCCGGTGAGCCGGTAGCTGCCGTCGGACTGCGGGACGGCGGTGGTGGTGTTGGTGCGGACGTCCGAGCCGCCCTGCTTCTCGGTCATCGACATGCCGGCGATCAGACCGCGCTTGCCGTGCGGCTCGCGCAGCCCGAAGTCGTACTCCGTGGCGGCGAGCAGCGGCTCGAACTCGGCGGCCAGCGCCGGGGTGGCCCGCAGGGCGGGGACGGCGGCGTAGGTCATCGAGACGGGGCAGGTGTGACCGGCCTCGACCTGGCCCCAGACGTGGAACTTGGCGGCGCGGGCGGTGTGCGCGCCGGGCCGGGCGTCCCGCCAGGGGGCGGCGTGCAGGCCGTGGCCGACGGCGGTGCGCATCAGTTCGTGCCAGGCCGGGTGGAACTCGACCTCGTCGATGCGGTGGCCGAAGCGGTCGTGGGTGCGCAGCACCGGCGGGTGCTCGTTGGCCAGCCGGCCCCACTCGGCGGCCTGCTCGGAGCCGGCCAGCCGGCCGAGTTCGCGCAGCTCGGGCTCGGCCCAGCCGGCGCCGGCCCGGTGCAGCGCGGCGAGCAGCGCGGGGTCGGCGGCGGCGTCGTGCCCGTACGGGAGCGGGACCTGGTTGGTGACCTCATGCGTCGCTGTCATCGCGTTCTCCAAGCGCTCGGAGGGTGAAGGAGACCAGGGCGGGGACCACGGCGTCGGGGGTGGTCCCGGCGTCGGGCGGCGGTGCGGCGGCGAGCGGGCCGGTGAGCGCCTCGGCGGTCGCGCCGACGATCGCGGCGGCGGTCAACTGCGGATCCTGGGGCGGCAGTTGCCCGGCGGCGAGGGCGGCGGCGATCTCGGCGGCGAGCACGTCGCGGAAGGTGCGGCGGAAGACCAGGCGCTCGGCGTTCACCACGGTGTCGGCCGGCTCGACCAGCAGCGCGTGGGCGAGCCGGGGGGCCCGCAGGGCGCGGGCGGCGAAGGTCTCCACGACCGCCGCGATCCGCGCCTTCGGGGTGTCGTGCCGGGCCACGGCGTCGTGGACGGCCGCCACCTCCCGGTTGACCACCCGGCGGAACAGTTCGACGGAGAGCTCGGCCTTGCTCGCGAAGTGCCGGTACATCGAGCCGGTGGCGATCCCGGCCCGCTCGGCGACCGCGGCCATGCTGCAGCCCCCGTAGCCGCGTTCGGCGAGCAGCCCGACCGCGGCCTGGAGCACCGCCTCGCGCTGGGCGTCCAGGCGGGCTTGTACGGCGGGGGTGCGTCGGTAGGCCATGGAAGCATTGAAGCACTGATTCACTGCTTCGGGGAGGGACCGCGCACTGCTTCGGAACGGCCCGCGCGCACCCTCGGGCCACGGACTTCGGGCGGCCCGCGCGACGCGGACGGCCGCCCCGCAGACGGCGGAGGGCCGCCCGGTGGACGGGCGGCCCTCGCGTCGTGCGGCGGTCCGGACTACAGCCGGACGCGGTCCTGCTTCAGGCCCTCCTCGTCCAGCGGACCGATCGGCGGCACCTGGTACTGCCCGGTCAGCGCGCGGGCCGAGGCGTCGGCGCCGAGGCCGGCCCACTCCAGCACCTTGGCGGTGGCCGCCGCGGAGTCGGCGGCGGGCAGCTTGGCGATGTTGGAGCCGTGGTTGCCGCCGGGCACCGTGTAGACGTAGCTGTCCTCACTGCCCCGACCGAGGCGGAACGGCTCGGCACCCCACGGGTCGTTCTGGCCGTAGACGTAGATGATCCGCTCGGCCGAGTTGCGCACCCAGCGGTCGATGTCGCGCATCGCGGACGGGTCGAAGCGCATCGGGATGCTCCGCGGCACGTAGGTGCGCGGCGCGTACAGCTCCTTGTAGTCGTAGTGCAGCAGGCCCTTCAGCTGCGAGACGTCGAAGGAGGGCGAGCCCAGCTCGGTGCCCGCCTGGTAGTAGTACGCGGTGTACCCGGCGAGCGACTGGTCGCTGTTGCCGGTGATGCCGGACTGCGTGTCCAGCCAGGCGTACAGCGCGTCGTCGGTCCCGGCGGCACCCGGCACGTTCACGCAGTCGGCCGCCAGGCTGTACTGCCAGAACGCCCAGACCGAGTCCAGCACGGCCAGTTCGTACGCCCGGTCGGCGCTGCCGATGGTGGTGAAGGTGGAGCCGGCGGCGGCGTTGTCGGCCGCGTAGCGGGGCTCCAGCCGGTCCCGGCGGGCCAGCAGTTCGCGCTGGGTCGCGGTCAGCGCGGCCCGGCACTCGGGGGTGCCGACGTTGCGGAAGAACCGGCTGTACGCGGAGTCCTCGCGCTCGTCGACGTCGTTCGGGGCGACGTAGGCGATGGTGCCGGCCACGTCGTCCGGGAAGAAGCGGCGGTGGTAGGTGGACGACATGCCGCCCTTGGAGGCGCCGGTGGACAGCCACTCCTGGTGGTAGATCCGCTTCAGCGCGGTGATCAGCCGGTGCGCGTCGGTGGCCGCCTGCCGGATGCCGGCCTTGCTCCAGTCGGCGGGCTCGGGCCGGGACGGCGTGAAGTAGCGGTACTCGATGGAGACCTGGTTGCCGTCGACCAGTCGGGCCGGCTCGGTGCGGGACGGGGTCGTCCGCAGCGTGTAGCCGTTGGTGTAGAAGACGGTCGGCCGGTCCTCGCCGCGGTGCAGCACGGTCAACCGCTGCTGGAAGGTGCCCAGCCAGGGGCGGGAGTGGTCGATCGGCTGGGTGTAGGTGAGCAGGAAGTAGCGGTGGCCGGTGGTGGTGGGCTGCTCCTCGGTGACGGTCATCCCGGGGATCGCCGCCAGGCGGGCCTTGATGTCGGCCGACGGGTCGTCGGCGACCGAGACCGTCCCGGACGCCCCGGCGGCGTCCGCGCCCCGGGCGAGGGCCGTCGGGGCCAGCCCGAGGCCGAGCAGCGGTATCAGCAGGACGGCGACCAGCAGTCTTCTGATCGAGGTGGTCGAGGTGGTCATCAACTCTCCATCGGGTCAACGGAACTGTGCGGTGCTGTGGTCCGTACTCTTCGGCAGTCGGCGCGCGGCCGCCGGACGGACCGGCCGTCCGGTAGACGGCCGAATGGGCCACCCGCCGGTCGCGGGTGGCCCATCGGGGAGGAAGTGCCGGTCAGGGCCGCGGCAGGGTGCACCCCGCCTTGGTGAGGTCGAGCTTGTTCCCGGTGGTGAAGCAGCCGGGGATGATGTACGTCTCCTGGGCGTAGCCGATGCCCCGGCGGACGGTCACCGTGCCGTTCTGGTCCACCTCGCACGGGTTGTTCAGGGTGCAGCGCTGGCCGTCCTCGTTGGTGGTGTTGTTCACCGCGACGACCTGCCCGCTGTTGGCGTCGACGACCGGCGAGCCGGAGGTGCCGCCGATGACGTTGCAGGTGGAGGTGTAGCGGAGGGAGTCCTTGAAGGTCCAGTCCGCTTCCTTGAGCCGGTAGGCGAAGCCGTCGGCCGAGCAGGAGTAGATCTTCTTCCAGTACCCGGAGACGACCTTGATCGAGCTGCCCTGGACGGGGTGGGTGGCCGCGACCGTCAGCGGGGCGATGCCGTAGCGCGACTGGATCGCGGCGTAGGTGGTGTTCAGCTGGTAGATCGACACATCGGTGTCGGTCATGGTGCCGTAGACCATCTTGCTGGCCCGCAGGGTGCCGAGCGATCCACCGCTCGCGTTGAGCAGGGTGAAGCTGCGGCTTGAGGCCTGGTTGACGACCACCTGGCCGGGGCCGGGCATGCCGGACTCCAGGCAGTGGCCGTTGGAGAGCACCAGCGCCGGGTCGTTGGCGGTGGAGCTGGGGAACCGGACCAGCGAGCCGGAGCAGTTGCTCAGCGCCACCGTCCCGGCGAAGGTCACGGCGGCGACCTTGCCGGCCTGCGGCGAGAGCGCGTCGGCGCCCGTCGCGGCGGCGGCGCCTCCGGTGGCGGCCGTGATGGCGGTGGCGGCCGTGGTGGCGGTGCCGGCGGCGGTCGCGGCGGGGGCTCCCGCGAGGGCGGTCGCCCCGGCGAGCAGGAGCGCGGCGAACGTGCCTATGAGCGGCTTCTTCATGAGAGACCTCTCGGTGTGGGGGTGCCCCAAAGCTGGCGCGGACATGACGCCCTGTCAAGAGCCGTGTCGCCGGTCGGTGGTCGGAGCACCGTGTTCCGGCCGCCGGACCCCGGTACTGTGACCGGAACGGCAGGAAGACCACCAGGGGGGCTGACATGACCGGTGACGACCGAGCGGACGGCGCGCGCCACGAACGGACCGGGGGCCGGCTGCTCGCGGTCAGCGACCTGCACGTCTCCTACCAGCAGAACCGCGACCTGGTGGAACAGCTGCGCCCCGGCTCGCCCGAGGACTGGCTGATCGTGGCCGGTGACGTGGCCGAGTCCACCACCACCATCCGCTGGGCGCTCGGCCTGCTCGCCGAACGCTTCGCCAAGGTCATCTGGGCACCCGGCAACCACGAGCTGTGGACCCACCCCAACGACCCGGTCCAGCTGCGCGGCGTCGAGCGCTACGAGCACCTGCTGGGCATCTGCCGCGAACTCGGGGTGGTGACCCCCGAGGACCCCTACCCGGTGTGGACCGGCGCGGGCGGCCCGGTCGCGGTCGCCCCGCTGTTCCTGCTGTACGACTACTCCTTCCGGGCCCCCGGCACCACCACCAAGGAGGAGTCGCTGGCCGCCGCGTACGAGACCGGCGTGGTCTGCGCCGACGAGCGCTTCCTGCACCCGGACCCGTACCCGGACCGCGACTCCTGGTGCCGCGAGCGCGTCCGGCTGACGGAGAAGCGCCTCGCCGAACACGACCCCGAGCTGCCGCTGGTGCTGGTCAACCACTACCCACTGGTCCGGCAGCCCACCGAGATCCTCTGGTACCCCGAGTTCGCCCAGTGGTGCGGCACCGAGCTGACCGCGGACTGGCACCGCCGGTTCAACACCGCCACCATGATCTACGGGCACCTGCACATCCCCCGGCGGACCAGCTACGACGGCGTCCCGTTCGAGGAGGTGTCACTCGGCTACCCGCGCGAGTGGGGCCGCCGCGGCCTGCCGGACCCGCTGCTGCGCGAGGTGTTCCCGTCCGCGCGCCCCCTCGTCCTGCTCCCGCTATGTCCCCTCCCCGGCCCCCTCGCCGGCCCCCTCGCCGGCCGCCTCGTCCTCGCTCGCGCCCTCGCTCCCGCCCTCGCTCCCGCCCTCGCTCTCGCTCCCGCCCTCCGCCGGCTCGGGACGGGCGAGCGCCACCGTCAGCTCACCGTCCGACGCCTCCGCGACCAGCGTGTCCCCCTCCCGGACGGTGCCCTCCAGCAGCAGGTTGGAGATCCGGTTGTCCAGCTCCTGCTGGATCGTGCGGCGCAGCGGCCGGGCCCCGAACTCCGGCTGGTAGCCGAGGTTCACCAGCAGTTCCTTGGCCTCGTCGGTCACCTCCAGGCCGACGCCCTGGGCCCTGAGCCGGCGCCGGGTGCGGTCCAGCAGCAGGTCCACCACCTGGAGCAGGTCCTTGCGGGTGAGCGCGTGGAAGACGATCACCTCGTCGATCCGGTTGAGGAACTCCGGCCGGAACTGCGCCCGCAGGTCCCGCATCAGATCGTCCCGGATCTCGTCGACATCGCCCCCGTGCTCGAGGATCCGCTGCGAACCGATGTTGCTCGTCATGATCACCACGGTGTTGCGGAAGTCGACGGTGCGCCCCTGGGAGTCCGTCAGCCGGCCGTCGTCCAGCACCTGGAGCAGCAGGTTGAAGACGTCCGGGTGGGCCTTCTCCACCTCGTCGAAGAGCAGCACGCTGTACGGCTTGCGACGCACCGCCTCGGTGAGCTGGCCGGCCTCGTCGTAGCCCACGTACCCGGGCGGCGAGCCGACCAGCCGGGAGACGGTGTGCTTCTCCTGGAACTCGCTCATGTCGAAGCGGATCATCCGGTCCGGGTCGCCGAATAGCAGCGCGGCCAGCGCCTTGGCCAGCTCGGTCTTGCCGACGCCGGTCGGCCCCAGGAACAGGAAGGAGCCGGTCGGCCGGTCCGGGTCGCCCATCCCGGCGCGGCCGCGCCGCACCGCCTGGGCCACCGCGGTGACCGCCCGGTCCTGCCCGATCACCTTCTCGTGCAGGTCCTCCTCCAGCCGCAGCAGCCGCTCGCGCTCGGTCGCGTTCAGCTCCGCGACCGGGATGCCGGTCCGGCCGGAGAGCACCTGCGCGATGTCGTCCGCGGTGACCGCCACGACGCCCTCCCGCGCCTCGGCGACCGCGGCCAGCTCGTCCTCGGTCTGCCGCAGCTCGGTCTTCAGATTGGCCGCCCGGACGAACTCCTCGTCCGCCACCGCCTCCTCCAACTCGCGGCGCAGCTTGGTGATCCGGTCCCGCACCGGCATCGCGACCGTCGAGCCGCTCAGGCTCCGCAACCGGACCCGGGCACCGGCCTGGTCCAGCAGGTCGATCGCCTTGTCCGGCAGGAACCGGTCGCTGACGTAGCGGTCCGACAGGGTCGCCGCGGCGTCCAGCGCCTCGTCCGTGAACCGCACCTGGTGGTGCGCCTCGTAGGCGTCGCGCAGACCCCGGAGGATCTCGACCGTCTCCTCGACGGTCGGCTCGGGCACCAGCACCGGCTGGAACCGGCGCTCCAGCGCGGCGTCCTTCTCCACGTGCTTGCGGTACTCGTCCAGGGTGGTCGCGCCGACCACGCTCAGCTCGCCGCGGGCCAGGGCCGGCTTGAGGATGTTGCCCGCGTCCATCGAACCCTCGCCCCCACCGCCCGCCCCGACCACGGTGTGCAGCTCGTCGAGGAACAGGATCACGCTCTGCTCGGCCGCCGTGACCTCGTCGATCACGTTCTTCAGCCGTTCCTCGAACTCGCCCCGGTACTTGGAGCCCGCCACCAGCGCGGTCAGGTCGAGCGTCACGACCCGCTTCTCCGCGAGACTCTGCGGGACGTCCCCGGACACGATCCGCTGCGCCAGGCCCTCCACGATCGCGGTCTTGCCGACGCCCGGCTCCCCGATCAGCACCGGGTTGTTCTTCGTCCGCCGGGAGAGGATCTCGACCGTCTGCTCGATCTCCTCGGCCCGCCCGACCACCGGGTCCAGCCGCCCCGCCCGGGCCTCCTCGGTGAGGTCCCGGCCGTACTCGTCCAAGGTCGGCGTGGTGCTGCCCGCACCCCGCTCACCCCCCGCACCCCGCCCGTCCGGCCCGTTCCGCAGCGCCCCCGGCGACGGCGCGACACCGCGCAGCGCCGCACCGGCCCCCGACCCCTCCTCCTCCAGCAGCGCCCCCAGGATGTGCTCCGGCCCGATGTACGACGCCCCGGCCGCCTGCGACCGCGCGTGCGCGGCCAGCAGCGCCCGCTTGGCGGCCGGCGTCAGCGCCGGCTGCCCCTCCCCCACCGCCGCCCCCTGCGCCCCGGACGGCAACGCCTTCTCCAGGTCCCCCGCCAACCGGTCCGGATCGACCCCGGCCCGCTCCAGCATCCGCCGCGACGTGTCCACCCGGGTGGCCGCCCACAGCAGGTGCCCGGTGTCGAGATCACTGCTCCCGTCCTCGGCCGCCCGCCGGGCGGCCGACGCCAGCAACTCCTGCGCCGACTCACTGAGCAACCGCCCGATCGGCACCCGCTGAACGGCGGGCGGGGAGGCCAACGGACTCATCCCGAAGAACCGGCTGAGCAGATCCGAGAACGGGTCGTTCGACCCGAACGGCGGCATGGTCACGGAGGATCACCTCTCCCAAGCGTGGTGCGCCCACACAAACACACCCCACCCCACCCCGCCTCCCGAACCCCGACCCCAACGCCCCGTCAGCCGCGCCTGTCGGCCCGACCGCTGATCTCTGAGCTCCCCGCGCGAGTCTCGGCACCTGAGGCACGGTTCCGCAAAGCTACGTGCCGGCACCTGCGCAGGCCCTAAGGTTGCGTCATTGGCTCGGGGCATCGGTGATGCGGGGTGACACATGAAGCGTGCACTGGTCGGTTTCTCAGGCGCGGTAGCCTTTAATTATGCGAGTTACGCGGCAGATGGCGATGTCGAAAATCCGGAACACCCGCACAACATGCCGCGCCCGATTCTCGAGAACACACTGGGCCTACTGCTGTGCTACGACGAGATATGGTTCATCTCTCGCAGCCTGTGCCCTGCCGCGATGCGCAATCTTCCATACGTGAAGTTTGTCGAAGACTTTCCAGACTTGACAAACAGGGTGATTGTAGCATGCGACCAGTACGGTGACATCGCCCGCAATTTCTCCAAGAAATTGACGGATGCACACCGGAAGCAGGAGTCCGAGGGCTGGAATCGGATCTGGACCGACATCCAGGAGGCATTTCCTTTTGAGATGTCTCTGGACAACCATTCCAGAGGGGTAGTCCTCTCCGGCACCCTGGTCGGGTCGCCGTTCCCAGGAGCCCCCGAGAATGCCGTACTGGACTGGGGCGTGGCGGCATCGCTGGACTTTGATGTAGATATCACCATCAACACGCCGCTCGCACGATCCCTCTCGGGGGAGCTCACGGAGACACGGCGAGCAGGAGGCCTGACTGGCGTACATGTGCGGGCTGCCGAACTTTTGCTGCCCGTCCAAGCCGCCGACTGGCACGGGCCGGACGGGGCCTACCACGAAAGCATCGAAGACCTTCGCGAGCACCCCAATATTCGCGAATTTCGGCACTACCTGGGCAGCGTCGATGCCGTTGACAAGTCAGGCGAAGATCTTGCACGGCATGTCAGCGATCTGGCCCTCTCGCATTCTCGGGACGTACTGGAGCGGTTCGTCAAGGGGAGAGGTAAGATAAAGACACTCGGCAGTGCGGCCATCGGCATGGCCGGCAATGCGGTGCAACCCGGACTTGGCAGTGTTATTGGTGGCGCGATTTCAGGTCTCGATTTCCTGAAGGAGCGGAAGCTGCGAAAAGAGGTGGCGTGGTCCGTCTTTGTGCTTGATGCCCAAAGGTTCAATCGGTCGCGTTGACCTGCGATGGCAGCGAGCCGAGCAACCTCTACCGCTCGTTCGTCCACCTGTCCGAGGCAGCCGGGCTCCCGGTGATCCGGCTGCACGACACCCGGCACGGGTACGCGACGCTGCTGGCGGCGTCCGGGGTTCCCGCGCGGGTGGTGATGGAGATCCTCGGCCGCAGTCAGATCGGGCTGACGATGAACGCCTCCACTCACGTCACGCAGGACCCCCAGCGTGAGGCGCTCGGCAACATGGACCGGCTGCTCAAACCGCAGCACTGATGTCAGCCTGAGATGTCAAATGGCCCGCAGCATGATCGCTGCGGGCCATCTGTGCTGGTGGGCGCGGACGGTTTCGAACCGCCGACATCTGCTTTGTAAGAGCAGCGCTCTACCACTGAGCTACGCGCCCCCGGGTCGGGCGGCCCGGGGGTGGGCGCACGACGAGTGCCTAGGGTACCTGGTCCGGGGGGTGGTGTGGTGCAGGTGGTCGGGGGGTGGGG
>JOHN01000077.1 GCA_000719695.1 Streptomyces sp. NRRL F-6131
GGCGCTTCGGGGTGGCGGTGACGGCGGTGGTGGCGGTGGTCTCGTTACGGAAGGTCACAGGGGTTCCTCTCGGAGGGGGTCTGCGAGCGTGCGGAACCAAGCCCGGTCCGGGCCGAAGGTTCACAAGGGGGACTCGCGTGGTCGGGCACCGGGCGGGCTCCGGGGCGGTGAGGCCCTGGTGAGCGGCTTGCTCGGTGCAACGCATTCGAAGTTACGGGTGCCGTGGTGGTTCGAACCTGGCGTGGAAGTGGCCCGGGCCACACGGAGGGGCCTGTGAGGCCGCGCACACGGTCGACGGCGAGTGACGGACGGGCCCCGGCGCGTGCGCGAAACGGGGTGCGGGGAGGGGTTCGGTGCCGGGGTCGGGTGGCCCGCACCACAGCCCTCACCCGCCGTGCCCCGTGTCGTCACCCACCGTGCCCGGCCGGCGCCCCGGGCGGGGCCGTCAGAGGGTCGACCCGCTGGCGCTCCTGCTCCAGCGCCCGCTGAGGAACTTGACCGGGATCATGAGCAGCCACCCCCACACGGCCCGGGATCCGATGAGGAAGCTCAGGGGCGCCGTGGCGGCGAAGATGACCACCGTGGCCGCGAGGTCGGTGAGGTAGGCGTGCGCCAGCCGGTCCGGTAGGGGCTCCGCCTGGAGCCAGGGGCGCTTCCACACCACCAGCAGCAGCGTGAGCTGGACGCTTCCCAGCACCGCGACGGCCGCGGAGTAGATGGTCACGGCCGAGGGTTCGTCGCCGTACTCGGCGATGAGCGAGGTGGGGAAGGGGAGCAGGGCCGCGACCCCGAGCCCCAACAGCGTCAGCCTGATCACCAGGCCGTCCACCCGCCGGACGTTCAGGAAGAGGCGGTGGTGGTCGCGCCAGAAGGCGGCGAGGACGACGAAGCTGAGCGCGTACGCGCCGACCTCGGGGACGAGGTCGTGCAGCTGGCGCCGGTACTCGGCGGGGTCGAGGCCGTCCGGGAGCTTGATGTCGATGGCGAGCAGGGTGATGGCGATGGCGTAGACGCCGTCGGCCAGGGCCGTCAGCCGCTCCGGTCGACCGAGCCGGGCGTCCAGGGCTGTCGAGGTCGTCATCCCGCTGACCCTAGGAACCTCCGGGGCGGGAACGGGGCAGGCCCGACGGCGTGCCGGGGTGATGTCACGCCTCCGGTGCTGTGGCCCGCGGGGCCGGCGGCCCCGTTCCGGCAGGGGCGCTCGCCGGGGCCACCCCGGCGAGCGCTGCGGCCGTCGTCCACGAGGCGCCGCCCACGAGCGGGGCGCTGGCGCCGCGGCGGCTCACCGCGGGCGGTCTGCTGCGGCGAGCCTGCGGGAAGACCGGCGGGGCGGCCGTCCCTACGAGCCGGCGGTGGCCGTCTCCAGGGTGGTCGCCATGACCGGGCTGGTGAAGGTGTTCGTCGCGTTCCCCGTGGAGGTGTGGTACGAACCCCACTTCAGGTAGTTGCGGTCGCCGTCCCAGGTGGTGCCCTTGAACGTGTCCGAGCCGGTGGTGAAGGACTGCTTCACGCCGTCGAACCAGAAGTCGATGGTGCCGTCGGTGCGACCCAGGCGGATCTTCAGCGCGTAGGAGTGCCACTGGTTGTTGGCCGTCGGCGCGGTCCACAGCGTGTGCGCGACGTGCTTGGTGTCCCACTCCTGGAGGCGGATGCGCCCGCTCGTCGCGTCGATCTCGATCGGGTGGTTCGCCGTGTCGGTGCTCGGCGAACACTTGAGCTGGAAGACGTAGCGGCTGTTGGAGTCCTTGATGTCCACCTTGGACGACCACCCCAGGTAGAAGGTGTCGCCCTCCTTCAGATTGGGGCTCAGCGTCTCGCAACGCTCCTCGCCCGCGGCCTGGAACGCCCGCCACACACTGCCCTTGGCCGGGTCCTTGACGACACTGAAGTTTCCGGCGGCGCACTGGACGGAGGTGAAGGAGGACGGGCCCTTGCTGGTGCTCGGGGTCCACAGGACCTTGCCCGTCGCGGCGGCGGAGCTGCCGGTGGTGGCCGTGCCGCAGGTGATCGCGAGCGTGGTGAGGGCCACGACGCCGGCGGCGGTCCTGCGAGGGTGGGACAGGGAAGGCATGCCGCTCCCGGAGGGATGAGGGGTCGAATGACTTCGCGCGCCCGGACCGACCGGTCCGGACGCGCGAAGTGATTCGACCACCTGACGGTGTGCCGGGCCAAGCGGGACGGCCGATGGAGGCCCTTTCGGGCAACTCCACCGGCCGTCGCAGCCCGGCTCGGGCGTTACGCGGTCGGCCGCTGTGCCCCGCCCCGCTCCCCGGACCCGTCCGACCCGCCGGACCCGTCCGCCCCGGCCGACCCGTCGGACCTGTCCGTCCCGGCTGACCCGCCCGACCCGTCGGACTCCCCGGACCCGTCGGTGCCCGCCTCGTACGAGGAGGTGCCCGAGTCGAGCAGCGGCTCCTGCGTCTTGAGGTGCGCGGGCGCCAGGGCGCGCAGCACGTGGTAGCCGGTGATGACCACCAGGGTGCCCAACGCGATGCCGCTGAGGGTGAAGGTGTCGCTGAACTTCATGGTGACGTTGCCGACGCCGATGATGATGCCCGCGGCGGCCGGCACCAGGTTCAGCGGGTTGCGCAGGTCCACCTCGGACTTGATCCAGATCTGCGCGCCGAGCAGGCCGATCATGCCGTACAGGATGACGGTGATGCCGCCGAGTACCCCGCCGGGGATCGCGGCCACCACGGCCCCGAACTTCGGGCAGATGCCGAAGAGCAGTGCGAACCCGGCCGCGGCCCAGTAGGCGGCGGTGGAGTACACACGGGTGGCGGCCATGACCCCGATGTTCTCGGAGTAGGTGGTGTTCGGCGGGCCGCCGAGCCCGGTGGACAGCATCGAGCCGATGCCGTCCGCGGCGATCGCGGTGCCGAGCTTGTCGTCCAGCGACCGACCGGTCATCTCGCCCACGGCCTTGACGTGCCCGGCGTTCTCCGCGACCAGCGCGATCACCACGGGCAGGGCGACCAGGATCGCCGACCACTCGAAGGAGGGGCCGTGGAAGTCGGGCAGGCCGATCCAGTCCGCCGAGCCGACGCCGGAGAGGTCCAGCCGCCAGTGGTCGGTGAGCTGCCCGCTCGCGTCCACCGAGTGGATCTTCCCGAAGATCCGGTCGAACAGCCAGGAGATCCCGTAGCCGAAGAGCAGGCCGAGGAAGATCGCCACCCGCGACCAGAAGCCGCGCAGACACACCATGGCCAGCCCGGTGAACACCATCACCAGCAGCGCCGTCCATTGGTCCTGTGGCCAATAGGTTGAGGCGGTGACGGGCACGAGGTTGAAGCCGATCAGCATGATGACGGCACCGGTGACGATCGGCGGCATGGCGGCGTGGATGATCCGCGCCCCGAACCGCTGGACCGCCAGCCCCACCAGGAACAGCGCCGCACCCACGACGAACACCGCACCGGTGACCGTCGCGCTGCTGCCGCCCTGGGCCCGGATCACCGCGGCCACACCGACGAACGACAGCGAGCAGCCGAGGTAGCTGGGCACCCCGCCACGGGTCGCCAACAGGAAGATGACGGTCGAGACGCCCGACATCATGATCGCCAGATTGGGGT
Organism: Streptomyces sp. NRRL F-6131; assembly: GCA_000719695.1. GTDB lineage: Bacteria > Actinomycetota > Actinomycetes > Streptomycetales > Streptomycetaceae > Kitasatospora. The sequence goes on from JOHN01000077.1 coordinate 3,573, forward strand.
CCAGCCCCATCAGCACGGGCGCCACGAATGTTGACCCGGCGGATGCATGGCGAGCGTTGTCCGCTGCCAACAGGCTTGACCGAGGGGCTCGTCTTGAACGTTCGCCTGCGTATGCGTCGTGCGGTGATCTACATCCGGGTGAGTGTGGCTCGGGAGGAGATGATCAGTCCGGAGTTGCAGGAGCATCAGTGTCGGGGGTTGGTGGATCGGGAGGAGCTGGTGCTGGCTCGGGCTCCGTTGATGGATCTGGGGAAGTCGGGGCGGGGGTTCAGTGACCGGCAGATCGCGGAGATCATCGCGATGGCGGAGCGTGGTGAGTTCGAGGTGTTGGTGCTGTGGGTGTGGTCGCGTTTCGGGCGGAACACGCTGGAGTCGTTGCAGAATCTGGACCGGTTGACGGAGCTGGGTGTCGAGGTGCGTGCGGCGAAGGAGGACTTCGACGGGCGGACGGTGATCGGCAGGTTCGCGATCCGGCAGATGCTGAACATTGCGGAGCTGTTCTCGGACCAGTTGTCCGAGACGTGGAAGGAGACGATCGCCAGGCGTCGGCGGCGGGGTCTGCCGCATGCGAACCAGGGGCGCTTCGGGTACTACCGGTGTGGGACCTGTCCGCCGAAGAAGCGTGGCGTCCCGCTGGAGACATGCCCGAAGTGCAGAGAGGGCGTGTTGAAGGTGGAGCGCGACCTGGGGCCACGGCTATGGGATGCCTACGAGCGTGTCACGGACGGGGTGAACACCGTCTCGATCACCCATGAATGGTACGCGGCCGGTATCACCGATCCGGTGACCGACAAGCCGGTCACGCCGGCGCACCTGTACGACATCCTCGACTCGGGCTTCGGGCTGGGACTGGTCCGCTACCGCCTGCCCGAGCAACTGCATGTGCTTGCCCGCGACAAGGAGGGCGTCCCGCAGAAGAGGCGCAACCGTTCCCGTCGTCCGGAACAGTTCGGCCTCTACCTTCCCGGGCGCCACGAGCCTGTTACGGGAGACCGCGCCACGGCGGAGCACCTCTGGGACCGGTACACTGCGCGCCGCGGGACCATGCCACAACGCCCGACCATCGATGATCGCCACCGGCCCCGATACTCGGTGAGCGGACGGATGGGGTGCCCCTACTGCCAGGGTGCTATGCAGCCCCTCCTTCGTGCGAAGAAGAAGCGAAGGCCGCCGGTGAACGGACGCCCTCACCCGTTTGACGTGACGTGGCGGTGCCGCAATCGGGCCGATCTCGGCAACTGCCCCGACTCCGGATACGGCAACCTCGAGCACATCGAGACCCGCGTCGTGGCCTGGCTTCGGCAGCAGGCAGACCCGGCCGACTTGTCCGACGGGCATGAGACCGCTGAGGCGCAGGCGGACCTCGCCCTGCGTGAAGTGGCTGTTCAGGCCGAGCTCAAGGAGCTGATCTCACAGGAGGCTGTTCTCGCGGACGCTGTCGCTTCCCGGGCCATCGACTATCAGGCCGCCCAGCGGAAGAAACTGCGTATCGACCAACATCGCACCGAACTCACTGAGAAGTTGGGGGAGCTGGAGTCCGCGCTCGCAAAGCTCCGGCCGCACCCAGGGCCTGCGGCGATCGCGGCTGTCCTCGCCGCTTGGGACGATGCGTCGCCCGACCGGCGCAACCTCATGATCAAAGACATCGTCCGAGTGATCACGGTGTACAAGGGGCGCGCATCCCTCTTGAGGACAAGTACGAGATCACTGGTGTCTGGCAGCCACCGAGGCGTCTCTGACAAGTGATTCTGTGGTGGGTGAGGTGAACGGACAGGCATGGTGCGTGTGTCGATGGAGGTCGGGGCGTGGCATCGCCGGCGAGGGCCGATGCGGAATTCGTTCGGTCAGAAGTGGCGCCAGCGTTTTGCAGGCCTTGCTGAGGTCATCCCCACGAGCCTGGAAGTCCACGAACAGGCGCTCTGACGGGAGGCCAATCGGATTTCTCCGTGACGGTTGTCCGGTGGGCACTGGCCTCACCATGGACGACGGAGCGGCTTCGGCTTCCGGGGTCGTCGTAGTACCCGTCATAGAAGGCGGATCGCTCATGGCTGAGAAGTCTTCGAGCTGCTCGCCCGCCTCGAGCTCGCGCAGTCGGTCCAGCGCGGCCGCTGCAGCAGGGGAGGAGGTCCGGTGCGGACATGGGGTCGGGCTCGGGGGCGGTCAAAGGGGCGGGTGCCTCTCGTCGGCGGGTGATGACATGGGGATGGTGCGCTCGACGGCGCGATGTATCGGGCCGGGCTCGGTGTACAAGCATCGCCCGCCTCGTCCCATCCGCGCCGAGTACCCGTTCCGCTCCCGCCCGTCCGACCGTATCGCCGCCCTCATCCGCGAACGCCAACGAGGAGCGGTCCCACCTACCGGAATGGTGGTGGGACCGCTCCTCGTGGGGCCTGGGTCAGACCGCCTGGAAGCTCAGGGCCGCGGCATGGTCGGCGTACTGGGAGACGTGCGCGCCGCCGAGCGAGTACGGCCCCTGGACACCTACGCCACCATCGCCTACGAGGTGGCTGGCCTCCGCCAGGAGGACGACGAGGACGACCAGGGCGACGTGCCGTCCAGGGAGCTGGGCGCCGCGCTGGAGTGGGCCCACGCCGGCGTGTGTGTCCTCCAGCAGTCCCTGCCCTGGCCGTTCACCGACGTCCTGCTCTACGGCGAGCTCGACAACCGGCCCGCCCACCGCATCCTCTACTGCTACGCCGACCTGCTGCGCCGCCGCGCCCCGAAGGCGGCCGCCGTATGGTTCACCGCGCTGGTCTACCTCAACCCGAACAACAACCTGGGCGCCCGCTTCATCGCCCCGGGCGGCCCCCAGTATCCCGGGTTCTGCGCAGCGCGGAAGGCCGTCACCCTGTTGATGGTGGCCTCCGTCGTTCGGGTTCGGTCAGAGCAGTTCGTTGGGGTAGAACGGCCCCGAGCGGACGATGTGGTGAGTGGCCGAGTCGATCTTGTTCGACCCACTGGGTGATGTAGGCGTTCACGGCGGCCTGGGCGGTGGTGACGCGGCTGTGGTCGCCTCCCAGGAGCCCGAAGAGCAGGAGCGGATGCTGGCCGCCCCGTGTACCGAGTTCGCGGTCGAGCCAGTTCGAGGCGAGCGGGCGGTAGTCGCCGCGGATCCCGGTGACCCGTAGGTACGGCGTCTCGATGTGTCCTTCGGCGTCCTGCTGGACGAGCAGGCGCAGGTACTCGAAGCGCTCCCACGCCTCGGTGAAAGCGGTGGCGTTGGCCAGCACGTGTCCGGTGAAGATGGGCTTGAGGAACTGGTGGAGCCGCTGCGCCGAGTCGCGCCGTCCCATGACCGTCTCTGGTCCGAGCAGGGCGGCGGCCGGCCGGTCCTCCCGACGGATGTCCTGGGCGCGGGGGTCGGTGAGCAGGGCGGTTGTCAGCGGCCAGCGGTCGTTTCCGACGGCGCCGATGCCTGCGCTGTGGAGGAGCACGGTGGCGGGGTGCGGCGGAGGTTGTTGAGCAGGGTTGTTCCGCTGTCCCAGGTGGTGGTGGCGAGGCGCTCGATGTCGGGGAACCAGTAACGGTCGGTGGGGTCGTCGCCCCAGTAGGCGGTGACTGCGACCAGAGTGGCGAGCTTCTCGGTCTCGGCCTGCCACTCCTTGAACCGCCGCTCGTGCTCGCCCTCCAGATCGGTACTCAGGCTCGCCGGGGTCGCAGTGCGTAGCGGGTGGTCGGTGAGGCGGGCGGCTTCGCGGCGCAGGGTGTCGTGGAGGTTGATGGCGGGGCCTTGGCCCCGGAGTTCGCGCTTGGCGATGGCGATGGCGGCGGCGATGTTGGCGGGGTTGTCGCGGCTGGTCTCGGCGAGAGCGGTGACGGCGTCGGCGGTCTGGCCGAGGAAGCGGTCGGCGTCGGCCTCGATGTAGGTGCCCTGGCGGTGCCCGAGGAGTTCGGAGGCCGCCTCGGAGAGCGGGAAGGGGTCGGCCCAGTACGTGGCGAAGCGGCGGGTGGGGCAGCGCTTGAGTGCCGCGCCCAGGGCCGGGTCGTAGGTGGCGGACCACCCGGCGATGATCAGGCCGTACTCGTCGAGGACCTGGTCCAGGAAGCGGTCGACCTCCGGCTCGTACTCGGCGAGTTCCTCGGGGGTCGAATCCTGCTCCTCCGGCGGCGCCCGGATCGACTACGGCATCCTGGAACGCACCGACCGCATCTGGGCCTCCGACACCAACGACCCCCTGGAGCGCCAGCGGATCCAGCGCTGGACCGGACTGCTCGTCCCCCCGGAGCTTGTCGGCTCACCGCCTCGACGGAGTCCGTACCGGGCCGGCTCCGGCTGCCCGGACTCGACCCGGAGCTCACCTACACCGTGACCGTCCGCACCGAGATCCGGCCGCGCCGGGGACGTCCAGGCACTTGCCGCCGGCCACCGACACCAGCCGGTAGGAGTCCGAACCGGCCGCCTCCAGCCGCCACTTCTGGTTGCTCGCGCCGCTCCGGCAGGCCCACTGCTGGATCGGCGCACCCTCGGTGGTGACCTTGTCGCCCGGCACGTCCAGGCACTTGCCGCTGTGCACGGCCGCCAGCGTGAACGTGCCGCTTCCGGCATCGGTCAGCCGCCACTGCTGGTTGGCGCCCGTGGTCGCCGCGTACTGGATCACCGCCGCGCCGTCAGTGGTCGATCCGGCCCGCACGTCCGCCCGCTTGGCACTGGACACGCTCGTCACCGTGTACGTCCGCCCGGTCTGCGGGCCCGCCGCGAGGCTGCCCCGGGCCTGGTAGGTGTGCCCGGCCACCGCGGTGAAGGTGATCCGGTCGCCGTCCCGGGAAGCGGCCACCGGCTGCCCGGACGCGGTGTCCACCAAGGTGTAGGGGCCGGTGAACATCGGGCTGCGGACCGTGAGCGTCCCGGCGTTCGCGGGTGTCAGGGTGAACACGGCCGTCCGATCGGCCTGCCAGGACGCGCCGACCGTCACATCGCCCCGGGCCTTGAGACCGGAGGCCGACCCGGCGGACCAGGTGGCGGGCAGCGCGGGCAGCATCCGGATCTCGCCGTTCTGGCTCTGCAGCAGCATCTCCGTCATCCCGGCGGTGGCACCGAAGTTGCCGTCGATCTGGAACGGCGGGTGGGTGTCGAAGAGATTGGCCAGCGTGCTGCCCTTGAGCTGCTCGGCGAGCAGCTTGTGGGCGTGGTCGCCGTCCAGCAGCCGGGCCCAGAAGTTCACCTTCCAGGCCTTGGACCAGCCGGTCCCGCCGTCGCCCCGGGCGTTCAGCGAGGCCTTCGCGGCCTCGGTGAACTGTGGGGTGGTGTCGGGTGAGATCTGGTGGCCCGGGTGGAGGGCGTAGAGGTGGGAGACGTGTCGGTGAGTGTCGGTGCGGTCGTCCAAGTCGGCCTTCCACTCCTGGAGTTGCCCCCAGGAGCCGACCTTCAGGCCTGGGTCGAGCTTGCCGAGGGCAGCGGTGAGCCGGGCCTGCAGGTCGGTGTCGGTGTTCAGCCGGCGGGCAGCGGCGAGCGTGTCGGTGAGCAGCCCCTGGACGATCTGCTGGGCCATCGCGGCGCCGGCGGTGAAGTCGCCGTGCTCGGGCGAGTAGCTGGGGGTGACGACCAGTCGGCCGTCACGCGGGTCGGTGTGGAGGTTCGCCAGCCAGAACTCGGAGGCTCCCTTGAGCAGGGGATAGGCCCGGTCGCGCAGGTAGGTCGGGTCCTGGTTGAACTGGTACAGGTCGTAGACCTGTGAGGCGAGCCAGCCGTTGGCTTCCGGGAACCAGAACGCGGAGGCGTAGTCGTGGACTCCGGTGTACCCGAGGGGGTTGGTCTCGTTGTGGACCACCCACCCGGGAGAGCCGAACATCTCGGCGGCGCTGACCGCGCCGGCCTTCCTGAGGTCCTCGACGAAGGCGGTGAACGGCTCGGCCGTCTCCGCCAGGTTCGTCTGCGCGGCCGGCCAGTAGTTCATCTGGAGGTTGATGTTGGTGTGGTAGTCGGCGCCCCAGGGCGGCGAGGTGGAGTTGTTCCACACGCCCTGGAGGTTGGCCGGCAGTGATCCGGGTCGCGAGGAGGCGATGAGCAGGTACCGGCCGTAGCTGTAGAACAGCGCCTCCAGCGCGCGGTCCTCCGGGGACGTGCCGTTGGTGTAGGCGGTCAGCAGTTGATCGGTGGGTCTGTCCGGCATGGTGGCGCCGAGATCCAGCTTCACCCGGTCGAACAGTGCGCGGTGGTCGGCGATGTGGGCTGCTCTCAGATCGGCGTAGGGGCGGGCGGCGGCGTTGTCCACCGCGGAGGTCACCCCGGCGTGCGGATCCTGGCCGCGGTAGGTCGGGTAGGACAGGGCGTAGTCGGTGCCGGCGCTCATCACGAAGGTGGCACTGTTGGCTCCGGTGACCGTGACCCGGCCGTCGCCGCCGGTGACCGTCCCGCCGTCGGCCGCCACCTGCACCTGGGTTTCGAACTTCATTCCATTGTCGGCGAGTTCGCCGCGCACGGTCAGCCGGCCGCCGTCGGCCGTGGGCGTGAAGTCGCTGCGCGGGGAGGTGTAGCGCAGCGTGAAGGAGATCTTCCCGGCCTGGCTGGCGCTCAGCCGCCCGGCGATCACGTTGCCGGGGTTGCTGGCGAAGTACTCGCGGTCGTACACGACTCCGGAGCTGGTGTAGGACACCTTCGCGAGGGCGTTGCCGATGTCGAGGGAGCGTCGGTAGCCGGTGTAGGAAGGGTTGGCTTCGGCCATGTCCAGGCGCAGGTCGCCCAAGGTCTGGCTCGCGCCGTAGCCGGAGCGGGCCTGGCCGAGTTTGCCGGCGACCCAGCCCGGGTCGGCCTTGCCGGCCGCGTCGATGGTGTCCACCACCTCCTTGAGGGCGGTCGGCCGCGGCGAGGTCCAGTTGCCGAAGTCGTAGCCGGGCGAGCCGGGGCCGCCGGTCCACAGGCTCTTCTCGTTCACCTGCAGTTGTTCGGACCCGACGCCGCCGAAGACCATGGCGCCCATGGCGCCGTTGCCGATCGGCAGCGCCTCGGTCTCCCAGTTGGCAGCGGGCCGCGCGTACCAGAGCGTGTTCGGGTCGGCCGCCGCCGCCGCGGCGGCCGGAGCCGGCAGTGTCATCGGAACCAGCAGTGCTGCGGTCAGGGCTCCGGCCAGCGTGCCCGACCTGGCCGATCTCCACCAGGATGCTCTCATCTCCGATGCCTCCTTCGGCTCTGCATTCAGCACCGGAGTCTGCAATAGGTCCGACCTATAAGGCAATGCTCTTGCGTGAGGAAAGAGGAATGGTGCCACCGTGGCCCGATTCATCGGACCTTGATCCCGTGATCGGCTATGGGGCGTCAGTCCTCCGGCGGCACGGGCCCCGTGGCGGTCGCCGGAGTCGAGCCCGGCCGGGGTCGGGCGGCCTCCACCGACAGCAGGGCCACCTGGCGAGTTCCTGGCGAGCGTGGCGGGTGCCTCGCCGGGCTGCCAGGGGCCCTGCTCCCTTCTCTGTGCTCCCTTGTCTGTGGTGGGCGCCGGCTCAGTGGCCGGCGCCCGGCCGGTTCAGGGGGTGTCGTAGGCCAGGGTGTAGGAGCCGGATCCGGTGATGGAGCGGACCCGGTAGGTGAAGTACCCGTCCGCGCCGCCGTACGAGATCCGGCCGTCGGCGCCGCTGGTGGCCACGGTCTGCCAGGCGCTTCCGTTCCAGGTCATCAGGTCCAGGGTGAACTGGGCGCCGGCGGGGGCGGCCAGGCACGCGCGGTGCGTGCCGGCCCTGGCGTAGAAGCTGCTGCCGTCGGGCTGGTAGGCGATGCCGCCACTGGTGAGGCTTCCCGTGCGGGTGTTCGTGTGGACGGTGCAGTCGGGGGTGGGGGTGCCGCCGCCGCTGATCCTGGAGCCGATGGCACGGTCCATGACGGTCAGGCCGAGGAGGTTGAACGGCTTGTCGAGGCTGCGCATCAACGAGTCCGACGACGGCCGGTAGATGCCGTACTCGTACTGGTGTCCGCCCCGGTAGGCGCCGATCACCCCGCCGTCGGGGGTCGGCCGACCGAGGTAGGAGGCCCACTTGGCTCCGCCGGGGTCCCTGGTGACGTTGGGTTCGGTCGGCTCGGCGCCGGTGTAGGCGGTACCCGGCGTGTAGTACTCGTCGGCCAGGCCGCCGACCGAGTGGCCGAGTTCGTGGATGGCGATGCGTCCCGATCGGGGGTCGCCGCCGGACACGGTGGAGAGGCTGGGGTAGCCGGCACCGCCGTACTTGTAGGTGTTGCCGATGGCGACGATGGCGTCCACGCCGGGGGCCTGCGCGGCGTATGCCTGCGCCTTGGGCTCGTTGAGGCAGAGCAGGCGCTCGACGCCGCCGCAGAAGAAGTACATGTCGAGTGCGGTGTCCCGATTGACCCCCTGGTACGGGTCATTGTCGACGCCGGACTCGTTCGAGACGACGTTGACCAGCCAGACGTTGATCGAGCCGGCGTGCTTGTGCCAGGGATCCGTGGACGCTATCTCGGCCCATTTCGCCTCGGCGTGCTGGCGCAGCAGTCCCATCTCGCCGGCCGTGTAGCCGTCGCCGATGATGACCATGTCGAAGCGGGAGCTGGACGGTCCGGTGTACTGCAGCGCGACGACGCCGGCGGCTGCGGCGGCCCCGAGGTCCTGGTTTTCCGGGGCGGTCTTCCGCTCGACCGGTACCCGGACCTTGCTGATCGTGCCGTCGGGGGAGAAGACCTCCCGCCATTCCGACGGGGTGGCCGGTGCCGCGTTGGCTGCGGGGGCCGCGACAAGGGCTGCCGCGAGAACGGCTGCTGCGGAGAGGAGGGCGGGCACACTTCGACGCATGAGCGTCTCCTTGTGGCTTCGGGCCGGCGGGTGCGTGAAGCGGTCGGCGACCGCGTCGACCTGCCGGTTCAAGTGGGGGTGCTGAGCGGTGAGTTCAACGGGCAGGGCGCGGCCGAGCGGGTGGGGGATCGGCCGGGCTGCCCGGCAGGGCATGCCTGGAACCCAGAGCGGGGCCAGGAGCATAAGCATCGAAGTAAATTTACTTATGCGATGACTTAAGTTAGGGGATTCGCCGGGGAGTTGGCAAGACTCGCCACAGGACCGTCCGCCCTAGAAGGGCTTGGCGGGGGCTGGGCCGAGGGTGGTGGTGCCGGGTGCGGGCCGGTGGCCGAGGCCGGTCCGGTAGGTGTCGAGGGCGGCCTCGATCCGACCGGTGCGGCGCTGGAGGTCACCCAGGAGGCGGCAGATGTCCGCCAAGTCTCCTGTCGCGCCCGCGTGTTCGAGCTGGCCGAGCGCCATCGCGTAGTGCGCCTCGGCCTGCTGGTCGGCTCCGCGCCCCTCGGCGATGAGGCCGAGCAGCCGGTGGGCGCCGGCCGCGTGCACGGCCCCCTTGTCCGCGCCGAGACCTGCCAGGGTCTGTTCCAGCAGAGCCGCGGCCTCCGCGTCCCTGCCCTGACGGTGCAGCACGTCGGCCAGCTCTACGCCGACCTGGTGGGCGTACAGGGTGGCGTGCCGGGAGGTGAGCACCTCGCGTGCGGTGCGCAGGGCGGATTCGGCCTGCGACAGGTCGCCGCTCTGGGCGAGGATGTAGCCACGCATCCAGTGGCAGTGGGCGAGTTCGGTCCGGATCTGCAGCTGCCGGTAGCACTCGGCGGCCTTCAGCAGTGAGGCGTCGGCCTCGGCGGCCCGGCCTTCGGCGAGCAGGGTCCGGGCGACACCGCGGTGCATCCTGGCGACCAGGGCCGGGTCGGAGACCTCCGGGGCCAGGGCCAGGGCCAGTTCGGCCGCCTGGGCCGCGCGCGCGTGCGCTCCCATGTCCATGTAGGGGGCGATGAGCGCGGTGTAGAGCAGGACGAGCGCCTCGGGGTCACGGAGGCCGGCGGCGTTGAGCTCGTCCAGCGTGGACTCCAACAGGTAGCAGGCATACCGCAGTTCACCCGCGAGGAAGTGGGTGAGGGCGCGGCCGCGGATCGCCGGCACCCGGTGCGTGACCGGTGCGCCCGCCCCGGTCAGGACGCCCTCCGCAGCCTCGAAGTGTTCGCGCGCCCCGAGGAGTTCACCGGCCTCCAGGGCGCACTGGCCGAGCCCGACGAGCGCGGCGCCGTGCTCGGGGGCCAGACCGTGGCGCTCGGCGTCGGCCGCTACCGAGGCGTACCCGGGGGCGGCCTCCTCGGGGTCGCCGGTGGCAAGGGCCCGTTGCGCCTCCGCCAGGCGCATCCGCAGCTCGGTGGCCACGTGGGCCGGGCGGCCGCTGGAGAGCTCCTCGTACGAGCAGCCCAGCCGTTCGGCCATGTGCCGCAGGGCCTTCTCCGAGGGCTGGACCTTTCCGGCCTCGACGGTGGAGACGTACGCGGCCGTGTAGGCAGGTTCGGCCACCTGGCGCTGCGTCAGACCGCGCTCGGTGCGCAGCCGGTGCACGCGGTGTGCCAACGACTCCACGTCCGCCGCCGGGTCGGACTCCGCCCGCCGCTTCGGGCGCCGGTCCGTGGCCATTGGCACTCTCCCCTCTCCCTCGGTCGCCCCGCCCCGCCCCGCCCCGTCGGCTTGGGCTTCGGGCGCGCGGGGCGTGATCGTCAGGGTATGCCCTGAACCCGGATCCTGGGCGAGCCGCGTCCCCGGGGGGATTGCAGGTGTCAGGTGTCAGGGAAGGGCGCGGGCGATCAGCAGGGCGACGTCGTCGGGGGTGTCGGCGCGGCGCAGCGCGGAGAGCAGGAGGTCGCAGGTGTCCTCCAGGGGCCGGTGAGGTCCGGCCAGCAGGTCGGTGAGGGCTTCCAGGCGCTGGTCGATGTCCTGGTCGCGGACCTCGACGAGGCCGTCGGTGTAGAGGACGAGGTCGTCGCCGGGCCGAAGGTGAAGGTCGGTGGTGCGGAAGGGGACGGAGCCGACGCCGAGCGGTGCGCCGGGGTCGAGGGCGAGCAGGCGGGGCGGGCGGTGGGCGCGGACCAGGACGGGCGGGAGGTGGCCGGCGCAGGCCAGACGGCACAGGCGGGAGCGCGGGTCGTAGTGGGCGAGGACGCAGGTGGCCGTCACCTCGCCCAGGTCCTGGGTGGTCTCGTCCAGGTGCGTGAGGACTTCGTCCGGAGCGAGTCCGAGGCGGGCGAGGGTACGGGTGCTGGTGCGCAGCTGTCCCATGGTGGCGGCAGCGGTGATGCCGGAGCCCATCACGTCGCCGACGACGAGGGCGGTGCACTCGTCCGGCAGGGGGATGGCGTCGAACCAGTCGCCCCCGGTCTCGTCCGCGGTCGTGGCGGGCTGGTAGCGGTGGGCGATGGCCAGACCGGGCGGGTCGGTGGTGTGGCGGGGCGGCAGCAGGTGGCGCTGGAGGGCGAGGGCGGCGTGGCGTTGCTGCTGGTACCAGCGGGCGTTGTCGATGCACACGGCGGCGCGGGCCGCGAGCTCGGTGGCCAGCACCAGGTCGTCGGCGTCGAACGCGACGGGGGTGCGGGCCCGTTTGAGGTCGAGGGCGCCCAGGACCTCACCGCGGGCGATGAGCGGAACGGCGAGGTAGGAGTGCACCCCGGCCTGCCGGAGCAGTTCGGCGCCGGCCGGATCGCGGGCGATGCGGGCGAGGTCCGTGCCCCGCACCCTCGGCACCAGCACCGGGCGGCCGGTGCGGGCGCACTGGGCGACCAGGCGCTGCGCTCCGTACCGGGCGACCTCGCCGACCGGGTCGGCAGCCGCGAGTGCGGGGCCGGGGCGAGCGGATTTGACCGCCAGGGCGCGGAACCGCACGTCGCTCGTCCCGTCACCGGGTGGGGAGCCGGCGAGGACGGCGTCCAGCAGGTCGACGGCGGCGATGTCGGCGACTTCGGGCACAGCAACGTCGGCGAGTTCGCGTGCGGTGGCGGCCAGGTCGAGGCTGGTGCCGATCCGGATCGAGGCGTCCGCGATCAGCGACAGGCGGCGTCGGGCGCGTGCGACGCTCAGGGCGGCCCGGTGCTGATCGGTGATGTCCACCACCGAGATCGCCACTCCGATCGCCTGCCCTGCCTGGTCCTCCAGCCGGTAGAACGAGGCGCTCCAGGCGTGCTCGTGGTGCGGGTCGGCCGGTGTGCACCCGGTGGTCACCTCGTCCAGCAAGGGCTCCCCGGACTCCAGCACCGTGCGCATGCGCGCCTCGATTCCGGCGGCGTCCAGATGCGGCAGCACCTCGCCGGTGGTACGGCCCAGGTGGTCCTGGGCAGCCACCCCATTGATCCGTTCCAGTGCCGCGTTCACCAGGACGTAGCGCAGCTCGGTGTCCAGCACCGCGAGGCCGATCGGCGACTGGTCCACCAGCCGGGAGGACAGCGCCACGTCCCGCTCCACCCGGCGCAGCGTCGTCTCCTCCGAGGCGATGCCCAACGCGAACGGACGACCTCCCTCGGCCACCAGCCGCATGTTGCGGAACTCCACCCGGACGATGTGCCCGTCCCGGTGCCGCACGGGGAACACCCCCGCCCACGGCCCGTGCCCCGACATCACCCGGGCGAACAGCTCCAGCACCTGGGGCCGCCGATCCTCCTCCACCAGCAGCTGCGCGGCGGGCCGACCCAGCGCCTCCCTGTCGCTGTAGCCGAACAACTCCCCGGCCTGCGGGCTCCACAGCACGATCCGGCCCCGCTCGTCCAGGACCGCCGCGGCCACCCCCAGCACGTCGAGCAGCCCGCGGCCGACCGGCATCGCATCCGTCGGCCGCGGCCGGTCCCGCTCGGCTTCGCTGCGGGCCACTCGACGCTCCTGTCGACGCCGCGACTGGTCCCTCCATCCTGCGCCTCGCACGCGGTCGTCGGCCAGCCCGGGCTCGGCACGCAGCGGTGACGGATCTGCGTCCTGCCCGACGACGGCTACCACACCCTGCGCCGGCGGCGACAACAAGAAATGGCGGCTGAACACCTGAGTCAGGTGTTCAGTCCCGACGGGCGCGGGCCGGACCGGTGAACGGTCCGGCCCGTGGCTCGTCGGGTGCGGTCGGGGTGTCGGGGGCGAGGGGGAGTGCGGCGACGAAGCGGGCTCCGGCACCGGGCGGGGTGTCGTCGAGGGTGAGGGTGCCGCGGTGGTGGTGGGCGATCTCACGGGCGATGGCCAGACCGAGGCCGGTACCGCCGCTGGCGCGGTCGCGGGAAGGGTCGAGGCGGGTGAACCGTTCGAAGACCTTCTCGCGGTGCTCCGGCGCAATGCCGGGGCCGTCGTCACGGACCTCGACCAGCGCGATCGCGTCCTGCGAGGAGACGGTGACCACGACGTGACCGCGGGCGTGGCGCACGGCGTTGTCGAGGAGGTTGCGCAGCAGCCGCTCCAGCTGTCGGGCCACGCCGTGGACGGTGACGTCCTCGCCCGCCGGGAGGTCGACCTGGACAGAGACACCGGCCGGGGCGTGGCGGCGCGCCTGGGCGGCCGCCTTCCGGGACAGCGCTCCCAGGTCGACCGGGCGGGCGGTTCGCGGTGTCCGGTTGTCGAGGTCGGCGAGCAGGAGCAGGTCCTCGGCGAGCCGTTCGAGGCGTTCGGCGTCGCCGAGGGTGCCGCGGACGACCTCGGGCCAGTCGGTCTGCTCGGGGTAGTGCAGGGCCACCTCCAGGTCCGCTCGCAGCGCGGCCAGGGGAGTGCGCAGCTCGTGGGAGGCGTCGGCGGTGAAGCGCCGCTGCTGCTCGGCGGCCTGTTCCAGCCGGTCGAGGGTTTCGTTGGTGGTGACGGCCAGGCGGGCGATCTCGTCGTGGCGGGGCGGGACGGGGACGCGCAGGCTGAGGTCGCGGCTGGTGATGGCGCGCAGCCGCTGCTGGATGTCCTCCACGGGGCGCAGGGCCCGTGCGGTGGTGGTCCAGACGATCAGGGCGACCAGCAGCACCGCCGCCGGGATGCCGACGTACAGCACGCGGTCGATGGCGTCGACGGCCTCCTCGGCCTCCTCGGGAGTGACGACGATGTGCAGGGTGAGGTTCCCGGTGGTGGCGCCGGCGTCGAACGGGTCCCGGCTCCGGAACGTCGAGGAGATCACCGTGAACCTGCGGCCGGCGAGCTGCTTGCTGCCGGGTGGGGCATCGCCGTTCACGGCGCCCAGACGGAGGTCCCGTTCGACGGGTCCGTTCGGTTCCGGCAGGTCGGGGCTCGCTCCCAGCGGACGGGGTACGAAAGGCTCCAGGTCGGGGTCGCCGTCGACGAACCGGCCCGCGGGGTCGACGACCACCCAGGTGGTGGGGCTCCGGATGAGGGCCTGGCCGGGTCCGACCCGGTCGGGGCCGTCGGCCACGGTCGGGTCGTCGACCCCGCGGCGGAGGAGCCGCAGCTGGTAGTAGTAGTCCTCGACCACGCTCAGGCTGGCTCTGGCCCGGTTGAGACTGTCGGCCATGGTCGAGGCGTAGACCTCGTGGCGGAGCCACAGCGCACCGGCGGTGAAGGCCACGGCGGTGGTGAGGGCCGCGGCCAGGGCGGCGCGCAGGCGGATCGGCAGGCGCTTACCGGGCATCGTCGATCAGCCGGTAGCCGGCGCCACGCACCGTCTGGATGGTGGAGCGGTCGAACGGGACGTCGATCTTGCGGCGCAGCGCCCTGATGTGGACGTCGATGATGTTGCTGGCGGCCTGGTGGTGGGCGTCCCAGACCTGTTCCAGCAGATCGGCGCGGCTCACCACCTCGCCGACCCGGAGCCCCAGGTAGGCGAGGACGGCGAACTCCTTCGCCGTGAGCTCGATCTCCGTCCCGCCGCGCCGGCACCGGCGGGTGGCCGGGTCGAGGTACAGGTCCCCGATCCGGACGGCCGGCCGGCGAACGGGACCGCCGCGGCGGATCAGTGCCCGTAGCCGGGCCAGCAGCACCACGTAGGAGAACGGCTTGGTCAGGTAGTCGTCGGCCCCGGTGTCCAGGGCCTCCGCCTCGTCGTACTCGCCGTTCTTGGCAGTGAGCATCAGGATCGGGATGCGGATGTCCTCGCGCCGCAGCCGGTCGCAGACCCGGTACCCGTCCAGGCCGGGCAGCATGATGTCCAGGATGATCGCCTCGTAGGGCCGCTGCCGGGCCATCCAGAGGCCGTGGCGGCCGTCGTGGCACACGTCGACGGCGTAGCCCTCGCTCTCCAGACCGCGACGGAGCACCGAAGCCAGTCGCTCGTCGTCCTCGATCACCAGCACGCACATGCGGCAATCGTGCCATGGGCGCGAATCGCCACATGAAGATCGCTTCATCCGGCTTCATCACTGCTTCACACCGGCCGACCGACGGTGGACACCCCTGTTCGTACCCCACAGGAGTGCCCGGTGCTGTCCCTCGTTCCATCCCTCGCCCGCCCCCGACCGCTCCCGACTCCGGTGCCACCCGGCGGTGACGACACCCACCCACGACGCGTCGGCCGCCCCCGGCTGCTCGCGGCGCTGTTCTTCGCCGCCTACGCCACCCTGTCGGTCACCAAGCACCTCCAGCTCCGTTCCACCGGCTACGACCTGGGCATCTTCGAGCAGGCCGTGCGCGCCTACGCCGAGCTGCGCGTCCCCGTCTCCGAACTCAAGGGCGCCGGCTACCACCTCCTCGGTGACCACTTCCACCCGATCCTGGCCACCCTCGCCCCGTTCTACCGGCTCTTCCCGACCCCCCTGACCCTGCTCACCGCCCAGGCCGCGCTGATCGCCGTGTCCGTCATCCCGGTCACCCGGCTGGCGATCCGCACCACCACCCCACGGCTCGGCACCGCGATCGGCATCGCCTACGGCCTGTCCTGGGGTCTGCAGCGGGCCGTCGGCTTCGACTTCCACGAGATCGCCTTCGCGGTCCCGCTGCTCGCCTTCTGCCTGGAGAGCCTGGCCCTGCGCCGTTGGCGCGCCGCCGCGGCCTGGGCCCTGCCCCTGGTCCTGGTCAAGGAGGACCTGCCGCTGACCGTCGCCGCGATCGGCCTGTACATCCTGCTGAGCGGCCGTCGCCGACTGGGCGCCGCCGTCCTGGCCTACGGCGTCCTGTCCGGCCTGCTGATCGTGCTGGTCGTCATCCCCGCCTTCAACCCCGACGGCCACTACGCCTACCTCCACTCCGCCGGCCAGAGCCCCGGCAACCCCCTCACCCGGCTGCTCCTGCCACCACAGAAGCTCGGCACACTGATCGCGCTGCTCGCCCCGACCGCGTTCCTGGCCCTGCGCTCACCGCTGGTCCTTCTCGCGCTGCCCACCCTCGCCTGGCGGTTCTGGTCGACGACCCCGGCGTACTGGGGGCTGGAGTACCACTACAGCGCCGTCCTGATGCCCGTCGTCTTCCTCGCCTTCGCCCACGCCCTCGGCAGGCTCACCCGCCCTCGACTCGTCAGCAGGGCCGTGGCGGTCAGCGTCGCGGTGAGCCTGCTGGCACTTCCCCTCCTGCCGCTGCGGGAGCTGGCCGGCCCCGCGTGGCGCCCCAGCCCCTGGAACGGTGCGGCGCGCGCGGTCATGGCCGCCGTCCCCGACGGCGCCCATGTCGGAGCCGCCAACTTCCTCGCCCCGCAGCTCACGGCGCGAGCCCACGTCTACCAGTTCCCCGACGTCCTGGACAGCGGCACGAAACCGGAATGGCTGCTGGTCAGCGACCCCACGCGCGGCGGCCTGCCCGACTTCCCGTGGGAGCGGGCCCGCCTGAGAGAGATCCCCTCGCACGGCTACCGGCTGGTCATGGAGCGATCCGGCATCCAGCTCTACCGGCTCGCCGACCGATGAACCACGGAGGGCCGAAGCCCTGCACGGCAGGCTCACCCCGCAGCAGGACGCCCACGCCACGACACGCCGGCCCGCCGTCCTCCGCCCACTGGGAGGCTGCACCTGCGGGCAGAGCGAGGACCTGCGGGCCCAGCAGGATCTCCCGCTGAGCCAGGACCACCCGGCCATCCTCGCCCTCGCGGTCAGCATGACCTGGTGATACCGGCGCATACCCCGCCGTTCAGGGCGGGGTATGCCGAAACCGTCCGCAGCGCGGAGCGCCTACAGCGGGCGCTGCTGGTTCTCGATCTCGGGCAAGTGCGTCCAGCCGGTCACGGAGTACCAGTGCCCGCCGTCGAGCAGATGGGTGATGATCGCGCGTTCCAGCGTGGTCCGTCCTTGGAGCGTCGCCGCGTCGCCGGTTCCGGGGAGGATGTCGAAGACGAACAGCAGGACGTCGGCGTCCGCCACCGCCGGCTGCGGCAGGGTCCGGTAGCGTCGCTGGAATGCAACGATGTTGGCCTCTGGCGGCAGCTTCTCGGCCAACTGGGGGTCGAGCAGCCAGGAGTCGCAGATCGCGCTGTCGTATTCCTCTCCCAGGTGACGGGTGAAGAACCCCGGGGCGGCTCTGTAGGACTGCTCGCACAACGCAGGCCGGAGCGGTCCGTCGCCGGGGACATGGACTTCGAGTACCGGAGTGCCTGACTCCCGGAGTACCGCCCGGTTGAACTGGAGCCTGCCCAGTCGGAACAGGGTGCCACGGAAGTGTCGGACGAGCCAGTCTCGCTGGTCGAGCCCGCCGGTGCCGAAGCGTCGGCGGTGCAGCGCGAGGTGCGTGGAGAGGTCGGCGAACGTATCGCGGCTGGTTTCCTCGGGTATCGCGAGGCTGCGGTGCCATTCCAGAGTGGCGGGCAGTGCCTGAAGGTAGAGATGGGCGAAGAAGTACCGGCCGCTCTCGTCGAGTTCGGCGGGTGCCGCAGGCCAAGGGATCGGCGGCAGGATCCGTCCGATCCCCGAGCGGAGCGCTCGATCGCACCGGGTCAGCGCCTGCCAGAGAACTGGCTCATCGTCTGGGTCGGGAAACGTCCGCAACAGCGGCGCCACTTCGGATTCAGGGACGCCGAGCCATGCCAGCAATTCAAGGGTCGCCTTGCGATCCGGCGGATCGGCCGCGGACGATCCGGAGCCCGCGACCGTGTGCCGGTCGGCCACCTCGGCCAGGGCTTCCAGCCACGATCCGACTTCTGAACTCACGGTCATCTCAGCCGTTCCAAGGGGTCGCGGCGGGACCGGTCACGCCTGGGGAGCACACGAAGAGCGAGCCGGACAACGGGTGGCGGGCGAGGTCCTGCGGCGGTGGCCAGCCGCGCGCTGTGGTGATGTAGAGGAGGTCTTCGGCGAAGGCGCAACTGGTAGGCCGGGTTGCCGGGACCTCAACGATCGTGTCGAGGCGGCCGTCGAGAGTGTAGCGGTGTACTGCTGCGCCGTCCCAGAGCGCCACCCAGATGGCGCCGGCGTCGTCGATGCAGAGCCCGTCGAGGTCTCCTGCGGAGATGGTCGTCAAGGTGCGGCGGTCGCGGGGAAGGCCGTCGATCATGGTGTAGGCGTCGATGCGGCGGGTGGCGGTGGTGTCGGTGTGGTACATGACAGCCGGCGGTCCCTTCGACCGTGGTGACCCGGGCTCCGCCTGCCCGGGCCACCACGGTCGAAGGGACCGCACCTCCCGTCCTCCGCCTCGTCGCTCAGAGCTGGACCACGGTGCCGGTGCGGCGGGCCCGCTCGGCGGCGAAGACCACGCGGTGGCTCGCCAGGCTCGCGTCGATGCCGGAGACGATCAGTTCGGGGCGGCCACCGTGCAGGGCGTCCAGGTAGGCGTTGACCAGAGCCTCGTCGGCGCCCGCGTGGCCCTCAGCGGCCGACGATCCGTCGACCGACGTGTCGTGGACGGTGCGGGTCTCGGTCAGGAAGTCGTACACCTCAATGCGCCGGCCGTCGCCGGTGAGCTGTCCCCGGGTGCCGAAGATCTTGGTGTGCCGGTTCTCCAGCGGGGTGAACGCCGTCAGGGTGAACGAGGCGGTCACGCCGTTGTCGTACTCCAGGTTCACCACTTGGTGGTCCAGGACGTCGTTGTCGCTGTGGTAGACGCAGCGGCCGTACGGTCCGTCGTCCAGCGCCTTCGTCACCGCCTCCTCGGTGAGCTCACCCGCGCTCATGACGCGGGTGAAGTACTGCTTGGTCCCGCCGTTGCGCAGCCCGTCCCGGTAGAGCGTGGTGGCCGAGTACGCGCAGGTGTCCTGCAGCGGGCAGGTGACGCAGCGGTCGGTGGCGCCCGCTGGCGCGGCCTCGGACCGGAAGTGGGTCAGGGATCCGAAGGAACTCACGCGCGCCACCGGCCGACCGATGACGTACGAGAGCCAGTCGATGTCATGGCAGGACTTCGCCAGCAGCACCGGTGAGGACTCGTCCTCCCGGCGCCAGTTGCCACGGACGAAGGAGTGCGCGAAGTGATAGTGCCCGATCGGCTCCAGGTGCTGGACTGCGACGATGTCACCGATCACGCCCTCCCGCAGCAGCTGTGCCAACTCGACGGTGTACGGGGTGTAGCGCAGCCCGTGGCAGATCGCCAACGCGGTCCCGTTCCGCCGGGCGGCGTCGGCGATCTCCTCGCATTCCGCTTCGGTGGTCGCCATGGGCTTCTCCAGCAGCAGCTGGTAGCCGAGGTCGGCGAGGCCGGTCGCCGCGGCGAGGTGGTCGGAGTCGGGGACGGCGACCACCACGCGGCGCCACGGGCGCCGGCGCCGACGATCACGAGCGACAGTGGCCGTTCCATCGCACCGTCCAGATCTCCGGTGATGAACGTCGCGGGTTCGCCGCTGGTCACGGTCAAGGCGGTCTCCTTAGAACAGGGGGAGATGTGTCGGGAAGAGGAGGGAACGGGCGGCGGTCGGTGGCGTTGAGGGGTCATCCTTCGTGGCTCCGCCGGTCAGGCCTTTGACGAAGTGCCGCTGGAAGGGGGCAGGTCGCGCCTTCGGTGGCGAGACCGTCGCCGCCGCCATGATCGACCGACTCGTCCACCACGCCGAGGTCCACCCCCTCAAAGGCGAGTCCTACCGCATGCGCGGCCGCGAACTCGGCCGCACCCGCACCGCCGACAACGACTGAACAAGTCCGCACGATGGCCCACGATTGAACCGATCAGACCGGCTCGATTTCAGCCGTTGCCGACACGGGAACCTAGGCGACACCCGTCCGTCACACAAAGAGTTCGCGAACCAGGCCCGCCAGATCTCCATATCCGTGGTTTCGAAAAATCGCCGACATTGCTTTCGAAACCATTGCGGGCCTGGTCGCGGGTCTTCTACGGTCCTGCCACCCGGTTGTGACGGCCGGATTCGAAACATCCTTGGAATACCTGAGACGAGCGCGCCATGTTCCCCTCCACAGGCAGCGGCCGGGCCCCCGGCCGGACAACCGTCGTCGCCTGTGCCGCGGCGCTCCACGCGATGGGCGAGGCGACGCTCAGCGAACTGTCCTCAGCCACCGGGCTCTCCAGACCTACAGTGAAAGAGCGCCTGGCCGAGCTTCCTCACCTGGTGGAGATCACCACAGGTGCCGAGCACGGCGAGTCCCCGACTCCCAGCGGCGGCAGGCCCGCCTCGCGGTACCGGTTCCGCGGCCGGTACGGCTTCGTGATCGGTGCCGAGATCGGCAAGCACGACGAGCGGATCCTGGTCTGCGACCTCGCCGGCCGGATCCTCCACATCGACCAGCACCACGACCCCGAGCCGGCCTCCGGCCGGGAACGCATCAGCGCCTTCCGGGCACGGCTGGACCGCGTGGTCAACGGTCTGCGGGCCACCCACGGCCAGTGGCTGGGGCTGGGCGTCGCACTCACCGGCGGCATCGGGCGGGACGGGCGCGTCAGCTTCGCCCCGCACTACCCCGACCTCGAGGGCCTGTCCGCGGCCGAGGCCGGGCTGGTGTTCGGGAAGGTTCCGCTGATCGTGGAACACGACCTGAACGCCGCCGCGATCGCCGAGCACTCCTACGGCGCCGCGCGCGGCACGGACACCTTCCTCCTGGCACTGGCCTGGCACGAGCTGGCGGCCGGCGTCATGCTCGACGGCCGGATCCATCGGGGCAGCCGGAACCTCGCCGGAGAACTCAACCTGATCACCGACGGCCCCGCCGCACCGGCGCACTGGAGCGACGAGGAGTCGTTCCTGCCGGTCCTGGAGGCCGCCGAACGCGGCGACCCCGAGGCGCAGGCGGAGCTGGCGCAGTTCGCCACCCGGGCCGCTCGGCACCTTGCCTACCTGGCGCTGGCCGTCGACCCGGAGCTGGTCGTCCTCGGCGGGCCGCTCGCCCACCGGCGGGCGCTCACCGACCTGATCGGGGCACGTCTGAGTGCCTTGATGCGCAAGGCGTACCCGGTGACGCTGGCCGTCACCGAGAACCCCACCTTCGGACCGGCCCTCGGCGCCCTGCAGCTGGCGCTGACCCACGCCTTCGGCACCCTGCTCGGCGATCCCGCCTTCCCCGCGCGGATCGACGTACGGCCGCTGCACACCGCCCCCCAGGCCGGCGGCCACACGGCGAGGCCAGCCCCGCCGGCCCCGTCTGACACCCGCCCTCCCCACTTCCCCCCTCCACCAATGTAAGGAACCCCCGCCATGCGCAGAATCCGCAGATCCGTCGTAGTCGCCACCGCCGCCCTCACCGCCGCGGCGGTCGTCACCGGCTGCTCCAGCTCGGGCGGCACCGGCTCGGCCGACCACACCACCATCACCTTCATGCTGCCGAGCTCCTGGGCGAACGTCCCCGGCTTCGAGGACAACGTGCACGCCTGGGAGCAGAAGACCGGCAACAAGGTGACCCTCACCCCGGTGCCGGACGCCAACTACGACTCGCTGGTGCAGGCCCGGATCGCCGCCAAGAACGGCGTCGACATCTTCGCCGGCCAGGACACCCTCAAGGACAAGGCCGCGGTCATGCAGCCGGCCGGCGGCCCGTGGGTGGAGCGGCTCAACCCGGACGTCCGCAAGGCGATCACCTCGCCCGACGGCAACATATGGGGCACCCCCTCCGCCGACGGCCTCAACGCCACCGGTGTCATCTACAACAAGGACGTCTTCGCCAAGGCCGGGATCACCACCCCGCCCACCACCCTCGCCGACCTCCAGAGCGACCTGCAGAAGGTCAAGGACGCCGGCACCACCCCGCTGTACCTCAGCGGAAAGGACGGCTGGACACTGCTGCAGCACCGCAGCGCCGCCAACGCCTCCTTCATCGGCGCCGACAAGCAACTCGCGGCCAAGCTCGACGCCAACCAGGCCAAGTGGGCCGAGATCCCCGGCTTCAACCCGGAGTACCAGGCGCTCTCCGACTGGGTCACCAAGGGCCTGACCAACAGCGACGCCCTGACTGCCACCTACGACTCGGCCACGGCGGCCATCGCCAACGGCAAGGCCGGCGCGATCATCAACGGCACCTGGGCGCTCGGCGCGATCGCCAAGGCCAACCCGTCCGCCAACGTCGGCTTCTTCCTCCTGCCGGCGGCCGACGGCCGCGCCACCCTCGGGCTGGCGAAGCCCAACCTGCTGAAGGTCGCCAAGTTCTCCAAGGCCGCCCCGCAGGCCCAGGACTTCCTGAACTTCATGATCGCCCAGCCGCAGGCGCAGAAGTTCCTGGACGCCAACCCCGGCGTCTCCGCGTTCACCGACGTCACCGCCACCAACCCGAGCAGCGGCGTCTCCGACCTGCAGAAGCTCGTCAACCAGGGCGGGTTCGTGCTGCCCTTCGACCAGCAGTCGGTGGTCCCCCAGCCGCAGGACGACATCATCGCCGCCTACCAGGAACTGATCGGCAAGAGGGCCGACGTCGCCAAGTTCGGCGACCTCGTCCAGAAGGCCTGGCAGAGCGCCGGCGCCAAGGCCAACGCCGCCGGCTTCTGACCCGGCACAGATCGGAGACAGCATGAGCCTCGCCGCCATCAGGCGCCGGGAAGCGGGACCCAGATCGCACAAGCGCACGGCGCGGGGCGCGGGGGCAGGTGTCAACAGCACCTACCCGTACGCCTTCCTGCTCCCCGCCGTCGCGGTCTTCACCGTCTTCTTCCTGCTGCCGGCCTTCTTCGGCATGTACCTCTCGCTCACCGACGCCTCGACGTACGTCCCCGACACGCACTTCGTGGGTCTTGCGAACTACCGCCTGATGGCCGGCGACAGCTCAGTGCTGTGGAACGCCACCTGGAACCAGTTCCTTTACGCCGCCTGCGTCACGGTCGGCAAGACCGGCCTGGGCGTCGCCATCGCCTTCCTACTCAACCGCGCCTTCGCCGGCGCCCGGTTCCTACGGGTCATGGTCTACATGCCGATCATGTTCTCCACCATCGTGGTCGGCCTGCTCTTCGGCTACATCCTCAAGGCGGACGGCCCGGTCAACGCTCTCCTTCAGCCCTTCGGGCTGGCCCAGGACTGGTTCGGCAGCTTCGACCTGGCGCTGTACAGCGTCACCGCCGTCGACACCTGGATGGGCGTCGGCTGGACGGTCGTCCTGGTCCTCGCAGCCCTCCAGGCGGTGCCCAGGGAACTGGTCGAGAGCGCGCAGATCGACGGCGCCGGCCCCTGGCAGGTCGCCCGCCACATCAAGATCCCCTTCATCCGGCACGCCATCAACCTGGCCGCCCTGCTCACCTTCATCACCGGCATGAAGGCCTTCGACATGATCTACGCCACCACTGGCGGCGGCCCCGGCACCGCGACCGAGGTCCTGACCTCGTACGTCTACAAGCAGCTCAACACCGGCGCCCTCGGCTACGCCTCCGCCGTCAACGTGGTCCAGTTCCTCCTGATCACCTCGGTCGCCCTGGTGATCAACCGTTTCGTCCGCAGGATGGAGGCGACGGCATGACCCGGCCCCGCACCAGAAGGACCCTCGCCCCCGCAGCCACCTACCTGCTGGCCGCCCTCGTGGCCGTGGTGTTCCTCGCCCCGCTTTACCTGGTGCTGATCACCAGCGTCAAGGGGAGCACGGAGTCCGCGACGATGAGCTTCGCCCTCCCCCGCAGCTGGCACCTCGACAACTACCTGACGGTGGTCACCACCGGCAACGCGCTCCGGGCGCTCGGCAACAGCGTGCTGATCGCGGCCGCGGTCACCGGCGGCACCGTGCTGGTCTGCTCGCTGGCCGCGTTCGTGATCGCCCGCCGTCCGGGCCGGATCACCGGCGGCGTCTACAGCTACCTGCTGACCGGGCTGATCGCACCGTTCGCGTTCATCCCGGCGATCCGGCTCCTGCAGGAACTCGGCCTGGGCGGCTCCTACCTCGGCCTGATCCTCACCGACGTCGCCGTGCAGATCCCCTTCATCACCCTGACCTACGTCGGCTTCATCAAGCAGCTGCCCCGCGAGATCGACGAGGCCGCGCTGCTCGACGGCGCCGGACCGCTGCGGCTGTTCTTCACCATCATCTTCCCGCTGCTGCGGCCGGTCAGCTTCACCGCAGTGGTCCTGGTCTTCACCTATGCCTGGAACGAGTTTCAGAACGTGCTCTTCCTGATCCCCGACGCCGACAGATGGACCCTGCCGATGACGGTCTTCACCTTCCAGACCACCCACAGCTTCGACTACGGGCTGGTCTGCGCCAACCTCGTCCTCACCATGCTTCCGGTCGTCGCCGTGTATCTGGCGGCCCAGAAGTACATCGTCAGCGGGATGGCCGCCGGGGCGGTGAAGGGATGACCGAGGACCGCTTCGCCCGTTCGGCCTGGTTCCGCCACGACCGCTTCGGGATGTTCATCCACTGGGGCCCCTACAGCGTCCCGGCCCGCGGTGAATGGCTCCGCTCCCACGAACGCGTCCCGCTCGCCGACTACCGGTTCGCGGTCGACGGCTTCGGCGCGGAGGACTTCGACCCGCGCACCTGGGCCGACCTCGCGGTCCGGGCCGGCCAGAAGTACGCGGTGTTGACCGCCAAGCACCACGACGGGTTCTGCCTCTTCGACACCGCCCTCACCGACTACGGCAGCATGCACAACGGCATCGGCCGGGACCTCGTCGCCGAGTTCCTGGAAGCGTTCCGCGCCCGCGGCATCAAGGTCGGCCTGTACTTCTCACTGCTCGACTGGCGCCACCCCGACTACCCGCACTACGGGGACTGGACCCACCCCGAGCGCGACAACCCCGCATACGCCGACCACAGGCCCGACCTGGACGCCTACCGGGCCTTCCTGCACGGGCAGGTCCGCGAGCTGTGCAGCAACTACGGCAAGCTCGACATCCTCTGGTTCGACTTCTCCTACGCGGGAATGGGCCCCGACCAGTGGGGCGCCACCGAACTCGTCCGGATGGTCCGCGAACTCCAGCCGGACGTCATCATGGACAACCGCCTGGAGACCAGCGGCGAGGGCATGGGCTCCATCGTCACCGACAAACCAGCCCCCTACTGCGGCGACTTCGTCTCCCCCGAGCAGATCGTCCCGGTCGACGGCTTCCTCACCCCCGACGGCACCCCCGTCCCGTGGGAAACATGCGTCACGCTCAACAACCACTGGGGATACTTCGAGGGCGACCACCTGTGGAAGTCCCCCGAGCAGATGGTCACCAAGCTCGTCGAGTGCGTAGCCAAGGGCGGCAACCTCCTCCTCAACGTCGGCCCCGACCGGCACGGCACCATCCAACCCGAGGCCGCCGAACGGCTCCAGAAGATCGGCGACTGGCTCGCCGTCAACGGCGAGTCCGTGTACGGGGCGGGCCCCGCCCAATTCGGCACCCCCGAATGGGGCTACTACACCCGCAACGCCTCCGCCGTGTACGCCCACGTCCTTCGCGCCCCGATCGGGCCGCTGCCGCTGACCGGGGTCCCCAAGGACCGGATCGAGCGCGTCACTCTGCTCGCCGACGGACGCGAGCTCACGCTCTGCGAGGAGTGGGTCGTAGCCCCCTATCCCGACATCCCCTTCGTCCAGTTCGGCGAGTCCGGCCACTTCACCTATCCGCTGCCGGACCCGGTCGACACCGTCGTGAAGATCGAACTGAAGCCTGCGGCCGCCTGCTGATTCCCGCTCTCGGCCGGATCCCGGCCCGTGCCGGCACCGACTGCCGCTGCGCTGCGCACCGTCATCGCAGAGCCGTCCTCTCCGATCCGTTGCTGTCGGTCCGGCCCGGTACTCCCCGGGCCGGACCGCCGCTTTTTCGCACCTGCCCGCCAGGCGTCCACCGGCTCCGGCAGCACGGTCGTCCCCACCGGACGCCCCGCTCCTACGGCCTCGCAGCACACCCTGTAGGCAACCGGGCCCAGCCGGACCGCGGTGGCAGAGCATCTCACCGGCCCCTCGCCTGCCGGCACGAGATGCAGCTCGACATTCAGGCCAACCACACGGCCTCCGGGTGCACCCTCCTGCCGCCAAGCTCGGCTGCGCCCTGCCGGAGGCCAGCGGCAACCTCTGGACAGCCTGCGTAAACCCGACCGTCACTGGCCTGTGACCTCCTGAACTGGAGCAACGAAGGAATGATCCCGTACCACCGTGACCTGGCCGTGCTCGCTGCGGCCGGGTCCGCCCTCGTCCTCGACACCTCTGGTCCCGGCCTGCCCGCCGTTCTGCACTGGGGCGCCGACCCCGGCGGCCTGGGCGACCCCGAGGAACTGCGCCTCGCCCTGAGCCCGGGATGGCCCGTGGCCTCCGTCGACCAGCCGGTTCGGCTGCGGCTCGTCCCGCAGCAGGCCGACGGCTGGACCGGAAGGCCGGGTATCTCCGGCCACCGGGACGGGGCTCACCCGCACCTTCGCCTGGAACTCACCGAGCCGATCAGCCATGCCGAAGGGGAAGCGGGCGGCGGGCGGGCCGTGATCCTCGCCGCCGACCCCGTCGCCG
Organism: Streptomyces sp. NRRL F-6131; assembly: GCA_000719695.1. Classification (GTDB taxonomy): domain Bacteria; phylum Actinomycetota; class Actinomycetes; order Streptomycetales; family Streptomycetaceae; genus Kitasatospora. Next base: position 29,963 of record JOHN01000077.1, read on the forward strand.
GGGTGAGCGTCCGCACCGAGGTCGAGATGGACCCTTTCGGGGTCGTCAGGATCCGCCACACCATCGGCAACGCCGGCCCCGGCGTCCTCACCCTCGACGGCGCGGCCTGCCTGCTGCCGGTCGGTGAGCAGGCGACCGAGGTCCTCGACTTCACCGGCCGCTGGGCCAACGAGCGCCGCCCGCAACGCCGTCCGCTCCACCACGGGCTGACGCTGCGCGAGTCCCGCCGCGGCCGCACCGGCCACGACGCCACCGGCCTGCTCGCCGTCGGACAGCCCGGCTTCGGCTTCCGGCACGGCCAGGTCTGGGCCGTCCACACCGCCTGGAGCGGCAACCACCTGCACTACGCGGAACGCGTCCCCGAGCACGGCCCCGTCCTCGGCGGCGGCGAACTCCTCGGCCCCGGCGAGATCCGCCTCGCCCCCCAGCAGACGTACCGCACCCCATGGACGTACTTCGCCTGGTCCGGTACCGGCCTCGACGGCCTGTCCGAACGCCTCCACCGGCACCTGCGCGCCCGCCCCGGCCACCCGCGCACCCCCCGCCCGGTGACGCTCAACACCTGGGAAGCGGTCTACTTCGACCACCGCCTCGACACCCTCACCGACCTCGCCGAACGCGCCGCCCAGGTCGGCGTCGAACGCTTCGTCCTCGACGACGGCTGGTTCACCGGACGCGGCGACGACACCGCGGGCCTCGGCGACTGGACCGTCGACCCGCACCTCTGGCCGGATGGACTGCACCCGCTCGTCGACCGGGTCAAGGCACTCGGCATGCAGTTCGGCCTCTGGGTCGAACCCGAAATGGTCAACCCCGACTCCGACCTCGCCCGCACCCACCCCGACTGGTTGCTCACCGCCCCCGGACGGCCCGCCCCCGCCGCCCGCCACCAGCAGGTCCTCGACCTCGCCCGCCCCGAGGCGTACGCCCACATCGCCGGACAGCTGCACACGCTGATCGACGAATACGGCATCGACTACCTGAAATGGGACCACAACCGCGACCTCCTGGAGGCCGTCCACCACGGCGGGGCCGGCGTCCACGCACAGACGGCGGCCGTCTACCGGCTCCTCGACGAACTGCGCGAGCGCCACCCCGGACTGGAGATCGAATCCTGCTCCTCCGGCGGCGCCCGGATCGACTACGGCATCCTGGAACGCACCGACCGCATCTGGGCCTCCGACACCAACGACCCCCTGGAACGCCAGCAGATCCAGCGCTGGACCGGACTGCTCGTCCCCCCGGAACTCGTCGGCTGCCACGTCGGAGAGGCCACCGCCCACACCACCGGCCGCACCACCGCACTCTCCACCCGCCTGGCCACCGCCCTGTTCGGCCACGCCGGAATCGAATGGGACCTGACCCGCTGCCCCGACGACGAACTGGAGCAACTGGGCGCCTGGGTACGGCTCCACAAGCGGCTGCGCCCGCTGCTGCACGGCGGAATCACCGTCCGCGGCGACCACCCGGACTCCGCCGCGTGGCTGCACGGCGTCGTCGCCGAGGACCGCCGTCACGCCGTGTTCAACCTGGTCCAGCTCACCGCCTCGACGGAGTCCGTACCGGGCCGGCTCCGGCTGCCCGGACTCGACCCGGAGCTCACCTACACCGTGACCGTCCGCACCGAGATCCGGCCGCCGCCCCGGAGCGAGCCCGCCGTGGCCCAACTCACCGCAGCAGGACGGATGTTGTCGATTACCTGGGCGGATTTCAGGGGCCGGTCGCGCTGGCCGGGCTTCTGGACCTGTGTGACGGGGCGGGCCGCCTGCCGGCCCGCCCGGTACGGTGCGGCGCCCGCTTTGTTGGACAGCTTCTGGACCCTGGCCAGGGGCCGGCCGCGGGCCGCCTTGAAGCCAGTGCTCAGCACACGTGAAAGAGCACCTCATGGATCGGGCCACGCGCCGTCGCCGAACAGCGCTGTTCTTCTTCCTGATGCCCGGGCTGGCGATCTCCTCCTGGGTGACCCGTACACCGGACATCAGGGACCAGCTTCACGCGTCGACGGCACAGATGGGCCGGGATGTTGACCAGGTGTGCGCGCAGGGTGGCGGTGGTTGCCCTGGCGTGGAAGGCGCCAGCGAGGCTGCCGGCGGCCCGTAGCAGGTTGAACGCGATCGCCCACAGGGTCAGCCAGGCGTTGTTGGCCTGGAAGTTGCCGGAGGGCAGGTGGGCGAGCGGCCCGGACTTGCCGTCCGCGATGACCTGCTCGATCACCGCGTGCCGGCGGTGCTGCAGTTCTGCCTGGAGCATCTCGAAGGGGCTGTCGGTGAAGACGGGGTGGTAGCGCCAGGTGGTGAACAACTCGCCCTGCCCGACTGCCGATTCGCTATTCAGGCGGCGGACCCGCCGCACGATCAGCCGTGCGGTGACGTGCTCTGACTTCTTGCGGCCGGTGAACGCGGTGTACTCGACTTCGGTGACCTCGGCGTCGGAGACCAGTTCCCCGGTGTCGGGATCGACGAACGCGTCCGGGTAGCGGATCGGCGTCCACGCCGCCTCGGGGATGTGGCTGATCGCGGCGGCGACGGAGGGGTTCATCCGCACCGTGACGGAGAAGTGGGCGCCTGCACGGCGGCAGGCCGCGACGACGTCGGCGTTGTAGAACTGGCTGTCCGCCCGCATCACCATGATCCCGCTCGCGCCCGCCTGCCTCGCGGCGGCCAGGGCCTCGGCGGTGAACGGGCCGGCACCTCGCGCGTCGGCCGCCTTGCCCCGCCGCAACCGGACCGCGGCGATCACCGGCCGGCCGAGCGGCGTGGAGAGGGTGGCCAGGATCGGGTGCAGGGTGCGGATGCCCTTGAACCTGCCGACCTCGGCGCCCTGCTTGGCGCGTCCGAAGACCCAGCGGTGGGTGAGGTCGATGTCCAGGAACGCCACCGTGTCCACGCCCGGCAGCAGCGGCGTGGTCCGCGCGAGGCGAGCGAGGAAGTCTCGGTGTACGGCGTGGAGTTGGCGGTTGTGGCCGTGGGTGAACGAGCGAAGGAACGTGCCCAGTGTGGAGGGCGCGCGGACCTCGCCGAACAGCCGGGCCATCGCGCCGAGTCGGAGCCGCTGCGTGTCGTCGATGGAGTCGGCCCCGGCGCACATCGCCGCGATGAGGGTCATCGCCTTCGCTCCCGGGTTGGCGCCGCCGCTGTTGCGGGCGCCGTCGATCCGCAGCCTCTCCGCGACGAGAGCGGGCAGGCCGCCGCGCTCTGCCAGGCGGACCAGCGGGACGTGCCCCGCGTCCGCGACCAGGTTCGGCTCGTCGAACGAGGCGGACAAGGCGGCAGGACTGTGGGAGGATTTCACTTGAGAGGTGCCTTGCTGGTCGGGCGGACGGAAGCGTAGAGAACTCCCATCCTCCCAGCTCAGCAGGCACCTCTTTGCGTCATCCCCTCCCCGCCTCCGTCACCGACCGGTGGATTCGGGTTCAGAAGTCCGGCCGCACCCGCCCGGGCAACAGCAACCTCAAGCGGCTTCTCGGCATCGCGGCCATGGTCGCGATTAAGAACAAGGACTCCTACCTCGGGGTGTTCTACCGAAGAATCGCCTCCCGCCGGGGACGGCAGCGCGCGCTCGTCGCCGTCATTTACAAGATCGCCATCGCGATCTTGTACGTCCTGCACGACAAGACCCACTATCGCGATCTCGGCGCCGACCACTTCACCCGCCGAGACCCCGAACGCGCCATGCGACGCATGATCAAGGAAGCCAACAGCTTCGGACTGACCGTCCGCTTCGAGCCGATCCCAGCTACTTGAACTGCATAGATCGCCTTATTTTCGTGTCAGACTCCGGCGAAGCCCCTGCATGTGATCACGGATCGCATGCAGGGGCTTCGCCGCGATGAGCCTGGTCAGGCAGGCTCCGTCGGGTCCGTCATTGGCTGGTGTTGTAGAGCTCGAATTCCCAGATCGTGGGAGACGGGGTGCCGGGGATGCCGCTGCTGATGTTCAGGCGGATCTTGTCCGTCGTCACGGGCTGGAAGGTGTCGGTCTGGGTGAGGGCGGGATTCGTTCCCGCGTAGGCGTCGACGAACGTGACGCCGTTCCAGTACTGGATTTGGTAGGTGCCGATGCGCTGGTTGTAGGCCTGGCGGATGACGGACTTGTTGATGGTCGTGATTCCGGCGAGGTTGACCTGGAGCCAGGTGCTGGTGGTGCCGTCGGCGGTGGCCCATCGTGTGCCGTCCGAGCCGTCGGTGGCCTTGTTGGCTTCGTAGCCGGCGCTGTGGAAGTTGCCGGCGGTGGTGACCTTGCCCTTGGCGAGGTTCAGGTTCGGGTCGTTGCCGGGGTAGACCTCGAACTCGGAGATCGTCGGGGAGGAGGAGCCCGTGGGGATGCTGGCGATGTTCAGCCGGAGTCGGTCGGAGGTGACGGGGGTGAAGGTGTTGGTCTGGGTGGTTGCCGGGTTGCTGCCGCTGAAGGCGTCCACCCAGGTGGAGCCGTTCCAGTACTGGATCTGGTAGTTGTTGATCCGCTGGTTGTAGGGCTGCTTGATGACGGTCTTGCCGAACGAGACCGGTGCGGCGAACCGGTACTCCAGCCAGGCGCTGGTGGTGCCGTCGGCAGTGGCCCAGCGGGTGCTGTTCGAGCCGTCGGCGGCCTTGTTGGCCTCGTAGCCGGCGCTGTGGAAGTTGCTGGCGGTGATCGAGGTCGTGCTGCGGGCGAGGTTGTCGTCCGGGACCACGATGGGAGAGCTGTCCGTGGGCCGGCTGTGTGCGCTGTTGTCACCCCATGCGTTGATCGTCACGTCGACCGGTCCGTTGTGGGTGATCGACAGCCGGTAGGTCTTGTTGACGCCGTCCCAACTGTCCGTGTACGTGTAACCGCTGTAACCGTTGTAGCCGGTGACGGAGATCGCCGGCTTGCTTCCGCCGGTGTGTCCGTTGACCTGGATCACGGTCGTACGTGTGTCGGATTCATCGGGCGAGACCTGGTAGACGGTCCGGATCCAGTTCTGGAATTCGGTGTTGGTCCAGTTCCCTTGTGACCATATCGAGTTCTTGTTCACGTTGTAGTTGCTGACGCGGAACTTGAGAGCGTTCGCATCCTCGTCCACGATCGCGTAGGTGTTCGGCGGCATCGTCATGCCGAACGTGTCGACCGTGGAGACTCGAGGGTAGGCGAGCGTGTCCTGCAGTCGGTTGGTGTTTTCCAGGTTGTTGAGGATCAGCCACTTGTCGGTGAGGAAGTTCTGCGCGGTAGCGCTGCCCAGCGCGTCGGGCGCGTATCGCGCGTTGAAGTAGCTCAGTTTCGTGGCCGCGGTCGGGAACAGCGAGGCGTATTGCGAGGTACTGATCACCTCCGGAAAGTATCCCCGCTCGGTGGCGTTGGTGCCACTGACGAGAAGCGGAATGATGTAGTACCTGCCCGAGGTGCGCAGCCAGTCGATGTTGGTGCCGTCGGCGTAGAGGTGCGAGTAGTAGTCATTGTTGATCTGGTCGTTGTCGCTCAGGAAGGCGACCTTGATCTTCGCTCTGACGGCGGCGCGTGTCGGAATCAGACCCTTGCTCACGATCTCGCGCATCGTGGGGATGATTTCCTTGACGAACGCAGGTGTCGTGGCGCCGTTGTTGAAGTGTGTGTATGAATAGTGTTCGAAGTTGGCGAACACCGTTGCTCCGGCGAGCGCCGATTGCAGCATCACCTCCGAAATCTGCGCTTCGGGATAGGTGGTGATCGCCTTCCAGCGGTCTGCGCCCTCATGTCCTGGCTCCGACGCGAACAGGCCGGCCCGTCCGGTCTCCCACCAGGTCCAGGTGTCCGGGTTGGTGCCCCAGTTGCCCGCCAGCCCGCTCGCCCAGAGGCCGTTGACGATGGCTTCCGTTTCGTGATACCTGGACATGGTGGTCTGCTTCGCGATGGGAACGTAGTTGTCCGGGTGGGCTCTCATGGCCGCGAGCATGGCCGGGGAGGAGTGGGCGGACAGAATGCCGTTGCTGTTGTTGGTGTAGTCGGCGTTGAACGCGTAGCCGCCGTATTGGGCCGAGAGGTTCAGCATGTCGGCGACCATGCCGTAGTTGGTGCCGTACAGTTCGGCGAACAACGGGCCGATGAACGACGGGTGCTTCTGGTACATGCTCTCCACGAACGCCCGGTCGATGGACGTGCTGGACCATCCGTTCGCTATCTGGACATTCGCTTTGACGCCGAGCTGATCGGCGATCGTGAGCTGGGAGTCGAACCAGTTCCTGGCCGCACTGTCCTTGATCGGCTCGTAGCACAGACTGAGGACGGCGTACGGCTTCAGGTCTGCCGGCACCGTATCCATGATGTTCTGAATGGTGGACTGCGGCTGGTTGTTGACCACGGTCAGCATGAACATCGGGTTCGTTTCGGAGATGGCCCTGCGCATGGCCGCCGCCTGCGCCGGTGCTGCCTGGCCGAGGAGCGGCAGCACCGCGCAAATGACAGCGACGGCCAGCAATCTTGCCAGCAACTTCCTTACCATATTTTTCTCCAGCCTCAATTGTTGCGCGGCGTCGCGTCGCGTCGTTCACGGTCTCGGCGATGTTGGGACGCCGCTGCGCCTGGATCGACGGGGGACCCGCGTGTCCAGATGGGTGGATGACACCCGCGCTCCGGGCCCGCAGAACCTGAGCGTCCTCGTGTAGGCAGCGGCCGAGCGGAGAGCACGCACCCCCTTAACATATGAAAGAGGGTTGCGCATGTGTCGTGTTGCAGATCACACCACACCTTGCGGGCGCACGCCAGTAGTTGTTACCGAACTGTTGCCGGGGCCTGTCGTGCGCGTTTCCCGTGGGTGAACTCGTCCGCACGGTTGCTTGGCAAGCAGGGCCGGGCGGCATCCGTGATGGAGCCCTGGACATCCAGAGGCGGGTTTCATATGGTCGGAGGTGATTCGGAGATCCAGAGGCGGGTGTGTTGTGGGGCCTGGCAGTCATGGCGAACGGCTCAACCAGCTGCGAAGGGACAACGCCGCCCGCTGTGCTCGTTACCTGCGCGACAACGGCCCAGCCACGCTGACGCAGCTGGCCGTTGCCTGTGGCCTGTCACGCCCGACCGTCCGTGACCGGCTCGCTGATCTGCTGGACCTCGGGCTGGTCCAGGAACTGGACAAGACGGAATCACTCGAACAGGCATCCGGGCGGCCGGCCACCCAATTCGCCTTCCAGCCCGCGGCGGGCTTCGTGGCCGGGGTCGAGTTGTCCAAGGATCAGGACACCCTGCTGCTGTGCGACCTGGCCGGCAGCAGGCTCGGGCGGGTGACGTACCCCGCAGCCGGCGGCCTGGCGCAGCGGCTCTCCCAAATCCGGTCCCACCTCGACGAACACGCCGCTTCCGCTCCTGGTCGGTGGATGGCGACGGGGGTGGCCGTGCCGGGAGCGCTCACCCCGGACGGGCGCATGCACCAGTCACCGGTCTTTCCCGAGTGGACCGGGGTCGATGTGCGCCAGGAGCTGGCGAAGTACTTCCCGGCCCCGCTGCACCTGGAACACGACCTCAACGCCGCCTGCCTCGCCGAGCACCGTGCCGGAGCGGGTATCGGCGTCGACGACATGATGCTGGTCCTGGCCTGGCACCAGGTGGCTGCCGGCATCATGATCAATGGTGCGCTGCACCGTGGCGCGCATCATCTGGCCGGTGAACTGAACCATCTGACGTCCACTCAGAACGGTGCCGACCACGAAGAGTGGCCCTCGGTGCCGGCGGTCCTGGACCTGCTCGGAGCCGCCGCCGAGAACGACCCGCGGGCGCTGGCGAGCGTGGACCGCATGGCCGCGAAAGCAGCCGGCCAGATCGCCGCGATGATGCTCACCATCGACCCGCAGTTGGTGGTGCTGGGAGGCCCACTGGCCGGTGAAGACCTGCTCACCGGCAGAATCGTCGCTCACCTGGAGTCCGCTGTCTCCCCGCCGCACCGGGCGCGGCTGTGCCAGGCATCCCTGGGCCGCGACGCCGCCGCCGTCGGCGTGCTGCTCTCGGCTCTCGATGCGGCGGACGCCGCGATCTTCGAAGGCGTAGGCGCGGCCGGCCTCCCCGGCTGAACCCCTGGCCAGTCTGTCCATTACGACAGAGCCGTTCAATGGACAGACCCCTGTGCGTCAGGAGGTGGCGACCGCCTGGATGGCGGTGTCCGTGTTCCAGCCCGAGATGCGCAGGTGGGGGCGCCGGCGAGGTCGGCGGTGCGGGCGGTGGCGGTCGGGGTGGTGGATTCGCCGGGCCAGAGGCTGACCTGGTTGTCGGACCAGGTCACCGGCGGCAGCGGCTTGTTCTGCGCGTCCACCAGGTGGACGTCGGTGAGCAGGGCGGGGGTGTTGCCGGTGCCGGTGTTGGTGAGGCGGACGGTGACCTCGGTCGTGCCGTCGGTGTTGAAGAGGTCGATGTGTGCGGTCAGCCCCTCGGCGGCTCCGGTGCGCCGGTTGACCACGACGACTGCGCCGGTTGACCACGACGACGGAGCGGTCGTCGTAGGAGTACTGGAGGTGGAGGTCCTCGTTGGCCTTCTTGGCTCCGAAGTAGGCGCCGCCCTGGTCGAAGTAGCGGTCGAAGAGCTGCCAGTGGAGCGAGGTCCAGGGGCTGTTCAGCATCCAGTACACGACGCCGGTGGAGGGGTTCACGGCATCGGTGAGGTTGCGGTCGAACGCCTCGAACTGGGCCCGCACCGTCTCGTACTGGGCGAGCTGGGCCTTGCGGACGAAGTCGCCCAGGCCGGTGGCCTGGCCGTACCGGCCGTTGAGCGCGTCGCTGAACATGGCCAGGTTCCCGTAGTTCTCCGACGGGGCCGGTGCGCGGCGGTACTGGACCGCGTGCGCGTCCTGCCCCATGGTGTCGAGTTCGCCGGGCGTCAACATCCGCCGCAGGGTGTCCATGGTGGGGGGACACACCCGCGCTGGTCTCGGAGTTGAAGCCCTCGGCGCCGCCGCCCTTCTTGTCGTACCAGTATCTGGGCGGCTCCCACTCCTGCACGGGGGTACGGCGATCTCGTCTGCTGGGACCGGGTGGGGAGCAGAGCGGTGTTAAAAAAGTAAAGTTCCTTTATTGATATCCCGTCAAGAGGGTTCGCGTGGCGATCGGGAGAGCGGGAATCGGCGCGGCGACTGACTTTGGCGGCGGTTGCGAGGTGGAGGGCCTGGCCCTGCACGGCGAAGCCATCATCGCCGGGCTGCGGCGACTGCGGCGGCTGAAGCAGCGATCCGGGGTGCCCCACCCGAGCGTGGCACGCGTAACGGCTCCGGGCTCGGCGTGCCCGGAGCGTCGTTACGGCTCGGGTGGAGCGGTCCGGCGGGGACGCCCGGGCGGTCTTCCGGTGCTGTGCCGACCTCGCCTGCTTTCGGCGGCGTCTGCCCCATGTTCCTGCCGTAAAGGCGAACATAGGGACGACTTATACCGACTGTCAAGCAAAAGTGCGACAAGAATCGTCTTATGCAAGGAGTCTTGACCGTCGGCTGAGCGCGTGCGACGGTGACGGCGTTTCAGAGCCCGGCGGTGGCACGCCGGCGGAACGGATGATCAGCCTCTCGACGCGGTCGGCGTACGCGTCGCCAGTCGAAGGGCAATTCCTTGTTCCGAGCCAAACGCCCCTGGCGTGGGGGGACGGCGCTCCTGCTGTTCGCCGCGTCCATCGCCACGGTTGCCGGGCTTTCGGCCCCGGCCCACGCACACGAGATCCCGCTCGGAGACTACTCCGAGGTCACGCTGGCGAAGGGGGGGCAGAATCTGGGCGAACCCATCGCCATGGAGGTGCTGCCCGACCGGTCGGTGCTGCACACCGCGCGTGACGGAAGACTGCGGCGCACCGACAAGGACGGCAACACGACCGTCATCGGCACGCTCCCCGTCTACACGCACGACGAGGAGGGCCTCCAGGGCGTCGCCATGGACCCCGGTTTCGCCTCGAACCGGCGGATCTACCTCTACTACGCGCCGGCCTCGGAGAGCGTCAACCGCCTGTCCAGGTTCACGCTGAAGGCCGACTACACCCTCGACCCGGCCAGCGAGGTGAAGATCCTCGACGTCGCCTCTACCCGGGAGATCTGCTGCCACGTCGGCGGCGACATCGACTTCGACGCGGCGGGCAACCTGTACCTGTCCACCGGCGACGACACCAACCCGTTCGCCAGCGGTTACGCGCCGCTCGACACGCGGCCCGGCCGCGAGGCGTACGACGCCCAGCGCAGCTCGGCGAACACCAACGACCTGCGGGGCAAGGTCCTGCGGATCAAGGTCGACGACGACGGCAGCTACGCGATCCCGGACGGCAACCTGTTTCCGGTGGGCACGGCCAGGACCCGGCCGGAGATCTACGCGATGGGCTTCCGCAACCCGTACCGGATGAAGGTCGACAAGGTGACCGGTGCGGTCTACCTGGGTGACTACGGCCCGGACGCGGGCGCCACCGATCCCGCACGCGGCCCGGGCGGCCAGGTCGAGTTCAACCGGATCACCGAGCCCGGCAACTACGGCTGGCCGTACTGCACGGGTGCCAACACCGCCGCCGAGACCTACAACAGGTACGACTTCGCGACGAACACCGCCGGAGCGAAGTACGACTGCGCAGGCGGGCCCACCAACGACTCCCCGAACAACACCGGGCTGACCAAGCTGCCGCCGGCCAAGCCGGCGTGGATCCGCTACGGCGGCGACGCGGGCAGCCCCCCGGAGTTCGGCAGCGGCGGGGAGGCGCCGATGGCGGGGCCGGTCTACCACTACGACGCCGCCAACCCCTCCACCACCAAGTTCCCGCAGTCGCTCGACGGGCACTTCTTCGCCGGTGAGTTCTCCCGCGGCTGGATCAAGGCGGTCCACGTGACGTCCACCGGCGGGGTCGGCGAGATCAGCACCTTCAAGGACAGTCCCACGGACAACGTCAACCAGGTCATGGACCTGGAGTTCGGCCCGGACGGCTCGCTGTACGTCCTGGACTACGGGACCGGCGGGAACTTCGAGCTCAACGAGAACTCCCGACTCCTGCGCTACGACCACGTCGGAGCGGGCGGAAACCACGCCCCGCTGGCCGAGGCCTCGGCGGACCGCACCTTCGGGCACGCGCCGCTGACGGTGAGGTTCTCCGCCGCGGGCTCGACCGACCCGGACGGCGACCCGATCAGCTACGCATGGATGTTCGGCGACGGAACGACCTCGACCGAGCCCAACCCGTCGCACACCTATGCCGCGGACGGAACCTACACGGCGACCCTGGCGGTCACCGACTCGAAGGGCGCCGTCAGTGCCGCCCATGTGGTCATCGGGGTGGGCAACACCCCGCCGGTGGTCACCGTCGGCTCCCCGCAGGACGGGCAGCTGGTGTCGTGGGGCGACGTCCTCCCGTTCTCGTTCACCGCGACCGACGCCGAGGACGGCGCCGCGCCCGACTGCGCCCGCGCGACGATGAACATGGCGGTGCGGCACGACACCCCGCCGACCACCCACACCCACCAGCTGGGGTCGAAGAGCGGCTGCTCGGGCTGGATCGAGGTGAAGGACTCCAATGAAGGCGACGGCGCCAGGCTCTTCCCGGTCTTCGACGCCCAGTACACCGACAGCGAGGGCCTGCCGGGTGGCAAGCGCGTCACCACGCAGCTCCGCAAGCGGCAGGCCGAGCACTTCGACGGCTCCTCGGGCGTCAACACCTTCGCCAAGACGGCGGCCGAGGGCGGCATGACCGTTGGTGACATCGACAACGGCGACTGGATCTCCTTCGCCCCCTACCGCCTGGACAAGGTGAAGTCGTTCACCGCCCGGGTCTCCTCCGGCGGCGTGGGCGGCGCCCTGCAGATCCGCTCCGGTTCACCGACCGGGCCGGTCCTGGGCTCGGCCACCGTCCCGGTCACAGGGGGCTGGGAGGCCTTCACCACGGTGACGGGCACCGTCTCCGGAGCCCCGGCGGCGGCCACCACGCTGTACCTGACCTTCGCCGGCGGCCCCGGCAAGCTCTTCGACGTGGACTCCTTCACCTTCGCCACCGCCGGGCCGGTGGAGGGGCTCGCATCGCTCTGCCTGGGTGTCCAGGGCGGGGCGACGGCGGACGGCACGCAGGTCGGCAACAGCACCTGCGACGGTTCCGCGGCGCAGACCTGGAAGCGGGACGGACAGGCCCTGAAGGCGTTCGACAAGTGCCTGGACGTCAGCGGGGGCGCGACCTCCGACGGTGCCAAGGTCCAGCTGTGGGCGTGCAACCTGACCGGCGCCCAGCAGTGGATCCCGCGCGACGACGGCTCACTCCTCAACCCCCAGTCCGGCAAGTGCCTCGACGTCCAGCGGGGCAGCGCGGCGCCCGGCACGAAGGTGCAGTTGTACGGGTGCAACGGAACCCCGGCCCAGCGATGGAAGGTGCTCGTATGAACACGATCAGGCGCTCGTTGCGTCCGGTGCTCGGCCTCTCGGCGGCCCTGCTGACCGTGGCCGGCCTCGCCCCGGTACCGGCCGCGTCGGCCGCGGCCGATCCGGCCTACAAGGTCCTCGTCTTCACCAGGACCAAGGGATTCGTGCACGCCTCGATCCCGACTGCCATCCAGACGATCAAGGACCTGGGTGCCGCCCACGGATTCACCGTGGACGCCACCGATGACGAGAAGGCCTTCACCGCCGCCAACCTCGCCCGCTACCAGGCCGTCGTCTGGGCGAACACGACCGGCGACGTGCTCGACGACACCCAGCAGGCCGCGTTCGAGAGCTACATCCGCAGCGGCGGCGGCTACGTGGGCATCCACTCCGCCGCCGACACCGAGTACGACTGGCCGTTCTACGGGCAGCTCATGGGCGCGTACTTCAACCTCCACCCGGCGATCCAGCAGGCCCGGGTGAACGTCGAGGACCGGGCGAGTGCGAGCACCGCGCACCTGCCCGCCACCTGGAACCGCACCGACGAGTGGTACAACTACCAGTCCAACCCCCGGGCCACCGCGCACGTGCTGGCCTCGCTGGACGAGACCAGCTACTCGCCCGGCGAGGGTGCGATGGGCGATCACCCGATCACCTGGTGCAAGACCCTCGAAGGGGGCCGGTCCTGGTTCACCGGACTGGGCCACTCCAAGGAGCAGTACGCGGACCCCGACTTCCGGCAGATGCTGCTGGGCGGCATCCGTTACGCGGCCGGCCGGTCCAAGGCGGACTGCCGCCCCGAAACAGGCTACGTCCCGCTCTACAACGGGTCCACCGCCGGCTGGAGGCAGGCCGGGCCGGGCGGGTTCACCAACGCCGACGCGACCCTGTCCTCGTACGGCGGCACCGGACTGCTCTGGTACGACGCCAAGGAGTACTCCTCGTACTCGCTCAAACTCGACTGGAAGATGACCGGGGACGCCAACTCCGGTGTCTTCATCGGCTTCCCGCCGTCCGACGACTGGAACTCGGCCGTCAACAACGGCTACGAGGTCCAGATCGACGCGACCGACAGCCCGGACAAGACCACCGGCGCCGTCTACGGGTTCCAGGCCGCCGACCTGGCCGCCCGCGACGCCGCGCTCAACCCGCCGGGGGAGTGGAACACCTACGAACTGCTCGTCCAGGGCGAGCGGCTGCAGGTGTACCTCAACGGCGTCCTGATCAACGACTTCACCAACACCGACCCCGCCCGGTCGCTGGCCGGCCACATCGGCCTCCAGAACCACGGGACCGGTGAGGAGGTGGCGTTCCGCAACATCCGGATCAAGGACCTGGGCTCGCCCCCGGCGACCGTCCAGGCCGAGTCGTACTCGGCGGCCGCCGGAGTGAGCCCGTACCCCAAGGCGGGGGCCAACGGCGGGCAGACGCTGGGGCACATCGACCCGGGTGACTGGGCCCGCTACGACGGGCTCGCGCTGAACGGCGCGACCGGCTTCCGGGCCCGGGTCGTCTCGGGTGGTCCGGGCGGGACCATCCAGGTGCGCACGGGTTCGCCGACCGGTCCGCTGCTGGGATCGGTCGCCGTGCCCAACACCGGCGGCTGGTCGACCTTCCAGGACGTGTCCACCACGCTGTCGAACGTCCCGGCGGGCACCGCGGACGTCTACCTGACGTTCTCGGGAAGCGGCGGCGGCCTGTTCGACGTGGACGACTTCACCTTCACCCGGCCCGCTGCCGCCCGCGTCGTAGGACTGGCCGGACTCTGCCTGGACCTCCAGGGCGGGGCGACGGCGAACGGCACCCAGGCGCAGGTGAGCACCTGCAACGGTTCTCCGGCGCAGACCTGGACGCGTGACGGGCAGGCCCTGAAGGCGTTCGACAAGTGTCTGGACGTCAGTGGGGGTGCGACCTCCGACGGCGCCAAGGTCCAGCTGTGGGACTGCAACGCGAGCGGCGTCCAGCAGTGGTCCCTTCGGGACGACGGATCGCTCCTCAACCCGCAGTCCGGCAGGTGCCTGGACGTCCAGTGGGCCAGTACGGTGCCCGGCACGAAGGTGCAGTTGTACGGGTGCAACGGATCTCCCGCCCAGCGGTGGAGCCTGAGTTCCTGACCCGTCCGGTCCGGTGAATGCGCGGCGCTCGCCCGTCGCGCATTCACCGGCCGCGCGAGTTCCCCGGCAGCCCCTTGGCCGCCACCCCAAGTTTTCAGTCGCTGACTGAAATTAGTGCTAGCGTGAGTGAGAATCATGCTGGAGCGCTGTCGGAGACGGGTGGATCAGGGGTGAAACCTGCCGGCGGCGACCGATCGCTGCTGCAGAAGATCAACACCGTTGCGGTGCTGCGCGCTGCACGCCACCGACCAGCTGACACTGCGCGATCCGGCCGGTGCGGCCGGCGTCTACCGCAACACCGCCGAGGACGCCGCAGTCGCCCTGGTCGGCGCCGGACTGGTCGAATTCCGGACCGAGACCCGCACCGTCCACGACACCTCGGGCGACGGCTCGTCCGCGGCCGAAGGGCACGCGGGCGGCGACGAAGCGCTGATCAACGCCTACCTCGACGCCCTGCACGATGGACGTCCCGAGCTCATCGTCTCCGGCATCGACGCCAGCCTGGCGAGCCACCGCGTGGTCTTCGCCGCCGAACGGGCCCGCCACACCGGCACCGTGGTCCACCTCTGAACCATCCGGCACGGATCTCAGCAGTGCGCCGTGGTGCCGGGTTCACTGACCCTCCCGGTCGGCCGGGCGGCGCGCGGGTACGTGCCCAGGAGCCGGGCGGGTGGTCTGTCGCCCGGCCGGCTCCTGGGGGTTCGGTTCGATGACGGCTGGTGCCTGCGGGACCGTCAGCGGATGGTGAAGCGGTCGACCACGAGGTACTGGCCGGACTTCTTCACCAGCCGCAGGGTGTGGTAGCCGTCGTCCGGCAGGTCGGCGGTGAACACCGACTGCTGCGCCGAGCGGCTGGGCGCGTAGGTATCGATGGTCTTCCAGAAGCGGCCGTCGAGGTAGACGTCCACCTGGCCCTGGTCGCTGTTGGTCTCGCTGCGCACGTCGATGCGGGAGCCGACGAAGGGGACGATGACCGAGGCGCCGTTCTCGGTGGTCGCCCGGACGTCGTCGTTGAAGTCGCCGTGACCGCGGTTGGCGTACGAGGCCCAGGAGCCGCTGTAGCCGATCGCCGGGTCGTCCTCGTCGATGGAGCGCTCCAGGCGGAACCCGTCCAACGTGGCGACCACGCCACCCGCCTTGGTCAGCTTCACGGTGTGCCGGCCGTAGGGGAGGCCGGACACCTCGTAGACGACCGCCTGCGCGACCCGGGTGGGAGCGTTGGTGTCCACCGTGCCGGCCGCCGCGCCGTCCAGGGTGACCGACAGCTTCCCCTGGTCGCTGTTGCGTTCGCCCAGCACCTGGATGCCGGTTCCGGTGAAGGTGACGCTCGCCGAGTCGCCGTCGGTGTACGTGTAGTGGACGTCGGCGTTGAGGTCGCCGTTCAGCCGGGTGCGGGAGATGGCCCAGTTGCCGGTGTAGCTGATCGTGGCCGGTGCCAGCAGCGGTCCGAATTCACTGTCGTTGACCAGCAGCTTCTCGGGCAGGACCACGTTGCGGTACGGTGCGCGGACGCCCGCGGCGGCGACGATGTCCTTGGCCCGCTGGGGCCAGGCGCCGTCCGTGACCAGCGTGTTGTCGGTCATGGGTACGTTGGTGCCGTTGTTCTGGTACCTGTTGTCGTCGATGAAGTTGTCGTGGATCGTGATGTCGTGGATCGACCCCGTCCACTCGTCGTTCCAGTGCTGGCCGATCTGGCTCACGACGTTGTCATGGGTGTCCCACCACGAGCTGCCCTCGTCGTGGTAGATCGACTTGGCGTAGGGCTCCTCCTCGGCGCCTCCCTTGCTGAACACGTTGTCGGACAGCACGGACCGGGTGCTGCCGTTGCCCTGGCCGCCGAGGGTGTACACCGGGCCGCCGTCGGACAGTACCTTCATCACGTCGTGCACGTAGTTGCCGACGATCCGGTTGCTCTGCGCGTAGTTGGTGCCGTGGCGACCGTTCCGGTCGTTGTAGGGCGAGTCCCAGCCCCAGCCCCAGCCCAGCGAGATGCCGGTGTACGGGGTGCGGGTGATCTCGTTGTGCTCCACGCTCGCGTTCCGTGTGTACCCTACGGAGACTCCGGCCACGTCCTCGAACTCGCGGCCGATGTCGCTGATGTAGTTGTCCGACACCGTGATCCGGGCCGCCTGCCGGCCCGGGTCGGCCAGCCAGTGGTCGTCGAACTCACCGACCGACACGCCCGCGCCGGAGATGTCGGTGATCCGGTTGCCGACCAGCTGCGAGTCCTGCGTACCGTTGCCGAACTCCACCGCCGTACCGCCGATCCGGCCGAACTCGGACCGCGAGATCTCGATCCGCTGACCACGCGTCACCCGGACCGCACCCGGAATCTTGGCGATCCGCTGCGGCGTACCCACCCAGACGACACCGGCCTGGTTGTCCGCGTAGCCGTCCGGTCCGGACGGCTGGAGCCAGGTGGCGTAGCCGAAGGCGAGACCGCGCAGCGCGATGTCGTGCACCGGCTCGATCACCTCCGGCACCACCGAGAACCCGTCGATCACCATGTACTGGCCCGACTTCTTCACCAGCCGCACCGTGTGCGGCCCCTTGGCCAGGCCGGTGCGGCTGTAGACCACCTGCTGCGCCAGCCTGGGCGCCGAGCCCTGGGCGCTGACCGTGCGGTCGAAGGTGCCGTCCACGTACACGTCGATGTCGCCGAGGTCGGTGTACCGCTCGCCCAGCACGTCGACTCCCGTGCCGGTGAAGGAGAACTCCACCGCGTCGCCGTTGGTGGTGGTGTAGTGCACGTCGTCGCCGACGTCGCCGAAGTCCCGCTTGGCGATGACGTTCCAGGACCCGGTGTAGGTGGCACGGGCGTCGTTGTCGTTGACGATGTCGAGGTGGCCGGGCGTGCCGGTCATCTCGACCAGGCTCTCCGCCACCGCCAGTTCGGTGTCCGCGGACGCCAGGTCCTCGCCCGGGCGCGGCAGGTAGTAGACGTAGCCGGCCGAGCGATCGAGATACCACTCACCCGGCTGATCGAGCAGCGGCAACGCGTTCTCCAGCCACGACACCCGCTTCATGTCGACGAACCCGGAACCGTTGTAAGGGAAGTAGTGGTTGGGGTTGTTGGGAGTGCCGCCGTTGGCCCAGCACGGGTTGACCGCGTTGAGCTGCGAGCCCGTGCTGCTGGGGGTGATCGAGGCGATCGGGCACCGCAGGTGCTTCCAGCCGTGACGGGTGATGATCTCCATGTCCGTCGGATTCGCCCAGGACGCGTAGGCCGGGTCGGTCGAGGTGAAGCCGCTGGCCGGCACCTTCGTGAACCCGGGGGGATTCAGCTCGGACCGCGCCCGCACCGCGCGCACGCCGTCCACGTAGAACTGGCGCGACTGCGTACCCGCCGGAACCGGGGCGCGGTAGAGATTGCGCCCGGCGTCCACCTGCTGCCAGCCCGTCACGGCGCGTCCTCCGCTGAGGAGCGGCTTCGCACCCGGGGCGGCCTGGTAGACGACCTTGAACCCGTTGCGGCCGGAGTCCTGCGCGGTCAGCTCCAGCGGGGCGCTGAGTCGGTAGACGCCGTCGGCCAGGTTCACCACCACGTCGCCGGTCATCCCGCCGACGAGCGTGCGCACCTTGTCCCTCGCGCCCGTGAGGCTGCACGGAGCGGAGGCCGTGCACGCCGAGCCGGAACCGCCGGGCGAGGCGTAGAGCTCGGTCACCTCGGCCGCGTGAGCGGCCCCCACCATCGTCGCGGCGATCACCGCACCCGCCGCCAGTAAGGCCGTACTGCGTGGAGTCATACCCACCACACCCCTTGCCATCGGATGTTTAACCGGGATTTTTCCGTGAGAGCCCGAAGCATGAGGCAAAGTATTGGTAATGGTCGGATGTATGTCAACGCAAAAGACAAAGAGTCCCGCACTTCGTAACAGCACGGGAGCCGGCTTCCACGGTGGTCGGCGCTATCCTTTCGGGACGGGCTGGATGCCCGCCGTTGTGGCCGGCCCGGGGCAGTCGGGCCGGCCACAACGGCGGAGCGGGTCAGCGGATGTCCGGGGTCAGGAGGTGGCGACCGCCTGGATGGCGGTGTCCGTGTTCCAGCCCGAGATGCGCAGGTGCGGGTTGGCGCCGGCGAGGTCGGCGGTGCGGACGGTGGCGGTCAGGGTGGTGGACTCGCCGGGCCAGAGGCTGACCTGGTTGTCGGACCAGGTGACGGGCAGCACGGGCCGGTCCCTGTCGTCGACGAGGTGGACGTCGGTGAGCAGGGTCGGGGTGTTGCCGGTGCCGGTGTTGGTGAGCGTGACGGTGACCTTGGTGGTGTCGTCGGTGCTCGCGCTGGTGGCCGTGGCGGAGACCTGGGCCCGGGCCAGCCGGTTCAGGCCCTCCAGGGACCCGTAGGACTCGGTCTTGTTCATCGGCCACCCCCACTCCTCGTCGACGACGTCCGGCTTGGTGGAGAGCCAGTAGACGTTGCGGCTGACCTCCTTGCCGGTCGAGTCGGTGAGGGTGAGCTTGGCGAGGTAGGTGGTGTCCAGGTCCGGGACGTTCTCGGGGATGGTGAGGGCGACGGTCTTGCCGCCGTCGCCGGGGACGGTGAGACCGGCGGCGTCCTGGTGGAAGCGCTGAGTGCCGTCGGTGTCGTAGAGGTCGACGTGCGCGGTCAGTCCCTGGGACTGCGCGGCGCGCCGGTTGACCACGACGACGGAGCGGTCGTCGTAGGAGTACTGGATGTGGACGTCCTCGTTGGCCTTCTTGGCTCCGAAGTAGGCGCCGCCCTGGTCGAAGTAGCGGTCGAAGAGCTGCCAGTGCAGCGAGGTCCAGGGGGAGTTGAGGAGGAAGTAGATGTGGCCGGTGGCGGGGTTCTCGGCGTCGGTGAAGTTGCGGCCGTACGCCTCGAACTGGGCCCGCACCGCCTCGTACTGGGAGAGCTGGGCCTTGCGGACGTAGTCGTCGAGGCTGGTGAGGGTGCCGTAGCGCTCGGACAGCGCCTTGTTGAAGTACTCCAGGGTCGAGAAGTGCGTGCCCGGAGCCCGGTGGTACGGCACCGCCTTGGGGTCCGTCCACATGCTCTGGAGTTCGCCGGGTGTCATCATCCGCCGGAGGGTGTCCATGGTGGGGATGCTCGGACCGGCGCTGGTCTCGGAGTTGAAGCCCTCGGCACCTCCGTCATCCTTGCGGTACCAGTAGACGGGCGGCACCCACTCGTAGGGGCCGGTCATCTTCATGCCGCTCTGGTAGTCGAGGACGCTCTCCCGATTGATGTCGCTGACGACCGGGAGCGTCCAGTCCGCCGCGTTCAGGGCGTCCTTGTAGTCGGACGCCGACTCCTCGGACGGGGGCTTGTCGCTGCCGATGAGGAAGGAGATCACACTGGGGTTGTTGCGCAGCCGGGCTGCCACGGCGGCCATCGAGGCGCGGTTGATCTCGTGCTCGTGAGCGGTGTAGGGGCCGACACCCTCGTCCCGGTCCTGCCACTTGTTGCAGCACTCCCAGCCGGGGAGTAGGAGCATGCCCGCCTTGTCGGCCATCTCGTAGTACTCGTCCGGCTCCAGGTGCCCTTCCAGACGGATCGTGTTGATGCCCATGGCGAGGGCGTGGGCGATCCGGTCGGCGGCCTCCTGCGCGTTCCAGCGCCAGAGCAGGTCGGGCGACTCGTTGGCGCCCCTGATCAGCAGGGGGTGGCCGTTGATCTCGTAGCTGCGGGCGCCGTCCTTGTTGAGCTCGCCCTTGACGTGCCGGAGGCCGAAGCTCTTGTGCGCGGTGTCGGTGACGGCGCCGTCGGTCTTCGCCGCCAGCCGGAGGTCGTACAGCGGCTGGTCGCCCATGCCGGCGGGCCACCAGATCCGCGGGTTGGCGAGCCTGAGCTGCGGGGTGTCGTCCGGGGTGAACACGACCGGCTTGGTCTCCCCAGGGGCGAGGGTGACGTCCTTCTCGAAGGTCAGCTCGCCGATGCTGCCGGTGACGGTGGAGGTGACGGTGCGGTCGGAGGCGTTGCGCGCCGTGGCCTTGACGGTGACCTGGGCGGAGCTGAGGGAGGGCATGTCCACCGACGTGATCACGTGGGTGTCGCCCAGCGACACCGCGCCGGCGCGTCGGACGGTGATGTCGTAGACCATGCCCATGTTGTTGTCCGGCGGGGCGGGGTTCCAGTCGATCCAGCCGGAGGTGAAGTCCTTCTTGGGGTCGTTGGGCTTGATCCGGAAGGCGACGGTGTTGAGACCCTGGCGGACGTGGGCCGTGATGTCGAGCTCGTGGGCGGTGTACATGCCCGCGATCTGCTCCCGGGTGGCGATCTGCTTGCCGTTGACGTAGACGTCGGCGGCGGAGACGACACCGGTGACGTCCAGGTAGGTCCGGGCGGAGGTGTCGTTGACGGTGAAGTCGGAGCGGTACCACCAGGGCACCTCGAACTCCTTCTTCGGGACCGTCTTCATGTTCTCGGAGTAGAACGGGTCCGGGTAGGTGCCGTCGGCCACCAGCGCGGCGTACACCGTGGAGCGGGCGCCCGCCGCGTGCCAGCCGTCCGGCTGGTAGCCGGGGCTGGAGACGGCCTCCGGGCTGTCCGCCACCTTGGCCGAGGACTGGATGGCGAAGCCCTTCAGGGCGGTGGTCGATCCGGTGGCGTCGGTGACCGCGGTGGTCGCCACCGTGGGCACGGCCCGGGCGGCCGCCCGGGCCTGCTGGGGCGGGCCTCCCACGGCCGCTGCGGCGACCATGATTCCCGCGACGAGCACGGCGCTGCCGCGTCTCGTGATTGCCTCGGTCAGGGACATCGGAACCTCCTGGGATGTCAGGTGGGGTACGGATCTCGTGGTTCCAACCGGACTGGGATCGGGGGGCACGGTGGTTGCCTGGTGTGCCGGTGACCGGTGGTCCCGAGTCGGGTCCGGGTGTCGGGGGCCGACCGGCGGTGGTGCTCGGCCGGGCCGGTACAGGACTTTCGGGGTGCTGGTTCAGGGGGCGCGCGGTCGGCCGGGGGAGGGGGGCGTGGCGGGGGCCTGGGCCTCAGGAGGCCCGGGGGCCGTTGTCGGGACCGGGCGGGGTTTCCCGTGCGCGCAGGTCGTCGAGGGCGAGGACGATGGCGCCGTGGAGGGAGGCGTCGCGGGTGAAGCGGGCGACGCGTAGTTCGGTGGGGAAGGGGAGGGCGCCGGCGACCAGGCGTTCGAGTTCGGGGAGGATGATGTCGGCGGTGGACAGCAAGCCGCCGCCGAGGACGATGCGGGCGGGGTCGATGAGCGCGGCCATGTTGGCGATGGTCGTGGCGAGGAGGGTGAGGGTCTGCCGGGCGAGTGCGCGGGCGGCGGGATCCGGGCTGCGGAAGAGGTCGCCGCCGGTGGCGGTGTCGCCGAGTAGTTCCCTGGCGCGTTGGGTGAGGTGTCTGCCGCCGAGGAGTTCTTCGAGGGGGGCGCGGCCGGCGGCGACGGCGCCCGGGGGCGCGTCGCCGGGGTTGATGTAGGCGATTTCGCCGGTGGCGTGGTTGGCGCCGTGGACGAGGTGTCCGCCGATGGTGAGGGCGGCGGCGAGGCCGGTGCCGAGGCTGATGTAGAGGCCGGGGTCGGCGTCGCGGAGTTCGCCGAGGCGCAGTTCGGCGAGTGCGCCGGCGCGGACGTCGTTGGCGACGGGGACGGTGGGGACGGCGAATTCTTCGGCGAGGCGGTGGGCGAGGGCGAGGTCTTCCCAGCCGGGGAGGTTGGGGGTGAGGAGGATGCGGTGGGGCTGGATGATGCCCGGTGCGACGGCGGCGTGGGCGGTGACGGGGGCGTTGAAGCGGGTCTCGGATTCTGCGGCGAGCTGTCGGACGGCCTCGGCGGCGCGGGCGAGGGCCTGGTCGGGCCCGTGTTCGGCGAGGGTCGCCAGCCGTCTGCGGACGAGGATCGTCCCGTGAGGGTCGGCGAGGGCGAGTTCGGTCTTGGTGCCGCCGAAGTCGACACCGATGACCGTGTGAGCCGGCCGGGTGTCGGCCGTCCCGGCTGCCGGGTCGTGGTGGGGATGGGGGTGCAGGGGCATTTCTGTCAGCATCCGAGGGGGTTCTCTCGTGCGGGACCCCGGTCGGCTGAAAGGGCTGGCAGGCCGACCGGACCCGCGGTCCGTGGGCGGGATGGGGCACCGAGGGATCTGCTCGGTTCAAATAAGTTAAATTCCTTTATTCCATCGGTCAAGACCTGGCGCCCGCCGGATGGCGCCTGCATGATGATGCTCATAGCTGCTCTGAGGCGTTGAGAAACGCGCATGTGTGAGCAAACCCTTCTCGATCGCGCCCCGGCGTGTGGCGCAGCGGCTCGGGCAGTGCGTCCCGGCGGACGCCGTTGCGGCAGCGCCGTGTGCTGGCGGCGTTGCCGCAACGGAGGGCGGGACCTTGAGGCCTGTCGGACTCGACGGCCGTGAACGCGGAACGCTCGGCTGGGAAACCCCAGCCGAGCGTTCCGCGTGGGCGGCTCGCGGCTCAGACCACCGATCGCGTCGTGCATCGAATCGTGGACACCGCCCACGCGGCGGGCCCGAAACCCGAGATCTTCAGTCGGCTTCCGGCTCCGGGCCGTCGCTGTGACACCTGCGGCCCTACGGCGTTCCGAACCCGTCGAGGGTGGCGTACTGGCCGGAGAGCTTGGTGATCACGATGGTGTGGTTGCCGGTGCCGAGCCCGCCGGCGGAGTAGACGGGGACGTTGGCAGATCGAAGAAGCGGTGTTGTCGACGCGATTTGCGGGGGGTTGGATGACGGCGAACCCGTCGAGGGTGGCGTACTGGCCGGAGAGCTTGGTGATCACGATGGTGTGGTTGCCCGCGCCGAGCCCGCCGGCGGAGTAGACGGGGACGTTGGCGTGGCGCTTCCCGTCGGCGGGGACGGTGCTGACGACCTGCTGGGTGCCGCCGTCGATGGTGATGCCGAGGTTGCCCTGGTCCGGGTTCTGCTCGCCGAAGACCTGGATGAAGTCGCCGGAGAACGAGTAGTGATCACGATGGTGTGGTTGCCGGTGCCGAGCCCGCCGGCGGAGTAGACGGGGACGTTGGCGCCCTGGTCGGTGTACTGCTCGCCGAAGACCTGGATGAAGTCGCCGGAGAACGAGTAGGTGGCCGTGGAGCCGTCCGCCGTCGCGTAGTGGATGTCGTTGTTGTAGTCACCGTAACCACGGTTGGCGTGAGCGGAGAAGCCGCTGTAGGCGATGGACGGGTCGGTGTCGTCGAGGCGGTTGGTGACCGAGATCTGGGACGCCGTGGTGCCCGCCGGGACAGTGGCCGTGATGAAGCCGCTGGAGAGGACCTGGACATCGGAGGCGGCGAGCCGGGTGCTTCCGGCGGATACCTGGGCGCCGGAGGTGAAGCCTTCGCCGCCGATCAGCACCTGGTTGGAGCCGGTGGCGGGGGAGACGTAGTGGATGCGCGGGCCGATGTCGGCGGTGAGGGCCGCGTACTTCGAGGTCACACCGGCGTTGGCGAGCAGGCCGGTCGACAGATCACCGGGCTTGGGCGTGGCCGGAATCGAGATGTTGCCGCTGGCGTGGGTGTCGATCGCCGGGTCGCATTCGTAGGCACTGTGCCGGGCGGAGAGGTAGTTGTCCGTGAACCAGATGTGGCCGGTGGCCGAGCAGCCGCCCGACTTCTCGCCCGCGCTGAAAGCGACGTTGCCCTGCCAGTTGATCCACTCGGAGCCGGCGTCGTCGTAGTAGGTGAAGTTGGTGTTGCGGCCGTTGAAGGCGACGTTGCCCTGGACCTGCATGCCGTGCGCGAGCGTCTGGACGGGATCGGCCCGGTCGTAGGTGGTGGGGTTGCCGGCGGCGTCGTAGTACTGGGCCTGGTGGCCCTCGAGGTAGATCGCGCCGCCGTCCTTGAGCGTGCTCATGTAGTCGTGGAAGAGGTTGTTGCTGATGGTGTTGTTCTCGTTGATGTTGACCGAGTTCTGCGGGTGGCTGGCATTGTCGACGTGGCCCTGGATCACGCCGCCGGTGATCGCGGTGTAGGGCAGGTCGAACAGGTTGTTGTGGACGATCTTGGTGCCGCGGGAGAACAGCAGGGTGATGCCGGGGGCGGAGTTGTAGTCGGTGCCGACGTTGTGGATGACGTTGTCGGAGACCGTGGTGTCGGTGAGGATCTCGTTGGTGCCGATGGTGTCGCCGCTGACCCGGGCGGCGTCGGGCGTGCAGTTCTCCTTGATCACCGAGGGCTCGTTGGGATCGAGGGCCGGGTTCGAGTTGGTGGGGTTGGGGTCGTGGGTGCAGCCGAGCAGCAGGCCGGTGGAGGCGATGTCGGTGAACTCGTTGCCCGAGATGAGGGTGTTCTTGGAGCCGTACATCACGCTCAGGCCGGCGCCGCCGAGCCCGGTGAACCGGTTGCCGGTCAGGGTGACGTTGGTGGCGGCGGTGAAGGCGACGTTGGCCAGTGGCTGGGTGATCGCGCCCCACGGGCAGGAGCCGTAGGGGGTGGAGAAGTGGCACATGCCCTGGTTGGGCGTGGCGCCGGTCATGCGCAGGTTGCTCTGCACGTCCGCGAACCCCTCCGGGCCGGACGGCGCGTTCCAGGTGGCGTGGGAGAACTGCAGGCCCTGGAAGGTCACGTCGTGCAGCGGGGCGCTCAGGGTGCCGGCGCCTTGCAGCAGGCTCTCCAGGCGGGGCAGTTCGACGGTGAGGTCGTTCACGTTCTGGCCGGCCATGGGCTGGTAGTACAGCCGGCTGCCGGAGGTGTCCAGGAACCACTGGCCCGGCCGCAGGAGGGCCTCGGCGTTCTCGATCATGGTCGGCCTGGTGTTCTTGTCCATGTTCGGCAGGTCGCCGGAGCGCTGGGGGACCGTGACACGCGCGGTGACGTTGGACCAGCAGGGCTGGGCCATGGTGAGTCTGCCGTTGGCGTAGCCCGCCGCCTTGCAGCGCGAGTGGGTCCACGCGCCGTTGCCGCCCGGGTAGGTGAACTCGACTCCGGCGACCTGGGCGGGGGACAGGGCGGCGAACCAGGCCGAGGCCTTGCTGTCACCGCTGATGTCGTAGCCGGTGGCCGAGGTCAGCCAGGAGCCGGTGAAGCCGAGGGAGGCGGTGCTGGCCTGGGCGACGGGGGCCTTGGTGCCGTTCACGTACAGCTGCCGGGTGGCGCTTCCGGCGGGCACGGGAGTCGACCACACCTCCGAGGAGCCCACGCGGCTCCAGCCGGTGACTTGCGAGGCGCCGGAGATCACCGGACGCGTCCCCGGTGCCGCCCGCCAGAGCACCGGGTGCCCGGTGCTGCCGGAGTCCTCCGAGCCGAAGGCCCAGGTGCTGGAGAGCCGGTAGGTGCCGCCGGCCAGGACGACGGTGACATTGGCGCCGCTGGTGGACGGCGACAGGGCCCGTACGGCGCTCTGCGCGCCGGTCAGGGCGCACGGTGCGCTCTGCGTACAGGCCGATCCTGACCCGGAGGGCGAGGCGTACAGGGTCACGTCCGCCGCGGCGGACGCCGAACGGGCTGTTGCCACCGCGAATCCCACCGCCATGATCATGGCGGTGGATGCGGCGATCAGCCGTCTGGGGTGGAGTTTCATCTGGTGAACCGTTCCTGTCAGTGGCGGAGTATCCGCATCACCGGACCATCGGAATCATCAGATCTGCACGGGGAAATCGACGTCGGCCTCTATCGGTTCAAGCCCGGTGGAGGCCAGTTCCCGGCAGCTCGCGGCGCAGAATCATCCGATGTGTGAGGGGTGCCTGGAGGCTACTTGTGGCCTGGGTCACTGTCAAGGGAGGGCGTCGATCGAAATCCGGCGGCGACGGCCCAGTCGGCAGTCCGCCTGGTCGCCGCATCGCAGGGTTGTCATCGCGCCAGGCCAACGCCTTGTCCTTAGGTGCTGACCCGCCGCAGCGTGCCGCCGGGATCCGCCGCGGTTCGCCCTGGTCCCATCCTCGGGCGAGTTCCGCAAATCCTGTTGAGCTGACCGGTTCTCGCTGCACTCTTGACATTCGTCGGACGTCTCGGCCCTAATCAACGCGTCACTGTCCCTCGTGACGGGGAGCGCCCGGTCCGCAGTCAGGAGCCGCCTGGGCCTGCCCCACACCGGCGACATCCGGAAACAGACGTTCTGATCCGAGCCCTCCCTCCCACCCGGCACACCCGAGGAGCCCGAATGAAAAGACTGTCGCAGTTTCTCGCGTTAGCCCTGGCGGCCTCGACGGTCGCCTTCGTCACGCCGCAGTCGGCCGTGGCCGCGCAGGGCGACAACTTCGCCATCGACGACCCGCTGTCGTCCTCGCGCACCCAGTGGTGGAGCGACGCGAGGTTCGGCATGTTCCTGCACTGGGGCGTGTATTCGGCCTTCCACGGTGAATACACCAAGCCGGACGGGTCGACGTGCCGGGATGCCGAGTGGATCAAGCGAAACTGCGCGATCCCCGACTCCGCCTACACGGCCAAGGCCGCGCAATGGAACCCCGCCGAGTTCGACGCGAACGCGATCGTGAAGCTGGCCAAGGACGCCGGCCAGAAATACATCGTCATCACCGCCAAGCACCACGACGGCTTCGCCATGTGGCCCACCCGGGTCAACGACTACAACATCCGGCAGAAGACGCCCTTCCAGCGCGACCCGCTGCGTGAACTGGCCGACGCCGCCCGCGCCAACGGACTCCACTTCGGCGTCTACTACTCCATCTGGGACTGGCACGACCCCGACGCCCTGCCAGGCGGGAACTACCCCGAATACCTCAAGCGAGCCAAGGCCCAGCTCAGCGAGCTGATCACCGACTACGACCCCGAGGTCCTCTGGTTCGACGGCTCCTACAAGGGGTACACCAACCCGCCGAACCCCTACAGCTTCCAGGACGGCGCGCGGATGGAGACCTACGTCCGCGGCCTCAAGCCCGGCATCATCGTCAACGAGCGGGCGATCGACCACCACGGGACGAACGACTTTCACCTCCACCGACCCGGCGACGGCGACTACACCACCCCCGAGGGCTACTACCCCTCGTCGCCGTCGCCGTCGGAACTGATGGAGACCTGCGACAACGTCAGCGACACGTGGGGTTACACCTCCTGGGACACCAAGTACAAGTCGTCCGGCCAGCTGACCCGCAACCTGATCCACACGACCAGCATCGACTCCAACTTCCTGCTCAACATCGGCCCCACCGACACCGGCGCCGTCTCGCCCGGGCACGCCGACGCCCTGCGCGGCATCAACTCCTGGACCGCCACGAACGGCGCGGCCGTCTACGGCGCCGGATACAGCGGACTGACCAGCCAGCCGACCTGGGGACGGATCACCCGCAAGGCCGACAAGCTGTACCTGCTCGTCTACAACTGGCCCGGCGCGGGCAACTCCGTGCACGTCTCCGCCCTCAGCCCGTTCTCCGTGACCGCCGCCCGCGTGCTGGGCAGCGACCAGAACGTGACCGTCCGCGCGGCGGGGGACGGCTTCGACTTCACACCCTCCGGCTCGGCGACCAATGCGATCGCCACCGTGATCGAAGCCGACATCACGACCCCCGCAGCAGCACCCGTCGGCACCGGCACCGGCCTCAAGGCCGAGTTCTGGAACAACACCACCTTCACCGGCAGCCCGGCCGTGACCCGCACCGACCCCACCGTCAACTACCTCTGGCGCTACGACGGATCACCCGCCCCCGGCATCGGTACCGACAACTTCTCCTCCCGCTGGACCGGAACCATCGAGCCCCGCCACAGCGAGACCTACACCTTCACCACCATCTCCGACGACACCGTCCGACTCTGGGTCGACGGCCGGCTCGTCATCGACAACACCATCCCGCACGGCCCCAGCTGGAACCAGGGCAGCATCACCCTGACCGCCGGGCAGCGGTACTCCATCCGTCTGGAACACACCGAACAGGGCGGCGAAGCGGCCGCCAAACTCATCTGGACCAGCCCCAATACCCCGAAGCAGGTCGTCCCCCAGAGCCAGCTCTACCCGGCCGGTTCGCCGGGCGGGCGCACGGAGGGCGAATCCGGCGCTCTGCTGGGCGGTGCGCGGGTCGAACCGCACAGCAACGCCTCCAAGGGCCAGAACGTCGGCTACATGAGCGCCGTCGGGGACGGCGTGCGCCTGTCGGGCCTGACGGCCTCGGACTCCCTGACCATCGGCTACGCCGCCGTGAACACCGGCACGTTCAGCCTGTACGTCAACGGGGTCAAGGCGCAGGCGGTCTCCTTCCCCGCCACCGGCGACTGGAACACCTTCACCAGGACGACCGTCAATGTCCCGATCCCCGCCGGGGCGGCCGTGACCCTGCAGCACGACACCGGCGACGTCCCCATCAACGTCGACTACATCGACCAATAGCGCCGTCATCGGCCTTGCAGCGGGACGACCTGGCCCGCGCACCCGCAGTCGGTCGGTCGGCCGTACCCGTCCGACCGACTGCGGGAGCCACCTTCCGGACCCGGATTCCCCGGTAGAGCTTGAGGAGGAAACGCATGAAGTTATTCAGAGGTCTCGGCGCAGGGGCAGCCGCCACGGTGTTCGGCCTGGCGCTCGTGGCCGTCCCCGCCGCGCGGGCTCAGACACAGCCTGTGCCGGCGTCCCCGGCAGTCGGTGGACAGGCCACCGACTGGCTGAGGGATGCCAAGTTCGGCGTCATGCAGCACTGGCTGGGCGAGGGCTGCCCCGGCGGCGGGTGCGGCGACCCCGCGCCGACGGCCGAGAACTGGAACACGCGGGTCAACAACTACGACGTCAACGGCGTGGTCGCCCAACTCAAGTCCATCGGCGCCAAGTACCTGGTCCTGGCCATCGGGCAGAACGACGGCTTCTGGTCCGCGCCCAACTCCGTCTACGACGAGGTCGTCTCCCCGACGGCCGAGCACCCGAGCAGGCTGAGCGCTCGGGACCTGATCGCCGACATGGGCACGGCCCTGCACGATGCCGGGCTGAAGTTCATCGTCTACGCGCCGTCCGACACCCCGAACCGGGACGAGTACGCTCGCCAGAAGCTCGGCGGTCCTCAGCCCGACGGCACGCCGAACTCCTCGGTCTACCAGCAGAACTGGATCAGGATCCTGACCAAATGGTCGACCCAGTGGGGCACCAAGGTCGACGGGTACTGGGCCGACGGCACGTTCCGCGACCCCAACATCGCCTCGACCCAGCCGACCCCGTATCCCAACCTGGGCTCGTACTACACCGCGGTCGCCGCAGCCCTGCGCGCCGGCAACCCCAACGCGCTGGTCGGTCTCAACCCCGGTTACGGAAGCCTCCTGCCGAAGAGTTCCCAGCCCGTCTCCGACTTCACCCCGGGCGAGTTCGCCCCCAGCCCGTGGCCGCCCCACGGCGTCACCACCAGGTTCGTCCAGGACCGAGGTGCTCAACTGCAGTTCCACACCCTGCTGGAGGCCCAGACCAACTGGGGTGCCCCACCGAACCGCCCGATGACCTTCAGTGACGACGACATCGTCGCCAAGACCCTGACCGTCACCGGCAACCAGGGCGTGACCACCTGGGACGTGGGCTACGACCGGTCGAACGGCCACCTGTCCGATCTCGCGGTCGCCCAGCTGACGAAGGTCGGCCAGGCCGTCGGCAACCTGCCCGGTCCGCTCCGCGGCGTCGGCAGCGGCAAATGCGTCGACGTCCCTGCCTTCAACACCCAGGACGAGACCGACCTGATCCTCTACGCCTGCAACGGCGGCGCGAACCAGCAGTGGAGCTTCAACGACGCGAACGGAGAGGCCCGCGCGCTCGGTAAGTGCATGGAGGTCGACGACAGCAGCGCCTTCGACGGCAACTTCGTGCAGCTGAGCACCTGCAACGGCAGCGCCGGCCAGAAGTGGACCTACGACCCCGGCAGCCGTCGGCTCCAGGCCCTCGGCAAGTGCCTGGACGCCAAGGGCGCCGGAACCGCCGACCTCACCAGCTTGATCGTCTGGACCTGTCACAACAACGACAACCAGAAATGGCGCCGCTACTCCTGACCCGCGACCGAAGGCGTTCCCGACGGGCGTGGGCGGAGACATCCGATGATAGTCCCTGCATCTGGAGATTACAGGCGTTGAAACATGGTGTTATCCATTGACATCGGCTACCCCGACTCCTAATCTCAGCCCAAATGATCCGATGTTTCTTGCGTGTTTCAGGTTGATGCTCACGCAAAGCTTCATCGCCATGATCTCCGTCCACCCCGCCACGGCAGGCATCGCGCACTCAGGAAAGCGCCGCCTGCGATCCCAGGGAAAGGAACGTCGCATGTCCGAATCGCGTCAGCTCGGCCGCCGCACACTGCTGGGAGCGATCATGGCCGTACCGGCCGTCATCGCCACCGCGTCGGTGGCGAGAGCGCTCGGCGTGTCCCAGAGCCTGGTCGGCTCGGCGTCCGCTCCGTCGGCCGATGACGTCGGCAAGGCCATGGCCTCGCTGAGATTCGGCATGTTCGTGCACTTCAACCCGTCCTCCGTGGTCGGCCGGGAGATCGGCTGGGGCCGTAACGCCTCCCGGCCGGGCGAGGCCCCGGGCAACCAATACCGCGGTACGGAGAAGACCGATCCCGTCTACGACGGTGCCTACCGCAG
Organism: Streptomyces sp. NRRL F-6131; assembly: GCA_000719695.1. GTDB lineage: Bacteria > Actinomycetota > Actinomycetes > Streptomycetales > Streptomycetaceae > Kitasatospora. The sequence continues at coordinate 60,773 of JOHN01000077.1, forward strand.
CTTCCTGCCGGAGGCGGACTGGGCCACCAAGCTCGCCGCCACGGCCAAGGCCGCTGGGATGACGTACCTGGTGTTCACGACCAAGCACCACGACGGCTACCCCAACTTCCGGGCGGACAACATCAGCCGGTCGTTCTACCCCGACTTCGCCGACACGCCGCTGGGACGGTCCGGACGCGACCTCACCCGGGAGATCGCGGACGCCGCCAGGAGCGCCGGCCTCAAGCTCGGGTTCTACTACTCTCCCCGCGACTGGACCCAGCCGGACTACGGCAGGGGCGACTACGCCACCTACTACACCTACATGATGGAGCACCTGCGTCAGCTCCTGACCCAGTACGGCAAGGTCGACTTCCTGTGGTACGACAGCATCCCGTACGTCGACCGGCAGTCGTTCCGCCCGCCGGAGATGCTGACGGTCCCCCGGGAACTGCAGCCGGGCATCCTGATCAACGACCGCGCCTACACGAACATGGGCTTCCAGAACTCCATGCCGCAGGAGCTCACCGGGGACTACAGCACCCCCGAGGGGAAGGTCGGCGCCTTCGACATCGTCCGGCCGTGGGAGTCGTGCATCAGCATCACGCCGGATGCGTGGTCCTGGCAGTCGGGCCAGCGCATGTCCGACTTCCCGGAGGTGCTCAAGCACCTCGCCTCGACGGCCGCCGGAGACGGCAACTACCTGCTCAACGTGCCGCCGATGAAGACCGGCTACCTGGAGGACCGGGTCCTGTCCACCCTGGGCCAGGTCGGCGCCTGGATGGGGAGCAACAAGCAGACGATCATCGGCACCCGCGGCGGGCCCTACCGTGCCGGCGACATCGGCGGGGCGACCTACACGGGCAGCACCGTCTACCTGCACATCACCGATGATCTGCGCCCGGTCAAGCTCCGACTGCCGGCCCTGAAGGCCACGGTGAAGTCGATCACCACTCTCGACGGCGGCAGGCCGGTGCCGTTCACCACCGCCGCCCTGGGCGACCTGCTCCTGGACCTGTCCGGGCTCACCAAGACCGCCTCGGACTTCATCCTGCAGATCGCCGTCGACCGGCCCATGGGCCCGGAGTTCGTAACGGACCGGCCGATCTCGTGGAACATGTTCGAGGCGACGGTGTACGAGCACACCAGTTACGTCGGGAACAACGTGCTCCTGCCCCTTGGCAGTTACACCTCCGCCCAGCTGTCGGCCCTTGGCGCCGGCTTCGGCATCTCCTCGATCCGGGTGCCGTACGGCTACCGGGTGCTTGGCTACCCCGGCGACAACTTCACCGGCACCCCTTGGACCTACACCGCCAACGCCCCCGGCCTGGGAGCCGGCAATGACGCCATCAAGTCGCTGAAGGTGACGTTCGACCCGGCCATGAACTTCCGGCTCGTCAACGTCACCGACGGCCTGGCGCTCGACAGCGGCGGCAACGTCGCCGGCGGCTCCGACCTCAAGCAGTGGACGCCCGTCGACAGCCCCAACCTGCAGTGGCGGGCCGAGGACCTCGGTGACGGCTACTACAAGCTCGTCAACCGCACCAACGGTATGGTCGCCGACGGCTGGGGCGCGACCGGCAACGGCAGCCCGGCCCGGCAGTCGGCCTGGAACGGCAGTGCCAACCAGCAGTGGCAGATCACCGACCGCGGCAACGGCCGGTACTCCGTCGCCAACCGCACCTCGGGCCTGGTCCTCGACGGCGGCGGCCAGGTCCCCTCCGGATCCGTGACCAAGCAGTGGGAATGGGGGACCAGCACCAACCTCCTGTGGACCTTCGAATAACTGACCCATCACCCCACGACGTGGGCCGTGCTCGCCCCCAGCGGGCGGCACGGCCCACGCGTGCTCCCGCACTGGCGACAGGCGACGCTCCAGCGGGCGCGTCGGCGTCCGCTGCTCCGTGGCGTGACCCACCGCGGCCGGGCCGGTCGTGGACGGCCACTGCGGAGGCTCGCGGCCGCTGCCGCACGACCGCGAGCCGGCAGTGCCGGCGGGGCGAGTTCCCGTCCGAAGGCGCCGTCGTCGACGGCAGGATCATCACACCCGGACCCTGAGGATGCGATGAGCCCGGACCGCCGTGCTTGACAGCGGCGGGAGGGCGGCTGAGACTCGTCGCACCGAAGGCGCGGGTGGGGCGGCCGAGGCCGGCGATGTCTCGCAGCGGGGTGTGAAGACCAGGGGTGATGACATGACCCTCGTGCCGAAGAACGACGGACTTCCCTCGCCGAGGTCCCCGCGTCCCTCGACCGTCCGATGGCCGGGCGCCGTCCGACAGCCCGGCTGCCCGGAGTTCGAACAGTCGGCCAAGGACTGGCTTTTCGACCTCGCTCCGGCGCGCTGGCGCCACGAACAGGTGCTCCACCGCAACCCGCTGGAGCTGGCGTGCATGCTCCGGCTGTATCTGGACGCCGAGGTCTTCGCCATGCAGGCCGGCCTCAAGGCCCTGCGTGCGGGCCTGCGCGGTTCGGCACGGTCCGCGGACGACGCCGAGACGATCGACACGTACCTCCGGGAACAGGCCTGGGCGAAGACCGTGCGGGAGCAGGTCAAGCTGGTCGAGGACGCGCTCCACCTGGCGCGGCCGCGGGGCCGCAAGCGCGTCGCGTGGCGCATCGTGAACGGGCTGTGAGGAAGGACGACGGGACCGGGTTGCTCGTCGGCCGCGCGGCCTACGGCTCCGGGGACGCGGGTGGCGAGGGCTGTGCGGAGCCGACCGGAAGCACGGAGACGGGGGCGACGAGGGCCAGCGGCCGTCCGGCCGGGGTCAGGAGTCCGGACGCCGGATCGCGGTGGAATGCGGTGAGCGAGTCGGAGCGCTGATTGGCGCAGAAGAGCAGCTGTCCGTCGGGGGAGAGGGCGATGTCGCGGGGCCAGCTGCCGCCGCTGGGAACGGTCGAGAGCAGGTCGACGGACGCCCCGTCGTGGCGAACGGCGTAGACGGCGATGGTGTCGTCGCCGCGGTTGGTGATGTAGAGGAACCTCCCGTCCGGGGAGAGCCGGATCGCGGCCGGGTAGTTGGCGTTCGGTGTGCTCGGGTCCCGGCGGGTGCTCAGCTCGGCGGCGGCCCGGAGATGGCCGGAGGGTGCGTCCCAGGTGCAGACGGTGAGGGTGGAGGAGAGCTCGTTGAGCAGGTAGACATAGCGGGCCGAGGGGTGGAACACGAGGTGCCGGGGGCCGCAGCCGGGCGGCAGGTGGACGGTCCGGTGCCTGGTGAGCAGGCCGCTGAGGGGGGCGAAGGCGTAGATGTGGATCCGGTCGGTGCCGAGGTCCGTGCAGAGCACGAAGCGGCCGTCGGGCGAAGGGGCGGCCATGTGGGCGTGCGGGGCGGTGAGCAGCGTGCCGGAGGCGGCCCGTCGGGGATGGTGGATCCGCTGCGCCGGTTCCTGGTCGGCGATCGGGCCGTCGGGGGCGGTGGGGAGGACGGACAGGACGCCGTCGCCGTAGTGGGCGACGAAGACGTGCGATCCGCTGGGGTGGACGGCGAGGTGGCAGGGCAGCGCGCCGCCGCTGGCGCTGGTCGCGAGCGGGGCGAGGCCGGCGCCGCGCGGGCCGATCCGAAGGGAGACGACGAGCCCGGAGTCCTGCTCGACGACGGCGTAGAGGGTCCGGCCCGCCGGGTCGGCGGCGGTGTAGGAGGCCTGCTCGACGGGCAGGACCCGCCGCCGGCGCAGGGTGCCGCCGGCGGCGTAGTGGACGGTGTACAGGCCGGTGCGCGGGGAGCCCGCCGAGGCGGAACTGCCGACGATCAGGTGGCCGCCGGGCGCGGTGGCGGGTTGGTCCGGGACGGTCGCCCTCGCGCTCACCATTCGGCGAACGATCCGTCGTCGTGGCGCCACACGGGGTTGCGCCAGCGGTGCCCTGCGGCGGCCGCCCTGCGGACGGCCGTCTCGTCGATCTCGATGCCGAGTCCGGGCGCGGTGGGTCGCTCGATGAAGCCGCCGTTCTGGGTGAAGACGGCGGGGTCGAGGAGGTAGTCGAGCGGGCCCGCGTCGGCGGTGGTGTAGCCGAGGCCGAGGTTCTGTTCCTGGACGAGGAAGTTGGGCGTGGCGAAATCGATCTGGAGGCAGGCCGCGAAGGCGATGGGGCCGAGCGGGCAGTGGGGGGCGATCACCGCGTCGTGGGCCTCCGCCATGGCCGCGATGCGGCGGACCTCGGAGATGCCGCCGGCATGGCTGAGGTCGGGCTGCAGCACGGCGACCCCGGTGTCCAGGACGCCGCGGAAGTCCCACCGGGAGTAGAGGCGTTCGCCGAGCGCCACCGGTATGGAGGTGCCGGCGACGACCCGGCCGAGGTCGCGGCTGAACTCCGGCAGGACCGGCTCCTCCACGAACAGGGGCAGGAACTCCTCCAGGGGCGGCAGCATCCGGCGCACCATCGCGGCCGAGGCACGGCCGTGGAAGTCGATGGCCAGGTCGGCCTCGTCACCGATCGCCTCCCGGACGGCCGCGGTCCGGCGGGCGAGGCGCTTGACGGCGGCGGGGCTGTCCAGGGGGAGCATCCGGTCGGAACCGTTGAACTTGACGGCGCCGAGTCCGCCGGCCACGGCGGCCCGGGCGGCTGCGGCGAGCTCCTCGGGTTCGTCGCCGTGGATCCAGCTGTAGATGCGGACCCGGTCGCGGACCGGTCCGCCGAGCAGCTCGTGCACCGGGACGCCGAGGGCCTTGCCCTTGATGTCCCACAGGGCCTGGTCGATGCCGGCGACGGCGCTGCTGAGCACGGGCCCGCCGCGGTAGAAGCCGCCCTTGGTGAGGGTCTGCCAGATGTCCTCGATGCGTGAGGCGTCCGCGCCGATGAGCAGGTCGGACAGCTCGTCCACGGCGGTGGCGACGGTCGCCGCCCGGCCTTCCACCACCGGCTCGCCCCAGCCCACGTGGCCTTCGTCGGTCTCGACCCGCAGGAACAGCCAGCGGGGCCGGACCGGGAAGGTTTCCAGCTTGGTGATCTTCACGGAGCTCCTCGGGTTGGCGGAGTCTCCCGGCCGCCCTCCGTCTCAGCGGGCGAGACGGCGCAGCACGGAGGAGAGGTGGGGGGCTTCCTGCAGGACGAGCGCGGCGCCGCCGCGTGCGCCGGCCTGAGTGGATTCCTCGAAGTGGGCCTGGACGACTTCGGTGCTGAAGTTGACGGCCGGCATGGCGTAGCGCTGGACGGCGGTCCGGACCGCGTCGGTCACGACCTCGCCGGCCGCCGCGATGGGGCCGCCGATGACGATGAGGCCGGGATCGAGCAGGTTGCACAGGTTCGCCAGGGCCTGGCCGACGACGCCCATGGCGTCGGCCAGGACGCCGACGGCGGCGCGGTCGCCGGACCGGACGGCCGTGACGACGTCGCTGACGGTGGCGTCCGCACCGAGGATCGGACGGAGCTGGGCGAGGACGGCGGGTGCGGCGGCCTGCTGGATCAGGCAGCCGCGGTTGCCGCACGGACAGGGCGGCCCGTCCGGGTCGACGGAGACGTGCCCGAGTTCGCCGGCCCCGCCGACGGCGCCGCGGTAGAGCTTGCCGTCGATGATCAGGGCGGCACCGATGCCGCTGGTGAGGTTGACGTGGAGCATGGTGGGGGCCTGCCGCCCGGCGCCCCACAGGTACTCGGCCATGGCCTCCATCCGGGTGTTGTTGTCGACCATGACCGGCTGCCCGAAGTGCTCCTCGAAGAGCTCCCGGACGTTGAGGCCGGCCCAGGGCTGTCCCGGCAGGGAGGGCCCCACCGCCCCCGTGGCGGTGGCGACCTGCCCCGGGACGCCGACCCCGAGGCCGACCACGTCGTCGCGGCCGAGCCGGTGGTCGGCCAGCGCGGCGTCCAGCAGTCCGGCGGCGACCCGGATCCGCTCGGTGGCGTCGGCGCCGGCCGGGACCTGGACGGCGCGGCTCACCAGGGCGCGGTGCTCCAGGTCGCTGAGGTGCACCGCGATCCGGTCCAGGGTGAAGTCCAGTCCGGCGGCGACGCCGAGGGTGCGGCTGATCGCCACCCGTTCCCGCACCCGGCCGTCCACCCGGCCCGACTGGGGCACATCCACCTGGACGAGTATCCCGCGGTCGATCATCGCGCTGACGATCGTGGAGACCGTGGCACGCGAGACGTCGATCTGACGGGCGATCTCGGCACGGTGCATGGCGCCGTTCCTGAGCAGCAGCTGCAGGATGCGCTCCTGGTTGGTGCGCCGAAGTGACTGGAGGGACCCACCGGTTACGAGTGACACGGCGCCAGCCTGGCACCGACACCCAGGTCCGTCAAGACTTCTGACGAACACCCTGTCAGAGACACAAGTTCGTTCGGAGTGTTGACACTTGAGTGCGAGTGGGCCATAACTGTTGGCACCTGGATCGGGAACTTCTCGGTCCGTTCACGAAGGTGGGGCGTGCATGTTGCCTCGGGATCCTGTGCTGCTGGTCACGGGAGGTGCTGGAACCCTCGGATCGGTGCTGCGGCCGGCGCTGCGTGAGTCGTTCGCCGTGCGGGTGGCCGACCGGGTGGGACCGCGCCGGCCCGGACCGGACGAGGTCCGGGTCGGCGATCTGACCGATCCCGGCTTCGTGGACAGCGCGGTCGAGGGTGCCGACGCGATCCTGCACCTGGCGGCGCACGCGAGTCCGCGCAGCCCGTGGCCGCTCGTGGCGCCGAACATCGCGTTGACCCACGAGGTCCTCGCGGCCGCGGCCCGCCACGGGGTGGGCCGGATCGTGCTGGCCTCCTCCAACCACGCGGCCGGACTGAACTACCGCCGCCGGCTGTGCCCGGTCGGCCCCGAGGCCGCCGCGATGCCCTGCTGTCCCTACGGCGCGGCCAAGCTGGCGGAGGAGGCGCTCGGTCGCCTCCATGCGCGGGAGCACGGTGTGGTCGTGGTCAGCCTGCGCTTCGGCCTGGTGGGCTGGCCGCTCCTGGAGCGCGACTACGCCGCGATGTGGCTGTCCGACCAGGACGCCCGCGCGCTCGTCCGGGCCGCGCTCCGCGCTCCCGCGCCCGGCGTCCACTTCGGGGTCTCCCGGGACGCCGAACGGTTCTGGAGCCTGGCCAGTGCCCGGGCCGAGCTCGGCTACGTCCCGGTGGACGGACTGCCGGCCGGCGCCGTGGAACTGCCCTGGGCCACCGACGCCCCGTGCCGCATGTTCGACCGCGACCGCTGATCCTCCGCCCCGCCGCCCTCCCGCGCCGCGCACCCCCGATCGCCCGCACCGCCGAACTCCTGCACCGCGAACCGCCCGAGCAAAGGACCTCCCATGCCCAACGTCACCTCGAAGCTGTCCAGAGCGGGCGCGGCCGTCGCCGCCCTCACCGTGCTCGCGACCGGCTGCGCGACCACCTCCGACGGCGGCTCCGGCGGCGACGGCGCCAAGCAGCGCCTCACCTACTGGTCGATGTGGACCCAGACCGAGCCGCAGGCCAAAGCCCTGCAGAAGTCGATCGACGCGTTCACCGCGAAGACCGGCGTCCACGTCGAGGTCCAGTGGCAGGGCCGCAAGGTCCTCGACAAGGTCGGCCCGGCGCTGCTGTCCGGCAACGCACCCGACCTCGTCGACCAGGGCTTCGACCGGCTGCTCCCGGCGCTGGCCGCCAACGGCAAGGCCCAGGACCTGACGTCCGTCCTGGCCCTGGACACCGGAGAGGGCCGCAAGGTCAGCGAGGTCGTCCCCGCGAAGTTCCTGGAGGTCCTGCCCAAGGGCAAGGACGGCACCCCCTGGATGATCCCCTACGAGTCGGTCTCCGTCTCACTGTTCTACAACGGCAAGGACCCACTGGTCTCCCAGCCCCCGAAGACCTGGGACGAACTGCTGACCGTCTGCAAGGCCGCGAAGTCCGCCGGCAAGGCCTGCATAGGCACCGACGGCGACGCGGGCTGGGCCACCCACTACTGGCTCGACTACCTGCTCAACCGCAACGGCGGCTCCGTCGCCGCCCTCGCCGCCGACCGGAGCGGTGCCGCGTTCAACGACCCGGCCGTCCTGAAGAGCGCGCAGCAGGTCGAGCAGCTGGTCAAGGAGGGCTACCTGGTCAAGGGCTACGACGCGACCAAGTACCCCGAGCAGCAGAACCGCTGGGCGCGCGGCGAGTCGGTGTTCTTCCTGATGGGCAGCTGGCTGCCCAGCGAGGCGGAGAAGTTCAGGGGCAGCGGCTTCGAGTTCAGGTCCGTCCCCTTCCCGACCACCGGCGACGCCGCCCGCAACGCCGTCGACTTCCTGCCCTTCGGCTTCGTGATCCCCAAGGGCGCCAAGAACGCCGACGCGGCCGGAAGGTTCATCGCCTTCTTCCTCCAGAAGGACCAGCTGGCCGGCATCGCCACCGACGCCAAGAACATCACCCCGCGCGCCGACATCCCGGCCCCCGCCGAACTCGCGGACGTCGCCCAGCAGCTCAAGGACCAGCCGAGCCGGCTGCCCGACGACAACGCGGACGCCGACTGGCAGGACAAGGTCCTGGTGGCCCAGTACAACGACCTGTGGCTCGGCAGGACCGACGCGGCCGGCTTCGTCGCCCAGGCCGCCAAGGCCAGCGCCGAGTACTGGAAGGCCAAGGGCTGACCGCCGTGAGCACCACCACCGGACTTCGGGCCCGGGGCGCGCGCCGGCGCAGCGCGCGTCACCCGGGAGCGGGAAGCCCTCTGGAACGGGCCCAGCGCCGGACGTTCTGGCCCTTCCTCGCGCCGGCCCTGGTCGTCTTCACGCTGTTCTTCGTGGCGCCCGTGGTCTTCAGCCTCTGGCTGGGTCTCCAGAGCTGGGACGGCGTCAGCGAGATCCGCGGGCGCGGGCTGAAGAACTACACCAACCTCCTGCACGACCAGCTGTTCCTCACCTCGCTGAAGAACACCGCGCTCATCCTGGTGGTCGGCGGCGCGTTCGTGTTCGTGCTGAGCTTCGCCGTCACCGTGCTGCTGCGCGAGATGCGCGACCGGAACGCGGTCCGCTACGTGCTGTTCTTCCCGGTCCTGGTCAACCCGCTGGTGTTCGGCGTGATGACCGGGCTGCTGTTCCGGCCCACCGGAATCGTCAACACCCTCCTGGGCCACCTCGGTGTCTCCGACCCACCCAAGTGGCTGGCCGAGCAGAACCTGCTGACGATGATCGTCGCCGTCACCGTGTGGGCCGGCACCGGCTACTACACCACCATCCTGACGTCCGGGGTCGAGCAGATCCCGACCACCTACTACGAGGCCGCCGAACTCGACGGGGCCGGCGCCTGGGGACGGTTCCGCCACGTCACCCTGCCGCTCTCCTGGGACGTCGTCACCGTCTGCGCCCTGCTCTGGACCATCTCGACCGTCAAGGTGTTCGAGCTCGTCCTGGTCTTCGGCGGCAGCACCGGCGGCATCCCGCCCAACAACACCTACACCACCGCGCTGTACGTCTACGAGAGCGCCTTCTCCGCCCGGACGACCCGCGACTTCGGCGTCTCCTCGGCCGCCGCCCTGGTCAGCCTCGTCCTGATCGCCGTCGTGGCCGTCCTGCTGCGCCGGGTGATGCGCCGCGACTCCGTCCAGCTCTCCTAGCCGGACACCAAAGGATCCGCTATGACCGTCATGACACGACCGCCGGACTCCGACCTCAGGGCCCGACCGGCCCGGCCCGCCGTCCGACGCCGGCCGCTGAGGCCGCGTCACCTCGGCGCCGGGGCGATCCGGGCGCTGTGCACGGTGAACGTTCTGCTCCTGCTCTGGATGATCATCACCTCCCTGCGCGGCACCGAGGAGATTTTCGACCACCCGGTCGGCCTGCCGGCGCACATCGAGTGGGACAACTACCTCAGGGCCTGGCAGACCGGAGGGTTCGGCCCGGCCCTGGTCAACTCCCTCGTCGTCTCCATCGGTTCGGCCGCCATCGCCGTCGCTGTCGCCGCGCCTGCCGCGTACGTCCTGGCCCGCACCAAACGGCGGGTGGGCGGCCCGCTCACCCTGCTGTTCGCCCTCGGCATCGGCGTTCCGGCCCAGCTGATCATCATCCCGGTGTACGTGGCCTTCGCCAAGACCCAGAGCCTGACCCACCTCAAGCTCCTGGACAGCATGCAGGGCCTGACGGCCGTCTACGTGGGTCTCGCCATGCCGTTCACCGTCTTCCTCCTGACCGGCTACTTCCGCTCCCTGCCCGTCGAGGTCGAGGAGGCCGCCTGCCTGGACGGCGCCGGCGCGCTGCGCAGCTTCGTCCGGATCGTGTTGCCCATGGCCCGCAACGGGCTGATCACCGCCTTCCTCATGCAGGTCCTCGGTGCCTGGAACGAGACGATGTTCGGCCTGGTCATGCTCACCAGCGACGGCAACCGGACCCTGCCGGTCGCTCTGCTGTCCTTCATCGACCAGCAGCAGTTCCAGGGCACCGACTGGGGAGGCATGTTCGCCGGCGTCGTCATCATCATGGTGCCGGTGCTCCTCCTGTTCGTCGTCCTCGGCCAGCGTCTGATCGCCGGCATGACCGCAGGGGTGAGCAAGTGATCGATCCCATCGTGCCCCCGGGCGACGGCCACACGCGGCTGGGTGCCGCGCTACGGACGCACCGACTCGTCGCGATCCTCCGCTCCGTCAAGGGCGGCGACCTCGAAGCGGCCATCCAGGTCCTGGCGGAAGCCGGCATCCGCTGCCTGGAGGTCACCCTGCCCACGCCGGGCAGTCTGGAGGCCGTCGCCGAGGCCCGCGCCCGCTTCGGCGACGGACTCACGATCGGCGTCGGCACCGTCCTCAGCCCCACGGAGGTCCGCCGTGCGGCCGACGCGGGCGCGCATTTCGTCGTCAGCCCCACTTTTCACCGGCCCGTCGTCGAAGCCGCCCGCGCACTCGGTCTCGGCGCGCTGCCCGGCGTCCTCACCCCCACCGAGGCACTCGCCGCCATGGACGCCGGTGCGACCGCCGCCAAACTGTTCCCCGCCCATCTCATGGGGCCGTCCTTCGTCACCGCCGTCCTCGCGCCGCTGCCCGACCTGCGTTTCGTGGCCACCGGGGGAGTTGCGCTCACAGACGTTCGGCCCTGGCTTGACGCCGGGGCGCTCGCGGTGGCCGTCGGCTCCCCATTGCTCGGTGACGCCCTCGCCGGTGGCGACCTCGCTGCCCTGGCCCGCCGGGCTGCCGCCTTCGTCACAGCTGCACGAGGAGGGAACGACCATGCCTGAGCTGGTGACCATCGGCGAGACCATGGCCGCGCTCAGCTCCGTCCGCACAGGGCCGCTGCGCCATGCCAGCACCCTTGAGCTGTCCGTGGCCGGCGCCGAGTCCACGGTGGCCATCGGCGCTGCCCGGCTCGGCCGAACCGCCGCCTGGGTCGGCCGGCTCGGCGCCGACGAACTGGGCGAGCGGATCCGGACGACGCTCCGCGGCGAGGGCGTCGACGTGCACGCCGCCACGGATCCCACCGCGCCCACCGGGCTCATGATCAAGGAGCGGCGCACCGCCGACCGCCGCCGCGTCCACTACTACCGCGCCCACTCCGCCGGATCCCGGCTCGACCCCGGGGACCTCCCCGACGGCCTGATCGAGGGGGCGGCCGTGCTGCACACCAGCGCCATCACGCTCGCCCTGTCCGACAGCGCCGCCGCGACCGTGCACGACGCCGTCCACCGCGCCCGGGCCGCCGGGGTGACGGTGTCGTTCGACGCCAACTACCGGGCGAAGCTGTGGCAGCCGGCCGACTACCGCTGGGCCGTCACCACGCTGCTGCCCGCCGTCGACGTCCTGTTCGCCAGTCTGGACGAGGCGCGGGTGCAGCTGCGGACCGATACCTCCGATCCCGCCGAGCTCGCGGCCGCGCTGCTGGAGCGCGGCCCGCGCACCGTCGTGATCACCCTCGGAGCGCGGGGCGCGCTGTCGGCCGGGCCCTCGGGCGTCGTGCGGACGGAGGCGGTGCGCGTGAGTGAGACGGACCCCGTCGGCGCCGGGGACTCCTTCGTCGCCGGCTACCTGAGTGCCACGCTCGACGGCCGGGACGAGCCGGACCGCCTCGCGTGCGCCGGCCGGGTGGCCGCCTGCTCCGTCTCCGCCCACGGCGACTGGGAGGGCCTGCCCACCGCCGCCGAACTCGCCGACTTCCGGTCGGATGCCACCGACGTCAGCCGCTGACCCACGACTGCGTCCCCACGGCCGTCCCCCCCACGTCCGTCCCCCCACGACTCCGTCCGCGCGGTCGCTACCCGGCGCCGCGAGGACGGGCGCACCACTGATCGGCCCCACTTCACCCCCACAGTGAAACGAGGTCCCCCACATGCGCCTGGTCACCCTCGGCCGCCCCAGACGGCCGGCCGCCGCGCTGGCCGCGGCCGTCCTGCTGTCCGGCCTCGGCCTGGCGGCCACCACCACCCCGGCCGCCGCCCGAACCGCCTCCGCCCCCGCTGCGGCCCATGCCGCCGCCACCGGCACCGGGCCGATCACCGGCCCCGCCGGCAAGTGCCTCACCGCCGCCGGCGGCGCCACCGCCGACGGAACCCCCGTCACCCTCTCCACCTGCGACGGCTCCGCCGGCCAGAACTGGACGATGGCGACCGACGGCAGCATCCGCGCCGTCGGCAAGTGCCTCGAAACCACCAGCGGCGCCACCGCGCCCGGCACCCCGCTCCAGCTGTACTCCTGCAACGGCACCTCCGCCCAGGCCTGGGCCGTCGTCCGGAACGGCACCCTGGTGAACGCCAAGTCCGGCACCTGCCTGGACCTCACCGGCGGCGCCACCGCGGACGGCACCCGCACCGTCACCGCCACCTGCGTCCCCGGAACCGCCGGCCAGCAGTGGCGGCCGCCCGCCACCGACGCCCCCGCGCCGGCCGACCCCGGTACCCGGTCCTCGACCGTCGGGGTCGCCACCGGCCTCCTCCCGCAGGCCACCGGTGGCCTCGCCCCGCTCAGCTGGTCCGCCACCGGCCTGCCGGCCGGCCTGCGGATCAACTCCGTCGACGGCACCATCGTCGGCACGCCCCGCGGGACCGGCTCCTCCACCGTCACCCTCACCGCGACCGACAGCCGCGGCAACACCGGCAGCACCACCTTCACCTGGACCGTGGACGCCGCCATCACCGCCACCACCTGGTACCTCGACTGCTCCGCCGCCACCGACGGCTCCGGAGCCGAGGGCTCGCCGTGGAACAGCCTGGCCACCGCGAACGCGCACACCTTCGCACCCGGTGACGCGCTGCTGCTCAAGGGCGGTGTCACCTGCAACGGCCGGCTGGCGCCGAAGGGCGACGGCAGCGCCACCGCGCCGATCACCATCGGCTCCTACGGCGGCGGCGCCCGCCCGGTCGTCGCCGCGGGCGGCCTCACCGGTCTCACCGGGGCGGCCGTCCTGCTGCACAACCAGTCCTACTGGATCGTCCAGGGTCTGGAGGTCACCAACAGCGCGGCCGGTGAGGCCTGGCGCTCGGGCATCAACGTCCTGGTCGACGACCTCGCCGAACACCAGGGCATCACCATCCGCGACAACCTCGTCCACGACGTGATGGGCCGCTCCGACCGCGGCGGCGACCACCGGGGCTTCTACCTCTCCCACGGCATCGGCGTCGACCTGCCCGTCAACGGCGGCTTCGTCAAGGGCCTGACCATCGCCGACAACTACGTCCGCGACAGCCATGTCAACGGCATCGGGCTCTACGGCAACCAGGACAACGGCGGCGACAACGACAACGCCGTGCACAACCGGTTCGTCCACGTCACCGGCAACACCATCGTCCGCAACACGAGCGACGGCATCGTGGTGTGCGTGTCCGACTCGCCGCTGATCGAGTACAACGTCTCCGACCTCGCCGGCACCAACGCCGTCAGCCCGGGGAACATCGCCGGCATCTGGGCCTGGGCCGACCACAACCCGACCTTCCAGTACAACGAGGTCTCCAACCTCGTCGCCCAGACCTTCGACAGCCAGGCGTGGGACTGCGACGGCCACATCACCGGCACCTGCACGTACCAGTACAACTACGACCACGGCAACTACGGCGGCATCTTCCTGAACTGCCTTCGCTGCGGCGGCGGTACCACCCCGTCCATCGTCTTCAGGCACAACGTCTCGGTGAACGACTGCCGGATCATCAGCAACGGTGCCAGTGCCCCGTACAGCTTCCTGTTCGCCAACAACACCATCGACTGCGCGGGCAAGAAGGCCATCGTCGAGTTCCCGGCCGGGACCCTCGTCGCCGACAACGTCTTCAGCGGTGCCGCCCCCGGCTCCACACTGCCCATCGGGCCGGCCTACCAGCACAACACCTACACCGGGTTCACCGCACCCGCCGGCGACCCCGCCCCCTCCACCGCCGACCCCCGGTTCACCGCGCCCGGCACGGCCGGCTACGGAATCGGCAGCATCGGCGGCTACCAGCTGGCCTCCCGCTCGCCCGCCCACCGCAGCGGAATCGCGCTGAGCGGCGCGAGCGCCACCGACTACTGGGGCAACGCCACCGACCCCACCGCCCCCAGCCGCGGCGCCTACGGCGGCCCGGCCCTCGGCGCGGCCCGCTGCACCGACGACGGCTCCGCCGCCGTCACGTTCTCCGCCGGCTGGAACGCCTCCGGCAGCACCGGCTGCGGCGGTGGGGACCACTGGACCAACTCCACCGGCGCCACCGCCACCTTCACCTTCACCGGCACCACGCTGACCTACCTCGCCTCCCAGACGCCCGACAACGGCATCGCCACCCTCTCCGTCGACGGCGGCCCCGCTGTCGACGTCAACCTCTACGCCCCCGCCAAGAAGCTCGGCACACCCGTCTACACCACCCCCGCCCTCGCTCCGGGCAGCCACACCGTCACCGTCACCGTCACCGGCCGCAGCGACCCGCGCTCCGTGGGTACGTACGTCAGCGTGGACGCCTTCACCGTGCGGTGACGGGTCACGGGCGGTGGTCCGCGCTGACCACCGCCCGATCGCGTGCGGGCGTCAGGACCCGTCGGGCAGCGCCTGCTCGCACCAGATGACCTTGCCGGTGTCGGTGTACCGGGTGCCCCAGCGGCGGGTGAGCTGGGCGACCATGAAGAGGCCGCGGCCGCCCTCGTCGGTCGTCCGGGCGTGCCGCAGGCGCGGCGAGCTGCTCGCGCCGTCGAACACCTCGCAGATCAGCGCGTCCTGGTTGATCAGGCGCAGGGCCACCGGGCCCCTGCCGTAGCGGATGGCGTTGGTGACGAGTTCGCTGACGGCCAGTTCGGTGGTGAACGCGAGCTCGTCCAGCCCCCAGTCGGCGAGCTTTCCGACGGTCATCGACCGGGCCTCGGCCACCACCGTCGGGTCGCTCGGCAGTTCCCAGGTCGCGACCCGGTCCGGTTCGACGGCCAGGGTGCGGGCCACCAGCAGGGCGACGTCCTCGCGGGGGACCGGGGGCAGCATCGTCCCGAGCACCCGGTCGCAGGCCCGCTCCACGGACGGGTCGGCTCCGGCCAGCGCGGCGGCCAGCCCGTCGGCGGCGGCTCCCGGGCGCCCGGCCAGGCTCCGGGTGCCGAGCGCCAGCCGGGTGCCGGGCGGCAGGTCGTACGTCACGGCCTCGAACGGCAGGGTGCCCGCGCCCAGCGGCGGGCCCTGCGGCACCGGCGGAACGTCGGCCGGGACTCCGTCGGGGGTGACGACGGCCGGGCCCGGGTGGCCGGCGCTCGCCAGGGTGCACCGGCCGGTGACCGGGTCATGGACCACGTAGAGGCAGGTCGCGCCCTGGGCCGCGGCGGCGGTGCCGCGGCCCAGCGGGTCGTGGTCGTGCTCCTCCACCAGGCGCAGCACCAGGTCGTCGAGGTGTGCCAGCAGTTCGTCCGGGGGCAGGTCCAGGTCGGCGAGGGTGTGCACCGCCGTGCGCAGCCGGCCCATCGCGGCGGCGGCGTCGATGCCGCGCCCGGCGACCTCGCCGACCACCAGCGCGGTGCGGGCCCCGGAGAGCTGGATGACGTCGAACCACTTGCCGCCGACGTCGCCCGGTGCGGCGGCCGGCAGGTAGCGGTGGGCGAGTTCCAGGGTGGGGCTGTGGGGCAGCGTGGGCGGGAGCAGGCTGCGCTGGAGGGCCAGCGCAGTGCGGTGCTCGCGGGTGTAGCGGCGGGCGTTGTCCAGGCAGACGGCGGCGCGGGCGCCGAGCTCTCCCGCCAGCGCCAGGTCGTCGGGCTCGAACGGTTCCCGGCGCAGCAGCACGGTGACCCCGAGGACCGCGCCCCTGGCCCGGAGCGGGATCGCCATGACGGAGGTGGCGGCGCCGGAGCCGAAGGCGGCCTGGCGGGGCGGGTCGGCGGCGAGCCAGCCGGGGTAGCGGGCGAGGGCGTTCTCCATGACCGGCTTGCCCTCGGTCAGGGCCCTGGCCATGGGGGAGTCCGGGTGGTAGGCGGGCCGCTCCCCGGGGGTGGTGACGGCGGCGAGCCGGCCGGGGTCGGCGGAGCGGTGCGCGACGCGGCGCAGGCTCGCGGCCGGGTCCCAGGGGGCGAGCTCGGCGCCGTCGAGGACCGTCTCCAGCAGGTCGACGGCCGCGAAGTCGGCGAGGTGCTCGACGGCGACCTCGGCCAGTTCGCGGGCGGTCGTGGCGAAGTCGAGGGCGCTGCCGATGCGGCCGCCGGACTCGGTCAGCAGCGTCAGCCGTTCGCGGGTGCGCCAGCGGTCCGTGATGTCGATCCCCATGTAGCAGACGCCCAGAACCCGCTGCCGCTCGTCGTGCAGCCGCAGGTAGCTGGCGGAGAAGGCGTGCTCGCGGCCGGGGTCGGCGGGCACCCGGCCGCGGTACTCGAAGTCCAGCACGGGTTCGCCGGTGGCCAGCACCCGGCGCATCACGGCGTCGAGCTCGGAGTGGGGGAGGTCGGGCATCACCTCGGACATCCGCCGCCCGACCCGGTCGGTGAGCGGCACCCCGGCCATGCGTTCCAGGGTGTGGTTGGTCCACACGTAGCGCAGGTCGGTGTCGAGTACCGCGATCCCGTACGGGGAGTGGCTGAGGAAGTGCTCCAGGACGGAGTGGCTGGCACGCCACCAGGGTGCGGTGGCCAGGTCGATCGCCGACAGGGCCCACGCCGTGCGGCCACCGGGCGCGGCCAGGGCGGAGGCGTGCAGACCCAGGGTGAGGACGCGGCCGTCGCGGTGCCGGGCGAGGACCACGGTGCCGGACTCGCCCGGGCCGAGCTGCGGCGGGCGTGCGGGCCGGGCGAGCAGGTCGGTGGCCGGGCGGCCCAGGACCTCCGCGGCGCGGTAGCCGAGCAGCTCGCGGGCGGCGCGCGACCAGCCCGCCACCGCGAGCGTGCCGTCGACGAGGGCGGTGGCGGTCGGCATCAGGTCGAAGGGCATGGCGGGGCCTGGTCCGGAGTCGTGGCCCGCGACGGTCATCGGCGCACCCTTCGTGACGGCACCCCCGTCCCATTGTGGCGCGGGTCGCTCACCCCCGCCACGGCGTGACCGCCGTCAAACGGGCGATACATCGGATGAAAAAGGCAGAGGCGTTCCGGGTGGGACTGCCTCAGACGCATGGTTTCACGGGAATTTAACCATTTGGAGACGAGGTATTGACGGGCACCGCGTGGGCCTTCAGGATTCAACCGCGCGCCACATCCGTTTCACACATCGGATGTCTCCCTCAGGTGCGGCTTCAGGTGCCCAACCCCCACCTGGTAACCCCCCCCAGTGCAAGGAGCCGCAGCATGCCCCACCCGCATCGGCCCGGCCCCGGACGACGGCCGTCCGGGCGTCTGCTCGCCCTGGCCGCCTCGGCCGCCCTCACCATGGTCACCCTCACCCCCGTGCTGGCCACCCCGGCCGCCGCGGTCCCCTCGCAAGCGGGGGCGGTCAACCTCTACGTCGCCACCAACGGAAACGACGCCAACGCGGGTACGTCGGAGGCACAGGCCTTTCTGACCCCCGCCCGGGCCCAGACCGCGGCCAGGGCCGCGCGCGCGGCCGGTAGCGCGGTCCACGTCTGGGTGCGCGGCGGCACGTATCACCTGGCGTCCACCCTGACCTTCACGGCGACCGACTCCGGCAGCGCGTCGGCCCCGGTCACGTACTCGGCGTACCCCGGCGAGAAGGTCGTCCTCAGTGGTGGCCGCGCGGTGCCGAAGACCTGGGCCACGTACTCGGGGAACACCAAGGTGGCCGACGTAGGCACCGGCCTCGACATGGACGGTCTGTTCCTCAATGGGAAGCGTCAGGTGCTCGCCCGCTACCCGAACGCCGACGCCAATGCCGCGATCCTCGACGGCACCACCAGCATGTCCACCCTCAACAGCAGAGCGCAGGGCTGGCAGAACCCTGCCTCCGGCCTGGTCCGTGCCCTGCACAACGCACACTGGGGAGGCAACGACTACCGGGTCACCGGCCGGACCTCCTCGGGGCTCCAGCTGGAGTGGGTGGGCGACAACAACCGCGGGAGCGGCAAGGACGACAACCGCGTCCTGGCGGAGAACGTCTTCGAGGAGCTCGACGCCCCCGGGGAGTGGTTCTACGACAAGGCCGCAGGGAAGCTGTACTTCCAGCCGCCCGTCGGCACGGACCTGAACTCCGCCGTGGTCGAGACCGCCGAACTCAACGAGCTGGTGCGGATCGAGGGCGGGTCCGTTGCCCAGCCGGTCCATGACCTCACCTTCGACGGCCTCACCTTCACGCAGACCCACCGCACCCTCTTCAACACGCCTTATGAGAGCCTGCAGTTGGGCGACTGGGCGATCGCCCGGGCCGGCGCCGTCCACGCGAAGAACGCCGAGCGGATCACCGTCTCCAACTCGACCTTCGACCAGGTGGGCGGGAACGGCGTCTTCCTCGACGGCTACAACAAGGGCAACGTGATCACCCGCAACCGGTTCACCGGGTCGGGCGCCAGCGACGTGCAGGTCGTCGGTTCCCGCAGCGCCGTGCGCGATCCCTCGACGTGGGCCTCGATGGTGAACCCGCCCACCGACCTGACCCCCGGGCCGAAGACCGAGGACTACCCGCGCGACATCACCGTCAGCTACAACAGCATGTCCGAGATGGGTCGCTTCGAGAAGCAGAGCTCCGGCGTCAACATCTCCATGAGCAGCCGGGTCACCGTCTCCCACAACACCGTCCACACCAGCCCGCGGGCCTGCGTGAACGTCAACGACGGTACCTGGGGCGGCCACCTCATCGAGTACAACGACATCTTCGACTGCGTACGGGAGACCGGGGACCACGGGCCGATCAACGCCTGGGGCCGTGACCGCTTCTGGCCCATCGCCGGCCCCGACCTCAACGGGAGCGCGAGCTCCGACGCCTACCAGAAGCAGATCTCCCAGCTCGATGTCGTCGAGCCGATCACCATCAGCAACAACAGGGTCTGGCACAACAGCGAGTGGGCCGTCGACCTCGACGACGGCTCCACCAACTACGTCGTCAAGAACAATCTGCTGCTGAACGCCGGCATCAAGCTGCGGGACGGTTTCAACCGCACCGTCACCAATAACATCCTGGTGAACGGCACCATCTACGAGCAGATCACCCACCGCGACGTCGGTGACACGATCAAGAACAACATCACCCTCCACGGCAAGGCCTACAACAACTACCAGAGCGACCCGGCCACGGCGAAGTACACGGTCGACAACAACCTGTTCTGGAACAACGGCCAGTCGGTCAGCGGCCTTGACGGCGCCTGGGCGGCCAACGGCCTGGACGCGCACTCCAGGACCGCCGACCCGCTCTTCACCCGGGGCTCGCCCTGGACCGACCCCGCGATGAAGGACTACACCGTCGCCGCCGGATCCCCCGCCCTGGCGCTCGGCTTCACCAACTTCCCGATGGACCGGTTCGGCACCGGCAACGCCGGCGAGGCCACCCCGCCCGCCGTCACCTGGCCCAGTGTGCCCGCGGTGCCGACCATCAAGGACCAGAAGGAGCTGCTCTTGGGCGGCACCGCCAAGGAGATCGCCGGCCTCGCGGACCAGTCCGCCACCGGCCTCCCGGACCAGAGCGGCCTCCTCCTGGTCACCGTGCCCACCGACTCGCCCGCCTACGCCCAGGGCCTGCGCGGCAACGACGTGATCCGCAAGATCAACGGCACCGCGGTCACCGACCGGAACAGCTTCTGGACCGTCTACAACAAGGTCGCCCCCGGAAGCACGGCCACCTTCGACGTGTGGCGCAACCAGCAGGCCGGCACCGCCGTGACGGTCACCAAGCCGGTTACCGCCCAGACCTACAACGACACCGCCGGGGTGACCTACACAGGCAGCGGCTGGGGCTGGCACTACGCGGCCATCGGCGGGGCGAACTCCCTGATGGACGACATCTGGGCCACCAGCACGATCGGTGACTCGTTCAGCTACGGCTTCAACGGCACCGGGGTCGAGTTCATCACTCAGACGAACACCGACGAGGGACAGATCGAGATCTCGATCGACGGTGTGGTCCAGAAGACCGTCGACGCCTACAGCAGCAGCCGCAAGTACCAGCAGACCCTCTACGCCGTGAGCGGTCTGGCCCCGGGCCAGCACACCATCACCGGCGTGATGAAGACCGGCGGCTACATGATCGTCGACGGTTTCACGGTCTCCTCGGCCACTCAGCCGCCTGCCCAGCCGGTCAACGACGATGCTCCCGGCATCACCTACACCGGCAGCTGGTCGGTCAGCTCCAACCGGAACCTGGGCGACTACGGCGACGACGTCCACTACACCACGGCCAACGGCGACTCGTTCAGCTACGGCTTCAACGGCACTGGGATCGCGTTCGTCACCGAGACCAACTCCGACGAGGGCCAGATCGAGATCTCGGTCGACGGTGTCGTGCAGCAGACCGTCGACGCCTACAGCAGCAGCCGCAAGGCCCAGCAGACCGTCTACGCCGTGAGCGGTCTGGCACCGGGCCAGCACACCATCACCGGCGTGAAGAAGTCCGGAGGCTACCTGATCGTCGACGGGTTCAGGTTCCCCACCACGCTCAACGACGACGCCCCCGGCATCGGCTACACGGGCAACTGGTCGGTCAGCTCCAACCGGAACCTGGGCGACTACGGCGACGACGTCCACTACACCACGACCAACGGCGACGCCTTCCAGTACACCTTCACGGGCACCGGCGTGGACTACGTGACCGAGAAGAACTCGGACCAGGGGCTGGCCGACGTCTACCTCGACGGCACCCTGCAAGCCACCGTCGACACCTCCAACCCCACCCGCCTGAGCCAGCAGACCGTCTACAGCGCCCGCAACCTGACCGCAGGGACCCACACGCTCCGGGTCGTCAAGAAGAGCGGGTCGTACATGCTCCTCGACCGCATCACCTACATCCCCTGACAGCCCTGCGCCTCCACCGAATCGTCGGTGGGGACCTGAGGAGTTCGTGCGGGCTGCGGACCCGAATCCCCGCCCGGGGTGCTCGTCGAAGCACCCCGGGCGTCCCGCGCTGCTCCGGAAAGGACGCTTCATGAGAATCCGTCAGTTACGCGCGCTCGCCGCGGTGATCACCGCGACGGTGGTGGCCGCCGTCCTGAGCGCGTCCACCGCGACGGCGGCCCCCACCGTCACCCTGTACGCCGCCCCCACCGGCAGCGGCTCCGCCTGCTCGCAGGCCGCACCGTGCTCGCTCGACGGCGCCCAGAGCGCCGTGCGCGCGCTCGCCCCGGCCACCAGCGGCGCGGACGTCACCGTCAACCTGCTCGACGGCACCTACCGCCCTTCCAATACCTGGAAGTTCACCGCCGCCGACTCGGGCAGCTCCGGCCACCCCGTCATCTGGAAGGCCGCCCCCGGCGCCCACCCCGTCATCTCCGGCGCCACCCAGGTCACCGGCTGGACCCAGACCGGCACCCCCGGCGTCTGGTCCGCCCCCGTCCCGGCCGGCAGCGCCACCCGCCAGCTCTACGTCGACGGACGCCAGGCCGACATCGCCCAGGCCCGTGCCGGCGACCTCGGCTTCAACGGCGGCTGGTCCGGCTCCGCCACCGGCTACGACATCAGCAACGACGGCGCCGCCGTGTCCTGGTTCGCCGGCCTGACCCCGGCGCAGGTCGCCGGGGTCGAGTTCAGCTACCCGGGCGGCAACGGGCCGTGGACGGAGTCCCGCTGCCGCGTGGCCGCCTACGCCGGCGGCAAGCTGACCATGGCCCAGCCCTGTTGGGACAACGTCACCAACCGCGTGAGCTTCAACCCGCGCAGCGGCGAGCTGCCGTCGATGAACCGGAACACGAAGCCCGCCGTCGTGTCGAACGCCAAGGCGCTGGTCCGTCCCGGGCAGTGGTACCTGGACTCCGCCGCGAACACGCTCTACTACCAGCCGCTCGCCGGACAGCAGCCGACCGCCCTGGACATCGAGCTTCCCCGGCTGGAGGCCCTGGTGCAGGGGGCCGGCACGCTGGCCGACCCGCTGCACGACCTCACGCTCCAGGGCCTGCAGTTCTCCCACGCCACCTGGAACGACCCGTCCACCTCGGTGGGCTTCGCCGACGTGCAGAGCAACCTGCGGATGACCGGCACGACGCCCAACCAGGGCCTGTGCCTGTGGTCCAGCCCGGCCGGCTCCTGCCCCTGGGGCGCGCTGAGCCAGCCGCTCGCCAACGTCGCCTTCACCGCCGCGGACAACATCACCCTCACCGGCAACCGCTTCGCCGGACTCGGCGGCGCCGGACTGAGCGTCAGGTACGGCTCGCACAACACCCTCATCCAGGGCAACGAGTTCACCGACATCGCCTCCACCGGCATCCTGCTCGGCTGCACCGCCGACCCCAACCCCACCAACCCCGTCCCCGCCACCGATCCGGACACCCCGGAGGCGATCAAGCAGGGCTGCACGCCCGACGCCTCGGCCGTCAGCGGCGACACCATCGGCACCAACGAGATCCTCACCGGCACCACCGTCTCCGACAACGCGATCCACCACGTCGGCACCGACTACCGCTCCGCCCCCGGCATCACCCTGCTCTTCTCCCAGGGCACCACGATCACCCACAACGACCTCTACGACCTGCCCTACACCGGCATCACCGCCGGCGTCATCCAGGGCCACGTCGACTATGCCGGCAGTTCGCAGAACTCCATCAACATCAACCAGAACAACACCATCAGCCACAACGTCCTGCACGACTACATGTCCGTGCTGTACGACGGCGGCGCGGTCTACGTGGAGGGCCATCAGGCGCAGTACTACGACGCCGCCGGCGACCCCACCACCTATGACAGGGCCGACCCGACCCGGACCCTCGCGCACGGCCTCCAGGTGATCGGCAACGTCGCCTACAACGGGGGCCACACCAACCAGACCTTCTACTCCGACGCCGGCTCCGAGTGGATCAACTGGCAGGGCAATGCCGCGTTCAGCGCTGGCGAGCACGCCACCGGCGGCTGCAACCCGACCGGCCACATCTGGACCACCGGGAACTACTTCAACGCCGACATCGACGTCAGGGGGTGTAATCCCGGGACGGTGGACCTCCACCCGAGCGACAACAAGGTGATCTTCGCGAACCCCCGGCCGAACGACATTCCGTCCACCCTGCTGAGCAACGCGGGCGTCACCGCCGCCACCGCCGTTCCGGCCGGCGCGGCGACGGCCGGGTCCTTCTACGTCTCACCGGCCTCGCGTACCAACCAGGTCCTGATCGCCGGCCAGGGGTTCGGCGCCACCACCCAGGTCCTCGCGGGCGCCGCCCAGGTCAGTGCGGCCGACATCCAGCTGCTCAACAGCCGGTTCCTGATCGCCACGCTCCCCGCCGGAACCTCCGCCGACCAGGTCTGGGTGCTCAACCGCACCAATGACACGGATCCGGCGATCGGCTTCAGCGGCTTCTCGGCGTCCGCCGACCGCGGCTACGGCGACCTCGGCAATGACGTGCGCTACGCCACCGCCGACGGCTCCACGGCCACCTACAGCTTCACCGGCACCTCCGTCCA
>JOHN01000078.1 GCA_000719695.1 Streptomyces sp. NRRL F-6131
CCCCCGCACCGTCCACTCCGGCGGCCTGTCGCTCGCCGTCTTCGAGCAGGGCGACCCGGCCGCCCCCACCGTCCTGCTGGTCCACGGCTACCCCGACACCCACGCCGTCTGGGACGACGTCGCCGCCGACCTCGCCCGCGACCACCACGTGGTCCGCTACGACGTGCGCGGCGCCGGCGCCTCCGGCGTCCCCGCCGACCGCGCCGGCTACCGCCTGGAGCAGCTCGCCGCCGACCTGTTCGCCGTCGCCGACGCGGTCAGCCCGGACCGCCCGGTGCACGTGGTCGCCCACGACTGGGGCTCGTTGCAGTCCTGGGAGGCCGTCACGACCCCCGGCGCCGAACGCCGCCTCGCCTCCTACACCACGATGTCCGGTCCCTGCCTGGACCACATGGGCTTCTGGCTGCGCGAGCGCTTCGGCCGCCCCACCCCGCGCCACCTGCGGCAACTGCTCGCCCAGGGCGCCCACTCCTGGTACATCACCGCCTTCCACCTGCCCTTCCTCGCGCCCGGCGTCTGGCGCCTCGGCCTGGCCCGCGCCTGGCCCCGGGTGCTGCGCGACCTGGAGGGCGTCACCCCGCGCGCCGACCACCCGCAGCCCACCCTGCGCCGTGACGCGGTGCGCGGCATCGAGCTCTACCGGGCCAACATGCGGCAGACCCTGCGCCACCCGCGCGAGCGCCCCACCGAGGTGCCGGTGCAGCTGATCACCCTCACCGAGGACCACTACGTCGGCACCTACCTCTCCGAGGGCCTGGAGCGCTGGGTGCCCAGGCTGACCCGTCGGACCCTGCGCGCCACCCACTGGTCCGCACTGCTGGAGAAGGGAACCACCGTGGCCGGACTGGTCCGCGAGCACGTCACCCGCACCGAGGCCGGCGCTGCCGGGTCCGCCGCACCGGGCGGCGCCCCGGACGACGGCCGGCTGGTCGTCGTCACCGGGGGCGGCAGCGGCATCGGCCGGGCCACCGCGCTCGCCTTCGCCGAGGAGGGCGCCCGGGTGGTGGTCTGCGACCTCGACCTCGACGCGGCCCGCCGCACCGCCGAACTCGCCGGCCTGATCGGCCCGCAGGCCCACGCCTACCGGGTGGACGTCAGTGACGGCGCCGCCGTCGACGCCTTCGCCGAGCAGGTCGCCGCCGAGCACGGCGTGCCGGACGTGCTGGTCAACAACGCCGGCATCGGTCACTCCGGCACCTTCCTGGAGACCACCGAGAAGGAGTGGCAGCGGGTCCTCGACGTCAACCTGTGGGGCGTCATCCACGGCTGCCGCGCCTTCGGCACCCTGATGGCCGACCGCGGCGAGGGCGGCCACATCGTCAACCTCTCCTCCGCGGCCGCGTACCTGCCCTCGAAGGCGCTGACCGCCTACGCGACCAGCAAGGCCGCGGTGTTCATGCTCTCCGACTGCCTGCGCGCGGAGCTCGCCGGCCACGGCATCGGCGTCTCCACCATCTGCCCGGGCCTCGTCAACACCAACATCACCCGCACCTCCACCTTCTCCGCCACCACGGCCGACGAGCAGGCCGCCAAGCAGGCCCGGGCCGCCCGCCTCTACGCCCGTCGCGGCTTCCCGCCGGAGAAGGTCGCCACCGCGATCCTCGCCGCCGTCCGCACCGGGCGCCCCGTCGTCCCCGTCACCCCCGAGGCCAAGGCCGCCCGCTTCCTCAGCCGCCTCGCCCCCGGCCTCCTCCGCCTCGCGGCCAGGATGAACGTCACCTGAACGGAGCTTCCGGTGCCCGGGGCGCGGTGCCACCGCGCCCCGGGCCACGAAGACCGTTCAGAGGTCGAAGGGCAGGACCCGGAAGGCCTTGTGCTCGGCCGTCAGAGGGCGGACCGCTCGAAAGTCACGTTGGTCGAGCGTCAGGATCGCGTCCGTGCGGAACTGCGCGGCCAGGGCGATGCGGACGGCGTCCGCCACCACGACGATCACGCGGCGCCCTGCTCTCGTTCGGGCAGGACGGCGGCCTGCTTCGTCTTCTCGTAGGCCGCTGCCTTGTCGGCCCGGACGTCGTCCGCGGTCGCTTCGCCGATCGGCTTGTAGGTCCGGCTGAAGAACGGTTCGTCCCAGGTGCGCCGGGACATGGCCGCGAGGTGGATCCCTTCCCGGACGATCTCCGCTTCCGCTCTCCCCTCCCGGGCCGCCGCCTCCTTGATCACGGCGAGATCCTCGGCGTCGACGTAGACGGTGGTGCGCTTGAGAGTCATATGGGTATGGTGCCGCCGCCATACGTCCGACCGCTCTGTGAATCCCGACAGGAGATGTCGGGATTCTCGGGGAGCATCGGTGGTGACGGGTGGAGACACCGTGGTGCGTGAGGAAGGGCGAGGCATGACGGAGCAGCCGCTGAAGGGCAAGGTCGCGCTGGTGGCGGGGGCGACCAGGGGGGCCGGGCGGGGGATCGCGGTGGCGTTGGGTGCCGCCGGAGCGACGGTGTACGGGACGGGGCGCAGCGCAGGGGGGCACCGGGGCGACTACGGCCGGCCGGAGACCCTGGAGGAGACGGCCGAGCTGGTGACGGCGGCCGGCGGGCAGGGCGTCGCGGTGCGGGCCGATCACCTGGTGCCGGCCGAGGTGGCGGCGGTGGCCGCGCGGATCGAGGCCGAGCAGGGCGGGCTGGACATCCTGGTGAACGACATCTGGGGCGGCGAGGAGCTGTTCGGCTGGAACGTTCCGGTCTGGGAGCACGACCTGGACAAGGGGCTGCGGCTGCTGCGCCTCGCGGTCGAGACGCACGCGATCACCAGTCACCACCTGTTGCCGCTGCTGGTGCGGCGCCCGGGCGGGCTGGTGGTGGAGATGACCGACGGCACCGCCGAGTACAACGCGACCCGCTACCGGAACTCGTTCTTCTACGACGTCGCGAAGTCCGCCGTGCTGCGGATGGCGTTCGCGCTGGGGCACGAGCTGGCGCCGCGCGGGGCGACGGCGGTGGCGCTGACGCCGGGCTGGATGCGTTCGGAGATGATGCTGGAGCACTTCGGCGTGACCGAGGAGACCTGGCGGGAGGCGACGGTCGCGGAGCCGCAGTTCGGCATCTCGGAGTCCACGGCGTACGTGGGCCGCGCGGTGGCGGCGCTGGCCGCGGACCCGGAGCGGGCGCGGTTCAACGGGACGTCGCTCTCCAGCGGCGGGCTGGCGTCGGAGTACGGCTTCACCGACCTGGACGGCAGTCGCCCGGACGCCTGGCGCTACCTGGTGGACGTGGAGGGCGCGGACGACCCGGTGGATCCGGCGGGTTACCGCTGAGGCCGGTCGGCGGCGGGCGGCGGGCCGTACAGGGCGGCGGTGCGGGCCGCCGCCCCGGCCAGCCGGCGGCGCAGGGCGGGCGGCTCCAGGACTTCGGCCTCGGGCCCGAGGCGCAGCAGTTCCTCGTAGCCGACCTCCAGTGATTCCACGGGCAGCCGGACGGTCACCCGGCCGTGGTCGTCGGGCTCTCCGGCGCTCGCCAGGGCCTCCCGCGCGGCGACGGGTTCGAGCAGGTGCGGCATCCGGTCGAGGCCGAGCGGGCTGAGCCGCACGGTCACGGTCTCGCGCAGCAGCGAGCGGGCGAAGTCGGCCGCCCGTGCCGCCCAGAAGGCGGCCAGGTCGAAGGCCTCGTCGGCCGGGTCGGGGGTGAACGGCCGCTCGGAGGGTTCGGCGGAGTCCAGCCGGTCCACCCGGTACACCCGGTGCGTCGGGGTCTCCGACGGCGTGCCGCCCCCGCCCCCGGTCGCGCCTGCGTCCGGGCGGGCGACCAGGTACCAGGTGCCCGCCTTCAGCACCAGCCCGGACGGCCGCAGCACCCGGTCGACGGGGTCCGTGTCCGGCCGCCGCCGGTAGCGCACCCGCAGCAGCCGCCCGCCCCACACGGCCCGGGAGACCTCGGCCAGCAGGGGCGGCGCGGGCGCGTCGCGGAACCAGCCCGGTGCGTCCAGGTGGAACCGCCGCGCGCCGGTGGAGGGCGCCTCGCCGAGTTCCCCGGCGACCTTGAGCCGGGCGGTCAGTGCGGAGTCGGCGAGGCCCATGTCGCCGAGCGGTCCGGGCAGGCCGGCCAGGAGCAGGACCTCGGCCTCGGCCCGGTCGAGCCCGGTCAGCCGGGTGCGGTAGCCGTCGAGCAGCCGGTAGCCGCCGGCCCGCCCCCGGTCGGCGTACACGGGGACGCCGGCCTCGGCCAGGGCGAGCACGTCGCGCTGCACGGTGCGCTCGGAGACCTCGAGTTCGGCGGCCAGTTCGGCGCCGGTCATGCTGCGGCGGGCCTGGAGCAGCAGGAGCAGGGAGATCGCCCGGGCCGTGCGCATCCGTCGTCGTCCTCCGGCTCGGGCCGGGGCGTGCGCCCGGCCGGTTCAGCACCGATCATGGGTGGCGTGGGGGCAGGCCCCGGCGTGGGGGGAGGGCTCCGGCCCGCGCGCCGACCACGGACCCGAGGAGACCCCGATGGCCACCGGCATCGTGCAGTCCTACCACGCCGACCACGGGTACGGTGTGATCACCCCCGACGACGACGGCCCGGCGCTGTTCGTGTACTACGACTCGATCGTGGCGGCGGACGGCGGCGACCGGACGCTCGTCGAGGGGCAGCGGGTGGAGTTCGACCCGACCGAGCAGGAGGGCCGCCGGGTGGCCGAGCGGGTGCGCGCCACGGCGTGATGCCCCGGTCCGTACGGAGCGACCGGCCCGCGGTGGTCCGGTGGGGCCCCCGTACGATCGGGGGCCATGGAGATGACGACCGCCCTGTGGTCCTTCGCCCTCGTCGTGGGGCTGCTGACGCTCACCCCGGGTCTCGACACCGCCCTGATCCTGCGGACGTCGGCGCTGGGCCGTCGTCGGCAGGCCTGGGGCGTGGTGCTCGGCATCCAGACCGGCACGCTGCTCTGGGGCGCGCTGACCTCGGCCGGTGTGACGGCGCTGCTGACCGCCTCGCGGCTGGGGTACGAGGTCCTGCGCTGGGCGGGTGCCGCGTACCTGGTGTGGATGGGCATCGGGATGCTCCGCGCCCGGGCCGGCGCCGAGGGTACGGGCGCCGGGGGTACGGGCGCCGAGGGCGCGGGTCCTGAGGAGCAGGGCGAGGACGACGCCGCGGCGGTGGGCGGGCTGGCGGCCGGTTGGCGGCGCGGTCTGCTGACCAATCTGCTCAACCCGAAGGTGGGCGTCTTCTACGTGGCGGTGCTGCCGCAGTTCATCCCGGCGGGGGCGCCGCACTTCGCCGCGGGAGTGGCGCTGACGGGCGTGCACGTCGTGGAGGGGCTGGTCTGGTCGACGGTGCTGGTGGGGTTCGCCCGGGTGCTGCGCGGCCGGCTGCGCCGCCCGGCGGCGCGCCGGGCGATGGACCGGGTGACCGGTCTGGTGGTGGTGGGGTTCGGCGTGAAGCTGGCGGTCTCGGACTGACGGTTCGACGCGAGGCCTCGACGCGGCGCCGCTCGACGTGGCCCCGCTCGACGTGGCCCCGCTCGACGTGGCCCCGCTCGACGTGGCCCCGCTCGACGTGGCGCCGGTGGTCGGGGTCGGCCGGTCGGGCGGTTCAGCCGGCGACGCGCCCCAGGCCCTCGCGCAGGTCCTCGGGGGTCATGCAGATGTGCATGTCGATGTGGGCGTTGAACTCCAGCCAGAAGGGCTCGCAGATCGTCACCACGGTGGCCTCGTCGGGGACGTCGACGACGACGATCTGGCAGCGCCGGCCGTGGCGGGGGAAGGCGTAGGCGGCCTCGGGCTTGAGGTCGGCCATGATCTGGTTGAACCTCGCCATGATGGCACCGTCCGCGACGGCCTTGTTGGCCGTCTGGGTGTCGAGTTCGATCTCCAGCAGCACGCGCATGGCGGTGCTCCTCTCCGGGCTCGGGCGAGTCCTCGCCTCCAGCGTCCCGCGCTGCCGGGGGGCCCGCAATTCACCCGGGCGGCGGTACCGGGTTGGCCGTCGGGGCGGTCCGGGGCTGCACTGGGGGAGGCGGCCGGAGCCGCTGGAACAGGAGCCGTCCGATGGCGATCATCGTGGTGTTCGACCTTCCCGGGGTCACCCGGGAGCAGTACGAGGAGTCGGTCGACCGGTTGACCGGCGGCACCGGGCTGAACCGTTCCGAGGACTGGCCGGTGCGCGGTCTGCTGACGCACGCGGCGGGGCCGATGCCGGAGGGCGCGGGCTGGCACGTCACCGATGTGTGGGAGTCCCGGGAGGCCTTCGACCACTTCGCGGCGGTGCTGCTGCCGATCCTGCGCGAGGTGGGGATGGCGGCCGGTCCGCCGATGATCTGCGAGGCCTACAACGTGGTGCGCTGACCGACCGGGTCCGCGGCTCCGTCAGGCGGCGTGCGGCTTCCGCTCCCGGTCGCCCGCCGTCGCCGTCAGGTCGTGGTGGATCGGTCCGTCCCCGGCGCTCAGCGGCAGGCAGCTGCCGCCCCGCCGATGGGCGACGATCTCGGCGGCGACGGAGACGGCCGTCTCCTCGGGGGTGCGGGCGCCGAGGTCGAGGCCGATGGGCGAGCGCAGCCGCCCGATCTCGGTGTCGCTCAGGCCGGCCTCGCGCAGCTTGGCCTCGCGCTCGCGGTGGGTGCGGCGCGAGCCCATCGCGCCGACGTAGCCGACCGGCAGCCGCAGCGCGCGTTCCAGCAGGGGGATGTCGAACTTGGCGTCGTGGGTGAGCACGCAGAGCACCGTCCGGCCGTCCAGCCGGTCCAGCTGGGAGTCCAGGTAGCGGTGCGGCCAGTCGACGACCACCCGGTCGGCCTCGGGGAAGCGCCGTTCGGTGGCGAAGACGGGCCGGGCGTCGCAGACGGTGACGTGGTAGCCGAGGAACTTGCCGATCCGCACCACGGCCGCGGCGAAGTCGATCGCGCCGAAGACCAGCATCCGCGGCGCGGGCACGTACGACTCGACGAAGAGCGTCACGGTGCCCTCCTCGTGCTCGTCGCAGGGGCGCCCGTCGAGGCCGAGGACGACGCTGCCGGTGCGGCCGGCGTCGAGCATGGCCCGGGTCTCGGCGACGACCGCCCGCTCCAGCGGGGCCGTCACGGAGGGCGCGGGGGAGAGGGTGCCGTGGTGGCTGTCGGCGGTGACGGCGACGGTGGCGCCGAGGAGCCGGGCGGGGCCGGCGACGACCCGGGCGAGGGCGACGGGGGTGCCGGCGGCGAGCAGCGCGAGGCCCGCGTCGAACGCCGGGTCGGCCCCGGGGCGGACCGGCTGGACGAAGACGTCCAGGATCCCGCCGCAGGTCAGGCCGACGGCGAAGGCGTCCTCGTCGCTGTAGCCGAAGCGTTCCAGCACCGGTTCGCCGGACTCGATGGCGGCCTGGCAGAGCT
This sequence comes from Streptomyces sp. NRRL F-6131, assembly GCA_000719695.1. Classification (GTDB taxonomy): domain Bacteria; phylum Actinomycetota; class Actinomycetes; order Streptomycetales; family Streptomycetaceae; genus Kitasatospora. The sequence goes on from JOHN01000078.1 coordinate 7,273, forward strand.
CGTAGACGGCGCCCTCGACGCAGCCCCCGGAGACGCTGCCGATCGCCTCGCCGTCCGCGTCGACGGCGAGCGCGGCGCCCGGGTCGCGCGGCGCGCTGCCGGAGACCCCGACGACCGTGGCCACGGCGAAGGAGCGGCCGGACGCGTGCCAGGCCAGCAGCTGCTCGGCGATGTCCTGCATGACGGGAGCTCCTTCGCGCTTTCGAGGGTAGTCAATCGGCGCCGCCGAGGGCGGTCGGGCCGGTCGGAGGCGGTCGGGGGTGGAGCGGGGAGCGGACGGTCCGGAGTGCCGGCGCCGCCGCCGTACGGAGAACGATCCCGTACGGCGGCGGTACCTCGACGGCGAGGCCGGTCGGTGCGCCCCGCCGGGGTCAGTGCACGCCCAGCCAGGACTTGACCGGGGTGAGCGCGAAGTAGACGACGAACAGCGCGGTGAGGATCCACATCAGCGCCCCGGGCTCGCGCCACCGTCCCCGGCCGGCCTTGATCACCGTGTAGGAGATGACGCCGGCCGCGACGCCCGCGGTGATGCTGTAGGTGAACGGCATCAGCACGCAGGTCAGGAAGGCCGGGATGGCCACCTCGCGGTCGGACCAGTCGATGTGCCGGGCCTGGCTCATCATCATCGAGCCGATGACGACGAGGGCCGCGGAGGCGACCTCGACCGGCACGATGGCGGCGAGCGGGGAGAAGAACAGCATCAGGGCGAAGAGCGCGCCGGTGACGGTGGAGGCGAGTCCGGTGCGGGCGCCGTCGCCGACGCCGGTCGCGGACTCGACGAACACGGTCTGCCCGGAGGCGCCGGCCAGGCCGCCGACCGCGCCGCCGGCGCCGTCGATGAACAGGGCCTTGGACAGGCCGGGCATCCGGCCGCGCTTGTCGGCGAGTCCGGCCTCGGTGCCGACGCCGATGATGGTGGCCATCGCGTCGAAGAAGCCGGCCAGGACGAGGGTGAAGACCGCGACCGAGGCGCTGATCGCGCCCATGCCCTTGCCGCCGAAGGCGCCGAACAGGTCCACGTCGCCGAAGAGGCTGAAGTCGGGTGCGGCGACCGGCGAACCGGGCCAGACCGGTGCGGAGTTGCGCCAGGCCTCGGCGGGCACGTCGGCGAGCTTGTTGACGATCATGGCGACGACGGTGCCGCCGGCGATGCCGATCAGGATGGCGCCGCGCACGTTGCGGGCCATCAGCACGAAGATGGCGAGCAGGGTGAGGCAGAAGATCAGCACCGGCCAGCCGGTCAGCTCGCCGGCCGGGCCGAGCGAGAGCGGGGTGGGGCCGCCGGTGTGCATGAACCCGGCCTTGAAGAGGCCGATGACGGTCACGAACAGGCCGATGCCGATGGTGATGGCGTGCTTGAGCGGCAGGGGTATGCCGTTCATGATCTTCTCGCGCAGGCCGGAGACCACCAGCAGCACGATCAGCAGGCCGTAGACGACGCACAGCCCCATCGCCTGTGGCCAGGTGGTGTGCGGCACCACCAGGGCCGAGACGGCGCCGGAGACGGAGAGGCCGGCCGCGAGGGCGAGCGGTACGTTGCCGACCAGGCCCATCAGGACGGTGGTGACGGCGGCCGCGAGCGCGGTGGCGGTGGTGAGCGCCGCGTGGTCCAGCTTGACGCCGGTGACGTCGGCGCCGCTGAGGATCAGCGGGTTCAGCAGGATGATGTACGCCATCGCCATGAAGGTGGTGAGACCACCGCGGAGTTCGTTGGCGAGGGTCGATCCCCGGGCGGAGATCTTGAAGTAGGCGTCCAGCGCGTTGCCGGGCGCGGCCGGGACCGACGTGGGGGTGTCGTCCTCGGCGTCCTCGATGGGTCTGTCTGCAGTGGTGCCGGGCTCCGTGGGGATCCTGGTCATGTCCACTCCCAAGTGTCAAAGGGGGTTGGGGTGGGCGAGCCGACCTGGCAGCCAGGCGACGAAGGCGTGGCACAGGGGGACGATTCGACTCACGGTTGCACGGGTGGTGCGGGCCGCCGCCGGCCCCGGCGTGGGTGGCTGGCGGCCCTGGTGCTCATCGGTGCAAGTGACGCGCTGTGGTGCTGGGTTGCTGTGGTGCAGGTGACGCGCTGTGGTGCTGCGGTGCTGTGGAGGGTGGTGAAGGTTGTGCTCGGCCCCGGGGCGGCGGGGAAGACCGGACGCCGCCCCGGGGAGTTCGTGGGGGTGCGGGTGGGGTGGTGCGGGTGGGGTGGCGCGGGCGCGGGCTAGAGCTCCCCGGGCCGCTCGGTGGTCAGGTGCTCGGGACGGACCGGGATCCGCCGCAGGGCCAGACCGGTGGCGTTGCGGATGGCGGCCACGATGGACGGCGTCGCCGAGACGGTCGGCGCCTCGCCCACCCCGCGCAGCCCGTACGGGGCGTGCGGGTCGGGGAGTTCGAGGATCTCGACCGGGATCGGCGGGGTGTCCAGGATGGTCGGGATGAGGTAGTCGGTGAAGGAGGCGTTGCGCACCTTGCCGTCCCGGACGATGATCTCCTCCATCACCGCGAGCCCGAGCGCCTGGGTGCAGCCGCCCTGGATCTGGCCCACCACGGACAGCGGGTTGAGCGCCTTGCCGACGTCCTGGACGGCGGTCAGCTCGACCACCTTGACCAGGCCCAGTTCGACGTCCACGTCGACCACCGCGCGGTTGGCGCAGAAGGTGTACTGGACGTGGCCGAAGCCCTGCCCGGTCTCCTTGTCGAACGGGACGGTCGGGCGGTGGTGGTGCTCGCGGGTGAGGTCGATCGCGTCGTCGCCGAGCAGGTCGACCATGGAGACCAGCGCGCCGGCCGACTCGGAGACGACCTTGCCGCCGGCGAGCGTGAGGTCGTGCTGGGTCCAGCCGTAGCGGCGCCGGCCCTTCTCGATCAGCTCGCGCTTGACCGCCTCTGCTGCCAGCTTGACCGCGCCGCCCGTCATGTAGGTCTGCCGGGAGGCGGAGGTCGAACCGGCCGAGCCGACCTCGGTGTTGGCCGGGTGGATGGTCACCTGCTCGACGCCGAGTTCGGTGCGCACGATCTGGGCGTGCACGGTGACGCCGCCCTGGCCGACCTCGGCCATCGCGGTGTGCACCAGGGCGACCGGCTCGCCGCCGATCACCTCCAGTCGCACCCGCGCGGTGGAGTAGTCGTCGAAGCCCTCGGAGAAGCCGACGTTCTTGATGCCGACCGAGTAGCCGACGCCGCGCACGATGCCCTCGCCGTGCGAGGTGTTGGACAGCGCGCCGGGCAGCAGCCGCACGTCCAGGTCGTCGACGTCGAGCGGCGGCGGCAGCGGCATGTCCTTGACCCGCCGCAGCAGCTCGGCGACCGGCGCGGGCGCGTCGATCTCCTGGCCGGTGGGCATCCGGTCGCCCTGCTGCATGGCGTTGAGCTGTCGCAACTCGACCGGGTCCATGCCCAGTTCGGCGGCCAGCCGGTCCATCTGGGTCTCGTAGCCGAAGGCCGCCTGGACCGCGCCGAAGCCGCGCATCGCCCCGCAGGACGGGTTGTTGCTGTACAGCGCGATGGCGTGCATCCGCACGTTGGGGATCACGTAGGGGCCGTGGCCCAGCGAGGCGGCGTTGCCGACCACGGCGGGCGAGGCGGAGGCGTAGGCGCCGCCGTCCAGCACGATCCGGGCGTCGGCGTAGACCAGCTTGCCGTCCCGGGTGGCGCCGTGCTCGTAGTACATCCTCGCCGGGTGGCGGTGCACGTGGCCGAAGAAGGACTCGTCCCGGGAGTAGACGATCTTGACCGGCTTGCCGGTGCGCTGGGCCAGCAGACAGGCGTGGATCTGCATCGAGAGGTCCTCGCGGCCGCCGAACGCCCCGCCCACGCCGGCCAGGGTGAGCCGGACCTTCTCCTCCGGCAGTCCGAGCACCGGCGCCATCTGCTGGCGGTCCACGTGCAGCCACTGGGTGGCGATGTAGAGGTCGATGCCGCCGTCCTCGGCGGGCACGGCCAGCCCGGACTCCGGGCCGAGGAAGGCCTGGTCCTGCATGCCGACCTCGTACGTGCCGCTGACCACGACGTCCGCCAGGGCCCGCACCTCGTCGGTGACGCCGAGTCCGGAGACCAGCTTCTGCTCGTGGCAGATGTTGCCGTGGGCGTGCGACTTGTACTCGTGCGGCTCGTGGACGTAGCCGTGGGTCTCCGGGTCGAGGCACTGCTCCTCGGTGACGATCGGGGTGAGCACCTCGTACTCGACCTTGATCTTCTTCACCGCGCGGCGGGCGGTCTCCGGGTGGTCGGCGGCGACCAGCGCGATCGACTCGCCGTGGTAGCGGATCTTGTCGATCGCCAGCGCCGGCTGGTCGGCGATCTCCAGGCCGTAGTACTTGGCGCCGGGGATGTCCTCGTGGGTGAGCACCGCGTACACGCCGGGCACGGTGAGCGCCTCGGAGATGTCCACGGAGAGGATGTTCGCCCGGGGGTGCGGCGAGCGCAGCGCCATGCCCCAGAGCATGTCCTCGTGCCACAGGTCGGAGGAGTACGCGAACTCGCCGCGCACCTTCAGCGTGCCGTCCGGGCGCAGCGGCGAGCCGCCGATGCCGTCCTTGCTGCTCTGCCGGATGTCCTGGAGGTTCTTCTGGCCCTGGATGGTCCGGGCACTGTTGTGGGCACTCGTCCGCGTGTTCATTCCGCCACCGCCCCGCCGGTGTGGGTGCCGGCGCACTTGCGGGCGGACGCCAGCCGCACCGCGTCCATGATCTTCTCGTAGCCGGTGCACCGGCACAGGTTGCCCGACAGCGCCTCGCGGATGTCCGCGTCGGACGGCTGGGCGTCCTGCTCCAGCAGCGCGTCGGTCTGCACCAGCAGGCCGGGCGTGCAGAAGCCGCACTGGACGGCGCCGGCGTCCACGAACGCCTGCTGGACCAGGCCCAGCTCGCCGTCCTCGCCGCCGAGCCCCTCGACGGTGCGCACCTCGCGGTCCTGCACCTGGCCGGCCGCGACCAGACAGGAGCAGACCGGCACGTCGTCCAGGTAGACCGTGCAGGAACCGCACTCGCCCTGCTCGCAGGCGTTCTTCGAACCGGGCAGGCCGACGCGCTCGCGCAGCACGTAGAGCAGGCTCTCGCCCTCCCACACGTCGTCGGCCTCGACCGGCTTGCCGTTGGCGGTGAACGTGACCCTCATGCCGCGCTCCTGATCTGCTTGCGGTAGTCGTTCCAGGTCCAGGTGAGCGTGCGCCGTGCCATCACGGCGAGCGCGTGCCGCCGGTAGTCGGCGGTGCCCCGGACGTCGTCGATCGGGGAGGCGGCGGCCTTGACCAGCTCGCCGAACCGCTGGATCACCTCGGCGCCCAGCAGCTCGCCGCTCTCCCACAGGCCGCGCTCGGCGAGCACCTCGCGCAGGTACTCCTCGGCCTCGACGGCGCGGCGGGGGGTGGGGGCGGCCGAGCCGATGCCGGTGCCGACGGTGCCGTTCTTGGGGTGCAGCGCGAAGCCGAACGCGCAGACCGCGATCACCATGGCGTTGCGGGTGCCGATCTTGGAGAACTGCTGGGGGCCGTCCGCGACCGGGATCCGCACGGCGCGGATCAGCTCGTCCGCCTCCAGGCAGTTGCGCTTCACCCCGACGTAGAAGTCGTCGATCGGGATCAGCCGGGTGCCCCGGACGGAGGCGGCCTCGACGAGGACGTCCCGGCCGGCCGCCAGCAGCGCCGGGTGGGAGTCCCCGGCCGGCGAGGCCGCGCCCAGGTTGCCGCCGACGCCGCCGCGGTTGCGGATCTGCGGGGAGCCCACCGTGTGGGCGGCCAGCGCGAGGCCGGGCAGCGGGTCGGACAGCTCGGAGATGATCCGGCTGTAGGGCACGGCGGCGCCGAGTCGGACCACCTCGCCGTCGTTCGACCACTCGGTGAGCTCGGTGACGCGGTTCAGGTCGAGAATCGCGGGTGGCCGGTGCACGTCGAAGTTCATCTCGACCATGACGTCCGTACCGCCCGAGATGGGCAGCGCGGTCGGGTGTTCGGCCTTCGCCGCGAGTGCCTCGTCCCAGGTGGCGGGCCGAAGGAACTCCATGCGGGTGTCTCCTCAAGTCGTTGCCGTCCGGACGGGGGGCACAGTGCCCGTGTCCGGTGGTCCGGGGTCCGGTGTTCGGACCGTGTCCTGCGCGTCGTCGCCTCCGCGTCGGGTTCCGGTCACCGGGGCGTGTCCGGCGGCGTGTGGCCAGTGAACCGCTGTGACGGGGGCCACTGGCAGTCACCGATGGCATGAAGCCCCGGCTGTGGTCCCGCCCGGCATCCTGTACGTTCCTCTAAGGAGGACGATGTCGCAGCCCAGCCGTGCGCCGGGCCACACCTACGACCGTAATCCGGCCGTGATTCCCAAGCTACGACCCCGTGATCCGGGCACCCGTTGGGACGTAACGCCGAGCACGCGTGTTCGGGCACACTGTGACCGCGGACCGAGCGCTCGGACCACCCCCACCCCCCACCACCAGCCCGTAAGGAGCCCGCGGATGCGTGTCCGTGACCTGCTCGCCCCCGGCGCCCCGCGCCTGCGCCTGCTCGCGGCCGAGGAGGAGCTGGACCGGCAGGTCAGCGGGGTGATGACGACCGACCTGCACGACCCCGGGCGCTATCTGCACGGCGGCGAGCTGGTCCTCACCGGCATGCTCTGGCGGACCTCCCCGGCCGACTCCGAGCGCTTCGTGCGCACCATCGTGGCCGGCGGCGCGGTCGCCCTGGCGGCCGGCGAGGCCGAGGTCGGGCCGGTCCCCGAGGACCTCGTCGAGGCGTGTCGCCGGCACCGGATGCCGCTGCTGGCGGTGCCCGACGACATCGCCTTCGGCACCGTCACCGAGTTCGTCGGCCGCCAGGTCTCCGCCGACCGGGCCGCCGACCTGGCCGCCCTGGTCGACCGCCACCGGCTGCTGGTGTCGGCGGCCGGCGGGGGCGGCCTGGACGCCGTCCTCGACCTGCTCGGCGGCGACCTCGACCTCGACTGCTGGGTGCTCACCCCGACCGGCGCGGTGATCGCCGGACCCGCCGACCGGCTGCCCGCCGAGGACCGCGACCAGCTGGTCCGCGCGCACCTCGCCGCCCAGCGCCAGCGCCGCCGCCCCCCGCACCGGGCCCGCCTCGCGGCCGGCGCCTACTCGCTGCTGCCCGCCCCGGCCGACCCGGAGACCGAGGCGCCGCTCGCCGACTGGGTGCTCGCGGTGGCCGGCGACGTCACCGAGTGGACCGGCAAGCGCCAGCAGCTCGCCGAGAACCTGGCCCGGCTGGTCGCCGCCGAACGCCACCGCCGCGACGAGGGCCGCCGGCTGCGCCGCCGCCTCGCCGACGAGGTGCTCGCGCTGCTCCAGCGCGACGCCGACCCGGCGGAGATCAGCCGCACCCTGTACGCGTCCTCGGCGATGGCGGCCCGCTACGAGAGCCGCGAGCCCGAGCCCCAGCCGGCGGAAGGCTCCTGGCTGGTGGTCAGCGCCGAGGGCACCGGCCTGCCCGAGGGCGCGGTGCGGGCGATCCTGGAGGAGGCGCTGGGCGGGACCAGCGACCGGGCGCTGGTCGCCGGCGCGGGGACCGGCGCCGTGGTGGTGCTGCCCGCGACGGACGGCCCGGTGCCCGCCGACGTCCTGCGCGAGCTGCTCTCCCCGCTGGAGGCCGGGCTCGGTTCGGAGGGCCGGATCACCCTCGGCGTCTCGGCCCCCGCCCGGGAGGCGGTCGGCCTGCGCGGCGCGCTGGAGGAGGCCCGGCACGCCCGCCGGATCGCCGCCGCCCGGGTCGGCCGGGTCTGCGTCGCCGGGCCGGAGGAGCTGGCCTCGCACGTGCTGCTGCTGGCGGCCGTCCCGGACGAGGTCCGGCGGGCCTTCCGCAGCCGGCTGCTGGACACCGTGATCGCCTACGACATCGAGCACCAGGCGGACCTCGTCCGCACCCTGGAGGCGTTCCTCCGTTCGGACGGCTCGTGGACCAGGTGCGCCGCGCAGCTGCACGTCCACGTCAACACCCTGCGGTACCGGATCGGCCGCATCGAGGAGTTGACCGGCCGTGATCTCTCCCGCCTGGAGGACCGGGTGGACTTCTACCTGGCGCTCGAGCTGGCCTGAGCCCGGCTCGCCCGCGCTCCGGCCCCGAGCCCGAGCCGGGCGGGAGACGGACCCGGACGCGGAGACGGACCCGGACGCGGAGACGGACCCGGACGCGGAGACGGACCCGGACGCGGAGACGGACCCGGACAGGGAGGCGGGCGAACGTCGGCGGCCCCGGAGCGTGGTGCTCCGGGGCCGCCGACGTTCGTGGTGCGTCAGGTCGACCGGTCGGCTACTGGGCCGGGATGATGCCGGTCAGCCACTCGAAGACGCCCGGCACCATGTCCTTCCACACGTCGCTGGAGTGCGGGCCGGTGGTCTCGACCACCTGGACGGTGGTCGGCGCCTTGGCGGAGCCGGCGATCGCCTGGCCGTCCTCGTAGCCGTCGCCCTTGTTGCCGGAGATGTAGAGCGCGACCTTCGGCGGCTGGGGCGCGCCCTTGACGATGGTCACCGGGTTGTTGGCCTCGCGGAGCTTCGCGTCCTTGCCGACCAGCGAGTCCGGCTCCTTCGCCGGGTCGTTGTAGCCGGAGAGGCTGATGCCGGCCCGGTAGCGGTTGGGGTGGGCCAGCGAGAGCTTGGTGGCGCAGTGGGCGCCGGCCGAGTAGCCGGCGACGGCCCAGCGGTCGGCGGACGGGTCGGCCCGGAAGTTGTCGAGGATCATCTGCGGCACGTCCCGGGTGAGCCAGGTGTCCGCGTTGACCTTGCCCGGCACGTCGGTGCAGCCGGCGTCGGTGCGGTTGCCCAGCAACAGGGTGCGCGGCGAGACCAGGATGAACGGGGCCACCTTGCCCTGCTGCATCAGCGGCTTGAGCTGCTCGGAGACCTTGAGCGTGCCGTACCAGGTGGAGGAGGAGCCGGGGAAGCCGGGGATCAGCTCGACCACCGGGAACTTCTTGTCCTTGAACGCGGGGTCGTGGTACTGCGGCGGCAGCCAGACCAGCACCTCGCCGTCGACCCCGGACAACTGGCCCTTGAGGTCGGTCTTCTGAACGTCGTTCGGCACCTTCGGGTCGTCCACGCCGCGGAAGGACTGCTGGACCTTGGTGGCCGGCGGGTGCGCGGCGTCGCCCGCGGGGGCGGAGCCCCCGGCGCCGGTCGCCGGCGTCTGGGACTGGCCGCCGGCGGTCGGGTCGAGCGGCGGGACGGACGGCACCGCGCGCACGTGCTTGCCGGTGCCGAGCAGGTCGTCCCAGTTGCCGTAGATGAGGTTGGCGTTGTTGACCATGACGAAGACCATGATCACCGCGGTCGCCTGGCAGAACACGATCATGGCGAGCCTGGACAGGACGCGCACGGGGCGGGGTCCCTTGACCCGACCCCAGAACCACATCGCCACCGCGATGGAGATCGGCACGAGGAAGACCGTGCAGATGAAGAATGGCGTACCTGTCAGTTGCATCAAGTTCTCGTATCCGGGTTCGAAGCCGCCCCGGGCCCCACTCGCCCGGAACGCCACCTCATGGCATCAGACGGCGAAGAACGGGGATCGGTTGCCGTCCGAATCTGTGCGGAACCTGAGAGGAACATCACGTTTCCGTGAAAGTCCCTTTTCGGGTCCGCCCCAGTCTGCCACCCTGGCAGGCTCTGCCCGGACGTCGCGTCCAGCGGACTCCCAGGAATCCCCCCGCGGGGCACGATACCGCCCGGACGGATCGCCCCGCCGGGCGAGGCGGTGCGAACGCGCGTCCGCGGGGAGGCGAGACTATGGGGATGAGCACAACCCGCACGATTCCCGTCCGCCGGCTCCGGCCCGTCGCCGCGACGCTCGCCGTCCTGGCCCTGACGGTCGCCGTCGCCGGCTGCAGCAGCACCGGAGGCAGACGCGCCGAGGAGGCCCGCGCCAAGGCCTCGGCCGCCGCCGGAGGCGCCGTCACCACCCCGCGCTGGAAGGTCGCCATGGTGACCCACGCGGGCGCCGGCGACGCCTTCTGGGACACCGTGCGCAAGGGCGCCGAGCAGGCCGCCGCCAAGGACAACATCACCTTCCTCTACTCCAACGACGCGCAGACCCAGAACCAGGTCCAGCTCGTCCAGGCCGCCATCGACCAGAAGGTCGACGGCCTGCTGGTCACCCTCGCCAAGGGCGACGCGATGGCCGACGTCCTCGGCAAGGCCAAGGCCGCCGGCATCCCCGTCATCACCATCAACTCCGGCCAGGAGTTCTCCGCCCGCTTCGGCGCGCTGACCCACATCGGCCAGGACGAGAGCACCGCCGGTCAGGCCGCCGGCGGCGAACTGGCCGCCCGCGGCCGCAAGAACGTCCTCTGCGTCATCCACGAGCAGGGCAACGTCGGCCAGGAGCAGCGCTGCTCCGGCGCCCAGGGCCGGGCGGCCGGCACCTTCCAGGTGCTGTACGTCGACGGCGTCAACATGCCCGACGCCCGCGCGGCGATCTCCGCCAAGCTCCAGGCCGACCCGGCGATCGACACCGTGCTCACCCTCTCCGGCCCGATGGCCGCCACCGGCCTCCAGGCGATCCAGGACGCCCGCCGACCGGTCGAGCTCGACACCTTCGACCTCGGCACCCAGGTGGTGTCCGGCCTCAAGGCGGGCACCGTCGGCTTCGCCGTCGACCAGCAGCCCTACCTCCAGGGCTACGAGGGCGTCGACCTGCTCTGGCTGTACCGCTCCAACCTCGACATGCTCGGCGGCGGCAAGCCGGTCGCCACCGGCCCGCAGATCCTCACCAAGGAGAACGCGGACGCGCTGGCCGAGTACGTGGCGAGGGGGACCAGGTGAGTTCCCCGGACGTCCTCGTCCAGGACCGCGAACGCCCGGCCGCGCTGCGCCGCCTGGCCGGCCGGCCCGAACTGGGCGCGCTGATCGCCGCCGTCGCGGTCTTCCTGGTCTTCGCCGCCGTCGCCGAGCCCTTCCTGCGGGTCTCCTCGCTGGGCACCGTGCTGTACGCGGCCTCCACCATCGGGATCATGGCCGTGCCGGTCGCGCTGCTGATGATCGGCGGCGAGTTCGACCTGTCCGCCGGCGTGCTGGTCACCACCGCCGCGCTGACCTCGTCGATGGTCTCCTACCAGCTCACCGCGGTGACCTGGGTGGGCGTGCTGGTCTCGCTGGCCGTCACGCTGGCGGTCGGCCTGTTCAACGGGTGGATGCTGGCCCGCACCAAACTGCCGAGCTTCATCGTCACGCTCGGCACCTTCCTGATGCTGACCGGCGCCAACCTCGGCGTCACCAAGCTGGTCTCCGGCACCGTCTCCACCAAGCCGATCTCCGACATGGAGGGCTTCGCCTCCTGTCGCCGGCTGTTCGCCTCCGAGGTGACCGTCGGCGGGCTGACGATCAAGGCCACCGTCTGGTGGTGGCTCGGCCTGCTGCTCGTCGGCAGCTGGGTGCTGCTGCGCACCCGCTTCGGCAACTGGGTCTTCGCGGTCGGCGGCGACGCGGCCGCGGCCCGCGCGGTCGGCGTGCCGGTCGCCCGGACCAAGACCGTGCTCTACCTGTTCGTCGGCTTCGGCGCCTGGGTGCTCGGCCAGCACCTGCTGTTCTCCTTCGACACCGTGCAGTCCGGCGAGGGCGTCGGCAACGAGCTGATCTACATCGTCGCGGCCGTCATCGGCGGCTGCCTGATCACCGGCGGCTACGGCTCGGTGGTCGGCTCCGCGCTGGGCGCGCTGATCTTCGGCATGGCCAGCAAGGGCATCATCTACGCCCAGTGGAACCCGGACTGGTTCAAGTTCTTCCTCGGCGCGATGCTGCTGCTCGCCGCCCTGCTGAACACCTGGGTCAAGCGCCGCGCCGAACGGGGGCCCCGATGACCTCGCCCACTCCTGCCGCCCCGGGCGCCCCGGCGTCCCCGGGCACCGAGCTCCTCGCGCTCTCCGGGGTCGGGAAGACCTACGGCACCGTCCGCGCGCTGGAGGACGTCTCGCTGACCCTGCGGGCCGGCGAGATCAGCTGCGTGCTCGGCGACAACGGCGCCGGCAAGTCCACCCTGATCAAGATCATCGCCGGGCTGCACCGGCACGACGAGGGCACCTTCACGGTCGGCGGCGAGGAGGTCCGCTTCGACTCCCCGCGCCAGGCCCTGGACCGCGGCATCGCCACCGTCTACCAGGACCTCGCCGTCGTCCCGCTGATGCCCGTCTGGCGGAACTTCTTCCTCGGCTCCGAGCAGGGCCACAAGCGCTGGGGCGGCCTGCGGATCGACGCCGACGGCATGCGCGCCACCACCCGCGGCGCGCTCGCCGACATGGGCATCGACCTCCCCGACGTCGACCGCCCGATCGGCACCCTGTCCGGCGGCCAGCGCCAGTGCGTGGCCATCGCCCGCGCCGTGCACTTCGGCGCCAGGGTGCTCGTCCTGGACGAGCCGACCGCCGCCCTCGGCGTCAAGCAGTCCGGGGTGGTGCTCAAGTACGTCACCGCCGCGCGGGACGCCGGGCTCGGCGTCGTGCTGATCACCCACAACCCGCACCACGCCTACCTGGTCGGTGACCACTTCACCCTGCTGAAGCGGGGCCGGACGGCCGGCAGCCACCCCCGGGCGGAGATCGGCCTCGAACAGCTCACCACCGAGATGGCCGGCGGCTCCGACCTCGCCGAGCTCTCCCACGAGCTGGGCCGGCCCTCGGCCGGGCCCGGACCCGCCGGCCCCGGCCCCGCCGTTTCCGGCCCCGCCGACCCCGCGGGCCCCGCCCGCCCCGCCCCCGATCCCGTCGACTCGCCCGAGGAGCGTCCCCAGCCGTGACCACCCCCCAGGGCGGCAACCGGCCGCCGGTCCTGCCCACCCTGCTCGGCCTCGGGCCGCGTGCCGAACGCCGCCGCCGGGCCCTGCCCGCCGGTCTGCTCCGGCTGCCGACCATCGGCGTCGACATCGGCGGCACCAAGGTCGTCGCGGGCGTGGTCGACGGCGAGGGCAAGGTGCTGGAGAAGCTGCGCACCGACACCCCCGACAAGTCCAAGAGCGCCAAGGTGGTCGAGGACGTCATCGTCGAGCTGGTGCTGGAGCTCGCCGACCGGCACGACGTCCACGCCGTCGGCATCGGCGCGGCCGGCTGGGTCGACGCCGAGCGCTCCACCGTGCTCTTCGCCCCGCACCTCAACTGGCGCGGCGAACCGCTCCGGGAGGCGCTCAGCAGCCGGCTGCGCTTCCCGGTGATCGTCGAGAACGACGCCAACGCCGCCGCGTGGGCCGAGTGGCGGTTCGGTGCCGGCCGGGGCGAGGAGCACATGGTGATGCTCACCCTGGGCACCGGCATCGGCGGCGCCGTCGTCCGCGACGGCTACGTGGACCGGGGCAAGTACGGGTTGGCGGGGGAGTTCGGGCACATGCAGGTGGTGCCCGGCGGCCACCGGTGCCCGTGCGGCAACCGGGGCTGCTGGGAGCAGTACTCCTCCGGCAACGCGCTGGTGCGCGACGCCCGGGAACTCGTCGCCGAGGAGTCCCCGGTGGTCCAGGCGCTGCTGGCCCGGGCCGGTGGCGCCGTCGAGGGCATCACCGGCCCGCTGGTCACCGAGGCCGCCCGGGCCGGCGACCCGACCGCCACCGAGCTGCTCTACGACGTCGGCACCTGGCTCGGCGTCGGCATCGCCAACCTGGCGGCCGCCCTCGACCCGGGCCGCTTCGTCATCGGCGGCGGCGTCTCCGAGGCCGGCGACCTCCTGCTCGGCCCCGCCCGCGACACCTTCCGCCGCACCCTCACCGGCCGCGGCTTCCGCCCGGAGTCGACCATCGTCCACGCCGCCCTCGGCAACGAGGCCGGCCTGGTCGGCGCCGCCGACCTCGCCCGCCAGGTCGCCCGCCGCTTCCGCACCATCAAGCGCCGCCGCGTGGAACGCGCCGTGCCGTAGCGGCCCGGGCGGGTCGGGGTGCCGGTGGGGCCCGGGAAGTGACGACTGACAGCTGACAGATAACGTTTTCTGTCAGCTGTCAGCTGTCAGCTGTCAGCTGTCGGCCGGGGGTCGGTGGCCCGTCGGTGCCCGTTGCGGAGTGTCAACTACCCGTTGGTAGCGACGTGGCCCTGTTGTCGGGGTCATGGCTGTTGTGAAACAACGGAGTTGACGTCTAATCAGGAGGATTCCGCATGAGAGCCCTGATCCGCATCGCTCCGCCGCTGTTGCTCGCCACCGCGCTGGTGTGGTCCACCGTCGGGCCGGCCGGGGCGGTGTCGCCGCCGGCCAAGGTGCCCGAAGCGGTCGGCTGGGGCGGGGCGGTGGCCAGTGTGGACGCCGATGCCACGGCGGCCGGGATCGAGGTGCTGCGCAAGGGCGGCAACGCCGTGGACGCGGCGGTCGCGGTGGCGGCGGCGCTCGGCGTCACCGAGCCGTACTCGGCCGGGATCGGCGGCGGCGGGTACTTCGTCTACTACGACCACGACACCGGCCGGGTGCACACCATCGACGGCCGGGAGACCGCCTCCCGGACCGCCGACACCTCGCTGTTCCTGGAGGACGGCAAGCCGTTGCCGTTCGCCGACGCCGTCACCAGCGGCCTGTCGGTCGGCGTGCCCGGTTCCCCGGCCACCTGGGAGACCGCCGTCGGGCTCTGGGGCCGGCGCAGCTTCGCCGAGGCGCTCGAGCCCGCCCGGCGGATCGCCGAGCAGGGCTTCACCGTCGACCGGACCTTCCAGGACCAGACCGCGCTCAACCAGGCTCGGTTCAAGGACTTCCCCGACACCGCCCGGCTCTTCCTGCCCGGCGGCGCGCTCCCGGCGGTCGGCTCGACCTTCCGCAATCCCGACCTCGCCGCCACCTACCGGCAGCTCGGCAAGGAGGGCACGGAGGCCCTCTACCGGGGCGACATCGGCGCCGACATCGTCCGCACCGTCCAGCACCCGCCGGTCGATCCGGCGTCCGGTCGGGTCGCCCGCCCGGGCAAGGTGGACGCCACCGACCTCGCCGACTACCGGGTGCGCCGCCGGCAGCCCACCCACGTCGCCTACCGGGACTACGACCTCTACTCGATCGCCCCGTCCAGCTCCGGCGGCACCACCGTCGGCGAGGCGCTCGGCATCCTGGAGGACGGCGAGGTCGCCGACTACGACGCCACGCAGTACTACCACCACTTCCTGGAGTCCTCGCGGCTGGCCTTCGCCGACCGCAACCGCTGGGTGGGCGACCCGGCGTTCAACGACGTCCCGGTCAAGGAGCTGCTCTCCGCCCGGTTCGCCGCCTCCCGGGCCTGCCTGATCAGCCCCGACCGGGCCCTGACCAGCCCGATCGCGCCCGCCGACCCGCGCCACCCGGCCGCCTGCGCGAGCGTGGGCCCGGCGCCCGTCGCCGAGCCCTACGAGGGCCTGAGCACCAGTCACCTGACCGTGGCCGACCGCTGGGGCAACGTCGTCTCCTACACCCTGACCCTGGAGCAGACCGGCGGCAGCGGCATCACCGTCCCCGGCCGCGGCTTCCTGCTCAACAACGAGCTGACCGACTTCAACTTCACCCCGCTGGTGCCGGGCGTTCCCGACCCCAACCTCCCGGGGCCGGGCAAGCGGCCGCGTTCCTCGCTCTCGCCGACCATCGTGCTGCGCGACGGCGAGCCCGTGCTGGCGGCCGGTTCGCCCGGCGGCGCGACGATCATCACCACCACCCTCCAGGTGCTGCTCGGGCGCCTCGACCGGGGGCTGAGCCTGGCGCAGGCGATCGCCGCGCCGCGCGCCAGCCAGCGCAACACGGCGGCCACCCAGGCCGAGCCCGGCTTCCTGGCGCTGCCCGAACGGGCCCGGCTGGAGGCGCTCGGTCACGTGTTCGCCAGTACGCCGGAGATCGGCGCGGCGACCGGAGTCGAGCGGCTGCCGGACGGCCGGTGGGTCGCCGCCGCCGAACCGGTGCGCCGCGGCGGCGGCTCGGCGGCGGTGGTCAGGCCGGCGCCGTAGCGCCCCGGAGCCGGCGGGGGCGTGCGGCCGGACCGCGCGCCGGCCGGATTGTCGGTGCCGTTCGGTAGATTCGGGGTGGGCGTCCAGCCGGGCGTCCACCCCCGTCCGTCCTCGCTCGTCCCCGCTCGTCCGTACCGAACCGCCACCGCCACCGGGAAGGCCGCCCGCCGTGACCGTCCGCATCGCCACCTGGAACATCAACTCCGTCACCGCGCGGCTGCCCAAGCTCCTCGAATGGCTGGAGAGCGCCAAGCCGGACGTGCTCTGCCTCCAGGAGCTCAAGTGCTCCTCCGACGCCTTCCCGTACGAGCCGGTCCGCGAGCTGGGTTACGAGACGGCCGCGCACGGCACCGGCCGGTGGAACGGCGTGGCGATCGTCTCCCGGCTCGGCCTCGACGACGTCGTCCGTGACCTGCCCGAGCAGCCCGGCTACCTCGCCGACGACGCCCTGCTGCCCGACGTCGAGCCGCGCGCCATCGCCGCCACCTGCGGCCCGGTCCGGGTCTGGTCGGTCTACGTGCCCAACGGCCGCGAGGTCGACCACGCCCACTACCGCTACAAGCTGGAGTGGCTGGAGGCGCTGCGCCGGGCCTCGCTGGAGGACGCGGCGGGCGAGCGCCCCTTCGCCGTCCTGGGCGACTTCAACATCGCGCCCGCCGACGAGGACGTCTTCGACGTGGCCGCCTTCGAGGGCCTGACCCACGTCACGCCCGCCGAGCGGGCCACCCTCGCCGCGCTGGAGACGGCCGGCCTGCACGACGTGGTGCCCCGCCCGCTGAAGTACGACCACCCCTACACCTACTGGGACTACCGCCAGCTGGCCTTCCCGAAGAACCGGGGCATGCGGATCGACCTCACCTACGCCAACAAGCCCTTCGTGGACGCCGTCACCGACAGCTACGTCGACCGCGAGGCGCGCAAGGGCAAGGGCACCTCGGACCACGCCCCGGTCGTCGTCGACCTGGACCTCTGAGGACGGCGCCTCGAGTGCCGGTGTCCCGAGTGCCGGTGTCCCGAGTGCCGGTGTCCCGAGTGCCGGTGTCCCGAGTGCCGGGCCCCGGATCTCGGGGGAGTCGCGTCACCGCGGGTAGTCGGCGCTCCCTCGAACGGGCCAGAGCGGTGGCCGGGTGCGGAGGGTGTGCCTACCGTCGGTGAGTGACCGGGTGTAGTTGTTCGATCACGTGGACATCGGAGTCCCCGGCTGCGCCCGAGAGAACCCGGAGGTTCCGGCATGCGCCCCACGCGTACGGCCGCCGCCGCCCTGATCGGCGCGACGGTGCTGACGGGCCTGACGGCCCCCCTCGCGCTGGCCAAGGACGGCGCGGCCTCGGTCAGCCCGTCCCAGGCCGCACCGGGCCAGACCGTGACGGTCACGGTCGCCTGCGAGAAGTCCGACAAGCCCACCGCCAAGACCATCACCGCCAGCTCGCCGGCGTTCGAGGGCGGTCCGGCCACCCTCACGCTGGGCTCGGACGGCAAGCACACCGGGTCCGCCCGGCTGGCGGGCAAGTTCGGTGGCGAGAACAAGATCGACGGCACCTGCCCGGACGGCGGCGCCTTCACCACCAATGTCACGGTGACCACGGTCTCGGTGACCACCTCCGGCGGTTCCGCGCCCTCGGGCCTGGGCGGCTGGAGCGAGGCGGCCGGTGAGTGGGCGGGTTCGCTCGGGCAGTCCGGTGCCGGCAGTCAGCAGGTCGCCCCGCACGGCGCTGTGAAGACCGGTCTGGGCGGCTCGGTGGCGGCCGACCCCGGGGAACTGGTCGGCGGTGCGCTACTGGTCGTGGGCGGCGTCGGCGGCTTCTGGTTGCTGCGGCGCAGGTCGGCGGGCGCCGGTTCGGCCTGAAGGGGCGCTTCGGCCGGGGTGCCCCACGGCAGCCCGGCCGCGGACGCCGGGCACGCCGGGTGCGCCGGGTGTGCCGGGTGCGCCGGGTGTGCCGCGCACGACAGGCGCGAGGGGCGGCGACGGGTGCCGCCGGACGGAGTGTCCGGCGGCACCTTCGCGCGTCCGGTCAGGCCGTGGCGTCAGGCCGTGGCGGTCCGGACCGTCGCCGGGCCGGGACCGGCGGGCCGCCGGCCGGCCGCCGACGCCGGACCGTCCCCGTCCTCCCGGGCCTCGGCGGCCCGGAGCGCACCGGTCGCCAGCAGGTACTGCGCCAGGACGTAGGTGGCCATGATCCAGAACTCGTGCCCCGGCAGCTGCCGCCACGTGGCCAGCTTGGTGGCGATCAGGGTGTCGGAGAGCAGGAACAGCGCCCCGCCCAGCCCGCCCCGCACGCCCAGCCCGGCCGAGGTGACCGCCGTCGAGGCGAGCAGCAGGCTGTAGCCGGCCACCGGGACCCGCAGGTCCCCGAGGTCCGGCCAGAGCCGGCCCACCATCGTCACCCAGGCCGTCGCGTACGCCGCCGCGACCACCGCGGCCCGGCGCCGGTCGGTCAGCGCGCCCTGGCCGACGAACATCGTGACGTAGCAGACGTGCGCCGCCGCGAACGAACCCATTCCGGCCAGGAACGCGGTGTCGTTGCCGAGCTGGAGCAGCACGTCGCCGCCCGCGCTCAGCAGCAGCGCCGGGGCGAGCAGCTTCGGCGGGCGTCGGCCGGCCTCGGTGGCCCGGGTGACGCTGTGCGCGGCGAGCAGCGGCATCAGCGCCGGTTTGGTGGCGTGCCGCAGGGCGGGTGTGCCGGTCAGGAGGGCCCCGAGGTGGGCCGCCGAGGCGGTGGCGTAGCCGGTGAGCAGGCCGGTGGCGGAGCGCAGCCGACCGCCGAGAACGGCGCGGGTGGTCGTACGGATGCTCATGCGGCGGTGTCCTCCGGGTGGTGGGGGAGCGGGCGGGTCCGTGGTGCACGACGGGCGACCGCGAGGGGGCGCGAAGGAGATTGTTACCGGTGCGTAGGTCCGTCCGCGCAACCGGGGTGACGTGTCGCCGCTCCACGACCGCTCCCCTGCCGGTCCGCCGCGCGCCCGCCGCCCGTTCCCCGCCCGCCCGCCGTCGGTGCGCCGCCGGGTCGCGGTTCGGCCGGATGTCGCCGGGAGGCGGGCGGCTGCCAGCGAGGGCCGCGCCCACCGTCTAGTCTGGTCCCCGACATGGAGCAGCAGGAGTACGCGACCGGCGCCGCGCGGACGGCCGGTGGCACGTCGGACAGGCGCACGGGCGGGGCGGGGCGAGGCACCACCGACGCCGTCGTCGTCGTACGCGCGTCCGCCCCCCGGCCGGTCCCCGGAGCCGCCCCCGCCACGGCAGCTGACGTCCTGACCGGTGCCGCCGCCACTGCCGCCACCGCCGCCGAGGCGCTCTCGCCCGATCCGGGGCTGCTCCGCCTCGCGCGCTGGTTCGCCGAGGCCGATCCCGGCACCGCCGACGACCTCTGCGCCGCCTCCCTCGGCCTCTACCCGGCCCGTCACTTCGGCGCCCCCACCGAACCGGTCGCCACCGAACCGGTCGCCGCCGGCCCGGTCACTCCTGACACGGCTGCCACCGCCCCCGTCACCGCCGCCGTCAGCTGGTGGCACGGCCCCACCGCGCACACCCCCGCGTTGCCGCGCGCCCGTGAGCCGCGCGCCGCCGGCGGTCTGCGCCGTGCCCGCCGGGACGCCGCCGCGCTGCCCGTCGTCCTCTCGGGCGCCAAGCCGGGCGAGCCCGGCCGGCACCGCAAGCCCGAACGCTCCCGGGGCGCCGCCCTGCTGCCGCAGGATCGTTCCGCCGCCGCCACCGCGGCCGAACGGCGGATCGCCGCCCGGCTGCTGGTCGCCCACCCGCTGGTCACCGCCTCCGGGCCGCACGCCGACGGCTTCCCGCTGATCCGCCGTCACGGCGAGTGGCTCACCGAGCGCTTCGACACCCTGCTCGGCTACCGGCTGGTCGTCGGGCCCTGGCACGCCCGGCTGCACAAGGCCGGACTCGGTCCCGGCGCCGCCCGTCGCCTCGAACACCCCGTCACCGGTGCCCCGTTCACCCCCGGCGGGTACGCGCAGCTCGCCCTCGCGCTCGCCCTGCTGGTCGACGCGCCCGAACAACTCCCGCTGGAGCGCCTGCTCACGGCGATGCGGGCCGCCGACCCCGGGCCCGGTCGGGGCGCTGCCGCCCGCGCGGGGGACTGCCCGGACCTCGCCATGGCGCTCGCCGTGCTCGCCGACTGGCAGGTGCTCGGCGACCTCCCCGCGGAGCTGTCCGACCCGGCCGCCGTCCTGACGGTGGACCGGGAACTCGCCCGCGCCGTCCCGGTCGGCCCGCCCGCGCTCGCCGACGACGCCACCGACCTCGTCCGCCGCGCCGCCGAGGCCGAGCCCGGTACGGCCGTCCGCCGCCGCCTCGCCGAGACCCCGGTGGTGCTGGTCGCCGACCTGCCCGAGGACCAGCGCGCCTGGCTGCGCGACCACGGCCGGACCGGCCCGGCCGCGCTCGCCGACTTCCTCGGCCTGGAGGCGGAGCTGCGCGCCGAGGGCGTCGCCCTGCTCGACCCGGCGGAGGAGCTCACCGACCTGGCCCTGCCCGGCGCCGACACGGCCGCCCAGGCGGCCCTGCTGCTGGTCGAGCGCCTGGTCGAGGAGGTCCGGCCGCTCCCGGGCGAGACCACCGGCGCCGACGTGCCCGTCCCGGACGCACTGATAGACGGCGTGCTCGGCGACATCGCCGACGAGTACGGCCTGCCGGCCGGCTGGCACCGGGACTACCTCGCCGACCGCACCGCCCTGCGCCGCGACGCGCTCGACCTGCTCCACCGGATGGGCCTGATCACCCCGGCCCCGCGCGGCACCCGCCCCCCGGGCTGGCTGCTCCGGGCCCCCGCCGCCCGTTACGCGCCGGCCCCGGACCTCGTCCCCGCCCCCGGCACCGGCCGGCACTCCCGGCGGGACCCCGACGTCACCGTCCCCGCGCCCGCTGCGCCCGCCGCCCCCGCTTCCGCCGGGCCCCGGGCCGGTCAGCGGGCCTGACGGCCGCACCCCCCGGCGGCCCGCTGCACCTCCGTGCCCGGGCCGGGAACGGAAAACGCCCGCGCCGCGATCAGGCGGGCGGGCGGGGGACGGATCGGTGGTGCTACTTCCGGACGGTCGCGGTGGCGGTGGCGATCGTGCCGTGCTGGACGGTTTCGACGGTGGCGCCGACGCCGAGGGTGCCCAGGGCGACGGAGGCGAGGACGGCGACGGAGGCCAGGACACGTCGGTGGCGCTGCGGCAGGGGGAAGCGCGGTTCCTGGGAGGTCGCCGGAGGGTTGGCGTTCATGACACGGAGGTTTCCAGGGCGGTGTTAACGATCGCTACGTGCGGGTGAAGTCCGGATGGGAGATGGGCGTCGGCTTGGGCGGCACGGGCAACGCCGCAGGTCACGCGATACCCCGGGGAGGCCGATCAGCCACCCCGGGGCGGGCGGTTTCACCCGGTCGGCGGGCGCCGGTCGCCCTGACGGGCATCGGCCAGGGCCTCGCCGACGGCGACCCGGACGGCGTCCCGCATGCCGTGCGCGGGGTGGAAGCGGGACGGCCCGGCGGCCGGGTCGCCGCGCAGCTCCTTGACCAGCGCGACGCAGAGCATCAGCATCACCCCGACGAACGGCAGGGCGACCAGGATGGTGGCGTTCTGCAGCGCGGTGAGCCCGCCGGCCAGCAGCAACGCGGCCGCGACCCCGCCCATCAGCACGCCCCACACCACCACCAGCCAGGTGCGCGGGTGCAACGAGCCCCGGCTGGAGAGCGAGCCGAGCACGAGCGAGGCGGAGTCGGCGCTGGTGATGAAGAAGGTCATCACCAGCAGCACCGCGATCACGCTGGTCACCCCGCCCGCCGGGAGCGAGCGCAGCATCTCGAAGAGCGAGGCCTCGGCACCCTGCGGGATGGTCTCGACGAGGTCGGCGGCGCCGGTGCCGTCCAGCCGGATCGCGGTGCCGCCCATGACGCAGAACCAGATCACGGTGGCCCCGCTGGGCACCAGCAGCACGCCGACCAGGAACTGCCGCACGGTGCGGCCGCGCGAGATCCTGGCGATGAAGGTGCCGACGAACGGGGCCCAGGACAGCCACCACGCCCAGTAGAAGACGGTCCAGCTGCCGAGCCAGGCCTCGTCGGTGAAGGCGCCGGTCTGGGTGGACATGGCGAGCAGGTCGGAGAGGTAGCCGCCGACGCTGGAGGGGATCGCGTCCAGGACGAAGACCGTCGGACCGACCAGGAAGACGAAGAGCATGATCAGCGAGGCGAGCACCACGTTGGCGGTGGAGAGCCACTTGACGCCCTTGTGCACGCCGGAGAAGGCGGAGAGGACGAAGGCGGCGCTCAGCGAGGCGATGATCACCAGCTGGGTGCGCTCGGTGTTGCCGACGTCGGAGACGTAGCCGAGTCCGTCGGCCACCTGGAGGGCGCCGAGGCCGAGGCTGGTGGCCGAGCCGAAGACGGTGGCGAAGACGGCGAGCAGGTCGATCGCCCGGCCCGGCCAGCCGTCGGCGCCGCGCTCGCCGATCAGCGGGACGAACGCGGCGGAGATCCGGTTGCCCCGGCCCTTGCGGAAGGTGGTGTAGGCGAGGGCCAGGCCGCCGACCGCGTAGATCGCCCACGGGTGCAGGGTCCAGTGGAAGAGCGAGAACTCCAGCGCCTGCTGGGCGGCGGCCGCGGACTGCGGTTCGAGGCCCGAGCCGGGCTGCGGGGCGGCGAAGAGCTGGAGCGGTTCGCCGACGCCGTAGAACATCAGGCCGATGCCCATGCCCGCGCTGAACATCATGGCGACCCAGGCGAGGGTGGAGAACTCCGGCTCGTCGTCGTCCCGGCCGAGCCGGATCCGGCCGAATCGGCTGAACGCGAGCAGCACGGTGAGGGCGAGGAAGACGTCGGCGGCGACGACGAAGAGCCAGCCGAAGTTGTGCAGGACCCAGCCGAGCGCGGTGTCGGAGGTCCGACCGAGGGAGTCCTCGGCGAAGACGCCCCAGGCGACGACCCCGAGCACCGCGACCGCGCCGACCCCGAAGACCACCCGGTCGACGGGGAGCGTGGCGGCGGGTTCGTCCGGCGGCCCGGGCGGCTGACTGGTCATGGGGTACCTCTCGCGGCGCACTGGCGGGTCGACGGCATGCGTCGACGACATGATCGGACAAGGGATACATGTCGTACTATGTCCAGTTCCCGTCGGGAGAGCCGGGAGGGCGCGCCGGGGAGCGGTGACCTGCGGGAGCGGTGACCCGCGGGAGCCGCGGCCCGAGGGACGTCGGCCGGGTCGGGCGGCTGGTCGGGCGGCTGGTCGGGCGGCTGGTCGGGCGGCTGGTCAGGCGGCCACGTAGAGCCGGGACGGCGGCTCGGCCGCGGCCAGGTAGTCGGCCAGGGCGTTCCGGCTGCGGGTCAGCTCGCCGATGCGCGCGTCGAGTTCGGCCAGCTCGCCGCGGAGCGTGCCGAGCAGGTTCGGGCAGGCCTCCAGAGCGGGGACCGGTCCGCTGGCGCACGGGAGGATCTCGGCGATCACCCGGGTGGACAGGCCCGCCGCCAGCAGGCCGCGGATCTGCCGCACCCGGACGGTGTCGCCCTCGCCGTACTCGCGGTAGCCCCCGGACGAGCGGGCGGGCCGGAGCAGGTCCTGCTCCTCGTAGTACCGCAGCAGGCGGGTGGACACCCCGGTCAGGCGGGCGAGTTCTCCGATGCGCATGATCGGGCGAACACCGCCGACCGGCCGGGTGTTCCCGCCCCGCCCCCCGGCTCCCCGCCCCCGGCTCCCCGCCCGCCCGG
>JOHN01000079.1 GCA_000719695.1 Streptomyces sp. NRRL F-6131
GCCCCACACACCCCCGCCGCACCACCGCCACCCGGCCGTGGCATCATCGGGCCATGTCGGCACCTGACGACCAGTCCGCGTACTGGAACTCCACCGGGACCACCAAGACCTTCGGTCACCCCCTCAACCCCGCCTGGACGGCACGGATCGACCGGAACGCCGCCCTGCTCGACTACGGCTGCGGCTACGGCCGGCTCGCGGGCGACCTCGCCGAGCTGGGCTTCACCGACATCGAGGGCGTGGACGTCGCCCCCGAGCTGATCGCCCGGGCCCGGGCCGAGCAGCCCGCCGCCCGCTTCGCCGTCCTGACCGACCCGCCCCGGCTGGACCGGCCGGACGGCGCCTACGACGCGGCCTTCCTGTTCGCCGTGCTCACCTGCGTCCCGGACGACGCCGCGCAGCGCGCACTGGTCGCCGAGCTGCACCGGGTGCTGCGCCCGGGCGGCCTGCTGCACGTCAGCGACTACGGCCTCCAGCCGGACGAGCGCAACCAGGAGCGCTACCGCCGCGACGAGGCGCGCTACGGCCGGTTCGGCGTCTTCGGGACGGGCGACGGCGCGGTCTGCCGCCACCACCCCCGGGAGTGGCTGGACGGGCTGTTCGCCGCGTTCGAGCCGGTGGACGCGCGTGAACTCCCGGTGGTCACCATGAACGGCCGCCCGGCCGTGGCCACCCAGCTGCTGTTCGCCCGGCCCTGAGACGGCCCCCGACCCGAGCCACCCCCGTCCATCGGCGGGGGTGCGGCGGATCGTGCGGGCCGGGCGTCACAAAGATGGGGGCTCGTCCCCCATGCCCCGGCAACCGCCCCAACGACAGGATCAGCAACGAGGGCAGCGCCTTCGACGGCAGCGCGGCTCTCTCCCGGCATCGGAGGTGCGGTGGTGGCTGAGGTGAACGCCGTGCACAGCACGCGCCTCGACGGGGGCGCCGGACCGGTTCAGGGCCCGGTCGCACCGGCGATCCCCTCGGCCACACCGTTCCCGCACACTCCGATGCCCGGCGACTTCCCCGCCGGACCGGCACGACCCGAACGACCCGCCGGATCAGCCAGACCCGACGGACCGACCGGACCGGCACGACCCGCCGCACCCGACCCGTACCAACACCACCCCTCCCAGACTCCCCGCTCCCACCCCGCTCGTCTCCGGTCCCCCCGTGCCGGCGGCCCGCCGTGGTGGGAGCGGGGACTGACCCCCGGTCGGCCCGTTCCCGCCGCGCGCCCGGACTGGGCCGCGTTCACCGAGGCCGCGGTGGCCGCCGCGCCCGTCCGGCCGGTCGTGCCGCGCGCCGCGTACCCGGGGCTGACCGGCTTCGCGCTCGTCCTGCAGCCCTTCGCCGACCGCGCGCAGGTCCGGCTGCTGACCTCGCTCTCCCCCGCCGTGCGCGCCGCCGAACAGCTGGGCCGGATCGACCTGCCCGCGCTGCGCGCCGAGTTCACGACGCGCCTCACCGAACGGCTGGCCCGGATCGCCGCGCGCACCCTGGTGCTGGAGCTCAACGTGGCCCGGGGCGCCGGGCGGCTCGCCGGTGGCACGCCGCAGGAGCGGTTCCGTTCCTTCCTCGCCCTCACCGCGCGCCGTGAGGGCCTGGCCGCGCTGCTGCGCGACTACCCCGTGCTCGCCCGGCTGCTCGCCGGTGCCTGCCTGGACGCCGCCGACGCCCACGCCGAACTGCTGGACCGGTTCACCACCGACCGGTCCCTGCTGGTCGCCGGGCTGCTGCGCGGCCGCGACCCGGGCGCGCTGCTGGCGGTCACCGCCGACGCCGGTGACCGCCACCGGCGCGGCCGGGCGGTCGGCGTGCTGCACTTCGCCAACGGCGCCGCGGTCGTCCACCGCCCCCGGCCGCCCGCCGCGCACCGGCACTTCAACGCCCTGCTCGGCTGGTACAGCGCCCGGCCCGGGGTGCCCCGGCTGCACGCGCTCGGCCTGCTCGACCGGGGCAGCCACGGCTGGACCGAGTACGCCGAGGCCCGCCCCTGCCTGACCCGCTACGACGTCGACCGCTTCTACCGACGGCAGGGCGCGCTGCTCGCGCTGCTGCACGTCCTGGACGGCACCGACATGCACTTCGAGAACCTGGTCGCCTGCGGGGACCACCCGGTGCTGGTGGACGTCGAGACCCTGTTCCACCCCCCGGTGGGCGAGCCCGGCCCCACCGCCGGTCCCGCCGAGGACCCGGCGGCCCGCGCGCTCGCCGACTCCGTCCACCGGGTCGGCCTGCTGCCGCAACTGCTGATCGGCGACGACGGCGCCGTGGACGTCTCCGGCATCGGCGGCGGCGGCACCGGCCGGCGGCTCTCCCCGGTCGACGGCGTGGACTGGGCGGGCGCCGGCACCGACGAGATGCGGCTGGTGCGCCGCCCCCGCCCGTTCGGCGACTCCCACAACCGGCCCCGGCTGGGCGGCGCCCCGGTCGACCCGGCCGACCACACCGAGGCCCTGGTGGACGGCTTCCGGGCCGGGTACGCCGCCCTCGCCGCCGGCCGGGACGAACTCACCGGCCCACGCGGGCTGCTGCGTCCCTTCGCGGACGCCGAGGTCCGGGTGGTGCCGCGGGCCACCCGGGTCTACGCCCGGCTGCTCGACGAGTCCACCCACCCCGACGTGCTGCGCGAGGCCGGCGCCCGGCAGGCCGTGCTCGACCTGCTGCGCACCGACGCGGTCGACGACCCCGGCCGCCCCGGGCT
The DNA here is from genome assembly GCA_000719695.1 of Streptomyces sp. NRRL F-6131. Classification (GTDB taxonomy): domain Bacteria; phylum Actinomycetota; class Actinomycetes; order Streptomycetales; family Streptomycetaceae; genus Kitasatospora. Next base: position 2,690 of record JOHN01000079.1, read on the forward strand.
GGCCGACCACGAGATCGCCGACCTGTGGACCGGCGACGTCCCGTTCTTCACCGCCCGGCCCGGCGCCCGCGACCTGTGGACCTCGGACGGCCACCGGCTGCCCGGCGAACTCGCCGAAGCCGGACTCGCCAGGGTCGAGGCCAAGCTCGGCGCGCTCGGCGCCGTCGACCGCAAGGACCAGGAGTGGATCGTCCGCGCCGCCATGGCCGGCGCCGCCGACACCCCCGCCCACCGGCCCGGCCGGCCGGTCCCGGAGAACGTCTGGGCCACCGCGCCCGAGCCCGAACGACTGCTGGCCGCCGCCCGGGGGATCGGGGACCAACTCGTCGCCGCCGCCTACCAGGGCCGCTCCCGCACCAACTGGCTCGGCCTGGAACTGCTCGCCGACCGCTACTGGCGGGTCCGGCCGCTCGGCGCCGACCTGGCCGGCGGGTACACCGGCACGGCGCTCTTCCTCGCCCAGCTCGCCGCGCTCACGGGGACCGATCGTTACGCCGAGGCCGCCCGCCGCGCCCTCGCGCCCGTACCCGGCCTGCTCGACGCCCTCGGCGCCCACCCCGACCACCCGGTCGCCGTCGGCTCCGGCGCCTTCGCCGGCCTCGGGGGCATCGGCTACGCGCTCGCCGAGCTCGCCCGGCTCCTGGACGATCCGCTGATCGCGGGCTGGACGGGCGCGGCGGTGGCGCTCACGGCGGCCGCGGCCGAGCGCGAGGCCGACCCGGGCGTGCACAGCGGCACCGCCGGCGGGCTCGCGGCGCTGCTCGCCGTCCACGCCGGAAGCGTCGGTGTCGCAGGAAGCCCCGGTGTCGCAGGAAGCCCCGGCGCCGCAGCGGTGCCCGCCGGAAGCGTCGCCGGGACCGCCCGGGCCGCCGGGACCGCCCCGCGCACCGACGCGCTGGTCGCCGCCGCCCGCCTCGCCGAACGGCTCGCCGCCCAACCCCTCCCGGCCACCACCGGCTTCGCCCACGGGGCGGCCGGCGTCGGCTGGGCCCTGCTGCGCTACGCCGAGACGGTCGGCGAATCCCCCGAGGGCCCGCACCACCGGGCCGGACTGGCCGCCCTGCACGCGGCCACCGCCGTCCGTTCGCGTGAGGGCTCCTGGTGCCGGGGCCGCCCCGGCGTCGCGCTCGCCGTGGTGGACAGCGCTCCGGCGCTCGCCGACCGCCGGCTCGCCGACTGGGCCCAGCGCGCCGTACGGAACACGGCGCGGGCCACCGCGCTCGGCGACCACAGCCTCTGCCACGGCGAGCTGGGCGTGCTGGAACTGCTCGGCCGGCACGGCCCCGCCGCCGGCCGCACCCCGTGGGTCCGCCGGGCCGGCGCCCTGCTGGCCGCCGTCGACCAGGACGGGCCGCGGTCCGGGACGCCCGACCACGTCCCGCACCCGGGACTGCTCACCGGGCTGGCCGGGATCGGCCACGGCCTGCTCCGCCTCGGCTTCCCCGACCGGGTGCCGGCCGCTCTGCTGCTCCGCCCCGGCACCCCGACGGCGCCCTCCGGCCCGGCGCCCCTCCACGGCGCGGCCCTCGGCGCCGGGCTCCCCGGTGCGGCGAGCGCCCCGAGCGGTCCGGCCGTCGTCAGCGGTCCGGCCCTCGTCAGCGGTCCGAGCACAGTGCACCAGACCGCCGTACCGCGCGTCACCACCGGTCCGCGCCGCCCGGTCGCGCTGCGCTGACCACGGCGCGAACCCCCGACCGACCCTCCATCAGCCCCCTGCCCGACCCCGTCCCGACCGAACCGGCGCCGCCCGAACGACGTCCTCATCCCCGGACCGTCCATCACCACCACGAACGGAGCACCCGACCATGCACCACCACGACGAGCGGCTCACCCTGCCGCAATCCGCCGTCCGCCCCGGCGAGACGGCCGACCACCCGGCCGGCGAGATCCGCCTGCGCACGGGCGGCGGCCTGGGCCTGCGTTCCCACCTGCTGGCCGGCACCGGCGGCGCCATCCCACCGATCATCGAGTTCCCGACCATGACCACCCCCTTCTGATCCGTCACGATCCGTCCGGTTCGATCCGGTTCCGTTCCGTTCCGTCCGGAACAGCCCGACCCACGCACCACCCCGGCCCGGAGGGCCGGACCGTCCGCCGCCGAGGAACGGGCAGCCCCTCGGCGGCGGGCACCACCCCGCCGCGCGCCGGTCGTGACGCCCCGTACTCCGCATGTGGTCGTACGGCAACGATCCGGTGCTGACACGGTGTCTGCTTCGTGATCGATTCAACGCGCTTCAGAACGGATTCCCCGTCAAGTAGCCTGCGCCCATGCGCACCACGTCGTCGATCACCGTCGGCCGCGCCGCGGAGCTCGCGATGCTCGGCGGCGCGCTGGCCGCTGCCCGGCAGCGGGCCGGCGGAGCGGTCTTCCTGCTCGGCGAGGCCGGCATCGGAAAGTCCCGACTGGCCGGGGAGTGCGCCTACCACGCGTACGGGGTGGGCCTGCCGGTGTTGCGCGGGCGGGGCAGTTCGACCGGGACGGTGACGCCGTTCCGTCCGCTCATCGAGGCGCTGTCCTCCCGGTTCCGGGCCGCCGGCCCCCCGACCGACCCCGAACTCGCGCCCTACCGGCCAGCGCTCGCCCGGCTGGTCCCCGAGTGGCGGGACGCCACGGCGGCCGGCCCGGGCGTCTACCCGGAGACGGTGGTCGAGCTGGCCGAGGCGCTGCTCAGGCTGCTCGCGGTGCTCGGCCGCGACCAGGGCTGCGTGCTGCTCCTGGAGGACCTGCACGACACGGACGCCGAGACCGTCGCCGTCCTGGAGTACCTGGTCGACAACCTGGCGGGCCTCCCGGTGCTGCTGCTCGCCACCCTGCGGGCCGAACCGGGCCCGGCGCTGGAGCTGGTCCGCGCCGCCGAGCGCCGCCGCGCCGCGACCGTCACCGAACTGCCGCCGCTGCCGCCCGCCGAGGTGGCCGCGCTGGCCGCCGCGATCCTGGAGGGCGAGGCCACCGAGCTGCCGCCCGCCCTGGTCGGGCACCTCGTCGAACGCGGCGACGGCTGCCCGTACCTGGTCGAGGAGCTGCTCGCCGATCTGCTCGGCTCCGGCGCGCTGCGGCGGGCCCAGGACGGCCGCTGGGTGCTGGCCGACGGGTCACGGCCCGGGGTGCCCAGCACCATCGTCCGCAGCTGGGGCCACCGGATCGACCAGCTCGACCCGCAGGTGCGGGAGTTGCTGCTGACGGCGGCCACCCTGGGCAGCCGGTTCTCGGTGACCACCGTCCAGCTGATCACCGGCTACGACGACCGGACCCTGTTCAGCCACCTCCGCTCGGCCTCCGAGGCCAATGTGATCGTGCCGGACGGCGCGGCGCCGGACCGCTACGCCTTCCGGCACGCGCTGACCGCCGACGCGGTGACGGCGGCACTGGCCCCCGCCGAGCGCGCCGCGCTGGCCCGCCGGGCGGCCCGCGCGATCGTTCGGGCCGATCCTGACCTCGCCGACGAACGGCGCCAGTTGGTCGCGTCCCTGCTGCTGGCCAGCGGCGACCGGGCGGGCGCGGCGGTGCACTTCGCGGAGGCCGGCCGGCGGGTGCTGGAGGCCGGCGCGGCCGGCTCCGCGGTGGTCCTGCTGGAGCGCGCGCACGAGCTCGCCGGGGACGCCGAACGCGCCTGCGTCACGGCACAGTTGCTGCCCGCGCTGGCCGAGTCCGGGCAGCTGGACCGGGCCTTCGAGCTGGTCCGCACACTGCCGCCGGTCCCGCAGTCCGCCACCGTCGCGCCGGGCACCGGCGCGGACCGGGCGACGTTCCCCGGACCGGCCGTCGAGCACCGGATCGAGCTGCACACCCGGCTCGCCTGGGCGGCGGTGATGGCCGAACGCGGCGCGGACGCGGTGGCCCAGGTGGCCGCCGCGCGCACGCTCACGGCCGGCCGGCCGCGCCCCGAGCAGGACGCCGCGCTGGCGGTGGTCGAGGGCCACCTCGCCCTGCTGCCGGACCACACCCCGGAGCAGGCCCCGGACCACACCCCGGAGCAGGCCGCCGACACCACCGCGCCCACCACCGCTCCCTCCGGCGCGCCGACCGCCGCCCGCCTCGCCGAGGCCGAACGACGGGCCCGCCGCGCCGCCGAGGTGGCCGAACGCTCCGGGCTCCCGGTGGTCGCCTGCCAGGCCTGGCAGCTGCTCGCCCTGCTCGCCCGCGAGCGCGGCTTCGACGCCGCCGACGCCTGCCTGGAGCGGATGCTCGCCGTCGCCGAGGCCAACGCCCTGCCCGTCTGGCGGGTCGAGGCGATGCTCCGGCTGGGCGCCAACGCCTTCATGCGCACCGGCGACGGCACCCGGCTGGAACGCGCCCGGGAGGCCGCCGCCGGCCTCGGCGCGATCGTCCTCACCCAGACCCTCGACGGCCTGCTCGCGATGAACGCGGTGATGCGCGGCGAGTGGCACACCGCCCGCACGATCGTCGACCGCTGTCTCGACGCCACCGCCCGCCTGCACAACCTCGCCGCCCACCGCTACCTGCTGCTCTCCTCCGCCACCCTCGCCGCGCACCTCGGCCGCGGCCGGGAGATGGAGCGCGAACTCGCCCGGTTCCGGCAGGCGGGCGGCGAGGAGTCCTTCCTGACGCCGCTGCGCTACGGGCTCTGCCGGGCCGTCGGCGCGCTGCTCGCCGAGGACCGCGACGGGGCCCGCGCCGAACTCGCCGCCGGGCTGGCCTGGGAGGAGGAACACCCCAGCGTGTTCTACCTGGCCGGCCGGTACGGCCTGCACCCGCTGCTGGAGGTGGTCGAGGGCCGTTGGGACCGCGCCGAACTCGACCGGGCCGCCGCCCTGCCCGCCGCCGAACTGGCCTGGAACCGCCAGTTCCTGCGGTTCGCGGAGGCGGTGATGCTGGGCCGCGAGGGGCGGGCCGCGGAGGCCGCCCGCGCGGTCGCCGAGACCCGGCCGACCGCCGCGGCCTTCCCGCTCGCCCACCACCTCGCGCTGCGGCTCACCGCCGAGGCCGGGCTCACCGACGGCTGGGGCGAACCGGTGGCCTGGCTGCGCACCGCCGAGGAGTACTTCCACCAGTTGGAGGTCCAGCCGGTGGCCGTCGCCTGCCGCACCCTGCTGCGGCGCGCCGGCGCGAGCGTCGCCCAGCACCGGGGCGGCCGCGACGCCGTCCCCGCCGACCTGCGCACCCGTGGGGTGACCGTCCGCGAGTACGAGGTCCTCGTGCTGCTCGCCGACCGACCCGGCAACCAGGAACTGGCGCGCAAGCTCTCCATCTCACCGCGCACGGTGGAGAAGCACCTGGCCAACCTCCTCGCCAAGACGGGCCGCCGGGACCGCGCCGCCCTCTGCGCCCTCGCCACCGAGCTCTGCACCGGTCACTGAACCGGCCGCTGAACCCCTGAGCCCCGCGCGCGCCCGACGAGGGTCGCGCCCGGGGCTCCGGGATTCAGCCGGGCCCGAGGCTCAGGGCCTCAAGGCGTCAGGGCCTCAGGTCCTCAAGGCTTCAAGGCTTCAAGGCCTCAGCCGGGCGATCGCGCCGAGCTCCAGCGCCACGTGGACGGTGCCGTCCCGGGTGACCGCGATGCCGTGCGGTTCGGTGGCCACGTCCGGCCCGCCGCCGTCCAGCTCGTACCCGGTGTAGACGCCGTCGGTGGTCAGGGAGCCGATCCGGCCGGCGGCCCACTCGGTGAACCAGAGCCGGCCGTCCGGGCCCGCGGTGACGGCGTGCGGGCGGGCGTCGCGGTCGGGCAGCGGGTACTCGGTGACCTCGCCGTCGACGGTGATCCGGCCCACCTGGCCGGCGCCGATCTCGACGAACCAGAGCGCGCCGTCGGGGCCCGCCGTGATGCCGACCGGGGCGGCGCCGTCGGTGGGCAGCGGGTGCAGGGTGATCTCCCCGTCGACCGTGATCCGGCCGATCGCGTCGGCCTGGTTGAGGGCGAACCAGAGGGCGCCGTCCGCGCCGGCGGTGATCATCGAGGGGAAGGCCCCGGCGGCCGGCAGCGGGTACCCGGTCACCGCGCCGTCCACGGTGATCCGGCCGATCCGGTCGGCGTTCAGCTCGGTGAACCAGAGCGCGCCGTCGGGGCCCGCCGCGATGCCGTAGGGCCCGCACGCCTCGGTGGGCAGGGCGAAGGAGCGCGCCTCGCCGTCCACGGTGATCCGGCCGATCCGGTGGTCGCGCATCCGGGTGAACCAGAGCGCGCCGTCGGGCCCCGCGGTGATCACCGAGGGACCGCAGTCCGGCGCGCCCAGCCCGAAGCGGGTGACCGTCCCGTCCGCCGCCAGCCGGCCGATCTCCCCCGCGTGCACCAGCGTGAACCACACGCCGCCGTCGGCGCCGGCCGCCACCCCGTACGGCCCGGCCGCGCCGTCCGACACCACGACCCGTTCGATCGTCATCGGTCGCCCCACCCCTTTCTTTTGACACATCCGCAACAACCGCGGTGTCCGCAGCACTCTCCCCCACCCGCCCCGCCCGGGGCAAACCACCGCCCCCGGCCGATTGTCGGTGGGGTGGCCTACCGTCTCGGCATGGGCATCTATCTGGTGAGCGTCGAGGCCGACGACTGGCTCGACGAGGACGCGCTCGGGCCGGTCGCCCGGGAGCTCGACGCGGTGTTAGCGGCGCGGGGGCTGGCCCCGTTCGTCTGTCCGCCGGCGACGGAGTTCCGGGCCGGGTCGGGGCGGCACTTCGAGGAGAAGCTGAACCGGCCGATCAGCGGCTTCGAGGTGTTCTGCCGGGAGCTGGGCGACGGCACGCTGGAGGCGCTGCTCGGCTGGGACGTCCTGCTCCCGGTCGAGCTGACGGCACCGGTGCTGCTTCCGGTGGAGTGCGCGTACAACGACATGACGGCGGTCGGCGACGCGCACCGGGCACTGGACGCCGCCCGGCGGCTCGCCGACCTGCTCGCACTGCCGCCGGGGATACCGGAGCACTGCGACAACCTGGAGATCGGCAGCTGGTTCGAGGAGCACGCGGCCGCAGCGGCCGCCGCCTCGCCGGGGCGCTGGACGGAGGACCTGGACACCGCCTTCCACGCCGCGCTGTACCTGCGCGCCGCCGAGTACGCGCTGCGCCGCGGCCGTCCGCTCGTCTACTCCTGACCCGCCCGCACGGCCGGACCGGGGTCGTCGGGGAGCGCTCCGTCGCCGTTCCGGCCCGTGCGACGGCCCCGGCCGGGGTCGCCGCGCAGGACCGAGACGACACCGAGCCCGGCGGCGCAGACCGGCACGGCCAGCAGCGCCCCGATGATCCCCGCGATCCCGGCTCCGGCCACCACGGCGACCATGATGGTGCCGGGGTGGAGTTCCACGGTCCGGCTCTGGATCAGTGGTTGGAGGATGTTGCCCTCGACCGCCTGGACGGCGAGGACGATGCCGAGCGCCCAGAGCGCGGTACCGAGACCGCCGTCGGCGAGGGCGACCAGGACGGCGACGGCGCCGGAGAGGAAGGCCCCGACGAACGGGATGTACGCGCCCATGAAGACCAGTGCGCCGAGCCCGGGCGCACCGGGGACGCCCAGCACGAGCAGGCCGACGGTGATGAACAGGGCGTCGATCAGGGCGATCAGGGTGGTGCCGCGCATGAAGCCGGCCATCGCCTCGAAGGCCCGCTCGCCGCACGTGACGACGGTCTCCGCACTGCGGGCCGGCAGGTAGGAGCGGATGACCTCGCCGGTGCGGTGGCCGTCGCGGAGGAAGAAGAAGACCAGCGCGAGGGCCAGCACACCGCCGGTGGCGATCTGGGTGGCCAGGCCGAGGCCGGAGAGCACGCCGTCGGTCACCGTGGAGACCAGCGAGTCGGTCTCGCCCCGGGCGTTGTCCAGCACGTGCCGGATCTTCTCGCCGGCCGGGCCGAGCCACTCGGCGATCCGGTCGCCCGCCTCCGGGAGCGCGTGGGCGATCTGCGGGGCGCTGTGCACGAGCGAGTTGACCAGCAGGGCCAGCACACCGCCGACGGCGGCGACCAGGACGGCGCAGGTGAGCCCGGCGGCGAGCGAGCGGCTGACCCCGCGCCGGACCATCCACGGCACCACGGGGTGCAGCAGGGAGGTGCCGAGCAGCGCCAGGATGACCGGCACGGTCGCGGCGCGCAGTTCGACGAAGGCGAACACCACCAGGGAGGCGACGGTGATGAGCAGCACGATCGCCGCCGACCAGGCGGCGGCCGCCCGGAGCGCGGGCGGCAGCATGAGGTAGGGGCGGCGGGAGTCGACCGACCGCCGTTCGGGTGGGGTCTCCCCCGGCATCCGTTCCTCCGTCCGATCGGTCGATCGATCCAGGTTCGCCCCATCTCAACAGATGATCAGACCAATTGCGCGTTATGGGCCGCCACCGCTCGGCCCGTGGCGCCCGGACACGACGACGCGCCGGGCGCCGTCCGGCCCGTCGCCAGCCACGCGCCAGTCACCGCCGGTCACGCGCCACTTCCGCGCCGCTCACTCGTGAGTCACTCGTGGAACCGGAACGTCCAGGCCTGCGCGGTGTCCTTGACGTCCAGCGGCCGCAGCGCGGTGCGGGGCGGGAAGATCTCCAGCTCGCTGAAGTCCAGCGCCAGCTCCACCCCGCCGACCGGGCCGCCGGGGACGACGAGGTGGAAGGCGAACGGTTCGGCGGCCTGGTACAGGGACCACTCGAAGGCCTCGGCCACGGCACTGACCAGCTGGTTCACCTCCGGCGGACCGTCCGTCCCGAGGTACCCGCCGTGCCGGAGGTTCCGCAGCACGACATAGCCGTCGTCCCGCCCGCGCACCTCCCACTCCTGCTCACCGGGCTCGCCGGTCGGTGGCAGCACCACCACGAACCCCTTGGCCTCCTGGAGGGTGAGCAGCTGCTCGTCGGGCTTGCCGATCGCGTAGACGCCGTCCCGCACGGGGATCATGGCCGACTCCGGTTCACTGGTGGGCGGGGGCGGCGGCCTGCACCGGCAGTCGCCGCCCGGGGCTGGACCGATTCAAGCCACCCCCGCCGGTGCGGGTACAGACCACTCGCCGGGGGACCACCCCAACGAGTCACCCCGCCACGAACACCCGACCGTCCACCGGACGACTGACCTAACCCGCCTCCTCGAAGCGGACGGCGCCGTCGCCGCCCGCGAAGGCGAGGATCCGCTCCGCCTCGGCCCCGGCGGCGAGGCGGTCGGCGCGGGCCAGGGGCGTGAACGGGCGGACCGTCACCGAGCGTGCGCCGGAGCGCTCCTCCCTCAGCTGCCAGCTGCCGGCGACCAGGCCGTCCACCAGCAGACTGCCGAGCACCATGCCGTTCTGGGTCATCACCCGGGGCCGGTAGGCCTCGGGCAGCACCCGGGTGCGGTCGGCGTGCGAGAGCAGCAGGTTGTCGTACGGGGCGAGCAGCCGGACCGGGGCCGGGGTGTCCGGGTCGGGCCGGGGCGCGTCGGGCAGGTCGTGGAGCACCCGGCCGTGCTCGTCGCGGAAGGTGACCAGCTGCGGGGCGAGCCGCTTCAGGACCGGGGCGAGCCGGCTGAGGCCGCACCACTTCTGCAGGTCGGCGGTGGTGGCGGGCCCGAAGGCCGCGAGGTAGCGCAGGGCCAGGTCGTCGAGCGAGGGCGCGGGGTCGAGGGGCCGGCCGAGCCAGGCCTCGGCGGTGGTGTGCGCGGCGGCACCGCTGCGGCCCCAGAGGCCGCGCGGCGTGACCTGGACCAGCGGAAGCAGGCAACGGGCGGCCTGGGCCAGCGCGGCCGGGTCGCGGTCGGGGCGGGTGACGGCCAGTTCGGCGCCGAGCCGCTGGAAGGTGCGCGGCTCCTCCTCGACCAGGGTGCGGGCCTCGGCGGCCAGCACGTCGAGGTCGAGGCCGGCCAGCCGCTTGCCGAAGGTGGTCCGCAGGCCCTGGTCGAGCACCGGCTGGAGCAGCGGACGCAGGGTCAGGCAGTCCTCGGCGGTGACCAGGTGGATGGTGCCGCGCTGCAGGGCGATCCGCACGGCGCGCCGGTCCTCGATCAGCTCGCTGAGCGCCTCGGGGGCGAAGCCGTCGAGGCGGGAGAGCAGACCGAGGTAGGGCGGCTGCGGGGCGGCCTGGGCCTGGAGGCCGCCGAGGTGCTCGATCATGGCGGCCGGGGTGGCGGTGGTCCGCTCCAGCAGGTGCTGACGGGCCAGCAGCGCGCGCCCGAGCGCGCGGAGCCCCAGGACCCCGCCCCCGTCCCCGGCTCCGGCTCCGGCAGCCACGGCGCCGGTCCCGGTCCCCCCGTCCCCGGTCACCGGCGGCCGTCCAGGACGGCGCGCAGCAGCGCGATCCGGTTGCTGGTGATCGAGTCGACGCCGGCCGCGCTCAGCTTGCGCATGGTGCGGCCCAGATCGGCGGTCCAGGTGGAGACGGCGAGCCCGGCCCGGTGGGCGGCGGCGGTGAACTCGGGGGTGGCCAGGCCGAACGGCGGGTTGACGAAGCGCGGGCGCAGGTCGTCCAGCAGGGCGCGGGCGGGCAGCCGGGGCTGCTTCCAGGTGAGCGCGATCTCGGCGTCGGGCGCGAGGGCGCGGACGGCCAGCATGGCGGTCGCGGGACCGCAGAAGCCGACCCGCTGCTCGGCGCCGAGGCCGACGACGACGTCCCAGGTGGCGGCGGCCGGACCGGCGTCGTCGAGGTCGACGAGCAACCGGCCGCCGGGGGTGGCGGTGGCGGCCTTGAGCGCCTCGGCGAGGGTGGGCACGCGGTACCGGGCGTCGCCGACCTGGTCGAGTTGCTCGGCGGTGAGCCGGGCGAGCGGGCGCGGGTCGCCCCAGAGCCGTTCGAGGGTGGCGTCGTGCAGCAGCACCGGGACCCGGTCGCGGGTCAGCCGGACGTCGACCTCGACGGCGTCGGCACCGGCGGCGAAGGCCGACTCGACGGAGGGCAGGGTGTTCTCGCGGTAGCGGTACGGGTCACCCCGGTGGGCGACGGCGAGCACGGGGCGGCGGGCGGCGAATGCGGTCATCGGTCCGTTCATCGATCCGGTCGTCGGTCGGCCCGGCGGTCGGCCCTCCGGTCGACCGGTCGGTCGGCTGGGGGTCGGCCCGCGGGTCGGTTCCTGGGGCGGTTCACAGTGGGTGAGTCGGGGTGGGCGGCGGCCGGTCAGCGGAGCTTCCGGACGAGCCAGGGCGACAGGGTGGGCAGGGTGACGGCCTCACGGTAGCTCGGCTCGCCGGGCACCGTGACGATCATGGTGCAGGACGGCGGGAAGAGCCGCTGCTTCAGGTGGACCAGCCCGGTCCAGACGGAGTTCAGGAAGGCCGGGACGCTGTCGCGCGGCACGTCGAAGGGGATGTTCTCGACGGTGACCACGGCCTCGTCGTGGACGAAGAGGCGCACGGTGATCGCCGGCGGGCCGGCGATCTCGACCAGCGCCTCGTGCGGTACCGCCGCCAGTTCGTCCGCGCCGCCGCCGTCGGCGCCGACCAGTCCGGCGAAGGTCCGGTCCCGGCCGATGTCATGAGCGGTGCTCACCTCGCGGCCGTGCCGGGCGGCCATCGCCTCGATCGCGAGGACGGCGCTCTGGGTGGACGGCAGCGGAGGGTGGGGCATCGGGCGGGTCCTCTCCTCGACGGGGTCAGCGCAGCTCGATCATCACATTGGTCGATTTGATGACGGCGGTCGCGGGGGCACCGGGCACCAGCTCCAGCTCCTCCGCCGACTCCCGGCTGATCATCGAGACCACCCGGAACGGCCCGGCCTGGATCTCCACCTGGGCGGCGACGTCGCCGAGCACCACGTCGGTGACGATGCCGGGGAATCGGTTGCGGGCCGAGGAGGGACGGCCTTCGGCGGCGGCGGTCTCGGGGCGGGCCAGTTCGCGGGCGAAGGCGGCCAACCGGGCGCCGGCGATGATCCGGTGACCGTGCTCGTCGCGTTCGGCGACGACCCGGCCGGCGTCCACCCAGCGCCGCATGGTGTCGGCGCTCACGCCGAGCAGTGCCGCGGCCTCGCCGATGCGGTACGGGTTGGCCGGTGCCCCGGGGTGGCCCATGGTTGCGACTCCTGACGGTGGTTCGGACGGTCCGACGGACGGAGGACGAAGGACGAGTACGGCGGAGCCGGGCGTCCGGCGCGGCCCGGTGGACCGAGGCTCGGCGGCCCGCGGCCCCGCGGCCCATCCTGCCGCACCGGACACCCGCCCGGCGAAGCGGAGCCCCGGGCCGGTCCGGGGCCGGTCCCGGGTCGGTCCCGGGTCGGTCCCGGGCCGGTCCCGGGTCGGTCCACCGGGGCCGTCGTCAGCGCGCTACGGCTCGCCGAAGAGGTCGCGGCGCACGGCGTCACCGGCGGTGAGCACGGCGCCGCCGAGCACCGCGCCCCCGCCCGCCTCGCCGGCCCGGACCTCGGTGCGCAGCGGGGAGAGCGCGGCGAGCCGCCGTTCCACCCGGCCGGCGAGTTCGGGGCCGCCGGCCCGGCCGGTCTCGCCGCCGAGCACCACGCAGCCGGGGTCGAGGACGACGCAGACCGCCGAGGTGCCGAGGGCGATCCGCTCGGCCAGCTCGTCGAGGAACGGACCGCCGGGCCGCCCCTCGCCGAGCGCGTCGAGGGCGGCGCGGACGGCGGCCTCGGCGGCGGGCGCGTCGTCGGCCGGGTCGGCGGGCAGGCCGTGGGCGCGGGCCAGCGCGCAGACGGCGGCGCTGCCGACCAGCCCGTGGAAGCCGCCCTCGCAGCCGGTGGCGGTGGGCAGCGCGGTGGTGCCGGGGACGGGCAGGAAGCAGATCTCGCCGGTGCCGCCGCCCGCGCCGCGGCGCAGTTTGCCGTCGAGGACGACGGCCGCGCCGACGCTGTGGCCGAGCCAGACGAGGACGAAGTCGTCCCGGCCGCGCGCGGCGCCGGTCCGGTACTCGGCGCGCCCGGCGAGGTTGACCTCGTTCTCCAGGATCACGTCGGTGCCGGGGAGTTCGCGGAGCACGGCGAGGAGTTCGGCGTGCCAGGCTGGCAGTTCGCCGGTGGACTGGAGCCGGCCGGTGGCGGGGTCGACCAGGCCAGGGGCGCCGACGGCGACGGTGTGCAGGTGCGGGACGTCGGCCCGGCGGGCGGTGTCGAGCAGGGTGCGGACGATCCGGTCGGCGGCCTCGCGGTGGGCGGCGGCGTCGTCACCGGGGTCCTCGACCACGAGCTCGGCGGCGGCCAGGGTCCGCCCGGCCAGGTCGGCGACGACCAGGGAGACGCCGCCGGAGCGGACGTCGAAGGCGGCGAGGTGGGCGCGGGAGGAGACCAGCGCGTAGAGCCGGGCGTTGGGGCCGCGCCGCTGCTCGCCGCGTTCGCCGACCACGGCGACCAGACCAGTGCGCTGGAGCCGTTCGAGCAGGTCGGCGACGGTGGGCCGGGAGAGGCCGGTGAGCTCGCGCAGCTCGGTCGCGGTGAGTGGTCCCTGGTCGAGCAGCAGATTGAGCGCCAACCGGTCGTTGATCGCCCGGGCGGTGCTCGGCGTGGCCGTGCGCGCGGTGGTCATGGCCGGACATCCTTCCAGAGTGTTTCTATCAGGGTCCCTTCCTGATAATTTATCGAACCGTCGCCCGGAGCACCGACCGGACCCGCGACCGGACCGGCGCGGGCCGCCGGAACCGGACCGCCGCCGCTGACACCGGCCGCGATCAGCAGGACCATCGACACCAGAGCCCCCAGGGCACCGCCGCACGCGGCGGGGAGGGAAGAGCCGGATGAGCAGCAGCCTGACCGCAGCACCACCACGCTTCGGCACGCCGGAGGCCGCCCGCCGGGCCCGGATCGCCGTCGCCCTGGTCTTCGCCGTGCACGGGGCCGTCGGCGGCACCTTCGCGAGCCGGATCCCGTGGATCAAGGACCACCTCGACCTCACCGCCGGACAGCTCGGCCTGGCCCTGGTGATGCCGGCGATCGGCTCGTCCCTCGCGATGCCGCTGGCCGGCCGGTTCGTGCACCGCTGGGGCGGCCGGGCGGCGGTGCGGGGCCTCCTGTCGCTCTGCTGCCTGGCCCTCGCCCTGCCGGCGCTCGCCCCCTCGCTGCCGGTGCTCTGCCTCGCCCTGCTGGTCTACGGGGCGACCGCGGGCATGTCCGACGTGGCGATGAACGCCCAGGGCGTGGAGATCGAGCAGCGGCTCGGCCGGTCGATCATGTCCGGCCTGCACGGGATGTGGAGCGCGGGCGGCCTGGTGGCCGGCGGCATCGGCATCCTCGCGGCTCACCAGGACCTCGACCCGCGCCTCCAGCTCGGCGTCGCCGCCGTCCTGCTGCTGGCCCTCGCCCAGCCGGTCTGCGGCGCCCTGCCCGACCTGCGCGCGCCCGAGCAGGCCGAGGAGCCGCCGCGGTTCGCGCTGCCGCCGCGCAGCTCGCTGGTGATCGGGCTGGTCGGCTTCTGCGCGGTGTTCGCCGAGGGCGCGTCGATGGACTGGAGCGGCGTCTACCTGCGGGACGTCACCGGTGCCTCGCCCACCGTGGCGGCCGCCGCCTACACCGCGTTCTCGCTCACCATGGCGGTCAGCCGGCTGGCCGGCGACGCGGCGATCCGCCGACTCGGGGCCGTGCGGGCGACCAGGCTCAGCGGCGCCGTGGCCACGGCCGGCGGCGTGCTGGTGGTCGTGGCCGACAGCCCCGCGCTGGCCGTGCCCGGCTTCGCGCTGATCGGGATCGGCGTCGCCGTGGTCGTCCCGCTGGCGTTCGCGGCGGCGGGCCGGATCGGCAGCAACCCCAGCCAGGCCATCGCCGGCGTCGCCACCGTCACCTACACCTCGGGCCTGATCGCCCCCGCGATCGTCGGCGGTCTCGCCCAGGCCACCTCGCTCACCGTCTCCTTCGGCGTGGTCACCGCGCTCGCCGTCGCCCTGCTGCTCGGCGCGGGCGCGCTGCGCCGGGCGGAGGACCACACCCCGGGCGCCCCGGGCTCCGTCGCGGACGCCCCGGACGCCCCGGACGCCGCGGGCGAGCCGTCGGCGCCACGGCCGGCCCGGGCCTTCGAGCGGAACTCGCCGACGGGCTGACGCGGACCGACGAGCGGCCGCCCGGCAGCGCCCCTCCCGCCGCCGCACCCCGGGCCGGGCGCACACACCGTGCGCCCGGCCCCGCGCGCCCGAGGCCGGATGCGCGCACGGGCTCATAACCTGGCGTCACATCGCACCCGCACTCGTCGAGTCGGCGGCCGTCGATCACCCCGGCACCGAGTCCTCGAGGCCACTCACCGAGGGGATCCCCATGACCCGTCCTCCCTCCGCCCCGGTCCGTCGGACGGTCGCGGCCGCCGCCGCGCTCGCCGTCGCCGGCACCCTCGCCCTCGCGGCGCCGACCACCGCCACCGCCACCGACCGGGCCGCCGCCGTCACGCCCGTCGAGGTCATCACCGCCAACCCCTCGGGCGCCCAGAAGTGCCTGGACGT
Source organism: Streptomyces sp. NRRL F-6131 (assembly GCA_000719695.1). Lineage (GTDB taxonomy): Bacteria > Actinomycetota > Actinomycetes > Streptomycetales > Streptomycetaceae > Kitasatospora. The sequence goes on from JOHN01000079.1 coordinate 17,941, forward strand.
CACCGCGCAGGGCACCGCCGACGGCACCCGCGTCCAGCAGTGGACCTGCAACGGCGGCACCAACCAGCAGTGGTACTGGACCGACGCCGGCGAGCTGGTCGGGGTGGCGAGCGGCAAGTGCCTGGACATCCCCGCCGGCAGCAAGGACGAGGGCGTGCAGGCCATCGTCTGGACCTGCCACGGCGGGGCCAACCAGAAGTGGACCCAGACCCTGGTCCACCACGCCGGCGTCTACAACCTGACCAACGTCAACAGCGGTCTCAACCTCGACGTCCGGGGCGGCGACCCGACGGACGGCACCCCGGTCGTCCAGTCCCGTCCGCAGCCCTCGCTCAGCCAGTGGTGGTTCTACGGCACGGTGCCGACCGTCCGGGGCTGACCGCTCCCGGCCGCGCCGGTCCGCCCGGGTCCACCCGGGTCCACCCGGGGCCGCCCGGATCCGTCCGGGACCACCCGCGTCCCGGGCGGACCGGCCACCCGGTTACCCTCGATCCGTGCCCGCTCCCGTGACCTCGCCGACCGTGCCCGGCGCCGCCCCGGCCGACGGATCCAACGCCGCCCGGGCGGTCGTCGCGACGGACGGACCCGCCCCGGTCGGCCCCACCCCGGACGGACCCGCCCCGACCGCCGGAACGCTTCCCGCCGAGGGGACGCTCCCCGCCGACGGCCCCGCCCGGCAGCCGTGGCTGCGGTTCGCCCTGCTGGTGGCGATCCTCGGCGCGGCCGCCGGCTCGCTGCTGCTCTGGAGCCCCACCTCCCTGCTCGACGGCGGACTGTCCGACGGGACGCCCTGGTACTGGCGGGCGCCCCTCTTCACCGCGGTGTACGCGGTGGGCACGGTGGCGTTCTTCCCCCGGCCGGCGCTGAACGCCGCTGCCGGACTGCTGCTGGGCGTCCAGGAGGGCCTCCTGCTGGCCGTGCTGGGCACCACCCTCGGGGCGGCGATCGCCTTCGGGCTGGCCCGGTGGCTGGGACAGGACGCGCTGCGCCGACTGCTCCGCGGGCGGATGCTGCAGGCCGTGGACCGGCACTTCACCGACCAGGGGTTCCGCAGCGTCCTGCTGCTCCGACTGTTCCCCGGTCTGCCGTTCCAGGCGGCCAACTACGGCGCGGCCGTCTCCGGCGTCCGGTTCGGCTCCTTCATCGGGGCGACCGCGCTCGGGGTGATCCCGGTGACCGCGGTCTACGTCTCGGCGGCGGCCACCGCGCGCGAGCCGGGATCGGCCGGCTTCCTGCTCTCCGTCGGCGCGCTCGGACTCCTCGGGCTGGCGAGCCTGGTGCCGCTCGGACGGGCAGCCGTGCGGCGGCGGCGCGCGACCAACGGCTGAGCGCCGGGCGGCCGATCCGGCGCGCCGGGCGCGCGGAACACACCGGACCGCTCGGCCGGACGGGTCCGCTGTCGGTGCCGTGTGAAATCGTTCCCGCATTGTTGACAGAAGGTCAATTGCGCGGTGACCGCGACCGATATGGTCTACGCGCGCAACCGTACGCCGTTCTCCCGCGTCGCAACTGGTGCCCGGGTCCGCCCGGGGCCCTGGCGCGGCGCGACTCGTACGGACTGCGCGAGCGGGCACGACACCGGTGATCAGTGCGATACTCGGACAGTTCCGACGAGTGGATGACGTGTCAAAAGGACACGCGCACCGGGGGACCTGTACGGAACAGAGGCAGGGAGGCGCGGCATGGGAGCACTTCGCGACGAGCACCACAACGGGTGGCTGATGCCCTCCGGGAGCTACCCGGCCGCGGTGTACGACGACGAATGGGTCGAGCAGGAGACGGTGTCGTCCTCCCCCGCCCCGACGAAGATCGTCTCCCTGCGGCCCACCGGGTTCGAGGCGGCCCGCACGGTCGGCGAGCACATCCGGGCGAGCATCCCGGTGGTCATGGACCTCACCGAGATGGAGGAGGCGGAGGCCAAGCGCATGGTCGACTTCGCCTCCGGTCTGATCTTCGGCACCCGCGGCGGCATCGAGCGCATCGCCCGCCGGGTGTTCCTGCTCACCCCGGCGGACGTCGAGGTGATGGTGATCGACCGCCCGCTGGACGAGACCGGCTTCTACAACCAGAGCTGACCGGCGGCCGCGCGGACCGCGGCACCCGGGACCGGGGACGGCAATCGCCGTCCCCGGTTTTTTGCTGCCCCACCCCGGGAGGAGTCAGAGGACTGTCCGCCTCGAATGAGGCACGGAAAATAATTCTGAGACATCCATGTCTCAATCGACGTACACTTGTCCCATGGCCACCGACCGTGACTCCGTCCTCGAAGCCGCCGTCGGCGTGCTCTCCCGCCGCCCGACCGCCCACCTCGACGAGATCGCCCGCGCCGCGGGCATCAGCCGCGCCACCCTGCACCGGCTCTTCCCCGGCCGGGACGCGCTGATCCAGGAGGTCGGCCTGCTCGGGCTCCAGCGCTTCGGCGCCGCGCTCGACACCGCCGCCGTCGAGGAGGGCGACGCGCACGCCGCGCTGCGCCGCCTGGTCGACGCGGTCGTCCCGGACGCCGCGCTCTGCGCCTTCCTCGCCGGCGAGAACCAGCTCTACGACGACGACCGGATCAACGACCTCTGGGAGTCGCAGATCGCCCGGATGCACGCGCTCTTCCTGCGCGGACAGCAGCAGGGCGTCTTCCGCGTCGAACTCTCCGCGGCCTGGCTCAGCGAGGCCTTCTTCGACCTGGTGGCCGGGATCGGCTGGGCCATCCAGGACGGCCGGCTCGCCCCGCGCGACGCCGCCTTCTCGCTCGCCGAGCTGTTCCTCGGCGGCGCCCTGCGCACCCCGCTGCCGCACTGATCCCCTCCCCCGCACCCTCCGCACCTCGGACCGGAAACCGGACACCGATACCCATGAGCAGCACCGTCCACCTCCAGCCCCGCCAGCGCTGGACCGGCCTCGCCGTCCTCGTCCTGGCGGTCACCCTGGTCGCCGTCGACGCGACCGTCCTCTCCCTGGCCATCCCCTCGATCAGCGAGACCCTGCGCCCCAGCGGCACCCAGCTGCTGTGGATCGGCGACGCCTACTCCTTCGTCCTCGCCGGTCTGCTGGTCTCGATGGGCTCGCTCAGCGACCGGATCGGCCGCAAGCGCCTGCTGCTGGCCGGCGCCACCGCGTTCGGCGCCGCCTCGCTGCTCGCGGCGTACGCGCCCACCGCCGGCTGGCTGATCCTGGCCCGCGCGCTGCTCGGCGTCGCCGGGGCGACGATCATGCCGTCCACCCTCTCGCTGATCCGAACGCTCTTCCCGGACGACCGCGAGCGGGCCACCGCGATCGGCATCTGGGGCGCCGCCGCGACCGCCGGCGCCGCGCTCGGCCCGGTGGTCGGCGGTGTCCTGCTGGAGCACTTCTGGTGGGGCTCGGTCTTCCTGCTGAACATCCCGGTGCTCCTGCTGCTGCTCGGTCTCGGCGCCTGGCTGCTGCCGGAGTCCAAGGACCCGAAGCCGGGCCGCTGGGACGTGCTGAGCGTGCTGCTCTCGCTCACCGGTGTGATCGGCGTGGTCTACGCGATCAAGGAGGCCGCCGCCCACGGCGTGCTCCGCTGGGACGTGCCGGTCACGGCCGTGCTGGGCGCCACGGCGCTGGTCCTGTTCGTCCGGCGCCAGCTGCGGCTGGACACCCCGCTGCTGGACGTCCGGCTGTTCCGCGACCGCCGCTTCACGGCCGCCGTGCTCGCCTCGCTGATCGCGCTGGTCGGACTCTCCGGCATGGTCTTCGTGACCTCCCAGTACCTGCAGCTGGTCCGCGGCTACCCGCCGCTCAAGGCGGGCCTGGCCGAGCTGCCGGCCTTCGCCGGCGCGGTGGTCGGCGGTCTGCTGACGGCCCGGCTGGTGCGCCGCACCGGCGCCCGGACGGCGCTCACCGTCGGCCTGCTGGGGATGGGCATCGGGATCGGCATGCTCGGCTGGATCCAGCAGGACTCCACCTACCTGCTGCTGGCCGCCGCGTTCCTGCTGGTCGGCACCGCCGAGGGCGTGGTCTACACGCTCGGCGCCGACCTGGTGCTGGGCGCCGCGCCCGCCGACAAGGCCGGCGCCGCGTCGGCGGTCTCCGAGACCGCGTACGAGCTGGGCACCGCGCTCGGCATCGCGCTGGTCGGCTCGGTGGTCGGCGCGCTGTACGTGGGCCGGCTGTCCGTCCCGGCCGGGACGGACCCCGCCGCGGCCACCCGGGCCGGCGAATCGCTCGGCGGTGCGGTGGAGGTGGCCCACGGGCTGCCGGACACCCTGGCCGGACCGCTGCTGGACAGCGCCCGGACGGCGTTCGTGCACGGCGTCAACGTGGCCGGGATGCTGGCGGGCGCCCTGCTGCTGGGTGCCGCCGTGCTGGCCTGGCGCCTGCTGCGCGGCCTGGGCGACCGGCCCGCCGAGGCGACCGGCGCGGAGCCGGCCCCGGCACGGGAGCCGGAGAAGCCCCCGGTGCACTGACGGAGAATCCCGATAGGCCACGGCGCGGGCCGCCCCCGGAACCCCCGGGGGCGGCCCGCGCCGTTCGTCGTCCGCGCGCGAGGCTCCGGCTCCGCCCGGCTCAGACGGCGCCGAAGGGGAGTTCCAGTTCGGCCCAGACCACCTTGCCGTCCCTGGTCAGCCGGCTGCCCCAGCGCTGGGCGAGCTCGCTGACCAGGAACATGCCGCGGCCGCCCTCGTCCTGTTCGGCGAAGGGGCGCAGCTGGGGCGTCTGGCCCCCCGCGTCGGCGACCTCGACGGTGAGCACCCGGTCGCGGAAGAGCCGCAGCCGGCGCGGGGCGTCGGCGTGCAGCAGGGCGTTCGTGACCAGCTCGCTGACCAGCAGCTCGGCGTAGTCGGAGAGGGCGGTCAGGCCCCAGCTCGCGAGCGTGCTGCGGGTGAACCGGCGGGCCTTGCCGGGCAGCCGGCCGCCGCCGGTGAGCGGGAGGGTGGCGACCCGGTCGGCGGGCAGCGGCAGCACCCGGGCCATGATCATGGCGATGTCGTCGTCGCTGCCGCCGCTGACCAGCGCGCCGAGCACGGCGTCGCAGCTCTCCTCCAGGGTCCGGCCGGGGCCGGACAGGGTGCGGGCCAGCAGGTCGATGCCCTCGTCGAGGTCCTGGCCGCGCCGCTCGACCAGGCCGTCGGTGTACAGGGCGACCATGCCGCCCTCCGGGAGGCCGAACTCGACCGACTCGAAGGCCACGCCGCCGACGCCGAGCGGCACGCCGGGCGGCATCTCGACCCGGCGGGGCGTGCCGTCCGGGGTGACCCAGACGGGCGGCAGATGGCCGGCGGAGGCGACCTGGAGGGTGTGCTCCAGCGGGTCGTAGACGGCGCAGATGCAGGTGGCGAACTGGCCCTCGCCGATGCCGGAGGCGGTTTCGTCCAGCCGGGTGAGCACCTGCTCGGGCGGCATGTCGAGGGTGGCGAGGGTACGGGCGACGGTGCGCAGCTGGCCCATGGTGGCGGCGGCCCGGATGCCGTGGCCCATGACGTCGCCGACGACCAGCGCGACCCGGCCGCAGGAGAGCGGGACGACGTCGAACCAGTCGCCGCCGACCTCGCTGGTGACGCTGGACGGCAGGTAGCGGTAGGCGATCTCCAGGCCCAGGGTGCGGTGGATCTCCTGCGGCAGCAGGCTGCGCTGGAGGGTGAGCGCGGTCTCCCGCTCGCGCCGGTAGAGCCGGGCGTTGTCGATGGCGAGGGCGGTGCGGGCGACGAGTTCCTCGGCGAGCGCGACGTCGGAGGCGGTGAACGGCTCGGGGTTGCGCATCCGGATGAACTCGGCGCCGCCGAGGACCATCCCCCGGGCGGTCACCGGCAGCATCAGGTAGGAGTGGATGCCGGCCGCGAGTCCGGGGGCGACCCGGTCGGGGCTGGCGACCAGGCCGCGCAGCACCTCCTCGTCGACGTGGGAGCGCAGCAGCGGGCGCCCGCTGCGCAGGCACCGGGTGTAGCTGCGCTCGGGGGCGTACTCGGTGACCTCGCCGACGGTGTCGACGGCGTGCACCAGCCCGGTCTCGTAGGACTCGCCGACGGCGACGGCGCGCAGCTGGACGGTGCGGTCCTCGGGGATGGGGGTGGGTTCGGCGCCGCGCAGCACGGTTTCCCGCAGGTCGACGGTGGCGAAGTCGGCGAACCGGGGGACGACGGCCTCGATCAGCTCCTCGGCGGTGCGCTGGAGGTCGAGGGTGGTGCCGATCCTGGCGGTGGCCTCGGCGATGGTGGCGAGGCGTTCCTGGGCGCGGGCGGCGCGGGCCTCGGCCTGGAAGCGTTCGGTGACGTCGATGATCGAGGAGCAGACGCCGAAGACCCGGCCGGTGGAGTCCTCCAGCCGGAAGTAGGAGGCGGACCAGGCGCGGTCGCGGCGCGGGTCGCCGGGGACCCGGCCGTGCGAGCGGGCGTCGACCACGGGCCGGCCGGTGGCCAGCACCTGCTTCATGATCTGTTCTATCTCGGCGCTGTTGATGCCGGGCAGCACGCTGCTGATCCGGCGGCCGAGGTGGTCGGCGACGGGGACGCCGTTCATCCGGGCCAGGGACTCGTTGAGCCGCACGTAGCGCAGGTCGGTGTCGTAGACGGCCATGCCGATCGGGGACTGGCCGAAGATGCCGTCGAGCACGGCGAGGTCGGCCTCGACCCGGTGCAGGGCGGCGGTGTCGGAGGCGGTGGCGAGCAGCAGCAGGGTGCCGCCCGGGCCGGCGATCGGGTAGGTGCGGAACTCCAGGTCGACGGTGTGGCCGTCGCGGTGGCGGACGGGGAAGACCCCGGACCAGCCCTTGCCGCTCATGATGCGGGCGAAGAGTTCGAGGACCTCGGGGCGGTCGCCGTCGTCGCTGAGCAGCCGGGCGGCGTGGCTGCCGACGGCCTCCTCGGCGGTCCAGCCGAGCAGGGCCTCGGCGTCCTCGCTCCAGTGCAGGATCAGTCCGTCGTCCTGGAGCAGGGCGGTGGCGAGCGGGACGAGTCGATGGCCGTCCAGGCGTGTGGGGGCGGCGCCCGTTCCGGGGCCGGTGGCGTCGGTCGCGTCGGTCGCGTCGGGCGCGTCCCACTCGTCTCTCCGCATGATCAGGCAGCACCCCGGTTCGGCTCGTGGGTTCGGCTCGTGCCCGGCCGGGCGGCCTCGCGGTCCGTGCGGCCGGGGTTCTTCTCCAGACTGCACGGACATCGTCCGCCCGGCGACCCCTTGGTGAGGGGAACCGGTCGGGCAGGTGTACGGGCGTCATGGGCCTACCGGGCGCAGCGTACTCTCCAGAAGGCTCGCCCACTGCCGGATCACTCCGGATCGTCGGGCGCTGTCGTCGGTGAGCAGGTTGGCGAGGCCGAGTCCGCGGGCCATGTCGAGGGTGGCCTGCACGGTTTCCCGCACGCCGGGCCGGGTCTCGTCGGCGCCGAGGAACGCGACGGCGGCGCGGTGGGCCTCGCGGCCGACGTGTCCCTCCAGGCCGATGATCCGTTCACGCAGGGGTTCCTCGGTGGCCGCGGCGACCCACAGCTGGAGGGCGGCGCGGAACAGCGGGCCGGTGTAGAGGCGGACGATCATGTCGACGACGGCCTCGGTGCGGTCCGGTCCGTCGGGCGGCAGCGCGTCGGCGTGGGCGCGGACGGCGGTTAGCCGCTCGGCGGTGACGTGCTCGACGGCCGCGGTGAAGAGGTCCTCGCGGGTCGGGAAGTGGTGCTGCGCGGCGCCGCGGGAGACACCGGCACGCTCGGCGACGACGGCGACCGTGGAGCCGTGCCAGCCGACTTCGGCGAGGCAGTCGACCGCCGCCGCCAGCAGCCGGGCCCGGGTGGCTCGGCTGCGGTCCTGCTGGGGGGTGCGGGCGGCGGGGTGGGTGGTCATCTGCGGCGGCGGTTCCTGTCCGTGCGGGGGCGGGCGGCGGGGTCGATCCTCGCAGACGGCGGTCGGGACGGGACGGGGTGGCGGCGGGAGGGCGTCGGGACGGCGGACGGGCGGCGGGTGGACGGGGTGCCGGGGCGGGGGCGGTGCGGCCGGGTGGGGGCGGTGGCCGGGCCGGTGGACCTGGTGAGCCGCGGGCGGTGTCGCTGGGCGAGGCCGCGGGCGGGCTGTGCGCGGCGGCTCAGCCGGTGGCGGCCGCCTCGCGCTCGCGCAGCTCGCGGCGGAGGATCTTGCCGGCCGGCGACTTCGGGACGGCGTCCAGGAACTCCACCGCCCGTACCTTCTTGTACGGCGCGACCTGGCCGGCCACGAAGGCGGCCACCTCCTGCTCGGTGAGCGCGCTGCCGGGGGCGCGGACCACGAAGGCCTTGGGGCTCTCGGTGCCCTCCGCGTCGCGCACCCCGATCACCGCGGCGTCGGCGATCTGCGGGTGGCTGAGCAGCAGCGCCTCCAGTTCGGCGGGGGCGACCTGGTACCCCTTGTACTTGATCAGTTCCTTCACCCGGTCGACGATGTGCAGGTACCCGCGCTCGTCGACGAAGCCGATGTCGCCGGTGTGCAGCCAGCCGTCGGCGTCGATCGTCGCGGCGGTGTCGGAGGGGCGGCCGAAGTAGCCCTTCATCACCTGCGGTCCGCGGATCAGCAGCTCGCCGCGCTCCCCGGGCCCGAGGTCGGCGCCGGTGCCGTCCAGCGCGGTGACCCGCAGCTCGGTGGAGGGCACCATCCGACCGACCGAGCCCGGCGAGGGGTCCGGGTCCGCGGGGGACACCACGTGGCTGACCGGGGACAGCTCCGTCATGCCGTAGCCCTGGAGGATCCGCGGCAGGCCGAGGCGGCGGGCGCAGGCCTCGGCGAGCTCGCCGTCCAGCGGGGCGGCGGCGCACAGCAGGTACTCGACCGAGGAGAGGTCGAAGCCGTCGACCAGGGGGTGCTTGGCGAGGGCGAGGACGATCGGCGGGGCCGCGAGCACCGACTGGACCCGCTGGTCCTGGATGGTGCGACAGAACTGCTCCAGGTCGAAGCGGGGCAGCACGACCACGGTGGCGCCGCAGCGCAGCGGCTGGTTGAGCAGCGCGGCCAGCCCGTAGATGTGGAAGAAGGGGAGCACCGCGAGCACCCGCTCGCCCACCTCGGGGCGGAAGACGGCGTCGGTCTGGGCGAGGTTGGTGGCGATCGACCGGTGGGTGAGCATGACGCCCTTGGGCAGGCCGGTGGTGCCGCTGGAGTACGGCAGGACGGCGATGTCCCGGCCCGGGTCGAGGTCGATCTCGGGCGCCGGGCCGGTGGCGGCCAGCAGGTCGGCGAGCGAGAGGTGGCCATCGGCGCCGTCCAGCACCACGATCCCGGCGAGCTCGCGGCCCTCGGCGGCGAGCTTCTCGGCGGCGGCGCGGGCGGTGGGCAGGAACGGCGAGACGGTGAGCAGCCAGCGGGCGCCGCTGTCGGCGAGCTGCCCGGCGAGTTCACCGGGCGTGGTGAGGGAGGAGACGGGGGTGACGGTGGCACCGGCCCGGGTCGCACCGAAGAAGGCCATCGGGTAGCGGATGCTGTTGGGGCTGAACAGGGCCACCACGTCGCCCCGGCGGACGCCCGCCTCGGCGAGGCCGGCGGCGACCCGGCCGACGGCGTGGACGAGCTGCGCGTAGCTGATGGCCTCGCCGGTGATCCCGTCGATGAGGGCCGGCCGGTCGCCGTGGCGCTCGGCGTCGCCGAGAACGGCGTCGTGCAGGGCGAGGTCGACGATGCCGACGTCCGGGAACTCGCTGTGGAACACCAAGGCGTGCCTCCTGTGCGGTAGTTGGCGCGGGGCGGGGTGGCCGGCGGGAGGTCCTGGGCGACCGGCCGTGCGGCGCGCGGACAGGAGCATACGGACAGTGGGCGGCCGGTGCGCCCCTGTGACGGACGTTTGGCGGAGCGCGCGGGGCGCAGGGGTGGCGCGGTCCGGCGAATCGCGAGGTGGGGGCGGGTCGGCGGTGCGCCGGGGCGACGGGATCCGGTCAGATGCCAGAACGATGATGCGACGATCTGTTCGAGGGCGGAGCGGGGCGACCGGGGTGAGCGGGCGGGAGACGTCGGGGGACGCGTCCGAGGATCCGGGCGCGGGGGCACGGACAGGGCCATTCCGGGGAAACCTCGGGCGGGCTGCGCGTGGCACGACCGCGACCGGGGCCCCCGGCCGGACGGTGTGCAGCACGGCCGCCCGCCCCCGGGTGCGGCCCCGGACACTGGAGCACCCCAACCGTGAGCACCACCTCCCCTCCCCTGCCGTCCACCCGCCGGCTGCTCGCCGCCGCGACCGCCGCCGCCGCGCTCACCCTCGGCGCGGCCCCGCTCGCCGCGGCCGCGCCCGGCGACAACGGCGACGTCAAGGTCCACGACAGCAACACCCCGGTGGACAGCCAGAACGAGGACGCCAAGGTCTGTCAGTTCTACCTGGACGGCTTCAACTTCGACACGATCCAGCTGGTCAGCTGGACCATCGAGCAGCAGCCGCCGACCGGCAACGCGCTGGTCCTGGCCGGTGCACTGGTGCTGGCCGGCGGCACCGGCACCACCTCGACGTACAGCCTCCCGGACGGGCACTACAAGCTCCAGTGGACGTTCGTCGGCGAGAACGGCGCGGCGAAGCAGAAGGTCTTCCAGGTGCAGTGCGCGACCACCTCGCCCTCGCCCACGGCCACCTCCTCGCCCTCGCCCACGTCGACCGGCTCACCGTCACCGACCCCCGGTTCCTCCCCGTCGCCCACCGCCTCGCCCTCTCCGTCGCCCTCGTCCTCGCCCGCCGGCGGACCCGGCGGTTCGCCGAGCCCCTCGCCCAAGCCCGGCGGACCGCACGGCGGCGTCGGCACCGGTGGCGGCGGCACCTCCGGCGCCAACACCGCCGAGGTGCTCGGCGGCGCGGGCCTGATCGCCGCGGCCGCCGCACTCGGCCTGCGGGCCCTGCGCCGCCGCCCCGGGCGCAATGCCGAATCCTGACCGTCCGCCCCGCGCACGGCGCGTCGGCCCCGGCCCGCTGACGGCCGGGGCCGTCGCCGTGGCGCTGGCGGCGGGCGGCACCTGGCTGGTCCGGGACGGCGGCACCGACGGCGGCGGGCCGCCGCTGCCCCCGGCGCCGAGCGGGCGGACCGCGGCGGCCACTGTGCCGGCCCCCACGCCGGCACCGGTGCCCGCCGCGCCGCCCCTGCCGGCCTCGGCACCGACCAGGATCAGGATTCCGGCGATCAAGGTCGACGCCCCGATGACCGGCGTCGGTCTGACCACGACCCGGGCACTGGCCACCCCGCCGATGGAGCAGCGCAACCTGGCCGCGTGGTACCGGGACGGCACCTCGCCCGGAGCCGCCGGCAACGCGCTGGTCATCGGTCACGCGGACAACCGCAGCGGCCCCGCGGTGTTCTACCGGCTCGGGCTGCTGCGCCCCGGCGACACCGTGTCGGTGACCCGCAAGGACCGGCGCACCGCGGTCTTCACCGTGGACTCCGTCCGGGTCTTCCCCAAGCAGGACTTCCCCGACGCCCTCGTCTACGGCCCCACCGACCGGGCCGAGCTGCGGGTGATCACCTGCGGCGGGAAGTTCGACCGGCGGACCGGGTACGAGTCCAACACCGTGGTGTTCGCGCACCTCACCTCGGTCCGGTGAGCCCGTACGGCTGACGGGTCGGTGCGGACGAGCCCGTACGGCTGACGGGTCGGTGCGGACGGCGGGTCAGTACGACTTCGGCAGGCCGAGCGTGTGCTGGGCGACGTAGTTGAGCACCATCTCGCGGCTGACCGGGGCGACCCGGCCGACCCGGGTGGCGGCGAGCAGCGCGCCCAGCCCGTACTCCTGGGTGAGACCGTTGCCGCCCAACGTCTGCACCGCCTGGTCGACCGTCCGGGCCGCCGCCTCGCCGGCCGCGTACTTGGCCATGTTCGCCGCCTCGCCGGCCGCGGCGTCCTCGCCCGCGTCGTAGAGCAGGGCGGCCTTCTGGGTCATCAGCCGGGCCAGCTCGATCTCCACCGCGCACTGCGCGAGCGGGTGGGCGAGGCCCTGGTGGGCCCCGATCGGGGTGGACCAGACGGTGCGGGTGCGCGCGTACTCGACGGCCTTCCCGAGCGCCTGGCGGGCCAGCCCGAGGGAGAACGCCGCGGTCATGATCCGCTCGGGGTTGAGACCGGCGAAGAGCTGGAGCAGCCCGGCGTTCTCGTCGCCCACCAGCGCCTCGGCGGGCAGCCGGACGTCGTCCAGGAACACCTGGAACTGCCGCTCGGGCGCGACCAGCTCCATCGGGATGGGCCGGTACTCGAAGCCCGGCGTCTCGCGCGGGACGACGAACAGGGCGGGTTTCAGCTTCCCGGTGCGGGCGTCCTCGGTGCGGGCGACGAACAGCACCGCGTCCGCGTGGTCGATGCCCGAGACGAACACCTTCCGCCCGGTCAGCAGCCAGTCCTCGCCGTCCCGGCGGGCGACGGTGGAGATCCGGTGGGAGTTGGAGCCGGCGTCCGGCTCGGTGATGCCGAAGGCCATCCGGCGGCTGCCGTCGGCCAGCCCGGGCAGCCACTGCCGCTTCTGCTCCTCGGTGCCGTAGCGGGCGATCACGGTGCCGCAGATCGCCGGGGAGACGATCAGCAGCAGCAACGGGCAGCCGGCGGTGCCGAGTTCCTCCAGCACGATCGCGAGGTCGCCGATCCCGCCGCCGCCCCCGCCGTACTCGGCGGGGAGGTTGACGCCGAGGTAGCCGGCCTTGCCGGCCTCCGCCCAGAGCTCGTCGGCGGGCTCGCCGGCGCGGGCCTTGGCGAGGTAGTAGGTGGAGCCGAAGCGGGCGCCGAGGTCGGCCACGGCGCGGCGCAGGGCGCGGCGTTCGGGGGTCTCGATCAGCTGGCTGCCGGGGGCGGTGGTGCGCGGTGCGGACATGGCCGGTCCTTCCGGGCGGGTCTTCGGCGGGGGGGGCTGTCGGGGC
>JOHN01000080.1 GCA_000719695.1 Streptomyces sp. NRRL F-6131
TGACGGGGGAGGTGGCGGCGGTCATGGCGGTGCTCCTGTGCCGGTCGTGCGGGCGGTGGGTCGTGGCCGGACGGCCGGACCGCTTCGCACGGTAGGAGTTCACACCGGTGTGAAGGTCAAGTCGTCCCCGCCGCCCACGGGCACGACCGGGCCGGCCCACCGTCCGCCCTGTCCGGCTCCCGCCCTGTCCGGCCCCCGTCCTGCCCGGTCCCGCCCGGTCCCACCCCGTCCTGCCCCGTCCCGCACGCGGGCACGGCGAACCGCCGGGCGGCGGGGGCCGGGCCTGGCGCCCCCGCCGGACCGCGCCGCGCCGTCAGGCGGTGGACGGGACCTCGTACGGGGCCGGGTAGTCCGACTCGTACGGGGTCAGCACCAGCCGGACCACGTCCTCCAGCCGACGGCGGGCGTCGCCGAGCGTGGTGCGGCCGGTCACCCAGGCGGTCAGCTCGCCCTGCCAGGCGTGGCCGACGATGTGCCGCACCAGGTCGCTCGCCGCGGCCGGCACCTCGTCGGCCATCACCGCCCGGAGCGCCGTGCTGTCGGCCCGGGCCATCCCTTGCAGGGCCTCGCTGGCGAACGGGTCGGTGGAGGCGGCGACGGCCACCCGGAGTCTGGCCAGCTCGGGCTGCCGCTGGTAGGCGCGCATGCCGCCGCGGACGAACCGCACCACCCGGTCGGTGGCGCCCAGGCCGGCGCGCGGTCCGCGCAACTCCGCCACCAGGTCGGCCAGCAGCAGCCGGTGCCACTCGGCGATCGCCGCCGCCAGCAGGTGGTCCTTGGAGGAGAAGTAGCGGTACGCCGTCCCCAGGGCGACTCCGGAGCGCTCGCAGACCTGCTTCATCTGCAGCCGCTCGACGCCGATCTCGTTCACCAGGGCGAGCGCGGCCGCGATCAGGCTTTCGCGGCGTTCGAGCTGACGCGGAGACATCGCCTCCACCGGCCGTGGTGACAGGTCAACCTTGGTCACCCGCACCATGATACGGGCCGGGGCCGCTCAGGAATATGACGCCGACCGGCCGCCCGCCGTTCGCCCGTCGGCCACCGGGGGGTGGGCGGGGCGGCGAACGGCGGGCGGCCGGTGCGGCGCGGCGGGCGCGGTCGGTGCGGCGCGGCCGGGTGACCGGCGGGTTCAGCGCGGCGCGACCAGGCGTTCGCGGATCAGCGCCTCCTGGACGGCGGAGGCCACCAGCCGGCCGCCGCGGTCGTAGAACTCGCCCAGTGCCAGCCCGCGGCCGTCCGAGGAGGACGGGCTGCGCTGGGCGAAGAGCAGCCACTCGTCGGCCCGGAACGGCCGGTGGAACCACATCGCGTGGTCCAGCGAGGCCATCAGCAGCCGGGGCGGCTCGGTGCGCTGGAAGAAGTTCGGCTGGACGTGCAGCCCGGCGGTGGAGGCGAGCGTGAGGTCCGAGAGGTAGGTGAGCGCGCAGACGTGCAGCAGCGGGTCGTCGGCGGGCAGCGGCGAGCCGGTGCGCAGCCAGACGAACTGCTGGGGCATGCCGGGCACGGTCGGGGGCACGCCGGGTGCGTCCGGCGGGACGAACCGCAGCTCCAGGGCGCCGAAGCCGCTGGCGGCCAGTGCGGCGCGGGCGGCGTCGTCCCAGTGCGCGAAGGCGTCCGGCAGCTCCTCGGGGCCGGGCAGCGGCGGGATCTCCCGGTGCCGGTCGGCGGCCGGCTCGGGGCGCTTGAAGGACGCCGAGAGGGTGAAGACGGCCTCGCCCCGCTGGACCGCCGTCACCCGCCGGGTGGCGTAGGAGGTGCCCTGGCGGACCCGGTCGACCCGGTACTCGATCGGGCGGGTCGGGTCACCGGGCGTCAGGAAGTAGCCGTGCAGCGAGTGCACGGAGCGGTCCGTCCCGATCGTCCGCCCGGCCGCCACCAGGGCCTGCGCGGCGACCTGGCCGCCGAACGCGCGCATCGGCGCCCCGGCGTGGCAGCGCCCGCGGAACGTGTTCTCGTCCAGCGGCTCGATCCGCAGCAGCTCGGCGAACGGTCCGACCGTGTCGGTGGCCCGTCTGTCCTGTTCGGTCAGCTCTGTCACGGGCCCATAGTGGCAGACGAGGGCGGCCGGTCGGTGTGACGTGGGTAACCCGTCCGGGCGAACATGCTTGCTAGAACGTGTTCCATTACGACGGATCGGTCGAACCTCCGTCGAACCCCGGGCGAACGGCGGGCGGAGGGTGGCCGGGCGGTGCCGGGCCGGTGGCGGAGCGGCTCCGGGGGACGGGCGGGGCCGATTGTCGGTGCCGTGACCTAACGTGCTCGACATGTCGCAAGCCGCACACGCGTACGCCTACCTGCGCCCGTCCGCCGTCCTCGACGGCGCGGCCGGCCGGAGCCTCGCCCTGGAGACCTCCGGCGGCGTCACCCCGTTCGGGGCTGCCGCCCACCCGCGCTTCTTCGCGGGCTTCCTGGCCGAGCCGGCGCCGGCCGCCGCCGCGCTGCTCGCCGTCGCCGACGTCGCCGCCGCCCGCTACTACCAGCCGCAACTGCGGGGCACGCGCGATCCGGTGGTCACCGCCAACGGTGACCGGCTCCGGTTCGAGTCCTTCTCCGGCTGCTGCGGTGTCTACGCCCGCCTCGACGTGCTCGCCGCCGGCCTGGACGGCGACGAGATCGGCCACGGCACCACCAACGTCGACGTCAACAATCCGCTGCGCGAAGCACTCACCCGGATCGCTCCGGCCGAGCCGCTGCACCTCGCGGTCGGCCCGGACGCCCTGGAGGTCACCACCTTCGACGGACCGGTCGTCGAGAAGAAGGTCCCGCTGCCCGAGCGCTGGCTGCGCGGCTTCGCGGAGACCCAGGTCACCGCCGCCGGCTTCGACCTGCGGGCCGAGCTGCCCGCCGCCGAGGCGGTCCGCTTCCTGCGCTCGCTGCCGCGCGGCACCGGTGGCGAGGGCCGGGGCGGGGCCCGGGCGGCGCAGTGGGTGGTGCCGGCCGGGCGGACGCTGCGGCCGACCACCCGGCCGGTGCCCGGCGCGGTCTGCCTGCCGGGCCCCGAGCGGCTGGCCGCCCTGCAACGGGTCCTGCGGCACGCGCGGGCGCTGCGGATCTACGGCCCGCCGGTCGTCGGTGACGGCCCGGCGGCCTCCGCCTGGGAGGTCGAGCTGCCGGGCATGCGGCTGACCCTCACCCTCTCGCCGAACGCCTCCCGGGGCTTCAGCGGTGAGGGCGGGGTGCTCGACGCGCTGGCCACCGGGACGGCCGAGGCGGACGCCGACCTGGTCGCGGCGCTGCTCGCCTGGGAGCCCAGGATCGAGGTCGCCGAGCTCGCCGAGCAGGCCGGCCTCACCCCGGCCCGGGTGCGGGCCGCGCTCGTCCGGCTCGGCACCGCCGGGCAGATCGGCTACGACGTCGCCGAGGCCGCGTACTTCCACCGCCGGCTCCCGTACGACGCGGGGCGGGCGGAGGCGGCCAACCCCCGGCTGAAGGCCGCCCGCGCCCTGGTCGCCGCCGGGGCGGTCCGGCTGGAGGAGGGCGGAGCGACGGCCACCGTCACGGTGGACGAGCACATCCAGCGGGTGCGCACCGAAGCGGCGGGCGCGGTCGGCTGCACCTGCCTCTGGTGGGCGAAGTACCGGGGCGGGCGGGGGCCCTGCAAGCACGTACTGGCGGTCGGCATGGTCCGGGAGGGTGCACGGTGAGCACGGAGATCACGGAGGTTGGGGAGACCATGCGGACAGCGAAGAGCGGAGCGACCGGGGCGGACGCCCCGGTGGGCGCCCCGGGGACCGTCGAGGGCCCGGCCGACGCGGTCGAGGCCGTGCTGGCGGCGGTCCGGGAGGGGAAGGCGGGCCGGCTGCCGGGGCTGCTCGCGGCGCTCGGACCGGCCGAGCGGCGCGCCTGCGTCCCGACGCTCAAGGAGCTGCGAGGGGAGAACCGCACCACGTGGACGCAGGAGGCCCGCAATCGGATGGTGGCGCTGCTGGTCGCCGGTGCCGGCTGCCACACCGGCGCGGCCGGCGCGGCGTCCTGGATCGGTGCCCAGGACTTCATCGGCCACTCCTGGGCCCGCCACCCGGCGCTCGCCGATGTCGTCGAGGCCCAGCCGGTGGAGTGGCAGATCGAGGTGGTCGGCCGGCTCGCCGCCAAGCGCGGCCCGGTCTTCAACACGGACCTCCTCGCGCTGATCGCGCGGGTGGTGCGGCGCACCGGCTGCGCGGTGCCGGTCTCCGACACCTTCGCCGTCGAGTGGCTGCGCTCCGGCGCGGGGGCGGAGAACTGTCCCCGGGGTCCCGTCACCACCCTGCGGGAGCGGCTGCGGACGGACACCTTCACGAAGGCCCTGCTGCCGCGGGTGTTCGAGCTCGACGACGTCTCCTATCCGCTGGACCCGGGGTACGCCGCCCGGACCGGGGACACCTGGCCGGCGGCGATCGCCGGACTGCCCGAGGCGGGCGTGTTCGAGCGGGCCGAACTGATCGACCTCTGCCTGGGCCGGCTGGTGCGCGGCGGCCGGCTCGCCGACCAGCGGGCGTTCCTGGCCGTGCTGGAGGCGCTCGCGCCCACGGAGCAGGAGTACGCGGCCCGGGTCCGTGACCTGCTGGCGATGCTCGACGGGCTGTCGCCGGTGGCCGGGCACGCCCAGCAGGTGCTGACCGGACTGGACGAGGCCGGGCTGATCGAGCCCGAGGTGGTCGTCGAGGCCTCCGCGGTGGTGCTGTTCCGCGCCGAGAAGAAGCTGGTGCGCGCCCAGCTCGGCTGGCTGGAGCAGTCCGCGAAGCGCTCGCCCGAGCGCTCCGGCCCGGTCGCGCTGGCCGCCGCCGACGCCTTCGGCCACCCGGACAGCACCGTCCAGGAGCGGGCGCTCAACCTGGTCGCCCGTCGGCTGAAGACCGCCGGTGAGGCCGTCCTGCCGGAGCTGCGCGTCGCCGCCGAGGCGCTCAACCCCGTCCACCACGCCCGGGCCGGCGAGCTGTTCGGCGTGACCGTGGGCGGCTCGGGGGAGGACGACACGGCCTGGGACGAGCTGCTGCCGCCGGTCCCCGAGCCCGTCCCGCTCGGCGAGCCGCTCGCCACCCCGGCGGAGGTCGCCGAGGAGCTGGCCGTGCTGCTGGCCGACGCCCGGCCCGGCGTCGCCGTGTTCGAACGGGTCCTGGACGGCCTGGTCCGGCACGCCCACCGCGACCGGCCGGCGCTCGTCGCGGCGCTGGAGCCGGTGCTGCGGGCGAACCCGTGGCAGAACGGCGGCCGGTGGGAGGACTGCGGCCCGGCGGACGCGCTCTACCTCGCGGCGGTGGTGGCCGGTCAGGTCGACCCGCACCGGATCGGCCCCGTCTTCCGGATGAAGGGCCGGCACCCGCTGCGCAGCGAGCACAACACCGTCTGGGGCAACGTGCTGGCCGCCCGGATCGCCGAGGCGGCCGAGCGGGTCGGCACCGACCCCGTGCCGCTGCTGCTCGCCACGCCGACCGATGCCACCGGAGCGCTCGCCGCGGCCGCCCTGGTCGAGCGGCTCGCCGCCCACGAAGCCGGGGGTGTCACGGCCGGACCGGCCGACCTGAACGCCGCCCTGCTGCGGGTCGCGCCGACGGCGGACCCGGCGGTCCTGGCGGCCGCCGACCGGCTGACCTCGCCCGCCGGACGGTGGGCGGCCGCGTGGCTGCGCGCCGGTGGCCCGTCGGCCCAGCCCTCGGAGCGGGTGCTCTTCGCACCCGAGCCGAAGTCCCCCGGGGTCCGGGCCTGGGACCGCTGGTGGGAGGGCGTGAAGCGGCTCGCGGTCAGCCAGGCCGGCAGCAGCGGCGGGCCGGCCGGACCGGCGGGCGAGCGGCTCGGGCCGGAGTTCCGGGCGCTGCTGGCGGCCACCGGGCCCAGCGTGGAGCGGGCGTGCGAGCAGAACGAGTGGTACGCGGGGCCCACCGTGCACTGGGCCGCGATGCTGCCGCACCACCGCGAGGAGCTGGCGGCCCGGTGGCTGGACCGCTTCGCCGACGCGGCCGACCAGGACCGGCGCGGCGGCTCCGCGATGTTGGTCGTCCTCGCCGAGGCCGGTGGCCCGGCCGGGCTCGCGCTGCACCTGGCGCTGGCCTACTGCCTCGGCGCACGGTTCCCCGAGGACCGCGTCGCGGCCGTGGACGCACTGCTGGTGCTGGCCGCCCGGGGCGACCTGGACGGCGCCCTGCTCGGCCGCGAACTGGGCGAGCTGGTGACGCTCGGGACGGTGAAGCCGAACCGGCTCGCGCACGCGCTGGCCACCGCCGCCGACACCGGGGCCTACGCCACCGTCTGGTCGGTGCTGGCCCCCGTGCTGCCCGCCCTGCTCGGCGGGGAGGCCCCGCGCGGCACCGCGGATCTCCTCGTGGTCGCGACCGACGCCGCCCGCCGCTCGGGCGCCCGCGGCCCGATACCGGAGGTGACCGCCACCGCGGCCCGCCCCGGCGCCGCCCGACTGCTGAAGGAGGCCCGCGCGCTGCGTGACGTCCTCGGCACCGCCTGAGCCGGGCCGGCGGTGGCCGCACCGCCCGATCCGCCCGATCCGCCCGGGCGCGGGGGCGGCCCGGGCGGTGCGGGCGGGGACGCCCTCGCCCCGGGCCGCGACCCGCCGATGCCGGTCCGTCGGCGGGTCCGTCGGCGGGTCGGTCGCCGGGTCGGTCGCCGGGGTGCGGTCGTCGCCCGCGCCGGCCGGGCCCGGCACGCGTGGCCGAGGAGGCCCAGGCCGCCCGGTACCGGCCGGGCGGTCCCGAACGCGCGGTGCCCCGGCCGGGTGACCTCCATGGGCCCCCGCCGACGGGCGGGCGCCGCGTGGCCCGGTCCGCCGCGGCGGTGCCGGACCGGGCACGGCACGCGCAGGGCGTCCGTCTAGGGTGAGCGGGACCCACCGCCGCGCCCGCCCGGAGTACCCGTGCTGCACCTGCGTCTGATCGTCCCCGCCGACCTGCGCGATCCCGTCCTGGCCTGCCTGGACGACTGCGTGGGGGTGACCCACGTGGTGCTGCTGCCCGACGCCGCGGTCCGGCCGTCCGGCGACGTGGTGCTGTGCGACGTCGCCAGGGAGTCGGCGGACGAGGTGCTGGCCGGACTGCGCGGGACCGGGCTGACCGAACGCGGCGCGATCGACGTCCAGGACATCGAGCTGACGCTCTCGGCCGCCGCCGACGAGGCCGAGCGTCTCGCGCCCGGCGAGGGCGCGGACGCGCTGGTGTGGGAGTCGGTCTCCGAGATCACCCACGAGGAGTCCACCCTCACCGGTGTCTACCTGGCCTTCCTCACCGTGGCGACGATGCTGGCTGCCAGCGGGGCGGTGCTGGACAGCGCGATCCTGGTGGTCGGCGCGATGGCGGTGGGTCCCGAGTTCGGGCCGCTCGCCGGTCTCTGCGTCGCGCTGGTGCAACGGCGCGCGCGGCCCGCGCTGCGCTCGCTGAACGCGCTGGTGGCGGGCTTCGCGTTGGCGATGGCCCTGACCGTCGGGTTCTCGCTGCTGATGGACGGGCTGGGGCTGTTCAGCCGGAGGAGGTTCGACGCGGTACGGCCCAACACCGCGTTCATCTGGCAGCCCGACGCCACCTCCTTCGTGGTGGCGTTCCTGGCCGGAATCGCCGGTCTGCTCTCGCTGACCTCGTCCAAGGCCGGGATGCTGGTGGGCGTGGCGATCTCGGTGACGACCGTGCCGGCCGCCGCCAACGCGGCGGTCGCGCTCGGGTACGGGGACGTCCGGCAGTTCTGGGGCTCCAGTGTCCAGCTGCTGCTGAACATGGCGGGGATCGTGCTGGCCGGGGTGCTCACGTTGCTGGTTCAGCAGGCGGCCTGGCGGATGGTCCGCCGACGGAGAGGCGAGGTGCGGACACCCGCCTGAACCGGACACCCGGGTACGACGACTCGGGTCCGCCCGGTCCGCCCGGTCCGCCCGGCCCGTGAGGCCGGACCCGCCGCGGGGCGGTCCTCAGACGGGCACGCCGTCGTCCTCGGCCGTCACCCTGGGCCGGGACCCGTCCGTCCCGGCCGCCGTCGCACCGGAGGTGCCCGGCGCGCCGGACGCGCCGGACGTGCCCGCCGCACCCGCCGGGCCGCTCGCCGCGGCGGCCGGTCGGTCCGGCACCACCAGGGTCGCGGCGTCCTGCGGCGGCGCGGCCACCGCCCGCCACCAGCGCCGCAGCGCGGGCGGCTCGGCCGGTTCGAAGGGCTTGCCGGGCCGCGGCACCGCCAGCCGCGCGCCCTGCGCCCGCGCGGCCGCGACGACCCGTTCGGCCGGTTCCTCCCACGGGTGCGGGGCCAGGTTGAAGGTGCACCAGTGGATCGGCAGCAGCACCTCGCCGCCGAGGTCCAGGTGCGCCCGCACGCCCTCCTCGGGCGTCATGTGCACCTCGGGCCAGAAGTCGCTGTAGGCGCCGACCTGCACCATCGTCGCGTCGAACGGGCCCAGCCGGCGGCCGATCTCGGCGAAGCCGGCGAAGTACCCGGTGTCCCCGCTGTGGAACACGGTGCGCCCGCCGCCCGCCACCACCCAGGACGCCCAGAGGAACAGCGGGCTGGTGCGCGGGCCCCGGCTGCAGTAGTGCCGGGCGGGGGTGGCGGTCAGCGTCAGACCGGCCACCTCGGCCGACTCCCACCAGTCGAGTTCGACGATCCGGCCGGCCGGCACCCCCCAGTGCTCCAGGTGCGCCCCGACCCCGAGCGGGACGGCGAAGGTCGCGCCGGTGCCGATCAGCGCCCGGACCGTGCCCATGTCGAGGTGGTCGTAGTGGTCGTGGGAGACCACCACCACGTCCACCTCGCCGAGTTCGGAGAGCGGCAGCGGCACCGGGTGGAGCCGCTTGGGCCCGGTCCAGGCGAACGGGGAGCAGCGTTCGCCCCAGACCGGGTCGAACAGCACCCGGCGTCCGCCGATCTCGGCGAGCACGGTGGCGTGGCCGAGCCAGGTGAGCCGCAGGCCCGAGGCGGGCGGTTCGGCGAGGTCGGCCGGCAGCAGCCGGTGCAGCGGCACGGCGGCGGCCGGCACCCGCCGGGCGCGGTCGGCCGCCAGCTGGGCGCGGGTGATCTCCAGCGGGCTGCGCTCGTAGACCAGCCGGCGGGTCGGCACGGGGTTGCGGAAGGCGCCGTCGACGAACTGCGGGGAGCGGCGGATCCGGTCCAGCCGCTCGCCGCGCGGCTCGGCGCCGAAGGCGTCCGTCCGGACCCGGTGCCAGGCCGCCCGGGGCAGTCCGGTCAGGCCGGGGGGCGCGGTCAGCGTCGAGGACAGGCCGGGGACACGGGAGTACCACGGGGCGGCTGGGCGGGGCACGGCACCTCCAAGGACGGCGACGGATACCTGGCATGCCGGGGCGCGCACCGCCGGCGCGGACGCCGATTCGGCGCGACAACCATCTCGTCGGAGGTTACTCGTGCTCGGCCCTCCGGACCCGGCGAGCGGCGGCCGCCGTCCGCCGACCAGGGGCCTTCCCCGGTGATCAGGAGTAGAAACGGGTGATCGTCTCGGCGACGCAGTGCGGCTTGGCGCTCTCCGCGCTGGTGATGGTGAACCGGACCACCGCCTGCACCCCGCCGGACACCTCGGTGGCCGAGACCAGCTCGGCGGTCGCCCGGATCGCCGTGCCGACCGGCACCGGGGCGGGGAAGCGGACCTTCTCCGAGCCGTAGTTCAGTGCCATCCGGACGCCCTCGACGCCGTAGCACTCCTTCGCCAGCACCGGGATCATCGACATCGTGAGGTAGCCGTGCGCGATGGTCGAACCGAACTGGCTCTCCTTGGCCCGCTCCGGGTCGACGTGGATCCACTGGTGGTCGCCGGTGGCCTCGGCGAACAGGTCGATCCGCGCCTGGTCGACGGTGTGCCACTGGCTGGTGCCCAGCTCGGTGCCGACGGCGGCGGTCAGCTCGGCGAGGGAGGCGAAGATCGTCACGGGACGCTCCTGAGGGGGGCGGGCGGGGCGACAGCGGTCGCGGTGCGGTGGTGCGAACTCCGCAGAGTATGCCTACTCGCCGGTCACCTGTCAGGGGTCCGCCGGAAGCGACGGCCGGGGCCGGGGGGCGACGGCGGCGAGGCGCCCCGGGCCGCCTCCGGCCGCCGCGGGCCGCCTCAGGCGTGCCGGACGGGGCGGCCGGTCGCGGACAGCCGACGGCCGCTGATCAGTTCGGGCACCAGCGCGACGAACATCGGGTCCGGCTCGCCGACCCAGGAGCGCAGCCCCGAGCGCAGCGCGCGGAGGATCTGCTCCGGGTCCCGCAGGATGTCCGCCCGGCCGTGCACCAGGACGCTCCAGCCGCTCCGGGTGACCGGGTCCACCCGGTCGGCCTGGAAGGCGACGACGGTGCCGTCCAGCCCGCGCGCGGTGGCGCTGCCCCGGCGCACGGCGAGCAGCAGGCGCCCGTCCGGGGTGACGTCGAAGGCCACCGGCAGGACGGCCGGCAGCGCGTGCTCGGTGTACACCACGCGTCCGACGGGCACGGTGCTGAGCAGTCGCAGGCACGCCTCGGCGCCGAGTTCCTCCAGTTCGTCGTCACGGTCCATGGATCCGATCGTCCCCCCGTCCCGGACGGGCCGACAGGGCCCATGGTCCCTGAGCGGCGGGCCCTTGCGCCTGTCCTCCGGGGTGCGGCGCCGGGCGCCGGGACGGAGCGGACGGACCGTGGACCGGGCGCCGACGGAGGGTGACCGGACCGGACTCGCCCGGTCGGTGCTGCCGGAAGGCCCGGCGGTGACGGTGCGGGGCGATAGCCTGCCCGGCGGTGGCACCGGGGCGCACCGGGTGTGCCGCGAGGTCCGGAGCGGACGGCGGAACGGTTCGGCGGCCCCGGGGGACCGGGGCCGGGCAGGAGGGGGCGGTGCGGGTGGCAAGCGGGATCGATCTGGTGGTGCTCGGCGCGGACGGCGGACCGGACCGCGCCTTCGGCGGTTCGGCGCAGGCCGCCGAGGGAGCCCGGCAGCTGGCCGAGGTGCTGCCGGGGATGTGCTTCGACGCGGGCGCGGCCGACAGCCGGGTCACCGTGGTGGAGCCGGGCGCGGACGCCAACACCATGCTCACCGCCGTCCGGGAGGCCGCCGCGCGCCCGGGCCGGTGGCTGCTGGTCTGCCTGGTGGGCCAGTTGGTGGCCGACCCGCGCGGCCGCCGGCTGGCCCTGGTGACGGCGGGCTCCACCCCCGACAACGCCTACCGGCGCGGGCTGGCCTGGGACTGGGTGGTCAGCGCGATGGTGCACGGCGACCAGGAGGAGGCGTTGCTGCTGGTCGACGCGGTGGTCGACAAGGACACCTGGGCGGCGCTGGAGCGCGGCGGCGGCGAGGACGGCGCCGGTGAACTGCTCAGCTACTCGCGGGTCCCGCTCTGGGGCCGGATCGGCCGTCACGCGCCGGGCCGCTACACCCCGGGCAGACGCGGCCGGGACGCCGTCCTGCCGGGCGGCCCGGGCTCGTTCAGCCGGTCGCTCACCACGGTGCTCCGTCAGGGGGTCCCGGGTGCGCCCGCCGCCGTCGGGCCGCACGAGCTGCAACCGGCCGTCGGCGCGCTGCTCGACGGCGGCGCCCCGCCGGACGGGAGCGGCGCCGGTGCGTCCCCGCACCAGGGGGAGGCGCCGGGTGTGCGCCTGCTCGTACCGCCCGAGGGCGGGCGCCTGTTGATGCGCAATCGGGCCGCGGTCCGGGGCGCATTGGCCGGATTGTCGCTTTCCGAAGAACTGTTGGCCCTTCTGTGGCGGGAAAGTGCCCCGACGGATCCTCCTTCCGCGTAAGGTCAGGAGGCCCCAGGTGTTGCCGCGAAGGCCCGGTTTGGCGAAGAATCGATGCTCGCGAGGCAACACCAGCGGGACTGCGGAATTGTTCTGGCGGCCCCGGACCACGCACGGGGCAGGCTGCGACGAGGTGGGGCGATGCGGCAGCGCGGAATTGTGTTGCGCCCTGGGGCGATCGGGGTCGGTGGGCTGATTCTGGCGTTGCTGCTGGGGGGATGTTCGAGCAGCGGGGCCGGTGGTTCCGCCGATCGACTGGGGGCGAACGCGCCCACGGTGGCGGCGGTGACCCCGGTAACTCCTTCGGGTGGTTCGGCAAACGTCGGGAACGCGCCGACCGACGGGCCCGAAGGGGCCGCCGGCCGCGAGGCGGTGAGGGCGTATCAGAACTGGTGGCGGGCCCAGGCGGAGGCCTACGGGCGGACGGACTCGGACGGTTCCGGCTTCCGGTCCTTCGCGTCGGGGCAGGCGCTGACCGACGCGCTGGTCGACCTCAAGGAACTGCACGAGGCCAAACTGGTGATGACGGGTGAACCGCGGAATTCCCCGGTGGTGAAGTCCCTCGATGTCACCGCCGATCCGAACACCGCCGTGATCGAGGACTGCCTGGACGTGTCCGGATGGCACCAGGCGGACGCGGTGACGCGTGCGGTGAAGGACCCGCCCGACCGGGCCACCCGGTACGTGGCGACCGTTTCCCTGCGACTGTTCCAAACGCGCTGGCTGATCGACGAGTTCAAGCGGGAGGTGGGACGCACATGCTGAAGCCGGTACGGCGATGGGTGATCGGCGCGCCGTTGTTCGCCGGATTACTGATGGCCCCGACGGGCCTCGCGGCGGCGGATCCGACCCCCACCGGGGGCGCCACCCGCTGCCACGTGAACGCGATCTGCTCCGGGACGGGGGAGACCACCACCAGGCCGCCCCGCGGCGGCGGGGGCGGCGGCGGTACGGGCGGCAGCACCGGCGGGGTGCAGGTCTGCACCTACAACGACCGGAACTTCGCCTGCAGCGACCCCGAGCTCGGCTGGTTCAGCGCCTCCACCGGTTGCTACTTCCGGCTCGTCACCCCGCCGCCCCCGGAGGGCGATCCGCGCTGGAAGGGGCACAGTCCGAGCGAGGGCGGGGTCTACAACCCGACCTGCGTCCAGAGCGACGGCACCCTCAGCCCCGGCCCGGCGGACTTCTTCGCCCAGCCGCCCGCCGGACCGCCCCCGGACAACCCGGTCGAGATCGCCAACCGGGCCGCCGAGCAGATCGACTTCCCGGACCCCGTCCCCGGCGTCGCCCCCGAGGGCACCTCCGTGGTGGGCGCCCCGGTCTGGTTCTGGCTCGCGAACGCGCAGCCGCCGGCGGCGAAGACCGCGCGGGGCAACGTCATCGCGGTGACCGTCACCCCCCGGCTGAAGAGCCTGGAGTGGCACCTGGGCGACAAGTTGAACGTGACGGACGAGACGGTCCTGACCTGCCAGGGTCCCGGCACCCCGTACGAGCCGAAGTACGGTGCGTCCCCGTCGCCCACCTGCGGCCACGTCTTCACCACCGGATCCGGCACCCGCAAGGACGGCAAGTTCTACGGCACCCTCACCGTCCACTGGGTCGGCGAGGTCACCATCACCGGCGGCACCCAGACGGTTCCCCCGATCGACCTGGAGACCAGCACCCGCCTCCAGTTCCCGGTGGCCGAGGTGCAGGTCCTCAACTAGGCGGCCGGACGGCGCCGCACGCACAGCAACGACCGACGAACGACGCGAGGAAGGCCGAAGCCCGGTGGAGAACCGTACCTTTGCCACGCCCGGCTCCGGCACGTCCGCCACGGCGACCGCGGGCAGCACCGCGACCGCGCCCGTGGCCGTGCCGGAGCAGCGGCGCGGCGCCCCGCGCACCCCCGGGCGGGCGCTCGGCGCGCGGCGCAGGCGCCCCGCCGTGCTGGCGATGGCGGTCGCCCTGATAGCCGCCGGCGGCCTGGGCGGCGCGGTGCTCTACAACAGCACCGGCCAGCGGATCACCGTGCTGGCGCTCGCCCGTGACGTGCCGTGGGGGCAGACGCTGACCGACGGCGACCTGGTGGCCGTCCGGATCGCGAGCGACCCGGCGCTCAAGCCGCTGGACGCCGCCGACCGGGCCAAGGCGGTCGGCATGCGGGCCACCACGGACCTCCACCGCGGCGGGCTGCTGACCAGGTCGGACCTCGCGCAGTCGCTCGTCCTGAACCCCGGGCAGCTGCTGGTGGGCATCTCGGCCCGGCGCAGCCAGGTGCCCGCCACCCGGCTCCAGCCGGGTCTGCCGGTGATCGTGGTCTACACCCCGGACGGGGGCCGGTCGGAGACGCTCGCCGCCACCGTCTACACGGTCGGCCGGGCGGACACCGACGGCAGCCAGGTGTTCGACGTCGTGGTGAACGAGGCGGACGCCGCCCGGCTGGCGGGCTGGGTGGCCACCGGGCGGATCCAGGTGGTGCTGGCCCCGCGTCCCTCCGCCGCCTCGCCTGCGGCCCCCGCGCCGGGTGGCGCGACGCCCGGGGCCGCCGCCTCCGGAGCCCCCGCCACGGGGGCGTCCGCGAGCGGGACCCCCGCCGCCGGTGCGCCCGCCGCGACCGGGGCCCCGGCCGCCAACCGGCCCGCGGCGTCCGGCGCGCCGACCGGGGCGGGTGGGAACTGACATGGCCGTCATCGCGGTGGTCGGCGCCCCGGGGGCACCCGGCGCCACCACGACGGCGCTGGCGCTGCTGCTGGCCTGGCCGTTGCAGCCCGGCCGCCGGATCCTGCTCGTCGAGTGCGACCCGGACGGCGGGGCCGTCCTGGCCGGCGCCCTGGAGGGCCGGGTCGAGGCGGTCTACGGGCTGCGCAACCTCGCCGTGGCCGACCGGCGCGGGCTGCTCGCCCAGGCGCTCTGGGAGCAGCTGATCGACCTCTCGCCGGAGGGCGACGCCGAACGCCTGCTGCTGCCCGGCCTCACCGACCCGACCCAGGCGCCCGGTCTCGCCTACACCTGGGAGCCGCTGATGGAGGTGCTGCACGGGCTGGAGGCGCAGGGCTACGACGTCCTCCTCGACCTCGGCCGCTCCGGCGCCACCGGCACCAGCGCCGTGCTGGCCCGCCGGGCCGACGTGGTGGCGGCGACGGTGCGCACCACCCTGCGCGGGCTGAGCGCCGCCAGGCCCCGGCTGGCCACGCTGGCCGAGGACCTCGCCACGGCCGGCACCGGCGCGGACGCGCTCGGCCTGCTGCTGATCGCCGAGGGGCCGTACTCGGGGACCGAGGTGTCCCGGGAGTTCGGGCTGCCCGTGCTCGGCCTGCTGCCGCACGCGCAGCGCACCGCCCGGGTGCTGTCGGACGGCGGGGACGTCACCGACCGGCGGTTCGTCCGCTCGGAGCTGATGCGGACGGCGCGGTCGGCGGCGGACGAGATCCAGTCGGCGATCCGTCGGCGGCGCCAGCGGCTCGCGCCCGGCGCGGCGCAGCCCGCGCAGCTCCCGCCGGCCGCAGCCTCCACCGCGCCTGTGGCGCCCGTGGCGCCCGCCGCGGTGGCGACGGCCGCGGGACCGGTCGGGCCCGAGCCGGAGGGGGCCGGGTACGAGTACGCCCACCCCGCGGCGGCCGCGGCCCAGCAGCCCGGGCAGTCCTTCGGCCAGACCCACCCGCAGTCGTTCGAGCAGACGCATCAGCAGCCGTACCAGCAGACCTACCAGCAGCCGTACGGGCCGGTGCCGCCGGTGATCACCACCGGTCCGGTGGCGCCGCTCGCCGGGTTGGCGCCGCAGCCGGCCGCCCCGGCGCCGTTCCCGGGCCACGGCGGCCCGTCGTACCCGGAGCCGTCGTACCCGGTCCCGTCGTCCGCCGGCCCGGCGTACGGCGGCCAGGCCTACACCGACGCGCCGTACGCCGACGCGCCGTACGCCGGCCCCGGCCATCCCGGCCATCCCGGCCATCCCGGCCATCCCGGCCACGCCGGTGCGACCGCGCCGGAGACCCAGGCGTACCCGGCGCCCGGGCCGGTCGGCCCCGTGGCCGCGGTCCGGGACGAACCCGTCGACGGGGAGGTGCTCCGTGCGCGGTAGCCCGCTGCACCAGCAGCCCACGACCGACCCGGCCGCGCTGCCCTGGTCGACGCCGCTGCCCGGCCCGGCCGGGCCGATGACCACCGGTCGGGTCGCCCCGGGCCCGGTGGCCCCCGGCGCCGCGGCCCCGGCCGCCGCGCCCACGGCCGTGCCCACCGCGACGGCGGCGCCGGCGACGGCGACGCCCACCGCCGTCCCGCCCGCGCTGCCCTCGCTGGACCGGCGCGGCGCCGGCACCCGTCCGGCCGTCGACCCCGGCGTCGCGCGCGAGCTCAAGCGCCAGGTCGCCGCCGAACTGCACCAGCAGATCGCCCGGTTGACCTCGGGCTCCGGCACCGAGCCGGACCGGGCCACCCGCCGCCAGCGCGGTCGCGCGCTGATCGAGGAGGCCGTCGCCCGCTGGTCCGACGCCTACGCGCAGACCCACGGCATCCCGCCGACCCGCGAGCAGGACCGCGCGCTCGCCGAGGCCGTCTTCGACCTGCTCTTCCGGGCCGGCCGGCTCCAGCCCTACCTCGACGACCCGGAGATCGAGAACATCCTCATCAACGGCTGCGACGACGTCTGGGTCTCCCGGGTCCACCAGCCGCTGCGCCAGGTCCCGCCGGTGGCCGACAGCGACGCCGAACTCGTCGAACTGCTCCAGGACCTGGCCCGCCAGCACGGCGGCGGCGAGCGCAGCCTCTCCACCGCCAGCCCGACGCTCGCCCTGCGCCTGGAGGGCGGCATGCGCCTCCAGGCGCTCACCGAGGTCACCCCGCGCCCGTACGTGGCGATCCGCCGGCACCGGGTGGCCTCGGCGACGCTGCCCGAGATGGTCCGGCTCGGCAGCGTCGACAGCACCCTCGCCGCCTTCCTGGCCTCGGCCATCCGGGCCCGGAAGAACGTGATGATCACCGGCACCCAGGGCGTCGGCAAGACCAGTCTGCTGCGCGCGATGGCCGCCGAGATCCCGGCGGACGAGCGGGTCGGCACCCTGGAGTCGGAGTTCGAGCTCTGGCTGCACACCCTCGGCCACCTGCGCCAGGTCGTCCCGATGGAGGCCCGGGAGGGCAACGGCGAGCGGGTGGAGGGCCGTTCGGCCGGCGAGCTGACCATCGGCGACCTCATCCCGGCGGCGCTGCGGATGACGCTCTCCCGGATCATCGTCGGCGAGGTCCGCTCCGGCGAGGTCGTCCCGATGCTGCGCGTCATGACCAACGGCGAGGGCGGCTCCATGTGCACCCTGCACGCGCGCGGCCCGCACATGGTCGTCGACCGGATCGCCGAACTCTGCCTGGAGTACGGCTCGCACATGACCGACGCGCTCGCCTACCGGCTCACCGCCAACGCCGTGGACTTCATCGTGCACGTGTCGATGGTCGACGAGACGCACGTCGGCGGCCGCCGGCACCGCTTCGTCTCGCACGTCCTGGAGGTCGCGGGTCTCGGCGAGAGCGGGCGGCCGGCCCTGAACACCGTGTTCGGGCCGCGCCCGGAGCTGGGCGAGCCGCGCGCCGTCCCGCACACCCCGCCGCAGTGCCTGGACGACCTGCGCCGGGCCGGTTTCGACGCCGCGCTGCTGGGCTCCCGCTACGGCAGTTGGGCCGAGCCGCTCCAGCTGCGGATCGGCGGTGGTGCCCGGTGATGCCGCTCTTCGTGCTCTGCGGCCTGGCCCTCGCGGCCGGACTGCTCGCCCTGGTGGCCTGGGCCCGCGGCAGCGAGCCGGTGGCGGAGGGCGAGCCCGAGCCGCTCAACCCGCTGGCCTCCCGGCTGCACGTGTTCTGGTACGGCGCGCCCGGCACCGCCTCCCACCGGATGGCGCGGCTGCGCCGGATCCAGCTGCCGCTGATGCTGATCGGGGCACCGCTCGGCTGGCTGTTCACCGGCATCCCGCTGACGGTGCTGCTGGTGCCGCTGGCGGTGTTCGGCCTGCCCTGGCTGTTCGACGCGACCCGCTCCGACACCGACCGGATCGAGCGTCTCGAGGCGCTCTCCGAATGGACCCAGCGGATCGCCGACGTGCTGCTGCTCGGCGTCGGCCTCAACCAGGCCATCGTCACCAGCCGGCGCACCGCGCCCGCCGCGATCGAGGCCGAGGTCGGCGAGCTGGCCGCCCGGCTGCAGGCCCGCTGGCGGCCGGAGGAGGCGCTGCGGCTCTTCGCCGACAGCATGGCCGACGCCACCGCCGACAAGGTGCTCGCCGCCCTGGTGCTGCGCGCCGGGGACAGCGGGCCCGGGCTGTCCAGGGTGCTGGCCGACATGGCCGACTCGGTGCGCGAGGAGGTCCGGCAGCGGCGCACCATCGAGGCCGACCGGGCCAAGCACCGCACCACCATCCGCTGGCTGGTCGGCATCATCCTGCTGGTCGTCACGGTGGGTTCGTTCAACGCCGAGTACACCCGGCCGTACAGCACCGCGCTCGGCCAGATGGTGCTCGGCGTGGTCTGCGCGCTGTTCGTGGGCGTGATCGCCTGGATGCGCGCGCTGGCCTCCTACCCGCCGGTGCCGCGGCTGCTGGAGGCCGACCGGCGCAGCCGGACCGGCCGCTCGCGTCGGCGGCGTCCGGGCGGTGGCGAGGACGCCCCCGACGGCGCCGCCGGGCCGGCCCCGGCCGACGCCGCCGAGGGCCCCGCACGACTGCTCGGGGAGGCCCGATGATCTCCCCGTGGTCCGTGCTGGCCGGCGCCGTCGCGGCGGGCGGCGTCGCCATGCTGATCTCCGAACTCCGGCCCTCGCCGCCCGACCTGGGCCAGGCGCTGGACCGGCTGCACCGCACCCCCGCCGAGCGCACCCCCGACCCGGACGAGCGGCCGCGCTGGTTCGACCGGATCGGCGAGCGCTCGGTGGGCCTGCGCGGGGTGCGGATCCCGGAGCGCGAACTCGCCCTGATCGGCCGCACCCCGGGCCGGTTCATGGCGCACAAGCTGCTCTTCGCGCTGCTCGGGCTGGTCCTGCCGTCGTACCTGGTGGTGGCGGCCGCGCTGGTCGACCTGAGCCTGCCGTTCGCCCTGCCGCTGGTGGTCGGGCCGCTGCTGGCCGGGCTGCTCTGGTTCGTCCCGGACGCGATCGTGCGGGGCGAGGCCAAGGAGGCGCGGGTCGAGTACCTGCACGGCATCGCCGCCTACCTGGAGCTGGTGGCGATGGAACGGGCCGCCGACCTCGGTCCGGCCGAGGCGCTGCGCCGGGCCGCCGCCGTCGGGCGCGGCACGGTGTTCCTGCGGATCCGGGACGCGCTGGACCGGGCGGCCACCGACCGGCTGCCGCCGTGGGCCGGACTGGACGCGCTGGCCGAGGAGTTGGGCCTGACCCCGCTCCAGGACCTGGCCGACATCATGCGGATCTCCGGGACCGACGGCGCCGCCGTCTACGACACCCTGCGGGCCCGGGCCAAGGGCCTGCGGGGCGAACTCCTGGCGGAGGACCTCGCCCGGGCCAACGCCGACAGCGAGCGGATGGTCGCGCCGGGGTCCGCGCTGACCCTGTTGATGACCATCCTGATCGTCTTCCCGGCGCTGTACAAGATGATCAACTGACCCACCCCGTCGCGGAGGTCAGCGCCTCCGTCACCACACCTCACCCCTGGGAGCAGTTCATGAAGGACCGACTCAAGCCGCTGGCGGGTCTACTCGTCGGGGCGGCCCTGGTGCCCCTCCAGTTCGCCCTGACGCTCTTCCACTTCCGGATGGGCCGCGCCAAGGCCGCCCGGGCGCGCGGGGACAAGGGCGCGATCAGCATCGAACTCGCGCTCGCCATCATCGCGCTGGTGGCCGTCGCGGGCCTGGTGGTGGCCGCCCTGTACGGCCTGAAGACCAAGGTCGTCGAGAAGGTCAACCAGGACCCGAAGTACACCGGCGCCGCCGGGCTCCCGGCCCACCCGTGATCCGTCGTCGTCTCCGCCGTTCCGACCGGGGGTCGATGAGCCTGAGCCTGGCCATCGTCTTCCCGGTCGTCCTGATCCTGGTCATGACCGTCGTCCAGACCGGGATGTGGTGGTACCAGCGCCAGCTCGCGCTCAGCGCTGCCCGCGAGGGCGTCGACGCGGGCCGGGGTCAGGGGAACCGGACCGACGAGCAGAAGAACGAGGCGGCGCGGCGGCAGGCCGACGACTTCCTGAACCGCCAGGGCAGTCCGGACCACCGGGTCGTCACCGACGGCAGCACGCCGGTGCTGATCAGGGTCACCGTCGAGGTGACGGCCCCGGTCATCGTCCCGTTCATCACCCCGCCGACCGTCACCCAGTTCGCGGAGGCCCCGCGCGAGCGGTTCGTCCCCCCGGTGGTGCGGCCGTGAGCGGGCGGGCGGGGCGGCCCGGGCCCGGGGAGCCGTCGGTGCGCCGCGGTCCGGCCCCGGGCCGGTGGGTCCGCGGGCTCGCCGCCCGCCGGTCCGCCCGGGCCCGGTCCGTTCGGTCCGCCCGGGCATCTCGGGCGTCCTGGGTCGCCGGGCACGTTCGGTCCGTTCGGGCCGCACGGGCCGGGCGCGGACGGGACGGTGGCGGCGTGGCGATCGAGGCGGCGATCGTCGCCCCCGCCGTGGTGGCGCTGATCCTGGTCGCCGTCGCGGCCGGCCGGGTGCAGACCGCGGGCGGCACCGTCGAGGCGGCGGCCCGCTCGGCCGCCCGTTCGGCGTCGATGGCCCGGGGGACGGTCGCCATGGACGCCGCGGCGAAGAAGGCCGCCACCGACGCCATGAAGCAGCAGGGCGTGCACTGCGAGAGCAGCAGCGTCACGGTGAAGCACGGCCGGCGCAGCAACCAGGGCGTCGACTGGGAGACGGTCGAGGTCACCGTGACCTGCAAGGTCTACCTGGCGGACCTGATCGGCGGGCCGAACGTCGTCCCGAAGACGCTCACCGGCTGGTTCGTCTCGGTGGTCGACCGCTACCGGGGCCCGTGAGGCCCGGGTGCGGTCCGGTGGGGCGAGTGTTCCGTGTGCGGCGAGGGGGCCGGGCGCGGCGAGTGGACCGAGCGCGGCGAGCGCGGTGAGTGGACCGAGTGGGTGGAGAGTGTGCCGGGTCGTGGGGCGGGCGGTGACGGGGCTGTGACGACGAGGCGGCCGGACGGGGATTGGGGAGCCGTCGGGCGGGGGAGACGCAAGCGGAGAGCGCCCGGGGGAGGGCGGCGGAGCAGGCGGGGAGGGACGGCCATGGCACGCTCGGGCGGGGTGCGACCGTTCCGTGTCCGGCGCGGCGGACGTTCGGACCGCGGCGCACTGTCGATCTTCGTCGCGATCTGCGCGGCCTTCGTGGTGCTGGTCATCGCGCTGGTCATCGACGCCGGCGGCAGGCTTCGGGTCGCCGAGCGGGTCGACGCCTATGCCCAGGAGGCCGCCCGGATGGCCGGTCAACAGCTGGACGAGGCAGCCCTGTTGCGGGGCGAGGGGTACAAGCTGAGAGCGCGGGCGTACGTCGAGGCCGCGGCCAACGACTACCTCGCGCTGTACGGGCTGTCCGCCGCCGGTGTGGAGTTCTCCCCGGACAACGCCACCGTCACCATCACGGTGCAGGCCGAGTTCCGCCCCGTGATGCTGGGTGAGTTGGGCAAACGGAAGGTCATGGGCCGGGGGAGCGCCACCCTCGTCCACGGAGTCAAGGAAGCGGAGACCGACTGATGGCCGCGCCACGCGCCAAGGACCAGACCCGTGCCGGGCGTCCGGCCCGGAGTGCGAACGCCACCTCCGCCGGCCGACGGCCGGCACCGCTGCCCTCCCACCGGGCGGGCGGCGGCCGTCGGCGCGGCCGGGCCGGCGCCGTGATCGCCGCGCTCGCGGCCCTGATCACCCTGCTCGGCCTGCTCGTCGGCGTGCCCGCGCTGCTGCTGTACGGCACCCGGGCGGTCGCCGACATGGGCGAACTCGCGCCCGACGGCATCGGCGCCCTGCTGACCAGCCCCGACGACGGGCGGCTGTTCCTGTGGCTGCTGGTGGTGGTCGGCTGGATCGGCTGGGCGTGCTTCGCGCTCTCGGTGCTGCTGGAGGTCCCGGCGCAGCTGCGCGGCCGGGTGGCCCGGCGGATCCCGGCCTTCGGCTGGAGCCAGCGGACCGCGGCCGGTCTGGTCGGCGCGGTCATCGCGCTGGTGCCGGTGGCCGGTTCGGCCTTCGCCGCGACCGCCGAGCACGCGCCGGTCGCCGCCGCGGCCGGGCAGGTGGCGGGGGTCCAGCGGGCCGCGCTGACCGCCGCGCAGGCCGCCCCGGCCGTCGCCCCCGCCGCCGACCCGCAGGCCGGCTACACGGTGCGGGACAGCCGCCCCGCCGACAGCCTCTGGTCCATCGCCGAGCGCCAACTGGGCTCCGGCGAACGCTGGCTGGAGATCGCCAAGCTCAACGACGGCCGGGTGATGGACGATTCGGGCATCCGCTTCGACGCGGACCGGCCGATCCAGCCCGGCTGGAAGCTCGTCATGCCGGCCGACGCCGAGCCCGACGAGGCGACCCCGGCGCCCGCCCCCGCCCCCGCCCCCGACTCGGCGGGCACGCCGCAGACCGGCCCGGCCGGCGGCACCGTGACCGTCAAGCCCGGTGAGAGCCTGTCGGTGATCGCCGAGCGCGAGCTGGGCGACGCGGAGGCCTGGCCGAAGCTTTTCGAGGCCAACCAGGGCGTCCAGGCGCCGGACGGCGAGCGGCTCACCGACCCGGACGTCGTCGTGCCGGGCATGGTCCTCAGCCTGCCCGGTGCCCCGACGCCGGCCCCCGCCCCGGCTCCCGCGCCCGCGCCCGAGCAGGCCCCCGCGCCCGCGCCGACCCCGCCGCCGCCCGCACCGGGCACCCAGGCCCCCTCGGCGCCCGCCGCCCAGACCCCTGCCCCGGCCCAAGCTCCGGCGCAGACCCCCGCCCAACCCCCCGCGCAGGCCCAGAGCCCGGCGCCCGCGGAGCCGTCCGCCCCGGCGCCGTCCGCCGCCCCGCAGGGCGAGGACCAGGCCCCCGCCGCCCACACCGAGCAGGCCTCGGCCGACGACTACACGGTGGCCCTCGCCGCCTCCACCGTCGGCGTCCTGCTCGCCGCGATCATGGTCGGCGCCGTCGCCCGCAAGCGCGGCGGCCAGCTGAGGGCCCGCCGGCCCCGGCACCGCATCGCCATGCCGGCCGCCCCGGCCGCCGCCTTCGAGGCCGAACTGAGGGCCCGCCAGGACGAGGCCGGCCTGCACCTGCTCGACCGCGCCCTGCGCAGCATGGCCCGCAACACCGTCCGCGGCGGCAAGCGGCTGCCCGCGATCGTCGCCGCCCGGATCACCCCCGGCCGGACCGTCGAGCTCCACCTGTCCGGCGCCGCCGCCCCCATCGCACCGTTCCGGGCCGCCCACGCGCCCAACATCTGGTGGTGCGCCGCCGACTCCGACGGCCTGCTCTCCCCGGCCCAGGCCCGCAAGACCGCCGCCCCCTACCCGGCGCTGGTCACCCTCGGCTCGGCCGCCGACGGCTCGGTGGTCCTCGCCGACCTGGAGACCGTCCGGCTGCTGCACCTCTCCGGCCACCCGGACGACGCCCGCGACGTCCTGCGCACCCTGGCCCTCGAACTCGCCCACAGCCCGCTCGCCGACCGGCTCCACCTGCACCTCGTCGACCTCGCCGAGGAGGTGCCGATCAGCGGCCCCGCCGCCGAGCGGATCCACCGCCACACCACCCTGGAGGCCGCGCTCGCCGCCCTCGGCCCGCGCACCGCCAAGGCCCGGGCCACCCTGGTCGCCGCCGAGTCCGCCAGCCCCCGGGACGCGCGCAGCCGGGGCCTGGCCGACGAGTCCTGGGTCCCCGAGATCGTGCTCTGCGCCCACCAGCCCGGCGGCGGCGTCCCGGCCGAACTCGGCCGGATCCTCGACGCCCGCCCCCGCACCTGCGTCGCCGTGGTCACCCGCGCGCCCGAGCGCGGCACCGGCCCGGTCGCCCGCTGGACCCTCCCGGCGACCGGCCAGGCCACCGTCCCCGGACTGCACCTCACCCTGGAGCTCCAGCGCCTGACCACCGGCCAGTACGAGCAGGTCACCGAACTGCTCCGGACCGCCGACGACACCACCCAGCACCCCGCCCCCGCCTGGACCCTCGACGGCGACGAGCTGGAGCCCGCCGACCTCCCGGCGGCCGTCCCGGTCCTCGCGGCCGTCGGCGCGGCGGGCGGTCCCGGGGCGGACGGCCCGGCGGGCGGCTTCTCGCTCGCCGCGCTGGACGCCGCCCTGGGCGGGCCGGACGACGGGGACGACGCGGACGGCGACTCCGGTACGGGGCGGGACGCGGCCGGACCGCGACTGCTGGCCCGGGTGATCGGCACCGGGGCCAGCCCGTTCGCGGGCACCGACCCGGCGGCGCCGGTGCCGGGCCCCGCCGGGCCCGCCGCGCTGCCGGCTCCGCGGCACCTCGTCAACGGCCTCGGCCGCCAGGCCGGCGCCGCCGCCGTGCCGAGCGGCGCCGCACCCGTGCCCGCCGGTGCGGCCCCCGCCGCTGCGACCCCCGCCGCACCCGTGCCCGCCGGTGCGACCGGACCGGCCGCGGTGTTCCCGATCGCGTCCGCCGCGCTGCCCCCGGCGGCCGGGACGGAGGCCGGCCACGGCGCCGCCACCGGTGGTGAGGGCGCTTCGGGCGGCTTCGACGGCGACGAGACCACCCAGAACCTCGGCCTGCCGACCGCCGTCGCTCCCGTCCAGCCGGTGACGCCGGTGGGACCGGTGGCTCCTGCGGCTCCCGCGGCCGAGGCCCCGTCGACGGTGCCCGCGCTCGGCCCCGCTGTCGCACCGGCACCGGCACCGGCACCGGCACCGGCCACCGAACCGGCGCCCACGTCCGCCCCGACCCCGACCCCGACTCCCGAGCCCGTGCCGACGCACGACCCGGCCCCCGCGCCCGCCGGAGCCCACCCGCGCGTCCCCGCCCGGCCCGAGCCCGGGCCGTCCGCCGTCGCCCAGGTCGCCCGCACCACCTCCGGCCGCAGCGACAGCGACGACCTGCTCGCGATCCTGCGCTCCCCGGAGGCGCACGCCACCCGCACCGCCCCCCGGATCCGGCTGCTCGGCCCGGTCGACGTCGCCGGCGCCGCCGGTACCGCCGAGCCGGGCGCGCTCGGCCGGCTCACCGAGCTCGCCGCCTACCTGGCCCTGCGCCCCGGCGCCGACCATGCCGCGCTCGACCACGACCTGCACCCCGGCGCCGCCCACCTCGACCCGCACCCGACCGCCGCCGACGCCCGCAGCCCGCTGCCCGACAAGCTCGCCGACCTGGCCGCCTGGCTGGGCTCCACCGCGGACGGCCGGGCCCTCCTGGTCACCGGTTCGACCGAGGGCTACGCCTTCGCCCCGGCCGTCACCTGCGACTGGGACGAGTTCCGCAGCCTCTACCGGCGCGGCATGCGCAGCACCAGCGCCACCGCCGACGCGGCGCTCGCCCACGCCCTCGCCCTGGTCCGCGGCGCCCCGTTCGCGGAGGCCCCGCCCGCCTCCTACGGCTGGGCCGAGGCCGAGCGGCAGGACATGATCGCGGCGATCGTCGACACCGCCCACGAACTCGCCGCCCGCCGCCTCCAGTACGGCGACCACCGCAGCGCCGAGGCCGCCGTCTTCCGCGGCCTCGCCGTCGCCCCGGACGTCGAACTGCTGCACCGGGACCTCTTCTACGCCTACGCCTCCGCCGGCGCCCGCGACCAGCTGCTGCGCGCCGTCAACCGCCTCGACGCCCTCAGCCGCCGCACCGGCCGCGAACTCGACGCCGACACCGTCACCCTGCTCCGGGACCTCCTCGCCGGCTCCTGACCACGGGCCACGACGGTTCTGTGCCCCGCCTGTTCTGTGCCCCGCCCGGCCGGGCGGGGCACAGAACAGGCGGGAGCCGTTGCGAGCCGTCCGGAGCGGTTCGGAGCCGTCCGGAGCGGTTCGGAGCCGTCCGCGGCGCGTGCTCAGCGGCGGATCGCCGCGCGTTCGAACCAGACGGTGAGCAGGGTCGGCACCAGGGCCACCCAGAACAGCACCTGCGGCACCGTCCGTTCGGTCCACGGCACGGTCACCACGATCACGGCGGTGAGCGTGCACCAGGCCGACTGTCCGACGATCAGCTTCGCCCAGCCGACCTGCCGGACCAGCGCCCACAGGCTCAGCCGCACGCCGGTGCGCATCGCCCGGTAGCGGCGCCAGGCGCCGAAGCCCCAGACGGCGGCCATCAGGGCGAGTGCGTAGAGCCGGGTGCCGAGCGGCCCCGGCAGCGCCGTGGGGTCGTCGCCGGTCGGGAAGACCCGTCCGGCCAGGGCGGCGATCACCAGGCAGAGCAGGGCCAGCCAGCGGGTGCCCCGCAGCATCCGGAACACCGCCCCGTCCAGGCCCTTGCGCAGCCCGGCGGCCTGCGGGTCGGCGGCGAGCGCGGTGGCGTACGCGTCGGCGGCGGCCGGCAGCTTGGCACCCGCGCCGGTCAGCGGCGGGCCGGCGGCCTCGGCGGCGACGTACTCGGCCCACTGGGTGAGGGCCCAGCTGTTCTGGGGGTCGATCCGCAGGACCTCGCGCACGGCCTGCCGCTGCACGTCCGAGCGGCCGTTCAGCAGGGCGGCCTTCCACAGCGTGTAGTGCGCGGTGACCGATTCCGGGCCGTTCCGGACGGCGGTCGCCGCCGCCTCGAAGGCCTCGGGCCAGCGCGGCTGCCAGGCGCCCAGGGCCTCCGAGAGGGCGACGAAGCCCCGCCAGCCCTGCGGGGCGAGCCGGATGGTCTCGTGGGCCGCCGCCAGCGCCTCCTCCGGGCGGCCGGTCCGCCGGAGCGAGTACGCGCGGACGTAGTGGGCGTAGGAGGTCTCCGGGGCGAGGGCGATCGCCTCGGCGGCGGCCGTCAGTGCCTCCTCGTAGTCCTCGGTCGACAGGTGGCAGCTCGCGAGGCGCAGCCAGGCGTTGGCGTCGGCCGGGTCCTCGGCGATCCGCCGGGCGAGCAGCGCGCGGGCGTCGTCGTGGCGGTCGAGGTCCATCAGGGCGGAGGCCTGCTCGACGAGGGGGTGGAGCGCGGTCACAGCTTCCGTGCTTTCTTCAGATAGGCGAGCAGGTCGTCGTACATACCGCCCTCGTTGGCGAACATCGCCACGTTGCGGGCGGCCGCGAACCACGGCTCGGTGGACGGCCGGATCGCCCTCGCGGCGCCCAGCAGGTCCCTGGTGCCGATCATGCGGACGGTGCCGGTGCGGACGGAGTCGAGCAGCGCCGACTCGGCCGCGCTCTCGCAGACGTGCGCGAGGTCGGCCCCGGAGAAGCCGTCGGTCACCTTGACCAGCTTCGCCAGGTCGACCGACTCGATGGGGCGTTCCCGCAGGTGGTAGCGGAGGATCGCGGCGCGGGCCGGGCCGTCCGGCGGCAGCACCAGCAGCGTGCGGTCGAGCCGGCCGGGACGGCGCAGCGCGATGTCCACCTCCCAGGGGACGTTGGTCGCGGCGAGCACGAACACGCCGTCGTTGTCGGCGGACACGCCGTCCAGCTCGGTCAGCAGCTGGTTGACGGTGTTGCGCATGCCGGTGTGCTGGGTGCGGCTGCGCTTGGCGCCGAGCGCGTCCAGCTCGTCGAGGAAGACGACGCACGGGGCCTGCCGACGGGCGGTCTCGAACACCTCGTGCATGTTGCGCTCGGAGTTGCCGACCCACATGTCGAGCACGTCGTTGATCGACACGGAGATGAAGTTCGCGCCGAGCTCCCCGGCGACGGCCCGGGCGATGAACGTCTTGCCGCAGCCGGGCGGACCGTACAGGAGCAGCCCGCCGCGCAGGCTCTTGCCGTACAGCCGGCGCAGCTCCGGGTTGCGCATGGGCGCGAGGAAGGCGGCCTCCAGGCGGTCCTTGACCTCCTCCATGCCGCCGACGTCGGCCAGCCGCACCGAGCCGGGCCGGTCGGGCGCCTCCACGTCGAACGCGCTCGCGTCCCCGGGGTCCGCGTCGCCGTCGACGGCGAGCGGCGCCTCCTTCGCGTCGGGGCCCCCGCTGAACCGGGGCGGGACGAGGTCCCCGACCTCCTGCTCGGCGGCCGCCCAGTCGAACCCGCCGCCCGGCCGG
This sequence comes from Streptomyces sp. NRRL F-6131, assembly GCA_000719695.1. Classification (GTDB taxonomy): domain Bacteria; phylum Actinomycetota; class Actinomycetes; order Streptomycetales; family Streptomycetaceae; genus Kitasatospora. The sequence goes on from JOHN01000080.1 coordinate 27,683, forward strand.
GCGGGTGGCGCGGGTCGCGCGGCGGGTGCAGTCGGCCGGGAGGTGGGGGTGGCGGGTTGTGCGGCGGGTGCCGACCCGGTCAGGGCCCGCGCCATCAGGGCCTTCGCCTGCGCGTCCTGGGGCGCGTGGCTGAGCGCGACGGCCGCCTCCGCCACCGCCGCGTCACCGTGCCCGGCGGCGAGCAGCAGCTCGGCGAGGTGCAGCCGCAGCGGCACGTCGCCGGGCACGGCGGCGACGGCCGCCCGCAAGCTGCCGATCAGCGGGGACTCGGCGGCCGCGGGGCCGCCTGACGGGTCGGGGGTTTCGTCGAGCATCCCCACACCCTACGAATCGGCCGACGATCACCAAAACCCTGACGGCCGCACCCCCGTCGGGGCGGGCCGGACCCATGGGTGACGGAACGTCCGGCGGACCGGAGCCGGGCCGGGGGTGGTGCTCCCGCCGCATCCGGCGCCGGACCCGGCCGGGCTGCCGGAGCGGCGGGCGCGCCCGGCTCGACCGACCCGGCCTGGCTCGGGCGCGGCGGGATCTCGTAGGGTGGCGCTCACGGTGTGGTGACAGGCGCCACACGGGGTACGTGGCAGCAGAACGCCGCTGGGCGGCGGGGCGGGGCGGTGACCTGGAGATGACGGAGACTACGGCGGTCCCCGGAGGTCCCGACCCCTTGACGGACCCGGTCCCCCAGGACGCCGTACCGCCGGGATCGGTGCGCACCTCCCACTCCCTCGAGGAGCACCCGCCCGGCCCGGCCGCGCTCTACGAACCCCCGGCCCCGCTGCCCGCTCCCGGCCCGGTCCCGGGACCGCCCGAGCCGTCCACCGGATGGACCGTCACCGGCATGCCCGCCATGGGCGGCGCGGCCGGCGTCCCGGCCCCGCCCGGGGCGACGCCGCTGCCCTTCACCCTCCCCGGTGCCACCCCCGCGCACGGCCTGTCCGGCATCGCCGGCGGCCTGGGCGTCGGCCCGCGCGGCCGGATCCTCGTCGTCGAGGGCGGCTACGGCAGCTCCGGCCGGCGCACCTGGGGCCGCGGCGGCCCCGCCCAGGCCCCCGTGCTGTCCGCGATGCTCGCCGCCGTCTCCCCCCAGGTGCTGCTCGCCGCCGACGCCGTCGACGCCGTGCACCTGCCCGGCGCCAGCGACCCGCACACCGTCCTCGCACACCTGCGCGCCGCCGCCCGCCACCCCGGGCCGCTGCTCGTCCACCTCGGCGGCCACCTGCTCGCCGACAAGCGCGGCGGCCAGCTCCACCTCACCCTGCGCGACTCCAAGCCCGGCAGCATCCGCCAGGACGGCCTCGCCTGGCAGGCGATCGCCGGCGAACTGCGGCACCGCCCGGCCGACTGGCAGACCCTGGTCGTCGCCGACCTGAGCGCCGACCAGAACGCCTGGCCGCTGCTCCAGGGCACCGTCTCGCCGCTCAGCGAGGGCCTGCCGCTCTGGGCGGTGGTCAGCCCCGACCCGGAGCAGATCGGCACCTTCACCCGCGCGCTGATCGAGGCCCTGCACGGCGGCCGCCCGGGCGCCGAGGCCGTCCTCGCGCCGGAACAGCTGCGCCACCAGGTGTACTCGGTGCTCCGCCCCGACGTGATCGTGGTCAGCACCCACGCCCCGGACCGCCCCTTCTTCCGCAACACCGCCCGACGCGGCGACGGCCCGCTGACCGAGGCCGCCGCCCCGTACGAGGCACCGAGCCCCGCCGCGGTGCTGCCCCGCCCGGCCGCGCAGGAGCCGGCCGGCTGGGACGACCGGTCCTGGGGCGAGTCGCCGCGGGACGCCGCGCACCAGTCGGTCCCGCGCGACGCGGTGCCGGGGCCGCGGGCCGCCGTGACGCTGGACAAGGCCGCCGCCGGGGTTGCTCCGGCACCGCCGTCGGAGGGACCGGTCAACCTGCGCAAGCCCGGCGTGCCGCCCACCCCGCCGCTGCCCCCGCACCCGGTCGATCTGCGCAAGCCCGGCGCCTGGCAGCCGGCCGTCGATCCCGGGACGGTACCTGAGCCCGAACTCGCCCTCGAGCGCGCGGAGCTCGCGCCCGAGGCCGAGCCGGTGTCCGAGTCCGCGCCGGAGCCCGAGCGCGCCGACGCCGTGCCGGTGGACGTCGAGCCCGCCGAGGTGGAGGCCGCGGCCGTCGAGCCGACGGACGCGGAACCTGCCGACGTCGACGCCGCCGCCCCCGATGCCGCCGCGGACGCCGAGGCCGACGCCACCGAGGAGCCCGAGGAGCCCGACGCCCTCGCGCCCGCCCGCACCCCCGCGCCCGCTCCGGCGGAGGCCCCCACCCCCGCGCCCGCTCCGGCGGAGGCCCCCAC
>JOHN01000081.1 GCA_000719695.1 Streptomyces sp. NRRL F-6131
GTACTGCAGGGGGGACCCTGTGGGAGAGTAGGACGCCGCCGAACAATCATTCACGAAGAACCCCCGTCCGGGATCCGGATGGGGGTTCTTTGCGTTCACCGTCATTTCCTGACGCTCTCCGAGCTCGGGCGGGTACCCGGGCGGGGTGGACCTAGCACCACCTGGAATTCGGGTGGGACGGCCAGTGCCCGTGGCTGTCGTTCCGGGGACACTGGATGAGCAGGATCGGCGCCGGTGTGCGGCACCGGCATCAGGAGCGGGAGTGGTCGTGGCAGCAGAGAGTCGGATCAGCGGGGGCGGCGTCGTGCGTGCCCAGACCGAGGCGGCGCTCACGGCGGGCGGCCTCGGACTGGCCCGGTTGTCGCTGCTGCTGCTCGGTGCGGTGCCGGTCGTGGTGGTGCCGGTCTTCGGGGCGTTCTTCGCCGGCGCGACCGCCACGTGGATGCTCGACGGCTACTACCCGGCGGTGTTCGTCGCCCTGGTCGCCGCCGTGGTCGCGGGCCTGACGCTGGCCGGGATGTTCGTACGGCCGTGGGCGCGCCGGACGCGGGGGCAGCTGGGCCGCTGGTACGGCATCCGGCTGCCGGTGGAGTACACCCCCCGGCCGGCGCTGGAGGCGGACGCCCGCGGTCACTGGTGGACGGGGTACTCCTACCACCGCTCCCACGGCGTCGCCCGGCTCGCGCAGCTGCTGCACTGGGCGGCGAGGGACGCGGCGACGCGGCGCGAGATGCTCTGGCTGGTGGTGAGCCCGCTGCTGGTGGCCGCGTCCGGGCTGTTGGTGTTCGGACTCCTGGGTGGTGGGCTGGCGTACCTGGTGGTGGCGGTGCGCGGCTACGAGTCCTGGGGGCCGAGTTCGACGGGCGCCGTGAACGTGCTGGTCTCGGTCCTGCTGGCAGTCGCGCTGGTCGCTCTGGGTGTGCTGCTGGCTCCGTACGCGGTGCGCGGGTACGCGGAGGTGGCGCGACGGGTGCTGGACCGGGACGGCCGGGCCTCGCACGCCCAGCTGACCCGGCGGGTGGCCGAGCTGACCGAGACCCGCGCCGACGCCGTCGGGAACCAGGCGGCGGAGCTGCGGCGGATCGAGCGGGACCTGCACGACGGTGCGCAGGCGCGACTGGTCGCGATCGGGATGACGCTGGGCACGATCGAGCACCTCATGGAGACCGACCCGGCGGCGGCGCGCCAGTTGCTCTCCGAGGCGCGGCAGTCCTCGGCGCGGGCGCTCCAGGAGCTGCGTGACCTGGTCCGCGGCATCCATCCGCCGGTGCTGGCGGAGCGGGGGCTGGGGGACGCGGTCCGCGCGCTGGCGCTCGACTGCGCGCTGCCGACCGAGGTGTGCGTGAGCCTGCCGGACCGGCCGCCGGCGCCGGTGGAGGCCACGGCGTACTTCAGCATCTGCGAGCTGTTGGCCAACGCGGCCAAGCACTCGGGTGCGGAGCAGGTGTGGGTGGACATCATGTACCGGGCCGGCCGGCTGCGGGTCACGGTGACGGACGACGGGGTCGGAGTCGCGGATCCCACCAGGGGGACCGGCCTGCGCGGGATCGAGCGGCGATTGGGTACCTTCGACGGTGTCCTCGCCATCGACAGTACGTCGGGCGGTCCGACCACCATCACCCTGGAGCTGCCGTGCGAGTTGTCCTCGCCGAGGACCTTTACCTCCTTCGAGAAGGTCTGATCCGACTGCTGGAGGCGCACGGCTTCACGATCGCCGCCGCGGTCGAGACCGGTCCGGAACTGCAGGAGGCCCTGCTGACGCACCGTCCGGACGTGGCCGTTGTCGACGTCAGGCTGCCGCCGACGCTGACCGACGAGGGACTGCAGGCGGCGCTCAAGGCCCGCCGGGAGATCCCGGGTCTGCCGGTGCTGGTGCTGTCGCAGCACGTCCAGCAGCTCTACGCGCGGGAGTTGCTGGCGGACGGCACCGGCGGGATCGGGTACCTGCTGAAGGACCGGGTCTTCAACGCCGACCAGTTCATCGACGCCGTCCGCCGGGTGGCGGCCGGGGGCACGGCGATGGATCCGGACGTGATCGCCAAGCTGATGCAGAGCACCGCGCGTCGGGCGGGTCCGCTGCAGCGGCTGTCGCCGCGCGAGCGGGAGGTCCTGGAGCTGATGGCGGAGGGCTGCTCGAACTCGGCGATCGCCGCCCGGCTGACGGTGAGCGACGGCGCGGTCGCCAAGCACATCGCCAATATCTTCACCAAGCTCGAACTCGCCCCGGCGGAGGACGCGAACCGTCGGGTCATGGCCGTGCTGGCCTACCTCAACGGCACGGCGGGGCAGACGTCCTGACCCGGCGCCCGCTCACCGGTGCCGCGCGCCGGGTGCCGGGGCCGGTGGTGGTGACGGTGCGGGCTGCGGAAACGCTGAGACAGGTGTACGAGTAAACTCCGGTGGGCCGAGCCCGGAGGTCGCTCGGCCGTCCGGCGCCCCGACAGGCGGGAGCCGGCAGCCGGGGGCAGCGTACGGCCGCAGCCGACATCCAGGGGTTGATAGACGTAATGGCACGCCCATCGCTCACCAAGGCCCACCGCGGCCTGCTCGGCCTGGTCGCCGCCGGCGCCTGCGTCATCTCCGGTATCGGGTTCGCCGGCTCGTACAACGCGGTCAGGGAGTTGGCCGAGCAGAAGGGCTTCGGCGCCTTCTCCTACGCCTTCCCGATCGGCGTGGACGCGGGCATCGTGGTCCTGCTCGCGCTGGACCTGGTGCTGACCTGGCTGCGCATACCGTTCCCGGCGCTGCGGCAGACGGCCTGGCTGCTGACCGTCGCGACCATCGCCTTCAACGCGGCCGCCTCGTGGGGCGACCCGCTCGGGATGGGCATGCACGCGGTCATCCCGCTGCTGTTCGTCGTCGTGGTCGAGGCCTCCCGGCACGCGGTCGGCCGGATCGCGGCGATCACCGCGGACCGGCACATGGACTCGGTGCGGATGATGCGCTGGCTGCTCTCCCCGGTGCCGACCTTCCGGCTCTGGCGGCGGATGAAGCTCTGGGAGCTGCGCTCGTACGACGAGGTCGTGCGGCTGGAGCAGAACCGGCTGGTCTACCGGGCGCAGCTGCGCTTCCGCTACGGGCGCGGCTGGCGCCGCTCGGCGCCGATCCAGGCGCTGCTGCCGCTCAAGCTGGCCAAGTACGGCGTGCCGCTGGACCCGTCGGTGTTCGACCGGATGGACGAGGACGCCCGGGTGGCTCGCGAGGAGAAGGAGGCCCGGGAGCTCGAGGCGGAGGCCCGTGCCGAGGCGGCCCTGGCGGCGCAGGAGGCCCGTGCCGTGCAGGAGAGTCGTGCGGCGGCCGCCCTGGTGCCGGCCGGCCGGGCTGCCGGGGCCGCGCGCGCCGGGAAGGGCGGGGCGCCGGACCACACGCGGGACGGGGCCGAGGGGCCGGCCGAGGTGGGGCAGCACTCGCCGGTCCGGGGGGACCGGCACGTCGGACCGACCGGACCGCAGGGCCAGGGTCAGGTTCAGGCAGAGGGTCGGCCGCAGCAGCAGGCCCCGCAACAGGTACAGGTACAGGCTCCGCAGCAGGCCCAGGCGCAGGGTCGTCCGGAGCAGCAGGCGCAGGCCGAGCCGGCCCCCGCCGAGGTGCTCGCCAGGCTCGCCGCCGTGCGGCTGCGGGACGCGCAGGAGCCGGCGGGCGGCGAGCCGCAGGCCCCCGCGGAGCCGCAGGAGGAGCTGAACGTCTGGACGGCGCGGGCCGTGCGGACCACCGGTCACCCGAACGACGGCGCGCCGGGCGGGCGGGTGCCCGGCCAGGTCTCGCCGTGGTTCAAGCCGCCGCGCCCGACCGAGTCCGAGCTGGACGAGGGCCAGGAGCCGGAGGCCGTGGGTGCCCAGGCGGGGCCCGGGGCCGGGTACGCGGGGGAGGCGGACCTCCCGGCGGAGTCCGAGTTCGCGCAGGCGGCGGTGGCCACACCGTCGGTCGCCCGGTCTTCCGCCGCGCAGGCGCCCTTCGCGGCGGAGGGGTACGGCGAACAGGGGTACGCGGAGCAGGAGTACACCGCGCCCGAGGCCGCGGAGGAGGCGCCGGAGTTCGTCGAGCGCCCGGAGCGGACCTCCGGCCCCGCGCCGCGCCCGGGCTCGTACCGGCTGGACCCGGAGCAGGCGTTCGAGGCACTGGTGAGCTACATCGACACCTTCGACCACGAGCCGGACCCGCAGCGGCTGGCCGCCTGGCTGACCCAGAAGTACGGGGTGGCCGGCAGCCGCCCGGACGGGTCGGTGCACCCGAAGGACGTCGAGGCCCTCTACCCGGAGCTGCGCGACCGCTACGCGACCTCCGGGCGGGACTGACCCGGCCGGCCGGCGGGCCGACCGATCAGCCGACCAGGCGACCGGCCGACCGGCCGCTGCTGCTGCCGCCCGGCCCGTCCGCTCCGCCGGGTGGCCATTGACGCCCGTTCGCGGCCCGTCTACCTTCGCATCAACAAACTGTTGAAGCGCTGGCCTGGCACGGGCCCCGCGCGCATGCTTGCGTGAGGAGTGACGGATGTCGCAGGTCGAGATGGGCGGTACCGGGCCGGCGGGCGCGGCGGGGTTCTCCGCGGCCGCCCGGTCCGCCGTGGACGCGCTGCTGGCGCCGGTCGACGCCGACCTGGCCCGCCGCTACCCGGGCGACCCGGGCACCCGCCAGCCGGTCCACACCGTCTACGTGCCGGCCGACGCCTTCGCCGCCGACACCGTCCGGACCTGGGGGCGGCAGGCCCTGGAGGCCTTCGACGGTCACGCCGGAACCCCGGCCGAGCTGGCCCGCGCGCTCGGCGTGGCGGACGACGCCCTGCTCGCCGAGGTGCACCGCCGGGTCCGGGCCAAGCTGGAGCGCGAGCCGGTCGAGGACCTGCGGATCGACTTCGAGGACGGCTACGGCCCGCGGCCCGACGCCGAGGAGGACGCGGCCGCCGTCCGGACCGCCGAGCTGCTCGCCGCCGCGGTCGCCGACGGCAGCGCGCCGCCGTACGTCGGCATCCGGATCAAGTGCATGGAGGCGGCCGTCCGGGCGCGCGGCATCCGCACCCTGGAGCTCTTCCTCACCACCCTGCTGGCACACGGCGGGCTGCCCGACGGGCTGGTGCTCACCCTGCCCAAGGTCACCTACGCCGAGCAGGTCACGGCGCTGGTCCGGCTGCTGGAGGACTTCGAGCGCACCGCCGGGCTGCCGACCGGCCGGCTCGGCTTCGAGATCCAGATCGAGACCACCCAGGCGATCCTCGGCCCGGACGGGCGGGCCACCGTCGCCCGGATGATCGAGGCGGCCGAGGGGCGGGCCACCGGTCTGCACTACGGCACCTTCGACTACAGCGCCGCGTGCGGGGTCGCCGCCGCCCACCAGAGCATGGACCACCCGGTCGCCGACCACGCCAAGGCCGTGATGCAGGTGGCCGCGGCCGGGACCGGGGTGCGGCTCTCCGACGGCTCCACCAATGTGATTCCGACCGGCACCACGGCCCAGGTGCACGCCGGGTGGAAGCTCCACCACGACCTGGTCCGCCGCTCGCTCGCCCGCGCCTACTACCAGGGCTGGGACATGCACCCGGCGCACCTGCCGACCCGCTACGTCGCCGTCTACACCTTCTACCGGGAGGGCCTGGCCGCCGCCGCGGCCCGGCTGGCCGCGTACGTGGCCAAGGCGGGCGGGGACGTGATGGACGAGCCGGCGACCGCCCGGGCGCTCAGCGGCTACCTGCTGCGCGGGCTGGACTGCGGCGCGGTCGACCCCGACGAGGTGCGGGCGGCGACCGGTCTGGACCGGGCCCGGCTGGACGCCCTGGCGGGCCGCGGCTGAGCGGACCCGCGACGACCTGGGGGAACCGGCCGGACCCGGTGCCGCCCGGCATCGTTCGGCAACCGGTCGGGCGCCGGGCGGGGGTTAGGCTGACGGCACGGCCCGCGCCGGGCGACGGCTCGCCCGCGGACCGTGCCGCCCGCCCCTCGTCGCCCGCCCCTCGTCGCAGCCCGGGAGAACCGCCGCGCCATGTCCGCCACACCGGAGCCGACCCCCCGGCCGTACCTGACCGTCCGGAGCGCGGGCACGCACGAGCTGGAGATCAAGAAGTCCCGGTTCATCTGCCACCTCGCCCGGGTCACCGACGAGGAGGAGGCCCAGGCGTTCATCGCGGGCATCCGCAAGCAGTACTGGGACGCCCGGCACAACTGCACCGCCTTCGTGGTCGGCGAGGAGCAGCGCCGCGAGCGCTCCAGCGACGACGGCGAGCCCGGTGGTACGGCCGGCGTGCCGATGCTGGAGGTGCTGCGCCGTCGCGGGGTGACCGACACGGCGGCGGTGGTGACCCGCTACTTCGGCGGCATCAAGCTCGGCGCGGGCGGTCTGGTGCGGGCCTACGGCAGCGCGGTGTCGGAGGCGCTGGACGAGGTCGGGCTGCTGGAGCGGCGGCCGGTCGCGCTGCTCGCGGTGACGGTGGACCACGCCCGGGCGGGGCGGGTGGAGAACGATCTGCGGGCGGCCGGGTTCACGGTGAGCGATCTGGCGTACGAGGCGGCCGGCGTGCGGATCGAGGTCGGGGTGCCGGAGCCGGAGGTCGCGGCGTTCCACACCTGGCTGGCCGAGGCGACCGGCGGCACGGCGACCGGGGTGGCCGCGGGCCGCACCCACGTCGAGGTGCCGGTCTGAGCGGACGCCGCCCGCGCCGTGCCGCCGGTCGCCCGGAGCGGATCACGAGCCGGATCCGGGCCGGCGAAGCAGATCCTCGTCCCGCGCGACAGCCGGCTTGAGCAGATTCACCCGAATGTAGTGACGTGGCCCGGAGTTGGAACTTCCGCTCCGGGCCATGGCGTTTCCTTGGCACAGGTCCGGCGAACCGGACCAATGACCCATCGATGGAGGACACGGGACCCCACCACCGCCCCAAGGAGGTACGCGCATGACCTCGGAACGTTCCTCGTCGTCGCCCGCCCCTGCCGGCTTCCCCGGCCCCAGAGGCCCGGCGACGCCCTATCGGATGACCGTCACCACCGCCCTCCCCTACGCCGACGCCCTCGCCCTCGCCGACCAGCACCTCGCCGCCTGGCTGAAACGGGAGGGGTGCGAAGAACCGCCGCCCGTCCGCTCCGATCCGCCGCCCGTCCCCACCGGGGCCGCCGCCCCCTACGTCGAGCGCTTCCGGCTCGGTGACCGCGTCCTGCTCGACCGGGACGGCGGTCCGCTGCCCGGTGGCCGCTACGACCGCCGCCGGGTGCGAACCCCGGCCCCGCACGGCACCGACCACCTCACCCTCACGGTGGCGGCCGGGCCCGGCGGTCCGGCCCGGGTCGGGCTGGAGGCCGGGACGCGCACCACCGACAGCGGGGTGCGGACACCCGCGCGGGTGCCGGTGCCCGAGGTGGTCCGCACCCTGCTGCCGCTGCTCGACGCCGCCGACGGTCCGGCCGCCGTCCTGGCCGCGCCCCGGGTGGTCACCGCGGCCGGGGTCGACGCCCTGGTCGACGAACTCTGCGACCCGGACCGCCGGATGCCCACCGTGGTGGCCAGCGTCCCGGCCGGCCTGGACACCGGCCCGTGGCTCGCGGAGACGGTCGCCCCGCTCTGCGAGCACCTGCCCGGCCTCGCCACCCTGTACGTCCTGGACCCGGACGCCCGGACCAGGTTCAACGTCGCGCTGGAGTTCCACGCCGTCTACGGCGGCGCGGTCCGCACCTACCTGCCCGAGGTCGACCCGGCCTCGCGGCGCGACGGCCGTCGGCACCCGGTGCTGGCGCGCCACCGGATGGAGGAGGACCTGCGGCGCGCGGCCCTCCTGCTGTCCCGCGAACCGCGTCGGCTCGCCGCCGAACGACCGCTGCCGGCGTTGCTGGCGGCCGTCCCGGCGCTGCGGGTGCCGCCGTCCGTACCGGTGCTCGCGGCCCCGGTGATCGCCCCCGCCGCCCTACACGATGAGCACGGCCACGACGAGCACGGCCACGACGAGCACGGCCGCGACGAGCACGGCTGCGAGGAGCAGGACCGTGCGGAGTACGACCACGAGGAGCACGAGCGGGGCACGCAGCCCGCGCGTTCCGCGCACTCCGCGCGCCACGAGGGTCTGCGGGAGCAGCGCCGGCGCGAGTGGCCGAAGCCGAAGGTGCTCCCGGCGGCCGGCGCGGTCACCGGTCGGACGGTCGGCGGGCCCGGGCGCGGATCCGTCGGTCGGCTCTGCGCCGGTCGGCGACGCGCCGGGTCGGCCGGCGGCCGCGGCGAGGTCCCGCTCACCTTCACCGAGCTGATGGCCAGGCTCGGCGAGTTCCCGCTGCTCACCTTCACCGGCGACCAGAAGGCCGCGCTCGCCCTCGACGAGCTGCGCTGCGCCGGCGGCGGCTGGGCCCGGCTCACCTGGGACGGTCTGACCGCGCTCCAGGAGTACGCCGAGGCGGCGGTCCGCGGCCGGGCGGGCGGCGACTTCAAGCAGTGGTGCGAGCGGACCCCGGCCGGCTGCCACCGCTTCCCGCCCCGCAAGGCCGTGCGCGGAGAGTCGCGGACGGTGTTCAGCCACGCCAAGTGGAAGCGCGAGCGGATGCTCCCGGTGCCGGAGTGCGTGGACGCGTCCCGACGGGCCTTCATGGGGGCGCACCTGCGGATCGGCGGCGGCCGCACCGCGCCCCGGTTGCACTACCTCGACGACTGCTCGGGCAGTGGCCGGATCTATGTCGGCTACATCGGACTGCACCTGACCAACACCCGGACCAACTGAGAGGCTTGGGCTGACCGGTGCGCCCGTTCGGTGGACAATGTCCGGAAGGGGGGCGGACCCCGGGTCCGCCGCGGGGCTGCCGACCGCCCCGGGCAGGCGCCGGACGAGCTTGGGGGAACGACCACCGATGCAGTACTCAGCAGACGGCCAGTCCGACGGTGCTGTCGCGGCCCCCCAACCGGGCTTCCTGGCCTCGGTCTTCCGCGACCTCGGGGTCGACGAGCCGGTGGGCGAGGACCCGTCCGGCCGTCCCCCCGGCACCCCGGACGGCGCACCGGACGCCCCGTCACCCGCCGGCGGGGCGGCTGCAGGTCCGCTCGGCGCGGGCGGCGACGAGGCCGTCGCCGCCCACGCCCGGGCCGCCGCGCTCACCCACCACCGCACGCTCACCGTCCAGGCCGAGCACGAGCGGCTGGCCGACCTGCTGCGGCGGGCCGCGCTGCCCGTGTCCGCGATGGACTTCGAGAGCCAGCTGCGCCACTACGAGCCGCGTCCCTACCCGGACGGCGCACCGCCGCCGGCGGCCGTCGGCGAGGACCCGGAGCCGCGCTGGGACGACTACGCGCCCGCCGACCCTCCGGTCACCGACCCCGACGGCACCCCGGCCCGCCGGCTCCTCGACTCCGGCTACCAGCGCGAACTCGCCCAGGCCCGGCTGACCCACCAGCGGGCCCTGCGGCAGTGGCGCACCCGGCAGGCGGAGGCCGTCAGCCCCGCCGCCGACGAGTCCCGGCGCGCCCACGAGGAGGCCGAGCGGGCCCGGGCGCGTGCGGTGCGCGAGTACAACGACTTCCTGGAGGAGTGCCGCCGGGCCTACCGCCAGGCCGAGCCGGCCGCCGTCGAGTCCCTGCTGGAGCGGGCCCTCGCCGCCGCCGAGACCAACACCAGGGACCTGCCGGCGCCCTGCCGCGCGGTCTACCGGCCGCTGACCCGCACCGCCGTGCTCGACCTCGACCTGCCGCCGCTGGACGTGGTGCCCTCGTTGACCGGCTACCGGCTCGGTGAGGACGGTGAGGCCCTCCCGGTGCCGCGCCCGCCGGCCGGCCGCGCCTCCGACTACCTGCGGCTGGTCGCCCGGCTGGCCCTGCGGGCGCTGCAGGCCGCCGACGCCGTCGACACCGACGAGATCCTCGCCGGTGTCGTGCTCAACGGCTGGCTGCGCGAGCCCGGCGGCGAGCCGCTCTGCCTGGTGAGCGTGGACGCGGACCGCGACGCGCTGGCCCGCACCAGGCTGCTGCCGCCCGCCGACCCCGACGAACAGCCCGACGGCGAGGGCGTCTACGCGGACGCCGAACAGGACGAGGCGCTGGTCCGGCTGCGCCGGCTGGACGCCGCCGTCAGTCCCGACCCGTACGGCCGGGCGGGCGTCGAACCGGCCGCGCAGGCCTCGGCCACCGTCCCGGCCGCGCCGGACCTGTCGGCGAACGAGTTCGTCCAGCTGGTCCGCGAACTGCTCACCCGGGGCGGGCTCGGCCAGTGGAGCGTGCGGTTGCGCGGCCCGGTCGGGCTGGTGGCCACCGGGGAGGGGCCGGCCGGCAGCGCGCTGCCCGGTCGCTGGGTGGTCTGGGCCTCCCGGGGCGAGGAGCCGGTGGGCGAGGAGGAGATCAGGACGCTGGCGGAGGCGGTGCGGGAGGAGTCGGCCGAACGCGGGCTGCGGCTGACCACCGGCCGCTTCACCGACGGGGCGCTCGACCTCACCGGAGAGGACGGGCACCGGCACATCCACCTGGTCGACGGCGACGGCGTGCGCGAGCTGGCGCGCACCCATCTCGGCCTGCCGCTGGCCGCCGGACGCTGAGACCGGGCGGGCGGTCCGCGGGCCGTCCGGAGGTCGGTCGCGGGTCGGTCGCGGGCTGTGCGCGGGCTGTGCGCGGGCCGTTCGCGGGCGGTCCACCCGGCGTCCGCCGCGCCCCGGAACGGACCGGCGTCCGGGGTGGGTCCGGCGGGCCGCCGATCCAGTACGGTGGTCGGCCCGGGCGGGAGCCGTCGGGCTCACCCCGACGGCCGGTCCGGCGGGCGACGGTGCGCGAGGTGCCCGACGCTGGGGGACACGGCCGTCCGCCACCGGTCGACGGCCGGCCCGGGGACGGGCGGAACACGGGGGAGACGAGTGAACAGACGGTCCGTCACGGTGGAGCAGCGGTGACCGCCGTCCTGGTCGCCGCAGGGGCGTTCCTGATGACGCTGATCGGCGGCTGGGTCGCCCAGCGGACCGGTGACCGCCGGCACCTGGTGCTCGGCTTCGCGGCCGGGCTGATGCTCGGGGTGGTCGCCTTCGACCTCCTCCCGGAGGCGCTGCACCAGGCGCCCGAGGAGGTCCACGGGGTGCCGCAGGCGCTGCTGATGTTCGCGGCCGGGTTCCTGACCATCCACATCATCGAGCGTGCGGTCGCCATCCACCGGGGCCACGAGGAGGAGTACGCCGAGCACTCCCACGGCCAGCGGCGCGCGTCCGGCCACGCCCACGGGCACGCGCACGGCGGTTCGCCGCACGACGTCGCGCCGCACAACGGTTCGCAGCGCGGCGTCAACGGGCACCAGGGGGTGGGTCTGACGGCGGCCCTGGCCCTGGTCGGCCACAGTGTGATGGACGGCTTCGCGATCGGCGCGGCCTTCCAGGCCGGCACCACGGTCGGGACGGTGGTCGCGATCGCCGTCGTCGCGCACGACTTCGCCGACGGCTTCAACACCTACACGATCACCCGGCTCTACGGGAACAACAAACGGCGCGCGCTGGCCCTGCTGGCGGCGGACGCCCTCGCGCCCGTCACCGGGGCCGCGATCACCCTGCTGTTCACCATCTCCGAGCACCTGCTCGGGCTCTACCTGGGGTTCTTCGCCGGGTTCCTGCTCTACCTGGCGACCTCCGACATCCTCCCGGAGGCGCACAGCCCGCACCCCTCGCGCACCACCCTGCTCTGCACGCTCGGCGGGGTGGGCTTCATGTGGCTGGTGATCGGCTTCGCCAGCTGATGGGCTGATGGGCTGATGGCTGAGGGGCTGAAGGTCCGGAGGTCCGAGGGGCTGCGGCGCTGACCGGCCGCCGGGCGGGACCTCGTCAGCCGCTCCGGGCGTCCCACCCGGCCCGCATGGCGTCCAGCGCCTCGGTGATCGCCGGACGGCGCGAGGCCTGGGAACGCCAGAGCGCGAACACCCGTCGCGCCGGCTCCGGCACCACCGGCCGGGCGACCACGCCGGGCGGCAGCGCGCCCCGACCCAGCCGGGGCACCAGCCCGACGCCCAGCCCGGCCCCGATCAGCGCGATCTGGGTCTCGAACTCCCCGACCCGGTAGCGCACGTCCGGCTCCTCGCCGGCCTCGCGCAGGGTCCGGACCAGCCAGTCGTGGCAGATGTTGCCCGGCGGCACGCTCGTCCAGCGCTGCCCGCGCAGCCGGCCCACCGGCACCACCGCGAGCTCGGCCAGCGGATGGCCGACCGGCAGCAGCAGATCCACCGGGTCCTCCCCGAGGTCCAGCCGGGAGAGTCCCTCCTGCACCGGCAGCGGGACCGTCGGCCAGTCCTGGACGAGCGCCAGGTCGACCTCGCCGCGCGCCACCAGCTCGGCCGCCGGGTACGGGTCGCTCTCCAACAGCCGCACGTCCAGCTCCGGACAGCGCTCGCGCAGGTCGGCCAGCACCCCCGGCATCAGCCCGCGCGCGCCGGTCGCGAAGGCGGCCACCAGCAGCCGTCCGACCGCCTGGCCGCGCTGCTCCTCCAGTCGCACCTCGGCCCGCTCCACCAGCCCCAGCACCGCCTGCGCGGCGTCGGCCAGTTCGCGCGCCGCGTCCGTCAGCACGACACCGCGGCCCTGGCGCTCCAGCAGGACCGTCCTGGTCTCCCGCTCCAGCTTGGCGATCTGCTGCGAGACGGCGGAGGGGGTGAAGCCGAGGGCCGCGGCCGCCCCGCCGACCGAGCCGTGGACGGCCACCGCGTGCAGCGCCCGCAGACGCCCCAGATCCATCATGCAGCCATGCTAAACCGTGGGCTTCAGTATTCATCGCTGGTGCTACACGGTCCCGGGCGGTCATCCTCGAGCCATGAGCGCATCCCCGCAGGCCGCCCCGGGCGGCGGCACCATGAGTCCGCGGCACATCGGCCTGGCCGTCCTGGTGGCCGCCGTCTGGGGCCTCAACTTCGTCCTCATCCACGTCGGACTCCAGAACTTCCCGCCGCTGCTGTTCTGCGCCCTGCGGTTCGCGGTGGTCGCCGTGCCCGCGATCTTCTTCGTCGGCCCGCCCAAGGTCGCCCTGCGCTGGGTGTTCGCGGTCGGACTGGTGCTCGGTGTGGTCAAGTTCGGCCTGCTCTTCCTGGGCATGCACGCCGGGATGCCGGCCGGCCTCTCCTCCCTGGTGCTCCAGGGGCAGGCGGTCTTCACCGCGCTGTTCGCCGGTGCGCTGCTGGGCGAGCGGCCCGGTGCCCGGCGGCTGACCGGCCTGGCCGTCGCCTTCGCCGGCATCGGCCTGAGCGCCGTCGACCACGGCCTCGGCGGACCGCTCGGCGCGTTCGTCCTGGTGGTCCTGGCCGCGGCCGCCTGGGGGCTGTCCAACGTGCTGACCCGCAAGGCCTCCCCGCCGGACGCGCTGCGCTGGATGGTCTGGGTCAGCGCGGTGCCGCCGCTGCCGCTGCTCGGCCTCTCGTTGCTGGTCGAGGGCCCGGAGGCCGACCTGCGCGCGCTGCGCGGGATCGACCTCGCCGGGCTCGGCGCGATCGGCTACGTCGGGCTGGTCTCCACCCTGTTCGGGTTCGTCGCCTGGAGCTATCTGCTGCGCAGCTACGACGCCACCGCCGTGGCGCCCTACTCGCTGCTGGTCCCGGTGTTCGGGATGTCCTCGGCCTGGCTGCTGCTCGGCGAGTCGGTCGGCCCGCTGGGCGCCGCCGCCGCGCTGCTGGTGATCGTCGGGATCGGGATCACCGCGCTGCGCCCGGCGGCGCTGTCCGGCGCGGCGCGGCGGTGGGCGGGAAGGTCGCCGCGTAGGCGGCCTCGGCGGTCCGCAGCGCCCGCAGCAGTGCGTCCTGCTCCGCGGGGCTGACCGGGCCGAAGTACTCCAGCGCCACCTCGTGCCGGACCTGGCCGATCCGCTCCACCGCGGACCGGCCGGCCCCGGTCAGCAGGATCCGCACGGCCCGGCGGTCGGCCGGGTCCGGGGCCCGCTCGACCAGGCCGGCCTCCTCCAGGGCGTCGACCACCGTGGTGGCCGAGCGGGGGGCGATGTGCAGCCGGTCGGCCAGGTCGCTCAGCCGCATCGCGCGGTCGGGGAGTTCGCAGCCCGGGGCGTGCGCGAGAGTGCGCAGCGCGCGGCCCTGGCCGGGGGTGATGCCGTAGGGCTCCAGCCGCTCACTGGTGCGCCGGCGGATCCGCTTGATCGCCCGGGTCATCGCGTCGGCCAGTTCGGCGGCGGTGTCCGGCGCGGCCTGCGGGTCGGTGTCGGTGCCGGTGCCCGCGTCGGCGCCCGTGCCGATGCCCGGTGCCGGGTTCCCGGCGAGGTCCTGGGTGGGGTCCGGAACGGGGGAGGCGCTCGCCGCGTCGTCGGTCGGCGTGGTGGTCATGGGCGGCTCTCCTCGGCAGGTGTCCGACCCAGGGTATCGGCCGGTTCCGGGGTCGCCCGGAAATATGTTGAGCAAGACTCAGTATCTGGGTTAGCGTAGGCCGTAAGTGAGGGCACCCTAAGTTCCCTCCCAGGATCCTGGAGGGCCCGTGCCCCGCTCCGAAGCCCGCGTCGCCACCGACCGTTCCGCCCGCTACGCCAAGCAGCTCGCCGCCCACATGGGCCGCAAGATCCAGGCCGACTGGTCCGAGGAGACCGGCCGCGGCACCCTCGTCTTCGGTGCCGGCACCGCCACCCTGGAAGCCGCCCCCGACGCGCTGCTGCTCGCGGTCGAGGGCGAGACCGAGAACCTGCCCGGACTGGAGGACGTCGTCGGCCGCCACCTGGTCCGCTTCGGCGCCCGTGACGAACTGGTCGTCGAGTGGCGCCGCGACAACGGCGAGGCCGGCCACGTGCACCGCAACGACGAGGCGCCGGCCGAGGGCTGACCTCCCGGGCGGCGGCTCAGCGTTCCGGAGGCCGTCGGCGCCCGGCGGGCCGGGCGGTGAGCGGCCACCGGGCGAGGGCCCGCAGGACCAGTCCGCCCAGGCACCAGCTGGCCACCACGTCCAGCAGCCAGTGGTAGTCGCTCCACGCCAGCCCGAGCCCGACGCCCACCGCCAGGAACGCCGCCGCGGCGGCGAGCACCCGGCGCTCCCGCGGCCCGGCCGTCCGGGCCAGCAGCAGCGCCGCCACCCCGTAGCCCAGGGTGGCGGTCGCGGTGTGACCGGAGGGGTACCAGCCCCACTGGTCCGCCGCCAGCGGCAGCCCGAACGGGCCGGGCCGGGCGAACCAGGCCTTCGCCGGCACCACCAGCAGCGGGATCAGTCCGGCCGTCAGCACCGCCACCGGCACCGGCAGCCACCACCGGGCGAAGCCCGCCCGGAACTCCCGCGCGGCCGCCAACGCGCCGCCCAACAGCAGCACCGGCACCGCCACCGAGCCCCCGCCCAGGTCGGAGAACGCCTTGCCGAGGTGGTTGAGCAGGGTGCTGTGCAGCGCGTGCCGGGTCTCCCGGACGCCGTGCCGGACCCACCGGTCCAGGCCCAGCAGCGGTCCGTCCACGGCGACCTGCCAGGACACCAGTAGGAGCACCACCACCAGGACCACCGGCACCGCCGGGTGGGCGAGGACATGAGGCAGCCGCCCCGGAGCAGGGGGGAGAGCTCCGGGGCGGCCCTGATGATCGCCGCTCCGTGCGTCCCGGGGGGTGTGGGTCGGACGGCCGGTCGATCGGCTTTCGGTGTGCACCGCCCCGTACGGGACGGCCTGGTTGTCCTCGCGGCCCTCGCGCGGAGCCGCCCCCGGGGGCGAGACCGCGGACGGATCCGCCCATGGCTGGGGCTCGCTGTCCATCTGTGATGACACTACGTCAAGGTCCGTGTGGGGCCGAGGAGCTTCAGCGATTCCGCACACCATCTTCACCGTCCGCACCGGAGGCGTCACACCGGGTTCGAACCGAACGGCCCGTGGGGACGGAGGTCCCCACGGGCCGTTCGGCGCTGTCCGGACATCCCTCCGGCGGGTCTTCGGGTACCGGGTCACGACCGGTCACGGCCAGTCACGACCGGTCACGGTCACGGGCCGGCTCAGACGGCGGCGAAGGCGCCCTCGATGATGTCCAGGCCCTCGTTCAGCAGGTGCTCCGGCATGACCAGCGGCGGCAGGAAGCGCAGCACGTTGCCGTAGGTGCCGGCGGTCAGCACGACCAGGCCCTCGGCGTGGCAGGCCTTGGCGATGGCCGCGGTGGCCTCCGCGTTCGGCTCCTTGCCGCCCGGCTTCACCAGCTCGACGGCGATCATCGCGCCGCGGCCGCGGACCTCGCCGATGATCTGGAACTTCTCCTGCATCGCCCGCAGGCGGCCCAGCATGATCTCGCCGATCCGCTGCGCCTTGCCGTTGAGGTCCTGCTCCTTCATGGTCTCGATGGAGCCCAGCGCGGCCGCGCAGGCCACCGGGTTGCCACCGTAGGTGCCGCCCAGGCCGCCCGCGTGCGCGGCGTCCATGATCTCGGCGCGACCGGTCACCGCGGCCAGCGGCAGACCGCCGGCGATGCCCTTGGCGGTGGTGATGAGGTCGGGGACGATGCCCTCGTCGTCGCACGCGAACCACTGGCCGGTGCGGCAGAAGCCGGTCTGGATCTCGTCCGCGACGAACACGATGCCGTTGGCCTTCGCGTACTCCACGATCGCCGGCAGGAAGCCCTTGGCCGGCTCGATGAAGCCGCCCTCGCCCTGGATCGGCTCGATGATGATCGCGGCGACGTTCTCCGCGCCGATCTGCTTGTTGATCATGTCGATCGCCTGGGCCGCGGCCTCGGCGGCGCAGTTCTCGGCACCGGTCAGCCAGCGGTAGGGGTAGGCCACCGGCACCCGGTGGATCTCCGGGGCGAACGGACCGAAGCCCTGCTTGTACGGCATGTTCTTCGCCGTCAGGCCCATGGTGAGGTTGGTGCGGCCGTGGTAGCCGTGGTCGAACACCACGACGGCGGTGCGCTTGGTGTAGGCGCGGGCGATCTTCACCGCGTTCTCGACCGCCTCGGCACCCGAGTTGAAGAGCGCGGTGCGCTTCTCGTGGTCGCCCGGGGTCAGCTCGTTGAGCTGCTCGGCCACGGCGACGTAGCCCTCGTACGGCGTCACCATGAAACAGGTGTGGGTGAAGGCGGCCAGCTGCTCGGAGGCCTTGGCCACGACGGCCTCGGCGCTGTTGCCGACGTTGGTCACGGCGATGCCGGAGCCGAAGTCGATCAGCGAGTTGCCGTCCACGTCCTCCAGCACACCGCCGTTGGCGCGGGACACGTACACCGGCAGGGTGGTGCCGACGCCGGCCGCCACCGCACCCAGCTTGCGGGCCTGCAGCTCCTGCGACTTCGGACCGGGGATCGCGGTGACCAGGCGGCGCTCCTGCGGGAGCGGCGTTGCGGCGCTCATGGGTTTCTCCAGACTTCTCGGCTCGGTAGTTCGCAGGCTACGGCGGCGCTCACCGGCCGGGCATGCGCCACTCGGTAGCACTGGGCCGTCCGACTTGTCCGGGGCGGCCAGCACGGACGGCGCCACTACCGGCAGCCTCCGCTCCACTACATTGAGCGCGGGCGTGTCGCCGGGGCGGCGGCATGGGTATGGGCGGCACCGACGGCGGTCGGGCCGGCGGGCGAGGGAACGGGGCCGTACATGGGACTGGACGGGGCACGCAGCCACCACGAGCGGAGCACCGCCACCCCCAGCACCTCGATGCCGCACCCGCGCCCCCCGGCCCGCGCACCCTTCGACCTCGCCGGCTGGGCCGCCGCCGCGCGGCCCGAGGCCGCCCCGGGCGTCTTCCGCCAGGGTCACCGGCAGATCGACCCCGACCGCGCCGAGGCCGCCAAGGTGCCGACGTGGCCGCTGCTGCTCCGCGCGGGGCTGAACGCGGTGGTGGGGTGGTTGGCGTACGTCTACGGCGTCGAGCTGGCCAAGTACGGGACGACGCTCGTCGGTGTGTTGCCGACGCGTTCGGCGTTCGTCGCGGTCTCAGTGGTCCTCACACTCAATGTGCTGGTCGCCGGCATCGTCATCAAGGTCTTCGGCCGGATGGGCCGGTGGGTGGAGGTGTGGCGGCGGTACGCCGTGCCGTTGCTGTCGCGGACGGTGACGGAGGAGGTGCCGGCCACCGAGGAGGAGCAGGCGGAGGCAGCCCGACAGCGGGACCCGTGGGCGGTGCTGCGGCAGGGCGGGGCCGCCGCGGCGGCCGGGCGGCTGGACGGCGAGGCGGTCGGGGATGTCGACTATGTGCGGATCCAGCGGGCCTGGGAGTCGGCCCAGGCGGACCCGGCCTTCCTGCCCGCCTTCGTCGAGCAGGTGGCGCTGCGCGGCGCGGCCGCGTTCGCGCACCCCTCGGAGACGCGCGAGCTGCCGGGCCGGGCGGAGCGGCACGACCTGCTGCTGGGCCAGGTGCGGCTCGGTACCGCGCAGGACGTGCCGAAGAACCCGCTGACCCACCGGGCGGCCGGTTTCGCGCTGGACCCGGCGGTGCTGGGCACCTCGCTGCTGGCGGTGGGCCCGGCCGGGACCGGGAAGACCGCGCGGCTGGCCCGCCCGGTGGCCGAGGCGCTCTGCCTGCAGGCGCTGGCCGGGACGGCGTGCGCGGTGGTGATCGGGTCGGCGGACGCGGATCTGGGGCCGGACGCCTGGTACGACGTGGTGATCGCCCCGGGGGACGCCGCGTCCCGCTACGGGCTGGACCTGTACGGCGCGGCGCAGGACCCGGACGAGGCGGCGGCCCGGCTGGCCGAGGCGCTGCTGCCGGACGAGCTGACGGCGCGCGCCGAGACGGCCCGGACGGCCCTGCAGCAGATGGTGGGTCCGTTCCACGCCGCGTTCGGCCGCTACCCGGGCGTGCGCGAGCTGCGGGCGCTGCTCGCCGGTGAGCCGGAGGCGCTGGAGGCCCTGGTGAAGGGGTTGCGGGCGGCGGGCCGGCTGGGCTCGTTCGAGCGGGACCTGGAGCACCGGGAGCGCCAGCGCGGCCGGGCGGACGATCCGGGGGCGCTGCTGGCGGACCGGTTGGCGCTGCTGGACCGGCCGGCCTTCGAGGGGGCGTTCGCGACCGACGGCACGGGCCGTCCGCCGTTCGCGATGCGGGTGCTGGACCATCCGCTGCGGGTGCGGGTGAAGCTGCCGGAGCGCAGCCACCCGGAGGCGGCGCGGATGCTGTCACGGCTGCTGGTGGGTCAGTTCGTGCAGGCGGCGGGGTCGCGGCAGGACCGGTCGCTGTTCGCGGGCCTGGTGGTGGACGACGCCTCGGCGGCGCTGGATTCCGGCATCGTGCGCGGTCTGCAGCGGCTGCGCGGGGCGAACGCCGGGGTGGTGCTGCTGCTGCGGACCCTGGTGGACCTGCCGGAGGCGCTGCGGGCCCCGTTGTTCGGGGCGGTGGGCTGCCGGGCGGCGTTCCCGGGGATCGCGCCGTGGGACGGCCGGCTGTTCTCGGAGGCCTGGGGCACGCACCTGGTCCACGAGACGGCGGTGACGCTGGCCCCGGACACCTCGGGCGGGATCGTGCGGCGGGCCGGGCGGCTGGGGCGCAAGGCGCTGTCGGGGACGACGGCGCAGACGGAGTCGGTGACCACCCGGGAGGTGGAGCGGCTGCGGTGGTCGCCCTCGGACCTGGCGCACGCGCTGCCGGCGGGGCACGCCGTGGTGTCGTTGACGGCGGTCTCGGGGGAGCAGGTGCCGCCGCTGCTGGTGGACCTCCGGGGCTGACGCGCGCCGTCGAAGCTCGCCTTCGAGGTGGATTCGGCAGTGCCGGTTGTCCGGGGCGTCCATAATGAGAAGTGGGATTCCCCCCAAGGACCCCCAGCCCTTTTCTCGCCCGGCCGCAACGGCGCGGTCGGGTCGCTCCCCCGAAGGTGCCATGCCCCCCACACTTGCCTCCGTCGTCCGCAACACCTCGCTCCATCTGACGGTCCTCGCCGGTGCGGACCACCTGGAGCGGCCGGTCCGCTGGGTGCACACCAGTGAGCTGGACGATCCGACGCCCTTCCTCGAGGGTGGCGAGCTGCTGCTCACCACCGGTATCAAGCTGGGCCGCACCGCCGCCCAGCTGCAGGCGTACGTGCACCGGTTGGCCGACGCGGGGGTGGTCGGGCTGGGGCTCGGGGTGGGCCTGTCGCACACCGAGGTGCCGCAGCCGCTGGTGGACGCGGCGGCGCAGCGCGGGCTGCCGCTGCTGCGGGTGCCGGAGCCGACGCCGTTCATCGCGATCAGCAAGGTGGTGTCGGCGGCGCTGGCCGCCGAGCAGTACGAGGCGGTGACGACCAGCTTCGAGGCGCAGGAGGAGCTGACCCGGGCGGCGCTGGGCAAGGACGGGACGACGGCGGTGGTGCGCCGGTTGGCGGCCCGGCTGGGCGGCTGGGCGGCGCTGTACGACGGTTCGGGCGCGCTCTCGGTGGTGGCGCCGGACTGGGCGGCGCGCCGGGCCGGGCGGCTGGCGGCGGAGGTGGACCGGCTGCGGCGGCGTCCGGCGCCGTCGAGTGCCGCGCTGCAGGGCCGCGCGCCGGGGATAGACACGGCCGACGAGGACTACGTGGTGGTCCAGTCGCTGGGTGCGGACCGGCGGGCCCGCGGGTTCCTGGCGGTGGGCACCGAGGACCGGATCACGCCGACCGAGCGGTACGTGCTGAACGCGGCGGTGGCGCTGCTGACGCTGACCCTGGAGCGGTCGCGGGAGTTGCGGCAGGCCGAGGAGCGGATGGGCGCGGCGCTGCTGCGGATGGTGCTGGCCGGGGAGGTGGCGACCGCCCGGCAGGTGGCGGCGGGCCTGTTCGGCGGGCTGCCGGAGGGGACCGTCCGGGTGCTGGTGGCCGGGGCGGGCCAGGGGGTGGACGCCGGGGAGCCGCTCGGCGAGCTGGGTGACCGGGCCGAGCAGGCCGGTTCGCGGGTCGGCGAGAAGTTGTTGGTGGCGCGGGAGGACGGTGCGCACGGGCCGCGGCTGATGGTGCTGGCGCTGGACAACGGCGCGGTGCACCGGGCCTGCCTGGGCGCGGTGGAGGAGCACGAGGGCCTGTCGCTGGGCGTGTCGGCGCCGGCCGCGCTGGAGGACGCCGGGACGGCGCACGCGCAGGCCGAGCGGGCGCTGGCGGTGGCGCTGCGCGGCGGCCGGCGTTCGGTGGACCACGAGGAGGTCGGTGCGGGTTCGCTGCTGCCGCTGCTCGGGGAGGACGCCGTGACGGCGTTCGCCGAGGGGCTGCTGCGGCCGCTGCGCGAGCACGACCGGACGGCGCGCGGCGATCTGGTGGCCTCGCTGCGGGCGTGGCTGTCCCGGCACGGGCAGTGGGACGCGGCGGCGGCCGATCTGGGTGTGCACCGGCACACCCTGCGGTACCGGATGCGGCGGGTGGAGGAGCTGCTGGGGCGGTCGCTGGACGACACGGACGTCCGGATGGAGCTCTGGCTGGCGCTGCGTTCGGGCGAGGAGTAGCCGAACCCGCGCGGGTCGGCTGGACGCGGTGGAGTGGCTGCGCCGACGAACGCTACTCCGTGTCCAATCCGGTCGGCGTGCCGCCCGCCCTACCCTCGATTTCGGCTCCACGTCCGTGGCGCCGTGAGGATGACGAGGAGAGGGCCGGTACCACGGTGACCACCACGTACGATTTCTGGCTGGCCGGCCGCCGGGCGAGCGGCGACGCCGACTTCGAGGTGCACAACAGCTGGGACGGCCGCCTGGTCGGCAAGGTGAGCATCCCCACCGAGGCGCAGGTCGAGGAGGCCCTGGAGGCCGCCGTCGCCGCGCTGCCGGTGTTCGCCGCGACCCCGGCGCACGTGCGGTCCGCCGCCCTGGACCACGTGGCCCGACGGCTGGCCGAGCGCACCGAGGAGATCGCGCAGCTGATCACCGCCGAGAACGGCAAGCCGATCAAGTGGGCCCGTGGCGAGGTCGGCCGTGCGGTCTCGGTGTTCCGCTGGGCCGCCGAGGAGGCCCGCCGGACCAACGGCGAGACCATGCGGCTGGACACCGACCCGGGCGGCGTGGGCCGTTTCGCGCTGGTGCGCCGCTTCCCGCGCGGTGTGGTGCTGGGGATCGCCCCGTTCAACTTCCCGCTGAACCTGGTCGCCCACAAGGTCGCCCCGGCGATCGCGGTCGGCGCGCCGATCATCCTCAAGCCGGCCCCGGCGACCCCGCTGTCGGCCATGGTGCTGGGCGAGATCCTGGCCGAGACCGAGCTGCCGGCCGGTTCCTGGAGCGTCCTGCCGGTTCCGAACGACCGGATGCCGGCCCTGGTGCAGGACCCGCGTCTGCCGGTGATCTCCTTCACCGGTTCGGACAAGGTCGGCTACCAGATCATGGACTCGGTGCCGCGCAAGCACACCACCCTGGAGCTGGGCGGCAACGCCGCGGCCGTGGTGCTCGCCGACTGGTCCTCCGAGGCGGACCTGGACTGGGCGGCCACCCGGATCGCGATGTTCGCGAACTACCAGGGCGGCCAGTCCTGCATCTCGGTGCAGCGGGTGATCGCCGACGCCTCGGTCTACGACGCGCTGCTGGAGAAGGTCGTCGCCAAGGTGGGCGACCAGGTCACCGGTGACCCGAACGACGACGCCACCGACGTCGGCCCGCTGGTCGACGAGAACGCGGCCAAGCGGGTCGAGGCCTGGGTGGACGACGCGGTGGCCAAGGGCGCCAAGCTGCTCGCCGGCGGCACCCGCGAGGGCGCGACCTACGCCCCCACCGTGCTGGCCGAGCTGCCGGCGGACGCGATCCTGGCGACCTGCGAGGTGTTCGGTCCGGTGCTGTCGCTGCACCGGGTCGACGGTGTGGACGAGGCCTTCGCCGCCGTCAACGACTCGCCGTTCGGCCTGCAGGCGGGCGTGTTCACGCACGACCTGCAGACCGCCTTCCGCGCCCACCGGGAGCTGGAGGTCGGCGGCGTGATCATCGGTGACGCGCCGTCCTACCGCGCCGACCAGATGCCGTACGGCGGCGTCAAGGACTCCGGCGTCGGCCGCGAGGGCGTCAAGTACGCGATGGACGACTACACCGTCGAGAAGGTCATGGTCCTCACCGGCCTGGACCTCTGAGCACGGCGTGAGGAAGGGCCCGGTCGCACTCGGCGGCCGGGCCCTTCCGCGTCCTGCGGCGGTCGGGGCGGCGGTTCCGGGCGGCGCGGGAGCAGTGCCGGAGCAGTGCCGTGCCGGGGCTCAGCCGTGGCCGGCGGCCGCCGCGACGGCCTCGGCGACGGTGGCGTTGCCCGCGACCAGGTCCAGGGTCTGCCCGGCCGTGCCGGGTTCGTGCAGCAGGCCGGCGAGCACGGCGGCGACGTCCTGCCGGTCGACGGCTCCGCGCGGGAGGTCGGGGGCGAGCCGGACCAGCCCGGTGCCGGGGCCGTCGGTGAGGCGGCCGGGGCGCAGCACCGTCCAGGCCAGTGCCGTCCGGGCGCGGACGGCGTCGTCGGCGGCGCCCTTGGCCCGCAGATAGGTCTCGAAGGTCTCGTCGGCGGGGTACCTGGCCCGGGCGTCGGCGCCCATCGAGGAGACGATGAGGTAGCGGCGGACGCCGGCGAGTTCGGCGGCGTCGGCGAGCAGCACGGCGGCGTCCCGGTCGACGCTGAGCTTGCGGGCGGTGCCGCTGCCCGGGCCGGCGCCGGCCGCGAAGACCACGGCGTCGGCGCCGTCGAGCAGCCGGGCGAGTTCGGGCGGGGTGGCGGACTCCAGGTCGAGCAGCAGCGGTTCGGCGCCGGCGGCGACCAGGTCCTCGGTCTGTTCGGGGCGGCGGATGATCCCGGCGGGCCGGTCGCCGCGGTCGGCGAGCAGCCGTTCGAGCCGGCGGGCGATCTGTCCGTGGCCCCCGGCGATGACGATGCGCATGGCTCCGACGGTAGCCCGGGGCGGCGGCGGCGTCCTGGGGAGCGCGGCGGCGGCTCCCGCGCCGGACCGGGGGAGCCCGTGGTGCGGGGGAGGGTGCCGGGCAGGCCACAATGGGCGCATGACTTCGCTCGCCCACCCGCAGCTGCGGTTCACCCCCGAGGTGACCGACCCCTCCGGCCCCCGGGAGCTGGTGATCCTCGGCTCCACCGGGTCGATCGGCACCCAGGCCATCGACGTGGTCCTCCGCCACCCGGACCGGTTCCGGGTGGCGGCCCTGTCGGCGGCCGGCGGCCGGGTGGAGCTGCTCGCCGAGCAGGCGGTGCGGCTGGGCGTGCACACCGTGGCGGTGGCCGATCCGGCGGCCGAACCGGCGCTGCGCGAGGCGCTGGCGGCGAAGGCCGGGGGCGGCCCGCTGCCGACCGTGCTGGCCGGTCCGGACGCCGCGACCGAGCTGGCGGCGATGGAGTGCCACTCGGTGCTGAACGGCATCACCGGTTCGATCGGCCTGCGCCCGACGCTGGCGGCGCTGCGGGCCGGTCGGGTGCTGGTGCTGGCCAACAAGGAGTCGCTGATCGTCGGCGGTCCGCTGGTGAAGGCGGTCGCGCGCCCGGGGCAGATCGTCCCGGTGGACTCGGAGCACGCCGCGCTGTTCCAGGCGCTGGCCGGCGGCACCCGGGCGGAGGTCCGCAAGCTGGTGGTGACCGCGAGCGGCGGCCCGTTCCGCAACCGCGGCCGGGCCGAGCTGGCCGGGGTCACCCCCGCCGACGCGCTGGCACACCCGACCTGGGCGATGGGCCCGGTCGTCACGATCAACTCGGCCACCCTGGTGAACAAGGGCCTGGAGGTGATCGAGGCGCACCTGCTCTACGACGTGCCGTTCGACCGGATCGAGGTCGTGGTCCATCCGCAGTCGGTCGTGCACTCGATGGTGGAGTTCACGGACGGTTCCACGCTGGCGCAGGCCAGCCCGCCGGACATGCGGATGCCGATCGCGCTCGGCCTGGGCTGGCCGGACCGGGTGCCGGACGCGGCCCCGGCCTGCGACTGGACGAAGGCGGCGACCTGGGAGTTCTTCCCGCTGGACGACGAGGCCTTCCCGGCGGTGGAGCTGGCCCGTGAGGTCGGCACCCTGGGCGGCACCGCACCGGCGGTCTTCAACGCGGCCAATGAGGAGTGTGTGGAGGCCTTCCTGAACGGCCGCCTCGCCTTCACCGGGATCGTGGACACTGTGGCGAAGGTCGTCGCCGAGCACGGGGCGCCGGCCGGGGGAACTTCCCTGACGGTGGAGGACGTCCTGCACGCGGAGGACTGGGCGCGCGCCCGGGCCCGCGAGCTCGCGGCGGGCTGACGGCCCGCCGGGCAACGGCACACACCGTCGGGGCGGAGTCGTCCGGACGACCGGTACGACGACAGGACGATCGGAGCGGCATGACGGAGGCGCAGCGGTGGCAACGGTGATGACGGTGGTCGGCATCCTGGTCTTCGTACTGGGACTGCTCTTCTCGATCGCCTGGCACGAGCTCGGCCACCTCTCCACGGCCAAGCTGTTCGGCATCCGGGTGCCGCAGTACATGGTCGGTTTCGGCCCGACCGTGTGGTCGCGGAAGAAGGGCGAGACCGAGTACGGCCTCAAGGCGGTCCCGCTGGGCGGGTACATCCGGATGATCGGGATGTTCCCGCCGGGCGCCGACGGGCGGATCACCCAGCGCTCCACCTCGCCCTGGCGGTCCATGATCGAGGACGCCCGCGAGGCCTCCTACGAGGAGGTCTCGGAGGGCGACGAGACCCGGCTCTTCTACACGCGCAAGCCGTGGAAGCGCGTGATCGTCATGTTCGCCGGGCCGTTCATGAACCTCCTGCTCTCCTTCGGGCTCTTCCTCACCGTGATGATGGGCTTCGGCGTCTCGATGTCGGTGCCGACCATCGGCACCGTCTCCGAGTGCGTCGTCAAGGCCGGCCGGCCCACCGACACCTGCCCGGCGGACGCGCCCGCGGCGCCCGCCTTCCAGGCCGGGCTCAAGCCGGGCGACAAGGTGGTGTCCTTCGACGGCGACCGGATCGGCAGCTACGAGCAACTCCAGAACGACATCCGGAAGTCGGCCGGGAAGACGGTCGACCTGGTGGTCGAGCGCGGCGGGCAGCAGCTCACCCTCACGCCGACCATCGCCGTCAACGACGTGCAGAAGTACGACGCCGACGGCGTGCCGGTCAAGGGCGAGACGGTGCGGGCCGGCTTCCTCGGCTTCACCCCGACCGCGGGCGTGGTGCGGCTCGGCTTCGGGCAGTCCCTCGACCGGATGTACGACATGGCGGAGCACGGCGTGGAGTCGCTCGCCGCGCTGCCCGGCAAGATCCCCGGCCTCTGGCACTCGGTGGTCGACGGCACCCCGCGCGAGGCCGATTCGCCGATCGGCATGGTCGGCGCGGCCCGGGTCAGCGGCGAGGTGTTCGCCCTCGACATCCCCGGCAGCCAGCGGGTCGCCTACTTCGTCAACCTGCTCGCCGGGATCAACCTCTCGCTGTTCCTCTTCAACATGCTGCCGCTGCTGCCGCTGGACGGCGGTCACATCGCGGGCGCGGTCTGGGAGTCGGTCCGCCGTCGGCTGGCCCGGCTGTTCCGCAGGCCCGACCCCGGTCCGTTCGACGTGGCCCGGCTGATGCCGCTCGCGTACGTCGTGGCCAGTGTGTTCATCGGCTTCACCCTGCTCGTGCTCGTCGCCGACCTGGTGAACCCCGTCAAGATCAGTTGAGCCGGCCGGCCGGTGGGTGCGCGGGCGCCCGATTCCGTGCCGTACCGTTGGAGCCCGGGCGCGCGAACGTCGGCGCGCCCGGGTTCGGTCGTCCCAGCGGCCGGGCCGACCACACCTCAACCCCGGGGAACCCTGCGCACATGACCGCGATCTCGCTCGGTATTCCGTCTCTGCCGCTCAAGCCGCTCGCCCAGCGCCGTGTCTCCCGTCAGATCATGGTCGGCAACGTGCCGGTCGGCGGCGACGCCCCGATCTCGGTGCAGTCGATGACGACCACGCTGACCTCGGACATCAACGCCACGCTGCAGCAGATCGCTGAGCTCACCGCCTCCGGCTGCCAGATCGTGCGGGTCGCCGTCCCCTCCCAGGACGACGCCGACGCGCTGCCGATCATCGCCAAGAAGTCGCAGATCCCGGTGATCGCCGACATCCACTTCCAGCCGAAGTACGTCTTCGCCGCGATCGACGCCGGCTGCGCCGCGGTCCGGGTCAACCCGGGCAACATCAAGGCCTTCGACGACAAGGTCGGCGAGATCGCCAAGGCCGCCAAGGACGCCGGCGTGCCGATCCGGATCGGCGTCAACGCCGGTTCGCTCGACAAGCGCTTGCTGGAGAAGTACGGCCGGGCCACCCCCGAGGCGCTGGTCGAGTCCGCGCTCTGGGAGTGCTCGCTCTTCGAGGAGCACGACTTCCGCGACATCAAGATCTCGGTCAAGCACAACGACCCGGTCGTGATGATCAACGCCTACCGCCAGCTCGCCGCCGCCTGCGACTACCCGCTGCACCTCGGCGTCACCGAGGCCGGCCCCGCCTTCCAGGGCACCATCAAGTCCGCGGTCGCCTTCGGCGCGCTGCTCGCCGAGGGCATCGGCGACACCATCCGGGTCTCGCTGAGCGCCCCGCCGGCCGAGGAGATCAAGGTCGGCAACCAGATCCTGGAGTCGCTCGGGCTGCGCCAGCGCGGCCTGGAGATCGTCTCCTGCCCGTCCTGCGGCCGCGCCCAGGTCGACGTCTACAAGCTCGCCGAGGAGGTCACGGCCGGCCTGGAGGGCATGAACGTGCCGCTGCGCGTCGCGGTCATGGGCTGCGTCGTCAACGGCCCGGGCGAGGCCCGTGAGGCCGACCTCGGGGTCGCCTCCGGCAACGGCAAGGGCCAGATCTTCGTCAAGGGCGAGGTCATCAAGACCGTCCCCGAGTCCAAGATCGTGGAGACCCTGATCGAGGAGGCGTTCAAGATCGCCGAGCAGATGGAGGCCGAGGGCGTCGAGTCCGGCGAGCCGACCGTCACCGCCGGCGAGTGACCCACCCCGGTGTCGGGTAGGTCCCCGCAGTTCTTCCGGAAGCGGGGCCGTCCGTGCGCGGGCGGCCCCGCAGCCGTACCCGGGTGGGGGTCGGGAGTAGGGTGCGGCCACAGTCGTCTCAGTAAGGTGCTGTCTCGATGCTCGATCGAGGTGTGATGCTCCCCAGCTCGTTCCAGGCCGCCCGCGCCCTGGCGACCACCCGCGTGCTGGAACCGCCGGACCTGGCCGACGCCCTCGCCGTCCTCCACCGCGACCCGGTCGCCAACGCCTTCGTCGCCACCCGGGTGGAGGCCGTCGGCCTCGACCCCTGGCGCCTCGGCGGTGAGATGTGGGGCTGGTACGACGAGCACGGCGAACTCGACGCCCTCTGCTACGCCGGGGCCAACCTCGTCCTGGTCGACGCCGGCCCGCAGGCCGTCCAGGCCTTCGCCGAACGCGCCCGCCGCCAGGGCCGCCGCTGCTCCTCCATCGTCGGGCCGGCCGGGCCCACCGCGGCCCTCTGGGCGCTGCTGGAACGCAGCTGGGGGCCGGCCAGGGAGGTCCGCGCCCACCAGCCGCTGCTGGCCACCACCGTGCCGTCCGCGGAGATCGCGCCGGACCCGCTGGTGCGGCGGGTGCGGCGGGAGGAGATCGACGCCCTGATGCCGGCCTGCGTGGCGATGTTCACCGAGGAGGTCGGCGTCTCTCCGCTGGCCGGCGACGGCGGACTGCTCTACCAGGCCCGGGTCGCCGAACTCGTCACCACCGGGCGCTCCTTCGCCCGCTTCGGCGAGGACGGCGAGGTCGTCTTCAAGGCGGAGATCGGGGCCGTCACCGAGGGCGCCTGCCAGATCCAGGGAGTCTGGGTCGCCCCCGAGCACCGGGGGCGGGGGCTCTCCGAGACCGGGATGGCCGCGGTGCTGGAACTCGCCCTGAGCGAGGTCGCTCCGGTGGTGTCGCTGTACGTCAACGACTACAACCTGCGGGCGCGGGCCTCCTACCGGCGGGTGGGGTTCCGGGAGGTCGGGGCGTTCATGAGCGTGCTGTTCTGACCGGTTGCGCGTGCGGAGCACGTGGTGGGCGAGTGGGGAGTAACGTCCGGGACATGGAACGGCTGACCGGGTTGACGGCGGGGTGGGTGAGGGTGGGGTGACCGGGGTGCGGATCGAGGCCATCGACCTCGCGGCGTGGGCTCCGCAGGCGCTCGACGTCCAGGCGGTGGCGTTCGGGCTCACGCCCGAGGAGGTCATGGTCCGGCTCCACATCGTCGGACGGCACGCGCAGCAGCCCGGGGTGATCGCGTTCGGCGCGCTCAGCGGCGGCCGCCTGGTCGGCTTCGGGTACGGGATGCCGAACCGGCGCGAGCACTGGTGGAGCACCGTGATCGAGCCCTACCTGGTCGCCCGTGGGCACGGGGGCTGGCTGGACGGGGTCTTCGCGGTCACCGAACTCCACGTGCTGCCGGAGTTCCAGGGGCGGGGCGTCGGCTCGGGCCTCATCAGGACGCTGACCGGGAGCTCCGGGATGGACCGCAGCATCCTCTCCGCGATCGACGCCGAGACGCCGGCCCGCCGGCTCTACCGGTCGCTCGGGTACCAGGACCTCGCGCGGGCCGTGCACTTCCCCAACACCGAGCGGCGCTACGCCGTGATGGGCGCCCCGCTGCCGTTGCGCGGGGCGGGCGGCTCGGACTTCGTTCAGAGCGCGCCGGCGAACTCCAGGTAGAGCTCGGCGTCGGAGCGGCGCTCCGCGGCGAGGGCGGTCAGCGCGAGCTCGACGGCGCGGACCAGGGTCCAGCCGCGGAGGCGGTCGCGGTCCACGTCCAGCGCCTCGGCGAGCTGGTGCAGGCGCCGGCGGACGGCGGCCGGGACGCCGGGGGAGCCGACCAGGGTGTCGGCGCGGTCCAGGACGAGCCGGGCCAGGTCGTAGGCGCGTTCGCCGACCAGGGGGCGGGGGTCGATCGCGAGCCAGGGGGCGCGGTCGGCGGCGAGGACGTTGCCGTGGTGGAAGTCGCCGTGCAGGAGGAACTCCTCGGCGGCGGAGCCGGCGAGGGCGGTGGCGGTCTCCCGCGCCTCGGCGAGGAGGGGGTCGGCGTCGGTGAGGAGGGGGTCGGCCTCGGGGGGAAGCTGCTCGGCCGGGGGC
>JOHN01000082.1 GCA_000719695.1 Streptomyces sp. NRRL F-6131
CGCGGACATGGGCCGCTACCGCCAGCAGTACGTCTACCGCTGCCCGAACGTGGCCTGCCGCAACGCCGTCGTCGAGCCGCCCGTCGTCCCGGCCGCCAGTGTCATCGACTGGTCGCTGACCGGCCGCCGGATCGGCGACGGCAAGCCCGGCAGGAAGTTCACGCCGTACGCGGCCGCGACCGTCGAGCGGATCCGCGCCGGGATCCGCAAGTACGGGGCGCCGCTGCTGGCCCCGGCCGGCGGTACCTGGCGCACCGAGGCGACCCCGGTCACCGTCCCGGCGCCGACCCGCACCACCCGCGAGAACGACGGCCTGGCGGTGCCGCCGCTACTGGTCCCGACCGAGGGCCGCGACGGCAAGACCGCCAGCCGGGTCGGGGAGCCGCTGCGCACCCAGACCGCCCGCAACGAGACCGGGCTCGCCTGGCTGCCGTTCATCGCCGAACTCCGGGGCGGTGGCTCCCACGCCCGGCCGGTGCTGGACGCGCTGGCCACCGTCACCGCCTCCGGCAACCACCACGGCCTGACCCTGCCGCCCGCGGCGGGAGCGGTCGACTGGTCGGCGCTGCTGACGCCGTACTACGGCAACAGCGGCGCCCGCCCCGTCGGTGAGCCGGTCGGCACCCTGACCACCCGCGACCGCTACGGCCTCGCCTCCGCCGGCGGCCAGGCGGGCGGGACGGACGTGGACGAGGTGCTGTTCCGGATGCTGGAGCCGCACGAGATCGGCGCCGCGATGACCTTCGCCCGCGACTACGTCGTGATCGGCAACAAGCGGGAGAAGAAGGACGGCGGCCGCTGCCCCACCACCCACGGCGGATACGCCCGCCACGGCACCGGCCCGGTGAGCCTGCTCGCTGCCCCGGCCGACCCGGACGGCCTGCTCCTACCCGCGCACCGCGCCGCCGCCCTGCCCAAGCAGCAGTTGGCCGCGTGGTGCCCGGCCTGCCACGACGCCACCCGCCGCACCACCGTCAAGGCCCAGCAGGCCGACGCCGATCCGGCCGGGCCGGACGCCCTGTTCTGAACCGGAGGACCCCGTGCCCATCAAGGCCGTGACCTGCCACGTCGCCGTGTGCGACGTCTGCGGCACCCACTACGGCTCCGACCGCGCCGACGAGTGCGCCGTCCACTCCACCACCCGCGAGGCCGTCGTCGAAGCGGTCCACGCCGACCCCGAGTGGCTGGTCACCACCGACGGCCGCGTCATCTGCCTCCTCGGCGACCCGGACCACCAGGTGGCCCTGGACGCGCTGCTTCCGCCCGCCCCCGAGGCCGTGTGCGACGGCCAGACCGCCCTCGACGTCTGACACCTCTTCCTCCGCGGCCCGCACCCGGCACCGCCCGGGTGCGGGCCGCCCCCTGCTCCGCACGAAAGGAGCCCGCGTTGAGCACCGAGTACGCCCCGAACGTGATCCCGTTCCGGCCCGAGCCCGCCGAGGTCAAGGCCGCCGAGCAGGCCGTCATCGGCGCCGCCCTGCTCGACCCCGTCCAGATCCCCGCCTTGGCCGCCCAGCTCGGCGACCCGGGGGTGTTCCACCACCCGGCGCACGAGACGATCTGGCGGGCCATCACCCGCATGTCCGGGGGCGAGCGGCCGGTGGACCCGCTGCTGCTGACCGATTTCCTGCGTGCGCAGGGCGACCTCGGCCGGGTCGGCGGGCCCGGCTACCTGCACACCTGCGTCGAGGCGACCCCGACCGCGGCGAACGGCGACTACTACGCCGAGATCGTGCGCGTCGCGGCCGAGCGCCGCCGGATCGGCACCACCACCAGCCGTCTCGCGCACATGGCCGGCGACACCGGGACCGACCTGGAGGCGGTCCGCACCGCGGCGCTGTCGGTGCTGGCGGACCTGGCCGGCGGGGACACCTGGCTCGACCCTGTCCCGCTCGGCTCCCACACCGGCCTGCCCACCTTCCCGGTGAAGGCTCTGCCCGCGTGGGTGGGCGCCTACGTCGCCGCGGTGGCGGAGTTCACGCAGACCCCGCCCGACGCCGCCGCGACCATGGCGCTGGCCGCCCTGTCGACGGCGGCCGGCGGGCGGGTCGGGGTGGAGATCCGGCCCGGCTGGCGCGAGCAGTCGAACCTCTACCTGGTGTGCGCGATGCCGCCGGCCAGCCGCAAGTCCGACGTGTTCGCGTTCACCATGGGCCCCGTCTACAAGGTCGAGGCCGAGCTGCAGGCCGACGCCCGAGCCACGATCATCGAGGCCGAGACCACCAGGGACGCCGCACTCGCCGAGGTCGAGGCCCTGATGGCCAGGGCCCGCAAGAACCCGGACGCCGACCGGAGCCAGCTCGTCGCGGAGATCTCCGCCGCGAAGATGCTCGCCGAGCAGATCGTGGTCCCGCCGACCCCGCGGCTGACGCTGTCCGGGGACATCACCCCGGAGACCGTCACCCACCACCTCGGCGTGCACCGGTGCCTGGCCGCGCTCTCCCCCGAGGGCGACCTGTTCGACAGCATCGTCGGCCGCTACAGCAGCAAGCCGAACCTGGGCGTGTTCCTGCAGGCCCACAAGGGCGAGCGACTGCAGGCCGACCGGATCACCCGCGAACAGCCCACCGTCGACAAGCCCGCCCTCACCATCGGCGTCACCCCGCAGCCCGCCGTCCTCCAGGAGCTCGGCGCCGCCCCCGGCGCCCGGGACCGCGGCCTGCTCGCCCGCTTCCTCTACTCCCTGCCGCCGTCCAACCTCGGCTGGCGCAAGGTCCGCACCGACCCCATCCCCGACGCCGTTGCGAACGCCTACGACCGCAACCTGACCCGCCTGCTCCGCACCATGACCGACCTCCCCGAACCCGTGGTCGTCGCCATGGACCGCGCCGCCGACCTCGCCGTCGAGAAGCTGCAGGAGCGCGTCGAGGTCCAGCTCCGCCCCGACCAGCCGCTCGCCCACATCAAGGACTGGGCCGGAAAGCTCGTCGGCCACATCGCCCGCATCGCCGTCCTGCTCCACCTCGCCGACCACATCACCCCCGACCACGACCCCGGCACCTGGCGCACCGACCTGACCGCGGCCACCGTCGACCGGGCCGCCGAGATCGCCGACTACTACACCGCCCACACCCTCGCCGTCTTCGACCTCATCGCCGCCGACCCCGCCACCGACGACGCCCACACCCTCCTCCAGTGGCTCCGGCGGCCGAAGAAGGACGGCACCCACCGCACCCACATCAAGGCCCACGACGCCGTCGCGTCGTCCCGGCGGTTCAAGAAGGTCGCCGACGTCGAACCCGCCCTCGCCCTCCTCGAACAGCACGGCTGGCTCCGCACCGACCAGCCCCCCACGAACGGCCAGCGCGGCCGAGCCCCGGCCGTCACGTTCCGTGTCCACCCGGCCGTGAGCACCCGCACGGACGGGACCGAAGCCCCGTAACCGTCAGGGATGTCAGGGAAAATCCCTGACCAGGCAAAACAACTCCTGACCGCCTGTCAGGGAACGTCAGGGATGTCAGGGAAAAGGCGATTTTCCCTGACATCCCTGACAATCCCTGACGCCCTGCCAGCAGCCAAAGTCACAGGTCAGCGATTTTCCCTGACATCCCTGACACTTTCCGCCCTCCACCTCCGTCCGCGAGAGAGGGCTGTCACGCTTCGCAGTCGCTAATCCCGCCCAGCAGGAGGCCAGAGTGACAATGAACAGGGGCGATCTGCCCGCCCTTTTCTACCCGGCGGACGTCGCCAAGGCGCTCGGCATGTCCGAGTGGTGGGTGAAGGAGCAGGCCCGGCGTGGGCGCATCCCTTTCACCAAGCCCGGACGCGCCTACCGCTTCACGGCTGAGCAGGTCGCCGAGATCGTCCACATGTACGAGGCTCGACCGACGGTAGCCGCCGCGCCTCAGGTCCGGGCCGTCGCTGCTGCGGCGCCGAAGAAGCTGGCCAACCCCCAGTCGCTTCGGTCGGCCACCCGACTCCGAGCGCGGATGCCGCGCAGGGCGGCGCTCCACGAGCAGAACGCCGCCTGACCACACCCCACCCGCCCCGCCCGGCGCCGTCGTCGGGCGGGGCCCTGTCGTAGAGAGATCACATTGGGCTACGGCGAGAACCGCGGCGACTACTGGCGCGCCCGGTACAAGATCGCACCCGGCAAGTACGGGACCGTCCTCGACGCCAACGGAAAGGCGGTCCGCTACAAGACCAAGCGCGCGGCCGAGAAGGGCGCGTCGATCGCGGAGGAGGAAGCAGCGAGGGAAGCAGCTCAACCGGCCGCCGCTCCGGACCCTGAGCGGATGACGTTCGGCGAGTACGCCAGTGCCTGGTACGAGGAACAGGACCTCGCTGCGTCGACCATGCAGAACTACCGGCGCCACATCGAGGAACACCTACTCCCGGAGTTTGAGGACGTCTTCCTAGGCGAGATCACCAAGGGCGCGGTCGACGCATGGGAGCGTCGGGAGCGCGAGCGCGACTACGCGCCGAGCAGCATCAAGACGTGGCGCGGGACGCTGCACCTGATCCTCGCCGACGCTGTGGACGCTGGCCTGCGCGACTCCAACCCGGCGAGCCGGCGGCGCGGCCGGGGCAAGCGTGCCGGGCGCTCACGCAACCGCGGACGCGAGAAGGTGATCACCACCGGGCTCGGTATCCTGCTGATCGCCGAGCGAACCGCGCTGCTGTCGGGTCGGGACGACGAGTTCGTCGGCGTGGTGCTCAAGGGGTACACCGGCATGCGCTGGGGAGAGATCGTCGGGCTCGAAGCCGAGTTCATCCGCCCGGCGGCCGTGCGCGTCGAATGGCAGCTGTACGAGCTGGACTCCGGCGAGATGCACCGGTGCCCGCCCAAGGACGACTCCTACCGCACGATCGACGCCCCGCCGTTCCTCTCCGGCCTGCTCGCCGGGCAGGTGGTCCGCGCCGGCACGAAGCCCTGTGAGTGCCACGGCCGGCGGTACCTCTTCAGCGGGCACGGCGCCGCCAACGGGGCCGCCCGCCGGCCCGGCGCGAAGCTGGTGGATGTCGCCCGCGCCGCCGGTGTCTCCACCGGCACGGTCTCCAACGTGCTCAACCGTCCGCACGCCGTCGCCCCCGACACCCGGTCCCGGGTGGAGAAGGCGATCGCCGACCTGGGCTACATCCGGTACTGGCCGTCCGGCGAGAACGCCGCGCACTGGCGCCGGAACGGGTTCGCCACGTGGCTGTTCCACCCGGCTGCCACCGGCTGGTACCCGAAGAAGGCGCCGGAGGAGGCCCGCCCGGTGCCCCTGCTCGCCGATCCGTGGCCGGGCATCCCGGCGCGCGGCCGGGGAGCATCCGGCCGGGCGGAGGCGTGCTGGCTGCCGATTCAGCGGGGTCTCACGCCGCACGGCCTGCGGCACACGCACAAGACGCTGATGGACGGGTTCGGTACGCCGCCGAAGCTCAAGGACGAGCGGATGGGGCACGAGGACGGATCGGTCCAGGCCCGCTACTCGCACATCACGCCCGAGATGCGGAGCAGGCTCATGGACGACCTCACCACGGTGTGGGACACGGCGCTCGAAGCGCGTCGGCGGATGTCGCCGGGATCGCCCGTGGGGGTGCTCGACACCTTGCTGAGGGGCGGTCAGTAGGAAGACCGCCCGGAGATCATCCGGAGCGGTTTTCTCCCAGGATTCTCCCGAGAGGCTCCGGAAAGCCAGTCAGGGCCGGTCTCCCTTGTGGGAGACCGGCCCTGAGCTGGTCTTACTGGGTCGGGGTGGCGGGATTTGAACCCACGGCCTCTTCGTCCCGAATTAGGCCCTGCAAGATCTCTGACCTGCGATTCGCGCTAAAGACGCAGCTCAGGGCGTTGCCATGCGTTGGTCCGCATGGGTGCTTCGAGGCCTCGATCTCAAGATCTTCTCCAGGGTTTCTCCAGAGAGCGAGGCTTGCTCCCAGCGGACGGTCACCGCTACCTCTGGCTTGCCTGCTCCTGACTGGCTCGGCGCGCCCTGAGCCGCACTGAGCCAGCTGTCATCGCCGACGCAGAGAGGGCACCACAACTGACGCCACTGCCGTACCGGCGCTAATCGGCCCGATAGTGGCTGGGTAGACGGTCGCCGTGACGACTGCGCCGACCACTGTGGCTCCCGCAGCAGCGATTGCGAGGCGACGCCGTAGCGGTGCCACCTTGGTGGTGTCTGACCTGGCACGTAAGTTCATATCCAGCACCTTTCGTCATTCCTCGGACGGTGCGACGGCGGCCTCCCGTTGGCCCGGGGGGCCGCTCCTCAAAGCAGCCCATCAGCCCCCATCGCTTCCTCCGTACGTTACTCATCCCCTCTGACATGGCAGCATGTCTACAAAAGGGGCTCTGAGCTGGCATTTCTTCACGAGCATCAATATTTGTTGATGCGAAGTGCCACGGATGTGCCACCCTTCGACGGTGCCTCACCAGCGAATCCGGCTCGATCGGCCGGCCACACCCAC
The DNA here is from genome assembly GCA_000719695.1 of Streptomyces sp. NRRL F-6131. Classification (GTDB taxonomy): domain Bacteria; phylum Actinomycetota; class Actinomycetes; order Streptomycetales; family Streptomycetaceae; genus Kitasatospora. The sequence goes on from JOHN01000082.1 coordinate 6,394, forward strand.
CGCTCGCGCCTTCCACGACATGCTTGCCGAGTTCATCCAGACCCAGGCGGCCACCGAATCCGACCTAGGCCCTACCTACCGGGTTCTCCTTGCCAGCCTTCTTCGCGACTCGGCGGAGCTCATCCTGCGCGAGGAGGTCAGTGCGGCTACACGATCAGGTATGACCTGGTCAGCTGTCGGGGACTGTCTCGGGACCACAGCTCAGGCCGCCCATTACCGGTACCGCTGACACCTCCTCCATCGGCTGGCGGCCTCCGCAACGGTCAGACTGGCACGCCGCGAAGGCCCTAACTCTCACCATTTTGTGATCGCTCGCAGCCTTGACAGTTGAAGGTCATCGGCCGGCCTCACAGGACGAATCGACTCTGGGAACTCCTCCGAAGCTCCGGTTCTGCGCCGATTCAGCTTGGCGCAGAACACCACTCCGCAGATGGCCCGATCACTCCTATGCTCTTGCGCACTCCGGCTGCGATGGGCCGGGCGGGGAGACGGGGACGAGTGGACACCATCACTCAGGTTGTAACGATCGCTGCTGTGCTCTTGGGATCGCTGACGACATACATCACGAATCAGTTGATGGAGCGGAGCAACCGCCGGCAGACGTTTCGGGTCCGCTGGGATGAGAAGAAGCTCGATTCCTACGTTGACTACGTGGGTCGGGCCCGCGCCTCGATCCACGCGGCCGTGATGTTGTATGAGGTGCGCGAGAACATGCGTGTCCTGCCGCGCAGTGAACACGACCTGAGCATGGACCTCAATGGCGTCCGGGGCGAGCAAGCTTTGGCCTTTGAGCGAGTGATGCTGCTGGCCAACGATGCCGTGATCGAGGCCGCGCATGCGGTACAGCGAGCTGTTGCGGCCATCGAATGGCAGGCGCGCGGCGTGGTCGACGGCACCCTCAACGAATGGCGTGCGCTGCATGTCGCCGTCTTCCAAGCGATCAACAGTTTCCACCAGCATGCCCGGGCAGACCTTGGGGTGCGCGGCGCCTTCGAAGGCGAGCAGCACACAGCCCGCGGCTTGCTCCTACCTGGCAGCCGGTCGGGCGAATAGATGCCAGACGGGCCCGGTGGTAAGGACAGAATCCTTGTCCTCACCACCGGGGCCGTCGTGTTCCCGCTGCCCTCAGACGTCGATACGCCAACCGGGCAGCTTCGCCAGAGCCCGCGCTCGGGCCTCAACGACAGCCATGCGCGCGGCCCACTCGCCCTTGTCGGTATGTGCGGCCTGACTGGTGCTCTGTCCCGGCCACTTGCGGTAGAGCAGCCCAGTCTCCGCTGTGAACCACCCTCGACTTACGGCGTCCAGAGCCATCAACAGGCCTGTGTCCTCAGAGGCTGGCAAGGCCATCCACCCCCCGAGGGCAAGCAGGACATCCCGCCGGACGAACAGTGTCGCCGGGTGTACCTGCGCGCGGAAGTTGTGCGTCGACCAGTGGTCGAGCACCGCGCCGCGCTCGATCGGCCCCTCAGGGGGGTCCTGGTCGAATCCGACCATCGAGCCGTCCGGGAGTAGGTCGAGCACCCTGGATGTGGTCCAACAGACGCCAGCATGTTGGAGCGCTGCTAGGTCACGGGCCAGCGTGCCGGGGGTGAGCATGTCGTCGGCGTCCAGGACCTTCACGAACTCGCCTTCAGCCCGTGACAGCGCGAGCGTCCGCGCAACGCCGGCGCGTCCGTGTCGACCCTGGCCGAAGCTGACCCGGGAGTCGGCAGGGACGTGCGGCGCAACGTCGTCCGTCTCCCCGTCCTCTTGGATGACCCACTGCCAGGCCCAACCCTCTGGAAGTGCCTGCTCGAGGAGGGACTTGTACGCATCGGCCAGGAATGGCGCCGAGGGCCCATGCACCGCCGTGATGACGGTAACGATGTTGGTCATGCTCACCACCTTGTCAGCTTGGTCGTGAACATCAGCTCAGTGCGGTCACCAGGTAGAACGACGTCGGACACTTCAACCACTCGGTCGTCGGTGTCAATGCTGACCTTCCGGAGGATGATCACTGACACGCCGGCTGGCAGGCCCAAGTCCTCGGTCTCCTCAGGCGTCGGGGGCCTGGCCCGGAATGTCTCTACAATCCGGTCCAGTTCGATGCCGAGGGTCCACAGCTGGTTCTGCGTCCCTCCGGGCCACGGTTCCTGATCTTCCCGCAGCAACTCGGGATTGCTGGAAACCATGTCGAGAACCAGGTAAGACCGCGCCCGATTGAACGGCGCTCGCTCGTCGCGGTGCCTGGTTCCGTAGGTCCTGCGGAGCAGCATCGTTCCCGCGGGCACGCCGAAGGCTCCCGCGAGATCCTCGTCGGCTGGGACCTGGGCGTACTTCGCCTCGAAGACTAGATCGCCGATGGTCAGATCGGTGTCGCGTTCGGTCGCCCCGGTCCTGCGCCGCTCGGACTCGGGTTCACGGGCCCGATCCTTCTCCCACTGGTGGCGCGCCCCGTCCCGAACGGCCTTGGCTCGCTCCTGTCGGACGAAGGTTCCTCGGCCGTGCTGCCGCTCAACCAAGCCTTCAGACTCCAGGACTCCCACTGCCTGCCGTACGGTCGGCACGCTCGCGCCGAACGCCGCCGCCAGTGCGGTCTCAGGGGGGAACTTGTCGCCCGGCCTGCGCTGACCAGCGCGGATCTCTTCGCGCAACGCGTCCGCGATGCGCTCGTACACCTTCGCCATGGTGGCCTCCGCCGTCCCTCGGTGCGTGACTCGCCAAGGATAAGTCCTCAAGAGGAGTTGACGACTTGCTGAGGGTCCGTCATAGTCATCTCAAGTCCTAAAGAGGACTTGAGGACAAGTCCTCAGGATCTCTTCAGGCCTTGTTTGACCTGCACAAACGCAGCCGGGTGGGCGCTACTACCGCGCTCGATCGGGCTGGAGTGCTGAGGCGGAGGACGCTGCAATCTCCGCAAAGGCCAGGGGATAGGGGTTCGGCTAGGTCCGGTCCTGACTGGCGAGGTGGCCCGGCGACCGCGAGCAACGGCCGGAGAGTGGGGCATGAGTGGCCCCCTTGCAGTGCGTTTCCCGTGTCCGCCCGACTGAAGGAGGTTCCCCGATGTTCTTGATCGATTGCGAGAGACATAGGTCGCCTCACCGGGCTTCTGCCGGCCGGTGAGGCTGCTCCACCAGCGTTCACGGTTCCCGGCGTGCCCGTCCCGTCTGCTTCGGCGGGGCGGGCACGCCGGGTTTCCGCGGCCGCTCGTTGAGCGTCCGATCCGCCTTGCGGCTGCGGCTCCGGTGCTGCAACACCGGAGCCGCTCAGGGCCGTCCGAGTGAAGGACACCGACCCATGAAACTGATTGTTGCAGGCCAGCAGGCCATGACGCTGGCCGAGTTCGCTGAACTCGCCCTCGGCATCGGCATCGACGCCGAGTTGTTCCTCGGCCCCGAGGACGAGTCGCCCACGGAGCGGCTGGTCCGGCTGGACGCCGCCGGGGACATCCTGCGGGACCTGGACCCGCCGGCCGCCCGCTTCGCCTCCGCGCTGATGCGCACCGCCGAGCGCCGCCGGGCCCAGACCTGGAAGGCGGCCGCGTGATGACCCAGCTCCACAGCCTCCTCGGGCGTCCGGGGACCCGCACCCCGCACCGGACGGCCCGCCCCGCGGCCACCGTCCTCGCCGAGATCCGCCCGGCCGCAGACGGTGACCTGCGCGGCGCCGCCTGCAAGGGCGCCGACACCGACCTGTTCTACCCGGACCCCGAGGAGATGGGGCCGGAGGCGGCCGAGTGGGCCGAGCGTCGCGCCAAGATGATCTGCGCCGGGTGCCCGGTGAAGTTGATGTGCCTGGCCAACGCGCTGAAGCGCCGGGAGCCGACCGGGATCTTCGGCGGCACGAACGAGCGGGAGCGCTACAGCCTGCGCCGGCGGGCGGAGCGCGCCCGGTACCGCGAGGCCGCCGGGGGTGGTCGCTCGTGACCGCCCTGCCGATGCTCACGGGCGCGGTGGGCGCGCTCACCGCCCGCTCACCGCGCCCGGATCGGGGGCCGCGATGAAGAGCGCGATGAGCCCCGCGCAGATCCGTTCGGCCGAGCGGACGCTGACTGCCGGGACGTGGGCGATCACCTTCGGCGCCGTGCTCTACAGCGTGCTCACGGTGACCCCGCTCATGGCCGGCCACACCCCGCCGGGCTGGAAGTGGACGGCGCCGATCCTGCCGATCGTCGTGGACGCGGCGGTCGTGATCGTCGTGCGCATGGACGCCACGCTCGCCCGTCTGAACGGCGACGGCGGGCGCTGGCCCGTCGTGCTCCGCTGGATGACCGGCCTCATGACGGTCCTGCTCAACGTGGGTTTGTCCGCTCTGGACCGGGACGCGGTGGGGGTGGCGGTCCACGCGGTGGCGCCGCTGCTGCTGATCGTCACCGCGGAAACCTCGCTGGCCTACCGGCGGGCGATCGGCGCCGCACTGTCCGCTCGTGAAGCCGGTGAGCGGGCCGAGCGTCAGCAGCGCGAGGAGCAGGCGGAGGCTCGTCGGCAGCAGGAACGGGCCGACCGGATCGCCCGGTTCGAGGCCGCCGAACGGGCCGAGCGCGAGCGCCGTGAGCACGAAGCCCGCATGGGCCGTGAGCAGCGTGAGCACGACGCGAGCATGGCGCGCGAAGAGCGCGAGGAGACCGCCCGCCGTGAGGCCGCCGCGCGCGAGGAACAGGAGCGGCGGGAGGCCGCCGAGCGGGCCGAGCAAGCGCGTCGTGAGCACGAGCGGCGTGAGCGTGAGCGCCGTGAGCGCGAGGCCCGGATCGAGGCCGATCGGCGTGAGCGGGAGGCCGCAGAGCAGGCGCGCGCCGCGCTGCTGTCCGCCGGGCCCGCTGCCCAGCGGCTGCCGGAGGAGCAGGCCCGGGAGGTCGCTGCCGCGGCCGCCGCATCGGGTCTGTCGCAGCGCGCAGCGGTGGAGATGACCGGCTGGTCGGCCGGCTGGATCGCCGCCCGCTACAAGGAGCACAACGCCGGCGCCCGCCCGGCTCTGCACGCCGTCCACGCCACCACCAGTCAGGAGCAGGCATCGTGACCACCACGCTCGAATTCCCCGTCACCCGTCCCGCGACCGGGCAGGTCAACGCCGCGGGCGCCCTGCTCGCTGTCCTCTCCGCCCACGGTGGCCTGCCGACGCCGAACGTCGACCTGCGGGAGCTGAGCGTCCCCGGCCGGCCGCGCGCGTGGGGGCTGCGGATCACCCTGCACGACGGACTCGACCAGTTCGAGCAGTGGCGCGACGCCCTCGACCTGGACCCGGCCGCGGTCGACCACCACCAGAACGGCGGCGCCACCCTCGCCTGGCTCACCGCCACCGGGACCGCGTACGGGGTCCCGGTCGAACTGGTCGGCTACTACGACCTGCCCAAGCCCGCGCCCCGCCGGCGGTAGCCGATGGGACGCCCGCGATTCTGGGACCCGACCGGCGAGCGGCACGGCGGCATGCCCACCTACCCGTGGCACATGGCGCCGGACAGCCTGCTCACCCGCCGTCAGCTCCGCGCCCGCGGCCTGCGCCCCGCGGGCCAGGAGGTCGCCGCACAGATCTGCTGGCGCTCCCGCCTCGCCACCGGCGAGCGCGTCGCGTACCTCTACCGCGTCGACCGCGCCAAGCCGGTCCGGCCGATGACGCCCGCCCGGCGGCGGGCCCTCGCCGCCGCGAACCGCGCCCGCCGCACCTGCCCGCAGTGCCACCGCGACGCCGGATACGTCCTGCCGCGGCACCTGGGCACCTGCCTGCCCTGCGCCGGCACCGCCGCCCTCGCGCCCTGAACCCCCTTGCTCCGCTCCGCTGCCGATCCGGCACAAGGAGGCCCATGCCATGTCCGTGACCGAAATCCGTGTGATCAGCTTCGGGTACCTGCACGGCGCCCCGCCCGCGGCCCACCTCACCCTCGACCTGCGCGCGCACTTCCGGGACCCGCACGTCGACCCCGCCCTCCGTGAGCTGTCCGCGCACGACCTGCCTGTCCGCCGGGCCGTCCTCGGCACCCCGGGCATCCGCGAGACCATCACCGCCGCCGCCCTGCTGGCTGAGGCGTTCGACGCCGGGCCGAGCCCCGCGCCGCTGACCGTCGCGGTCGGCTGCGCGGGCGGCCGGCACCGCGCCGCCACCGTCGCCATGGCCCTCGCCCGACGCCTCGGCAAGACCGTCGCCCCGGTCCACCTCACCCACCGCGACCTCGCCAAGCCCGTCGTCGACCGCTGACCAGGAAGGACCCTCCATCGTGCGCTTCACCCGCCGCCAGGCCACCGACCTCGCCACCTCCCTCGACAGGGCCGCCGACGACAAGACCGCGGCCGCCGCCTCCGGCGACGCCTGCGCCGCCGACCCGGCCACCAACCCGTGGGACCGCAGCGTGGCGCGGGAGGCCGCCGTCATCCTGCGGGGCCAGGCCCGCGACATGCGCGCCGACGCCGCCGCCATCCGCGACGGCGTCAACCCCACCGAGCTCGGCTACTGACCAGGGCTGGAGGAGCCATGTCCGACCCTCAGGCCCCCACGCTCGTCGAAGTCACGGCCGTCCCGCAGCCCCCGGCGCCCGCGGCCGCCGTGAAGACGCCACCGGCGCCGCTGTCCGGGGCGGTGCCGGGGGTGCCGCTCGCGGTGGCCGTCGCGAACGCGCTCGGCGGGACCGTCGCCGGGGCGCTCGCCCTCGGCGGGCCGGTCACCCTCGCCGTGGCCGGCGCCGCCGCAGGTGCAGCCGCGATCGGCGGCTTGGCCCGCCGGGCCCGTACCGCCCGCCGCTCCACCCCGCAGACCACGCTCCGCCGGACCGCCGCCGCCCAGCGCGCCGCGGCGCCGGGTGGCCTCTTCAACCCGCCCCCGCCCCGTCGCCCGCTGGCGGGCAGCAACTCCGTCCCGCTCGGCGCCCGTTCGGCCGTGGCCGGTGTCCGTCCGTCCGGCCGGGGCACGGCTCCGGTGGCCGCCGCCGGGCACCGGTCCGCCGGACCCACCTCCTCCTCCGCGTCTCGGAAAGGACCCGCCGCCATGGCCATGGGTCGAACCGCCGGAACCCCGTCCACCACCGCCCGCCGCACCCCGCCCGGTGCGTCCGGCGACGGGCCCGCCCTCGGCAAGCAGCGCGCCGCGACCGGCCGCTCCGGCAGCAGCACGGACGCCGCGCCGAGGAGGGTGGCCTCCGGGGCCGCTCACACGCTGGCCAAGGCGGCGGGCCGTCGGATCGGCGGGGCCGGGCACGCCTCCGGGGCCGCCTCGGTGAGCGCAGGCTCGGCCACGCGCCGGGACGCACGGCTCGCGAAGGTCGCGGAGCGCACGGCCCGGCGGGTCGCGAAGGGCCAGGCCAAGGCCGAGCGCGCCGCCGGGATCGACCCCGCCACCGGCGCCGGAACGGCCGTCTCCCGAGGCGGAGCCGGGACGCTCGCCGCCGGGGGCGTGTCCCCGGTGCAGGCGAAGGCCCTGCGTCGCTCGGCCATGCGGCACCGGACGCGCATGGCCGGGGTCGCCGCTGCGACCGGGCTGGTCGGCCTCGCGTCGGCGGCCGCCTTCAACTGGCGCCACAAGGGCCGGGTGGCCGGGCACATGCGCCGCGTCTGGACCCGGATGGCCGGTCGGGCCCGCGCGGTGCGCGACGCCCGGGACGCCGCGATCCGAGGCACCACCGGACCGGGCGCCACGGGGCCCGCCGGCGGTCCGGCCGGGCAACTGCCCGACGTGCCGGTTCCCGCCCAGCACGTGAACGTCCCCGGCCGACCGACCCCGGCCCCGGCCGCCGTCGGCGACACCACGTGGAGCATCTTCGGCCGCCCCAGCAGCCCGGACCGCACTCCCCCGACCGCCCCGATCACCCTCGGCAAGTCCACCGTGAAGGAGACCACTCCCGTGTCCGACGCCCAGCTCGGCGGCACCGCCGCCACCTTCAGCCTGTCCTCCGCCGCCGACGTCCTGTTGCAGGCCGCGACCACGTTCGACCCCGAGACGATGATCGAGTTCCTCGCGCTGGCGGACGACCTGCCGGTGGCGTTCGGCACCATCCAGGACGTGTTGCGGGTGCTCGCCGAGAAGGGCGCCGAGCAGCTGCCGCTGGACCCGGTCGTGGCCGAGGAGATCGCCGAGGGCTACCGCGCCATGGGCAAGGTCGTCCAGTCCCTCGAAGAGGTCGGCCAGACCTTCCGCCGCGCCCACGCCGAGGACCTGGAGCGCCACGAGAACCCCCGCAACGGCCTTGAGGCCGAGCGGAAGTGGAACGTCTGACCTGCGCGTTCTCTCCCCGCCCCAACTGAATCCGCACCTGGCCGGGCCGTCCACACCCTGTGGACGGCCCGGCCCGTATCCGGCTGGAGCCGTGATGACCGACAGCACAAAGTCCTCGAAGACCAAGGCGCCCGCCCCGTCGCGGGTCGACTGGCAGGCCGGGCACGGCCCGCTGACCGGCACCCTCAACGGGGTCGCCGGGGCGCTGACCACCACCGCGCTGGGCCACGCGGCCGGCCTGCCCGCCGGATGGGCGCTCGCCGCCGGTGCGGCCGGGGCGCTCGGCACCATCGGCTCCGGCCTGCGCAAGCGACTCACCGCCGCGACGCTCGCGTTCCGGGGCGCGTGCTGGATGACCGCCGGTGGCTGGTCGTCCTGGGCACTGGCCCACGGCGGCCCGTGGCAGTGGCCGGAGATCGGGTCGCTCGCCGTCGCCGGGATCGCGGCCGGCACCCTCGCGGTCGGGTTCGCCGCGCACGAGGAGGTCGAGCAGGCCAAGCGCGCCCACCTGCTGCTGATCGGCGCCCGCCGCCAGCTCGCCGCGGAGTGGACCGACCGGATCAAGCGGGTCTGCTCGGTGGACGTGACCGTGCTCGGCATCGAGCACTGGCCGTCGGGCGCCGGGTACACGGTGGAGATCGAGCTGCCAGAGGGCGGCACCACCCGACGGTCCATCACCGACCGCACCGAAGCGCTCGGCTCCGACCTCGACCTGCCCGACGGCTGCGGACTCCAGACCATGTCCGGCGTCTCCCGGCGCCGCGTGCTCATCCAGGTCACCACGCAGAACCTCGCGGGGCAGGAACTGCCCTTCCCGATGGACGAGATGGCGCAGACCACCACGGTCAACAACCCCGTGCCGGTGGCGCTGCTGTCCGACGGGGCGCGGGCGGACATGGACCTGCGGCAGGCGTCCACGATCGTCACCGGCCCCACCGGCACCGGCAAGACCAACTGGCTCCACAGCCTCATCGCGCGGCTCGACCAGACGAACGACACGCTCGTGTGGGTGATCGACCTCAACGGCGGCTCGATCGGCCTGCCGTGGCTGAACGCCTGGCGCGACGCACAGATCAAGCGGCCTGGGTCGCGGTGGGCCGAGGCCACCGTCCCGGTGCCGGGCGTGGACTGGGTGGCGTCCACCCCGGCGGAGGCCAAGCGCATGCTCGACGCCGCCGTGCGGATCGCCAAGCACCGCAAGGTCGCCTACCAGGACGCCATGCGCGACGCCAACGACGACAAGCTGCCGGTCTCGCCGCAGGTGCCGGAGATCGTCATCATCCTGGACGAGGGGGCGGAGGCCGCCGCCACCCGCGAGGCCCGCGCGATCCTCGCTGGCATCTCGGAGGTCGTGCGCATCGCGCGCGCCATGGCGATCCGCGCGGTCGTCTCCGTCCTGCGCGTCACCCAGGACGTCATGCCCGACCCGCTCGTGCGCAAGATGGCGTCCAACCGCCTCGCGACCGGTGCCCTTGAGGACTCCGAGCTGGGCCACCTCTTCGGCTGGCGGGCCCTGCGCGCGGAGGACAGCTTCAGCGGGCCGGGGTCGGTGCTGGTCGGGACCGAGGGCAAGCAGCCCGCCAAGGGCCAGCAGTGGCGCATCACCCCGGACATGATCGAGGAGATCAGCGCGATCACCGCCCACCGCCGCCCGACCCTCGACGCGCCCTCGCTGAAGGCGGCCGGCACCGACTACACCGACCGCTGGCTGATCGAACGCTGCGGCCACCTGTGGGCCGACGCCACCCCGCTCGAAACCGCGGCCTCCCCGGCCGCCGGTGCCGCCGGATCGGCCGGCGGGCCGGGCCGGGGGGCGGCCCCCGCCGGTGGGTGGAAGGCGACCGCGCATTGGGACCGGCCCGCCCCGGTCCCGGACGTCGACCCGGCCGACCTCGAATCGATCTGGCTGCTGCCCGACGCCGTGAAGCCGGAGCCGACGCCGCCGGGTGTCGACTGGTCCGACCCGTCGACGTGGGCCACCGGCCGCGAGGGTACCGCCCCGGAGACGCCCGACGCGAAGGACGCCGCGCTGCGGCTGCTGATCGACGCCGGGCCCGAGGGCACCGGCGCCTCCGCCATGGAACGGGCCCTGAAGGACACGTTCGGCACCCGCCGCCCGGTCCTTCAGAACTGGCTCAAGGCATGGGTCGAGAGCGGGGACGCGGTTCGCGTCGGCGAGGGCAGCAAGACCCGCTACGTCCACCGCGACCACGCCCCCGGGGCCTGAGTCCGACGCCCTGTCTGTCACCTGTCACCCACCCCGCCGAGGGGGCCTCCTCGGCCGCCGAAACCCTGTCACCCCCTCTCCGACCTGCGGATTACAGGTGACAGGCGACAGGTGACAGACAGGCCGGATGACACCCCGGATGACAGGCACCACGGCCCGCCCCCGGCACCCGCGGTGGGCGGGCCGCTCCCCACCCCGACAGCACTCCGGAAGCGAGTCCCGCCGTGATCGTTGCGCTCAGCACCACCGTCCTGTTCGCGATCATCTCCGTCGTCCTCATCCGGGGCCGGCGCGTCTCGATGCCCACCGCGCTCGTGCTCTGGCTGTCCGGCTTCACCACCGCCAGCACCGGCGCCGCCGGTCCCGTGAACGACTTCCTCGCCTCGCTCGTCCGGCTCGTCTCCGGCCACTGACCCCACCCGCGCACCACCCCGCCGACGGGAGACCCCGATGGACCGCACCACCGCCCCGCAGCAGTTCGCCGCCCCGGTGCACCACGGCCCGGACGGCACCCCCTACTACCTCACCCCCACCCCGCCTCTCACCGCCCCGCCCGCGCTCTACCACCCCGCCGCCCCGGCGTCGGTGGCGTACGGTCCGGCTCTCGCGCCGAGCGCTGTTTACCTGCCCGCTCCGCCGCCCGTCGTCGAGCCCGCGCCGGCCCGGGACCCGTGGCCCGCGCGCCTGCTCGCCGGGGGCGTCGCCCTCGGTGCCGGCGGGCTCGGCGTCGGCTACGCGGTCCAGGCCATCGCGGCCGCCGCGGGGAGCATCGGCGGCCTCGCCGCGCTCGGCGTCGGCGCCTACGCCCTCGCCAAGACCGGCGGCGGTCGAGGCGGCGGGCAGGGCGCCGTGAACGTCAACGTGACCGTCTCCAACCGCAACCGCTGACCAGGAGAAACGCCATGGCCCGCCTGCGACTTCGCTTCAGCCCCTGGCCCGCCCCGGTGATCGAGCTGACCGACACCCCGCACCCGAAGTGCCGCACCTGCGACGGCCAGGGCGGCTGGCCCGAGGACTACGGCGACTACCACACCGGCGAATACGCCGGGACCGAATGGTGGGACTGCACCTGCTGGAACCCGAACCGGGTCCGGCGCCTGCTCCCGGTCCCCGGCTGGATCGCCCACCTGCTCTTCGGCTGGACCCCGCCGGTCTACTCCACGGAGCCGCCGTTCTAGCTCCGGCCTGCCCGACCGGCCGTGCCGCCCGCGCTCCGCCGCAGCCAGCGGCCCGGGGCGCGGGCGGTGCGGGGGACCGGACAGACCCGCTCCCGTCGCAGCACGAAGCCCCGCACCAGCCGCCGAAATCTTGGCAGAGAGACGGCCGGTGCGGGGCCCGTGCGTCCCAAGAGGACGGAACCAGCATGCCCGAGTTCGACCGCTCCACGCTCGCGATCGTGGACGACATCCGCGACCGGGAGCAGGCCAGCGACGGCCACTCCCGCTACGGCGCCTACCTCGCCCAGCACGCCGCCGACTTCCACGAGGACGGCGCACCGCTCCGCCCGGTGGAGTTCGCGATGGCCGCGTGGCGCACGGCCACCGCCCCGGTCATGGCCCCCGGCTACGTGCACGTGCGCCCCGACGTCTACCCCCTCGACGTCTACCGCGACCACCACGGCAACCCCGGGTTCTACGCCAAGGTTGGCCTGCGGCACGGCGACCTCGCCCGCCGCCCCGACAACCGCCTGCGCGCCCGGGACTGGGAGCGCAACCCGTGGGGACGGTCCGACGACCCGTTCCCGGTGCTGCTCAGCCCCGAGCGCACCGACCGCCCGGCCGTCCTGGTCGCCGCCACCCTGCTCGTCCCCATCCCCGACGACATCCTGCTGCGACCCACCGCCGCCCGGCCCGGACGCACCCTCACACACGAGGCCAAGCAGGTCGTCGCAGCCCTCGCCGCCCACGCCAACCGCGCGTTGGCCCCGCTCGTCGCCGACCTGCTCGGCGGTGCCCGGTGAACGCCCCGGCCCGCGCGGTGGACCTGTTCGCCGGCGTCGGCGGCCTCGACCTGCCCGCCCGCACCCTCGGCATCCACGTGACCGGGATCGAGAAGAGCCCGGACGCGTGCGCGACCCGCCGCGCCGCCGGACTCCACACCATCGAGGCCGACGTGCGCGACCACGGCCCCGCCGACTTCCCCGACGCGACCGTCCTGCTCGGCGGGCCGCCGTGCCAGCCGTTCTCCGCCGCCGGGAACGGCGCCGGGCGCCGGGCGCTCGGGGACATCGTGGTCCTCGCCCACCGGCTTGCCGAGCGCCGGGACGTGGCCCGCCACGGCCACACCCCCGAGGCGGACCTGATCCGGCTCGTCCTCGAACCGCTCCGGTGGGCGCTGGACGCCCGGGACGCCGGTCGGCCGTTCGAGGCGATCGTGTTGGAGCAGGTGCCCGCCGTGCTGCCGGTCTGGCAGGCGTATGCGGGGATCCTGCGGGCCGAGGGCTACGACACGGCGACCGGCACCGTGAAGGCCGAGCAGTACGGCGTCCCGCAGACCCGCCGCCGCGCAGTGTTCATCGCCCGCCTCAACGGCCAAGCTCTCCTGCCTCTGCCCACCCACCGGCCCCACGCCAAGGGCACCCCCCGCACGGCCGGTGACCCCGGCCTGCTGCCGTGGGTCACTATGGCGGACGTCCTGCCCGGACGGGGCCCGTTCACGGTGGTCTCGAACTACGGCACCGGCGGCGACCCGGCCCGCCGTGGGCGCCGCAGCAGCACCGAACCGTCCGCCACCGTGACCGGCAAGGTGTCCCGCGTCCGCGTGCTCGCCGACAGCGACGGCGCGGAGTCCCGGTTCACCTGGGCCGAGGCCGGCGCGCTCCAGTCCTTCCCGCCGGATCACCCGTGGTCCGGGCGGGACGTCGGCCAGCAGATCGGCAACGCCGTCCCGCCCCTGCTCGGCAAGCACCTGCTGACCGCCGCCCTCGCGATCTAGGCGACCCGGTGCCCGCCGTCCTTGACTGGCGCGACGCATCCCATTTCGACCGCACCGGTGCCCGGCCCTGCCGGTGGTGCGGCAAGCCAACCCCGCTGCGCGACGAGCAGCGCAAGCCCGCACACAAGGTCTGCGCCGAGCAGCGCCAGCCGCTCGCCGCCGCGGCGGACTCGGGCACCCCGGCCCCGGCCACGGCGGCCCGTCCTGCGGCCCTCTCCCCCCGGGAGGAACCCGTGCCCGACCTGTTCACCCCGCCCGCCACCGGCCGGCGCCACCCGGGGAGGGCCGCATGACCGCACCTGCCCTGCTGGCACTCGCCCTCCACCTCGCGGCCCGCGGCATCCCCGTCATGCCGCTCGGTGCCAACAAACGGCCCCTGCACAACTGCCCGGCCTGCACGGACGTCGCGTGCGGAGGCCGGCCGAACATGAAAGTCCCCGGCCCCTGCCACTGCCCGCTGCACTGCCACGCATGGGCCGCCGCTACCACCGACCCCACCGTGCTGACCAGTCCGGCATGGGCCCGCGCGTGGCGTCGGGCCGCCGCCGTGGGCTACCACCCGGGCGGGACCGGGGTCACGGTCGTCGACCTCGACAGCGCGGACGCCGTAGCGTGGGCCCGTGCCACGCTGCCCCCGACGCTTACCGTGCCCTCGACCCGCGGAGAGCACTGGATCTACCGGGGCACCATGAACTCCGCCAATCACGTGCTCGAAGACGTGGACATCAAGTCCCTCATGCAGTACGCCCGTTGGCTCGGCCCCGGCGCCGGCACCATGACCGCCCTGCCCGACGCCGTCCGCGCCCTCGCGGCCAAGGAAGACACCACCCCCGCGCCGACGACGGGCCGGGTGGACTCTTCCACCCCCGACCGCGGGTGGTCCCGCAGCACAGACCATGGGTGCCGCCACACCGAGGGATACGTCCGCACCGGCCTCGCCCGCGGCGTCGACCTCATCCACGCCCACCGCACCAGCGGCGCCGGCACGCAGGCGTTCGGCGCCGCCCGCTTCCTCGCCGCCCAGCACACCCGCTGCCCCGGCCCCTGCCACCTCGACACCCTCGCGCAGGACCTCATCCACGCCGCCGTGTCCGTCGGGGTCCCCCACGCCTACGCCACCCGCGCCGTCACCCGCGGCCTCGCCGCTGGCAGCACCCACCTGCCCTGACACCCGCCCGAGAGCACGCCGGAGCGGCCACCCATCCCGCAAAAGATCCGGTGGCCGCTCCACTCCAGCTCAAAGAACCAGAGAGGCCAGCATGACCGATACCGCCCCGACCGTCACGACCCCCGCCGAGAACGGCGCCACCCTGCTCGACGACATCGAACGCCACCACCGCCGCTTCAACGTCTTCCCCAGCGAGGCCGCCTACGTCGCCGTGGTGCTGTGGGACGCCCACGCCCATCTCGTCGACTGCTTCGGCACCACCCCGCGAATCGCGTTCCTCTCCCCGGAGCCGCAGAGCGGCAAGACCCGCGCGCTGGAGATCATCCAGACCCTCACGCCCAACCCGATGGTCACCAACGACATCTCCGCCAGCGCCCTGTTCCGCTCCATCTCCGGCGACCCCGGCAGCCGACCCACGATCCTCTTCGACGAGGTCGACACGGTCTTCGGGCCCAAGGCCGCCGGGAACGAGGACCTGCGCGGCCTCATCAACTCCGGTTACCGCCGCACCGGGGGCGTCTGGCGGAGCGTCCGCGAGGGCGACACCCACAAGGTCGTCAAGTTCCCCGTCTACGCCGCACTCGCCCTTGGCGGCCTCGGGGACCTGCCCGATACGATCATGGGCCGCTCCATCGTCATCCGGATGCGCCGCCGCGCTCCCAACGAGAAGGTCGAGCCCTTCCGCGAGCGCATCCACGAGCCCGAGGGGCACGCGCTGCGTGACCGGCTCGCCGCCTGGGCCGACACCGTCCGCGAGCAGGTCGACGGCGCGTGGCCGGAGATGCCCGAGGGCGTCACCGACCGACCCGCCGACGTCTGGGAACCGCTGATCGCCATCGCGGAGGCCGCCGGCGGCGACTGGCCCGCCCGGGCCCGCGCCGCCTGCACCTACCTGGTCAAGGCCGCCCAGAGCGACGACAGCGGATCCCTCGGAATCCGCCTGCTCACCGACGTCCGCGCCATCTTCGACGGCGCCGAGCGCATTCTCAGCAACGTCCTGGTCGAGAAGCTCAACGACCTCGACGACGCCCCGTGGGCCGACCTCGACGGCCGCCCGCTCACCACCCGCATCCTGTCGCAGATGCTCGGCGAGTACGTCACCGCGGCCGGCAAGCCCATCAAGACCCGCAACATCAAGACCGCCCCCAAAACGGTCCTCAAGGGCTACTACGCCGAAGACCTCGCCGACGCCTGGCTGCGCTACTGCCCGTCCGTCCCCGAAACTGCCGCTACCGCCGCTACCGCCGCTACCGCGCAGGTCACACCCCTCTTCCCGGTAGCGGCAGAGGTAGCGGTAGCGGCTACCGACCCCGGATCCGCCACCACCGAGCAGCCCTCGCCCGCCGCCGCCCCGGCCGGGCACGCCACCGCCCACTGAACCCCACCCATCCGCTACCGCTACCACTGCCGCTACCTCCACACCCCCTCCGACCTGCAAGGTAGCGGGGTAGCGGCGGTAGCGGACTCCAGGGACACAAGGAGCGGAGGCCACCCAGTCCATGATCCGGGAGGGTTGATCTTGCCCAAAACACAGAACGCGCTGCCGATCCTGTACTGCCCGGCAGACATTGCCGGGGCGCTGGACATGTCCGAGTGGTGGGTGAAGGAACAGGCCCGCCGCGGCCGCATTCCGTTCACCAAGCCCGGCCGGTCCTACCGCTTCACGGCCGAGCAGTTCGCCGAGATCCTTCGGATTTACGAGAGCCGGCCGGTCCTGGCACCGGCGCCCCGCCTCGCCAGCACCGAGAACGTCTCGAAGAAGCCGAACCGGCCGCACCAACCGGTTGAGGCTCCGGCACGTCTTCGGGCGCGGGTGCCCCGCCGGGCCGCGCTCAATCAGCAGCCGGAAGCTGCCTGATCACACCATTGCGTGCCGCCCGGTGATTGCGCTGGGCGGCACGCCTTTTGCAGGGAGAGCAAGTTGGGATACGCCGAGAACCTCGGCAGCTACTGGCGCGGCCGCTACAAGACCGCGCCCGGCAAGTACGCCACGGTGCGCGACGACAGCGGTGATGCCATCCGCTTCCGCACCAAGGCCGCCGCAAAGAAGGCCGCGGATGCCGAGGAGGCGAAGCTGCTGGCGGGGCTGAAGGCGGCGGCACTGGAGCCGGAACCCGAGCGGATCACCTTCGGGGCCTACGCGAACCGCTGGTACGCGGCCCAGGACCTGGCGGCCTCGACCATGCAGAATTACCGGCGGCACATTGAGGAGCACTTGCTTCCCGCGTTCGAGGACGTCGCCATTGCGGACATCCTGAAGACGGACATCGCAGCGTGGGAGAAGCGCGAACGCGCGGTCCCGTACGCGCCGACCAGCGTCAAGACGTGGCGGGCGACGCTGCACCTGATTCTCGCCGATGCGGTCGAAGAGGGCCTGCGCGACTCCAATCCGGCGACCAAGCGGCGCGGCCGGGGCAAGCGGGCCGGCCGCGCCCGCAACCGGGGGCCGGAGAAGGCGGTCACCACAGCACTCGGGATTCTGCTGCTCGCGGAGCGGGCCGCGCTCCTGTCCGGCCGGGACGACGAGTTCGTTGCGCTCGTCCTCAAGGGCTACACGGGCATGCGCTGGGGCGAGATCGTCGGCCTTGAGAGCGAGTTCGTCCGGCCCAAGAGCATCCGGGTCGAGTGGCAGCTGTACGAGCTGGACTCGGGGGAACTGCACCGCTGTCCGCCCAAGGATGACTCCTACCGGGACATCGACAGCCCCGGGTTCCTCGGCGCACTGGTAGCCGGACACATCACCCGCGCCCGGCCGAAGCCCTGCGAGTGCCACGGTCTGACCTACGCCTTCAGTGGCCACGGCGCCGCCAACGGGTCCGCGAGCCGCCCGGGGGCGAAGCTGGTCGACGTTGCCCGCCGCTCCGGGGTTTCGACCGGCACGGTCTCCAACGTGCTCAACCGCCCGCATGCCGTGGCGGACCCGACCCGGCTCAAGGTCCTGGCGGCCATCTCCGAACTCGGCTACGTCCGCCACGCGGCGTCGGGGGAGCTGGCGGCGCACTGGCGGCGCTCGGGGTTCGCCACGTGGCTGTTCCAGCCGGCGGCCACGGGCACCTACCCCAAGCGGGGCCAGCACGATGCCCACCCTGTGCCACTGGTCGCCGAACCGTGGCCGGGCATTCCGGCGCGTGGGCGCGGAGCCGCGGGGCGATCGGAGATGTGCTGGCTGCCGATCGCGCCGGGGCTGACCCCCCACGGGCTGCGGCACACGCACAAGACCCTGATGCGGGAAGCGGGGACGCCGCCGAAGCTCATGGACGAGCGGATGGGGCACGAGGACGGTTCGGTCCAGGCCCGCTACGACCACATCACCCCGGGGATGCGGAAGTCACTCATGGCCGCGCTCACCGAGATGTGGGAGGAGGCGCTGGAGACGCGCCGGGGGATGGGGGACGGTTCGCCGGTGGCTGCGTTGGACGCTCTGTTGAGGGGTCGCCAGTAGGCGCCGCTCTGGAGTCAGATTCCAAGATCTTCTCCAGGATTTCTCCAGAGAGGGTCCTGATAACCAGTCAGGGCCGGTCTCCCTTGCGGGAGACCGGCCCTGAGCTGGTCTTACTGGGTCGGGGTGGCGGGATTTGAACCCACGGCCTCTTCGTCCCGAACGAAGCGCGCTACCAAGCTGCGCCACACCCCGGTCTTTCTGTTTGTCGCTCCGTCTCCTTCGCGACGAGTAGAACTCTACCGGACGCTCGCCGAGAGACGAAATCCGGTTTCTCGGCGAGCGGGGCGGGTGGGTCAGTGGGGGGTCGGGGTGAGGGTGAGGAGGGTGGCTTCCGGGGGGCAGGCGAAGCGGATGGGGGTGTAGCGGTTGGTGCCGCAGCCGGCGGAGACGTGGAGGTGGGAGCGGCGGCCGCCGGCCTGGTGGGTGGAGAGGCCCTTGACCCGCTTGGCGTCGAGGTCGCAGTTGGTGACCAGGGCGCCGTAGAAGGGGACGCAGAGCTGGCCGCCGTGGGTGTGGCCGGCCAGGATCAGGGGGTAGCGGTCGGCGGTGAAGGCGTCGAGGACCCGCAGGTAGGGGGCGTGGACGACGGCGAGGGAGAGGTCGGCGTCGGGGGAGGGGCCGCCGGCGACCTCGCTGTAGCGGTCGCGCCGGATGTGCGGGTCGTCCAGGCCGGTGAACTCCAGGTCGAGGCCGTTGACGGTGAGGCGGCCCCGGGTGTTGGTGAGGTCGAGCCAGCCGGCGGCGTCGAATCCGTCGCGCAGCTTCTCCCAGGGGTTGTGGACGGCGCCGGTGATGCCGCGGCGGGCGCTGCCGTCGGCGTTGTTCATGCCGTGGGCGCCGGTGCGCATCGCCTGGAGGTAGCGGGCCGGGTTCTTGCGGGCGGGGCCGTAGTAGTCGTTGGAGCCGAAGACGTAGACGCCGGGGAACTCCATCAGCGGGCCGAGCGCGTCCAGGGCGGCCGGGACGCCTTCCGGGTCGGAGAGGTTGTCGCCGGTGTTGACCACCAGGTCGGGCCGCAGGCCGGCGAGGCTCTGCAGCCAGCGCTGCTTCTTGCCCTGGCCGCTCACCATGTGGATGTCGGAGACCTGCAGTACCCGGATGGGTCGGGCGCCTCGGGGGAGGACCGGGACCTCGACCCGGCGGAGGCGGAAGGAACGGACCTCGTACCCAACGGAGTAGGCGAGGCAGGCGGCGCCGGTGGCGGCGATTCCGAGGGGAACGGAGTACAGCGGTCGCATCGGTCCATGCTCTCAGACGGCGGATCAGCAGGTGAACTGTCGGTGGGCGTAGGGGGACACGTCGGGGCGGGCCGGACGGGGCCGGACGGGGGTCGGACGGGGTCGGAGGTGGCGGGTCGGCCGGGTGGTCACGCGTCGTTCTGTTCGCGGCGGGCGCGCAGGGCCCGGACCTTGTGGCGGTTGCCGCAGCGTTCCATCGAGCACCAGCGCCGCCGTCCCGGCCGGGAGGTGTCGACGAAGAGGAGTTGGCAGTCGTCGGCGCCGCATTCCCGGATCCGGTCCGCGTGCGGGCCGGTGAACAGGGCGATGGCGTCGCGCGCGACGGTGGAGGCGAGCTGGTCGCCGTCGCCGGGCAGCGGCGCCGTCGCGGTGCCGTCGGGGGCGATCTGCGGGGCTAGCGGCGGCCGGGCGGCGGCCCGGTTGAGGACCGCGTAGTCGGCGGCGCCGGAGGCGGGGTCGGTGGCCGCGTCGGAGGGGACGGTGGCTCCGCGCGCACGGGCCGCGGTGAGCCGCCAGAGGGCGTCCCGCAGGGCGCGGACGGCGGTGAGCTGGGCGTCGCTGATCCGGACGGCGCCGGGTGGCAGGCCCAGCCGGGACTGTCCGAGCCACTCCACCAGGTCGGCCGGCCGGTGCAGCACTTCGTAGCGCGCGTACGGGCCGGGGCCACCGGTGGGCAGCAGTTCCAGGCAGAGCGTTCCGGGGTCGAAGTGGAACCGCGCCCCGCCGGGGGAGTGCAGGACCAGGCCCGGTGCTCGCTCGTCGATCATGTAACCACTTTAAGAGGTTATCGACGACGAGGGAAGAGGACGGGGAAAGGGGAGGAGGGGGAACGGAGAAGGAGGAAGGAGGGGGAACGGAGAAGGAGGAAGGAGGGGCGCGGGTTAATGGTGGGCATCGGAACGTCGCAGGTGGGAGACTCGGGGCCATGACCACGCTCAAGGAGCAGCTGCAGGAGGACCTCACGGCTGCCATCAGGGACCGGGACGAGCTGCGCTCGTCCACCATCCGGCTCACGCTCTCCGCCGTCACCAGCGAGGAGGTGGCCGGCAAGACGAAGCGCGAGCTCTCCGACGCCGAGGTGCTGAAGGTGATCGGCCGGGAGGCGAAGAAGCGTCGGGAGGCCGCCGAGGCGTTCGGCGCCGCCGGTCGGGCCGAGCAGGCCGCCCGTGAGGTGGCCGAGGGCGAGGTGCTGGCCGGGTACCTGCCGAAGCAGCTGTCCGACGAGGAGCTGACGGCCATCGTGGCCGCCGCCGTCGCCGAGAGCAGGGCGACCGGGCCGCAGGGCATGGGGGCCGTGATGAAGCTGGTGCGGCCGCAGGTCGACGGCCTGGCCGAGGGCGGCCGGGTGGCCGCCGTGGTGAAGGCCGCCCTCGCCGGCTGACCGGCGATCGGCGACCCGCGACCGGCTGATCCACGACCCGCGATCGGCTGACCTGCGACCTGTGACCCGCGATCGGCTGACCCGCGACCGGGAAGAGCGAAAGGGGCGCCCCCCGAGCATCGAGCTCGGGGGGCGCCCCTCGTCGTCCGTGGGACGTCCGCTCAGTGGCGGCCGCGCCCGTTGCCGTTCCCGCCGCCGTCGCCGCCACCGATCACGCCGGGCGGGAAGGTGAACCCGCCGCCGATCAGGCCGCCCGCGTTGGGGCCGGGGCCGCCCGGGTTGGGGTTGGCCGGCGGCGGCGGGTTGCCGCCCGCGTTCGGGTCGCCGGGCGGCGCGGTGGCCGGGGCGGTGGCGTTCGGGTCCGGCTTGGGGGCCGGGTCCGGGATGTCGATGGTCTGGAAGGTCTCCTTGGGGGATCCCTTCAGCGCGCCGTCCATGGCCATCTTCCAGATCGGGCCGGGGCCGGTGGCGCCGAAGACGCCGTCGGCGCCGTAGTACGTGTCGCCGATCTTCATGTTCTTCATCTCGACGCCGCCGGTCGGGCCGCCGATCCAGACCGCGGTGGCGAGCTGCGGGGTGTAGCCGCTGAACCAGGCGGCCTTCTTCTTGTCGGTGGTGCCGGTCTTGCCGGCGATCTGGCGGCCGTCCTCAAGGCCGAGGGTGGCGCCGGTGCCCTTCTCGGTCACGTTGAGCAGGACGGTGTTCATCGCGTCGGCGGTCTGCTCGGAGAAGGCCTGGGTGCAGGTGGTCTGCGGGACCTTGACGTCCTTGCCGTCGACCGTGCTGATCTTGTTGATCGCGATCGGCGTGCAGTGCTTGCCGCGGGCGGCGAAGGTCGCGTAGACGTTCGCCATGGTCAGCGGCGACATCTCCTTGGTGCCGAGGGTGATCGAGGGCACGACCTCCAGCTTGGCGCCCGAGGCGGTGGTGGTGATGCTGAGCTTGTCGAGCATCTGCTTGACGGGGCAGAGCCCCATCTCCTGCTCCATCTGCACGAAGTAGGTGTTGACCGAGAGGGCCATCGCCTGCTTCAGCTCGTAGGGGCCGACCTCGCTCTTGCTCTCGTTCGGGACGTAGCGCTCGTTGCCCTTGTAGGTGTTCTTCCAGGTGCCTTCGCAGGTCTTCATCGTCGGCCACTCGATGCGGTTCTCGGACGGGTACGGCTTGGTGGGCGCCATCCCGTTCTCGAGCGCGGCCGCCGCGATGATCGGCTTGAACGTCGAACCGGGCTGGAAGCCGTTGCCGCCGCCCATCGCCGCGTCGACGTTGAGGTTGACGACGGTCTGGTTCTTGGACGGCTCCAGGCCGTACGGGCGGGTTTGGGCCATCGCCAGGATCTTGCCGGTGCCGGGCTCCATCATGGTCGCGGCGGCCGACACCGGGTCGGTGACCTTGACCTTGCCGGTGACCGCGGCCTGGGCGGCGGCCTGCTTGTCCGGGTCGAGGGTGGTGTAGATGTTCAGACCGCCCTGGTCCCAGAACTTCTTCCGCTCGGCGGCGTTCTTGCCGAAGGACGGGTCCTGCTTGACCACGTGCCGGACGTAGTCGCAGAAGAAGCCCATGCCCGCCTGGGCGGTGATGCAGCCGTTCTGCGGGTCCTTGTACTTCAGGCCCAGCGGGGCGGCCTTGGCCTCCTTGGCCTGGTCCGCGGTGACGTGCTTGTTCTCGACCATCTTGTCGATCACGACGTTGCGCCGCTTGACCGCGTTGTCCGGGAAGCGCACCGGGTCGTACTGCGACGGGTTCTGCACCAGGCCGGCCAGGGTGGCGGCCTCGGCGACGGTGAGGTCCTTGTTGCTCTTGCTGAAGTACCGCTGGGACGCGGCCTCGATCCCGTACGCCTGGTGACCGTAGAAGGTGATGTTGAGGTAGTTGGTGAGGATCTGGTCCTTGGTCAGGTCCTCCTCCAACTTGATCGCGACCTTCAGCTCCTGGATCTTGCGGCCCAGGGTCTTG
>JOHN01000083.1 GCA_000719695.1 Streptomyces sp. NRRL F-6131
GGGGCGGGGGTGGGACGGGCGGGGAGTCGGAGGGCCGGTGTCCGCGGGTCGGGTCGGACGTCTTCACGTTCCGGGGCGTCGGTCACGGCGATCACTCCTGATCGCGGCTCTTCGGGGGGCCGCCGACCGGGCTGCCGAGGGCCGCGCGCAGGCGGCGGTAGGCGCGCCAGGCCTTGGTCGCGGCGCTCTCGTGCTGGGGCGCGGTCGGGGCGCCCCGGAGCCTGGTCCAGTCGTCGAACGTCTGCGGCGGGGTGTCCGCGCGGACCATCAGCCGGGCGATCCGCAGCGAGTCGTCGGCCGGGGAGCTGAAGGCGTTCCCGACCGCGGCGGCGGAGGTGTAGCCGGCCTGGGCGACCTTGCGGCGGACCTCCGTCCCCGAGTAGCCGTGCGGGTAGGCGAAGGAGGTGACCTCGTGGCCGAGGACGTCCTCCAGCAGGCGCTTGCAGCCGACCACCTCGTCGGTCAGCCGGCGGCCGTGGACGGTGTCCATCGGGACGTGGGTCCGCGAGTGGGCGCCGATCTCGACGCCCAGCGCGTCGAGGTTGCCGAGCTGGCGCCAGTTCAGCATCGGGGCCGGCGGCAGCAGGCTGCCGCTGCCCCGCCCGCCGGGCGGGTGCAGCGCGCCGGTGGTGACGTACAGCGTGGCGGGCAGGCCCTGGTCGGAGAGGATCGGCGCGACCGTCCAGTAGAAGTCGGCGTACCCGTCGTCGAAGGTCAGGACGGCCACGCCGGGCGGCAGCGCCGGACCGCCGCGCAGGGCGGCGACCAGCCGGCGCAGCGGCACCATCCGCAGGCCGCTGTCCCGGATCCGGTCCAGCTGGGAGCGGAACTCGGCGGGCGTGACGGTGTACGGCGCGAGCCAGGACGGCGGGTCGTCCGACACCGCGTGGTAGAGGAAGACCGGGACGGCGGTCATGGCGCGCCCCCGGGGAGGTCCCGGCCCGCCCGCTCCCGGCCGGTGGAGGGCCCGGCGGCGGCACGGGCGGGGACGGCCGGGCGGGCCGCGCCGGTCCGGCCGGGCGCGGTCCGGCCGGGCGCGGTCCGTGCGGCCCGACCGCCGGCCACGCCGGTGAGGTAGCCGGCGGCGGTCAGGGCGACGCCCGCGCAGAGCGCGGCCGCCGTGGCGGGCCGGCCCCGCCGCAGGCTGCGCAGCAGCGCCGCGGGCACGGTGTGCCGCAGGTAGGCGCGTTCGCTGGCCAGTCCGGCGGCGGCGCCGTCGTGGCGGACGACCGCGGCCTTGGAGCGGCCCTCGGCGTAGCAGCGCGCGGCGAAGTAGGCGAGGGTGGTGCGGGCCGGCGGGACGCGGTGGCGGACGGCCGCGGCCGGCTCGTAGCGCAGGACGGCGCCGGGGTGGCGGGCGGCCAGCCGGATGCAGAGGTCGGTCTCCTCGCAGCCGAGCGGGCGGCGGCCGACTCGGCCGAGGTCGGTCCGGAAGCCGCCGGCGGCCACCGCCTCGGCCCGTCGGAAGGACATGTTGGCGCCGATGAGGTTGCGCACCGGGGCGGGGCGCACCGGCAGGCCCCGGTAGGAGCAGCCGACCACCCAGTCGAACTCGGGCGGGAACCAGTCGGGACGGCGGCTCTGCCACCACGGCCGGACGAGTCCGCCGACCCCGAGGACCCGGGGGTCCCGGTAGCCGGCGAGCAGGTGCTCGGTCCAGTCGGGTTCGGCCGCGGCGTCGTCGTCCAGGAAGGCGACCAGTTCGCCGTCGGCCGCGGCCAGGGCGGTGTTCCGGGCGCCGGACAGGCCGCGCCGCTGCCGGTTGGCGAGGATCCGCAGGCCGGTCAGGTGTTCCCGGGCGAGGCGGAGGAGTTCGGGGCAGTGGTCGACCACCAGCAGCAGCTCTCCGGGCGGACGGTGCTGGGCGCGGACCGAGGCGACGGCGGCGCACAGGTCGTCCCAGCGCTCGACGGTGTAGGCGCAGATCACGACGGTGAGGTCGGGCGCGGTGGGCGCGGTGGGCGCGGTGGGCGCGGTGGGGTCGGGCGCGGCGCCGTCCCGCCGCGGGCGGATCCGGTCGGTGGTCATGCCGGTTCGCCTCCCTCCATGGTGCGCAGCCAGCCGCGCAGGACGAGCAGCAGGCCCGCCGCCAGGACGTACTCGGTGATCAGCCAGGCGAGGCCGACACCGGTCAGGCCGTAGCGGGGCAGCAGCACGGCGACCAGGGCGACGATCATCGTGCTGGAGGCCACCCTGACCCCGACCATCCAGCGGAGCGACCGGCGGACCCGGGCCACCTGGATGACGACGTTGGTCACGGCGACCGGCAGGGCGCACAGCGTCAGCAGGCGCAGCACCGTCGTCCCGTGCTCGGCGTACTCGGGGCCGAACACGCCGAGGATCCAGCGCGCGCCGACCACGACGACCAGCACGGCCCCGGTCAGCAGCAGCCCGGTGTGCCGCAGCATCCGCCGGGCGTACTCGGCGAGCCGCCGCGGGTCGCGGGCGCCCTCGACCACCAGGGAGTGGCCCATGCTGAACGTCGCGACGAACAGGGTGGAGGCGATCACGAAGGCCAGCGAGTAGTAGGCGCTGCCCTCCGGACCGAGCTGGGCCAGCACCATCAGCGGGACGACGCTGTAGCTCCCGAAGCTGAAGAGGTTGCCGAGGTAGTCGGCGCCGGCCCAGCGGAGCACCCGCTGCGGCGGTTCGACCTCGGCGGGGGCGGCCGTCTGATGCGCGGGCACCGCCCGGCGGAACAGGACGCCGTTGGCCAGGCCGATCGAGAGCAGCATCGCGGCCGCCCAGGCGACCATGATGCCGCTGCCGACGGCCAGCGCCGCGCAGGCGGCGAGCAGCAGGGCCTTGGCGACGGCGAAGACGGCGTTCTCGCCGAGCACCCAGCCGGCCCGGCCGGTGCCGGTGAGCGCCCCGTCCTGGAGGACGAAGACCGAGTAGCCGGCGGTGGCGGCGACGAACGCGACGGCGAGCACCGGTCCGCGCAGGAAGGCCAGGTCGGGGGCGACCACCGGAACGAGCAGCAGGAAGCCGACCGCGACCAGGGCGCTGAGTCCGATGCTGATCACGTAGCAGCGCAGCACCAGGCTCCTGGTGTGCCGGCCGGCGGCGGGCACGAAGCGGACCAGGGCGTCCCCGAGGTTGAGGCTGCCGAGGGTGGAGAGGAACATCGCGGCCGACAGCGCGGCGTAGCTGCGGCCGACGGTCTCGACGTCGTAGTAGCGGGTGGCGAGCAGCCAGAAGAATCCGCCGAGTCCGGCGGCGACGATCGAACTCGCGGCCAGCACGTGCCCGTTGCGCATCAGCGCGTCGGAGCGCAGGCCTCCGCCCGCGGGACGGCGGAGGGGGTGGGCGCGGGCGAGGAGCGCCGGGCGGGCCGCCCGGATCCGGGCCCGCAGCAGCACCGGGAAGGTGCAGGTGCAGGGCAGGGCGACCGGGCAGGGGCAGGTCCGGGCGGCCGGCCGACCGCGGCGTGACCGCGGGCGGGAGCGTTCGACGGAGGTGGACATCACGGCCTCGGCGGGGTGTCGGCCCGGCGCTGCATCCGGAGGCTGCGCAGGTAGCAGAGCGGCCCGTAGAGCAGGCCGAGGAGTTCGAGCCGCCCGAGGTGGGCCATCAGCGGGTCGCGGCGGTCACCGGCCGGGGTGCCCCGGTGCAGGGTCTGCCGGACACCGCGCGGTACCCGGGCCAGCAGGGCGGCCAGCAGCCGCGGCTGGTGACGGGTGGCGGCGGCCAGGTAGGCGCCGAAGCCGACGCCGAACCCGAAGACCTGGGTGTTCAGCGCGTCCATGGACCGGCGGTGCGGGTGCCAGACCAGCGCGTCCGGCCGGTAGGCGACGGTGCGGCCGTGGGTCAGGACCTGGAGGAAGGCGAGCAGGTCCTCGCCGCCGCGGGCCGGGGTGCCGGTGCTGGTGGCCGGGTCGAAGCCGCCGATCGCCCGCAGCACCGCGGTGCTGAACGCCATGTTGGCGCCGGTGCCGAGCCGTCCGGTGGCGAAGGGGAAGAGCGGGTCGTCGGAGGGCTCGCGCAGCGACCAGCTGTGGGCGGTGAAGCCCTTGGCGTAGCCGCAGTAGCGTTCCAGCGCGAGCTGGGCCCGGGTGTCGAGTTCGGCGGGCAGCACCAGGCCGGTCACACAGGCCACCCGGGGGTCCGCGCGGAAGCCGTCGACCAGCGCGGCGACCCAGCCGGGGTCGATCAGCAGGTCGTCGTCGGCGAAGGCGCAGATCCGGCCCCGGGCGACCGCCAGGCCGCGGTTGCGGGCACGCGCCAACCCGGGTACCGGCTCGCGCAGGTAGCGGACCCGGCCGGGGTAGCGCAGTCGGCAGAGCAGTTCGGTGGCCTGGTCGGAGGGGGCGTTGTCGACCACGATCAGCTCGGTGTGCCGGTAGCTTCCGGTCAGCAACGCGTCCAGGGAGCGCGGCAGGAGGTCGGCCCGGTCGTGGGTGCAGACGACGACCGACACCAGCGGCTCGTCGGCCGGTGCCCGGGCCGGCGGTTCCGGCCCGCTGTCCAGGTCGAGCTCGCGGGCGGCCGCGGCGAGCAGCGCGCGGTACGGCCCGGCCGGATCGTGGGCCGCGGTGTCGGCGGCGGCCCCGGCGGCGGTCCCGGCGGCGACCGACCCGGCACCGGGACGGCTGCCGGGGTGGGTTCCGGGGCTGCTTCCGGGGTGGGGTCCGGGATCGGCGGTGACCAGGCCTAGCGGGCGGCCGCCCCGGCGGACCAGGGCCAGGACCCGGCCGTTCGGGGTGAACACCTCGCCGCGACCGGGGCGGCGCAGGACGTCCGGGCGCTCGAGGTCGAGTTCGGCGATCTCGACGGGCGCCGACGGCAGGGCGTCCGGGGTGCCCGTCGCGGCCCGGGCGGGAGCGGCGGTGGCGGTGGCGGCGGCGGTCCCGGGGGTGGGAGCGGTCGGCGTGGTCATGACGGTCGGCCTCCGGTCCTGGTGCGGCGTTGCTGCCGGACGGTGCGCAGGTAGCGGAACGGCCCGACGGCCAGACCCCGGCGTTCCCGCCGCCGCAGGTCGCGCAGCACCTGGTCGGTCACCCCGGAGCGGAGCCGGGCGTCCGGCCGGTGGCTGCGGTGCCAGCGCCAGAGCCCGTACGGCAGCAGCCGGAGGATCCCGGCGAGCAGGCGCGGCTGGTGGGCGACCGCGGCGGTCAGGTAGGCGCCGAAGCCGATGCCGAAGCCGCTCACCTGGTGGGCGAGCTCCTCCATGCTGCGCCGGTGGCGGTGCCAGACGAGCGCGTTCGGCTGGTAGGTGACGGTGTGTCCGGCGGTGAGCACCTGGAGGAAGGCGAGCAGGTCCTCGCCGCCGCGGGCCGGGGTGCCGGTCCCGGTCGCCGGGTCGAAGCCGCCGACCGCCCGCAGCACCCCGGTGCGGAACGCCATGTTGGCGCCCATCCCGAACCGGCCGGTGGAGAAGCGGTCGAGCGGATCCTCCAGGGGCTCGCGCAGCGTCCAGCTGCGGGTGGCGAAGCCGCGGGCGGGCCCGCTGTACTGCTCCAGGACGAACTGCGCCTCGGTGTCGAGTTCGGCGGGCAGCACCAGGCCGGTCACACAGGCGATCCGGTCGTCGGACCGGAAGGTCTCGACCAGGGCGTCCACCCAGTGGGTGTCGGGGACGGCGTCGTCGTCGGTGAAGGCGCAGATCTCGCCGCGGGCGAGCGAGAGGCCCCGGTTGCGGGCCCGGGAGAGGCCCGGCAGGGGCTCCCGCACGTAGCGGATCCGGTCCCCGTAGCGGGACCGCACGAGGTCCTCGGTGGCCCGGGTGGTCGGGGCGTTGTCCACCAGGATGACCTCGTCGTCGGGGTGGACGGCGGCCAGTACGGAGTCCAGGCAGCGGGGCAGCATCGCCTCCCGGTCCCGGGTGCAGACGATCACGCTGACGGTCGTGGGGCCCGCGGGCACCCGGGCGCGGCCGACCCGACTCGGGCGCGCCGCGGGTGTCGCGGTGGACAGGGCGGGAACGCGCAGTTCCCGGTGAGCGGCGTCGACCAGCGCCCGGCACAGCGCGGCGGTGTCGCCGGTCGTGCCGGTGGCCGTGACCAGGCCGAGCGGGTGTCCGTGCAGCCGCACCAACGCCAACACGCGGCCGGCCGGGTCGTCGGCCCCGAGACCGCCGGGCGAGCGCAGCCCGCTCGGCTCGTCCAGGTCCAGGTCGACGACGCGGACGGGGGTGTAGAGCGAGTCGCGGGCGGCGGGACGCGGGCAGGCTGCATCGGTGCGCCGGTCGGAGCCATTCATCGTCGCTCCTCCGCAGGGGCGGTCGCCGAGGCCCGGGCGCCGGGACGCTCGGTGATCAGGGTCCTCAGCACCCGGCGGCCGTCGGCGACGGCGTGGAGGTGGGAGCGGCCGCTGCGGCGGGGGAGTTCCAGGCTCGGCACCTCGGCGATCCGCAGTCCGGAGCGCAGCGCGTGCGCGATCATCTCGGCCTCGATCTCGAAGCCGGTCGACCGCAGGTCGAGCGCGTCCAGGAAGGAGCGGCGGAAGGCGCAGTAGCCGTAGCACAGGTCGGTGAGGCTCGCGTCGTAGAGCCGGTTGGCCAGGGCGAGCAGGACGCGGTTGCCGAGCGAGCGGACCCTGGTGAAGTCCAGCGAGCCGCCGCCGGCGATGCAGCGCGATCCTTTGACGAAGTCGTAGCCGTGGTCGAGGAAGTGCAGGAAGTGCGGGATCTCGCCGGGCCACATCGAGCCGTCGGCGTCGATCATGACGACGTACTCTCCGGTGGCGGCGGCGAAGCCGGTGCGCAGGGCGTTGCCCTTGCCGGGGCCGCGCTGGGCGACGAAGCGGACCGTGGGCAGGCAGTGCCGGGCCATCGGGACCGTCGCGTCGTCGGAGGAGCCGTCGACCAGGATGACCTCGTCGACGCAGCGCGGGATCTGCTCGAACACCCAGGGGATGTTGCGGGCCTCGTTGCGGGCGGGGACGACCAGGCTGACGGTGTGACGGGTGACGACGACGTCCCCGGCCCGGCGCATCGGCCGGGTGTGGACGGTCTCCCGGTCCGTGGCCCGGTCGGTGGCCCGGCGCAGCGGGTGACCGTCGTGGTGGGTGTCGGGGAGGGCGCTCGGGGGCGCGGTGGTGCTCATCTCGAGAGCCGGCCTCTCGGCGAAAGAGGTGGCGGGCGGCGCCGGACGGACCGCAGGGCGGCGGGGGCGGCGCGGGCCCCTGGCTGTGACGGGCGCGCCCGGCGCTGACGGCGCGGCGCTACCCGGGTGGGGACGGGGTGGGCCCGGTGCGAGACGGATGCGCAGGGCACGGACCCCGGAGGAAGCCCCGAGGGGGCTGTTCGAACGGACGGACCGGGGGGCGGCGGGCGACCGTCGGGACCGGGCGGCCGAAGGGGGTGCGCACCGCCGTTCCCGGGCGCCGGGAGGCGCCGGTCCGTCGAACTGGCGTCCTGTTCCGCACCTGCGGTGCGAGGTCCGCCAGTGACCTCATCGTGCGCTCGTACGGCTCACCGCGTCAAGGGGATTCGCCCGATTTCGACCGTATTCGCGGTCCGTCACCAGCCGCCCTCGGCGGGCGACCGGGCGACCGGGCGGCCCTGCGGCTCCTCGGCGATCCGGCGGGCGATCTCGGCCGGGCGCACCGGGCGCCCGAAGTGCCAGCCCTGCGCCCAGTCGCAGCCGATGACGCGCAGCCGCTCGGCGTCCCGGCCGGTCTCCACGCCCTCGGCGGTGACGGTCAGTCCGAGGGCGTGCGCCATCGACACCAGACCGCTGACGATCCGCCAGCCGGTCTCCTCGTCCTTGGCCGGGTCGTGCAGGTCGCCGACGAACGACCCGGCGATCTTCAGCCCGGAGACCGGCAGGTCGCGCAGGTAGGCGAGGTTGGACCAGCCGGTGCCGAAGTCGTCGACGGCGAGCGAGACGCCCTGGTCGACCAGTCCGTGCAGGGTGCGCAGCGCCTCGTCCTCCGGGCCGACCACGGTGGACTCGGTGATCTCCAGCTGGAGCCGGGCCGGGTCCAGGCCGGTGCTGTCGAGGATCCGGCCGAGGTCGCCCACCAGGGCGGCGCTGCGGGCCTGACGAACCGCCAGGTTGACGTTGAGCTGGGGCGCGGCGTCGCCGAACCGCTTGATCCAGTCGGCGGCCTGACCGCAGGCCTGCTCCAGCACCCAGCGGCCGAGCGGCATGATCAGCCCGGTCTCCTCGGCGGTGGTGACGAACTCGTCCGGGCCGAGCACGCCGAGCTGCGGGTGGCGCCAGCGCACCAGCGCCTCGACGGCGGCGAGCCGGCCGTCGGCCAGCGCGTACAGCGGCTGGTAGTCGATGAAGAACTCGCCCCGGTCGAGGGCCGCGGGCATCCGCACCGAGACGGCGTAGCGGGAGACGGCGCGGGCGTTCTCCTTGGGGTCGAAGAGCGTCCAGCGGCCCCGGCCGGCCTCCTTGGCCCGGTAGAGCGTCAGATCGGCGGCGCGGACGGCGGCTCCGGGGGTGGTGGTGGAGACCCGGCGCTCCAGCACGCCGACGCTGGCGCCGACGGCCAGCTTGTGATCGCCGATCAGCACCGGCCCGGCGAGTGCCTTGAGCACGGTCTTGGCGGCGGCGACGGCCTCCTGCTCACCGCGGCTGTTCTCCAGCAGGACGACGAACTCGTCGCCGCCGAGCCGGGCGACCAGGTGCCCGAGCGGGCTGAGCGCGGCCTTCAGCCGGGCCGCGACGGCGGACAGCAGTTGGTCGCCGGTGTCGTGGCCCAGGCTGTCGTTGACCACCTTGAAGCCGTCGAGGTCGACGTAGCAGAGGCCGAACCGGGCGCCCGGGTCCGGCTCCTCGAAGAGCTTCTCCAGCCGTTCGAAGAACGCGGCCCGGTTGGGCAGCCCGGTCAGCGGGTCGTGGGTGGCCTGGTGGCGCAGCCGCTCCTGGAGCCGGTAGCGGTCGGTGACGTCCTCCAGCATGGCCACCTGGTACTGCGGGCTGCCGTCGTCGTCGCGGATCAGCGAGACCGTCAGGTGGGTCCAGACCACCTCGCCGTCCTGCCGGTAGTACGGCTTGTCGAACTGGAAGTACTCGCGCTTGCCGCTGATCAGTTCCTCGTACGCGGTCCAGACGCCGGTGGCGTCCTCGGGGTGGACGAGGTCGCCGACCCGGCGGCCGATCATGTCCTCCGGGCCGGCGCCGAACAGCTCCTGGAGCGCCTTGTTGACGGCCAGGATGTTGCCGTCGGTGTCACCGATGCCGATGCCGATCGCGGCGCTCTCGAACAGGGCGCGGAAGCGCGCCTCGGAGGCGCGCAGCGCCCGCTCGGCCTCCTTGCGGGCGATGTCGGCGGCGGTGCGGATGGCCTCCTGCTCCCGCAGGGTGCGCTCGCGCAGGGCGGCCGCCCAGCCGGCCGCGAACGCGCCGCTGAGCGCGGGTCCGCGGCCGTCCCCGGACGGCTGGCGCTGGAGCAGCTCCACCGCGCGGGCCAGCACGATCGGGTCGGTGAAGTGGGCGTCCACCAGTTCCGCGCCGGCCTCGGCGGCCAGGTGCGGCTCGAACGGGTCGTCCAGCCGGGCGCGGTGGAGCAGCCCGGCGGTCCTGGACACCAGCCGTCCGAGCAGGCCGGGCGGGACCGCCGTGCCGTGGTCACCGGAGAGCAGCCGCGCCCAGTCCTCGTGGAACCGTTCGGCGCCGCTGCTCGGTTCCGGTGCTTCCGTCACGGGCGGAACCCCACACCCGCCACCCCGGTCATCCGCTCCGGGTGCTCGCCGACGGCCTCCGGCTGGTCGGGGCGCCACTGCGGGAGGTAGACGACGCCGGGCTCGACGATGTCGAAACCGGCGAACATCCCGGTGATCTGCTCGACCGTGCGCATGGTCAGCGGCGTGGGCGTCATCTTGTACAGCCGCTGGTGGTCCTCGGCCTGGTCGGGACGGCCCTCCAGGGAGGCGTGCGAGAGGACGAGGGCGCTGCCCGGCGGGAGGGCGTCGCGGATCACCGCGATCAGCTTCCACGGGTCGTCCGCGTCCTGGACGAAGTGCATGACGGCGACCAGCAGGACGGCCACCGGCTCGCCGGCGGCCAGCAGCTCGGTCACCTCGGGGCGGGACATCAGGTCGTCGACGTCCCGGACGTCGGCCTGGACGACCTGGCTGTCCGGGTCGTCGGCCATCAGCAGCCGGCTGTGCGCGACGGCGACCGGGTCGCGGTCCACGTAGACCACCCGGGCCTCGGGGCGGACGGCGCGGGCGACCTCGTGGACGGCACCGAAGGTGGGGATGCCGGAGCCGATGTCCAGGAAGCGGCTGATGCCGCGTTCGGCGGTGAACTGGACGGCGCGGCGCAGGAAGGCGCGGTTGGAGCGCATGATCTGCGGCAGCTCCGGCCAGAGGGCGATCGCCTTGCGGGCCATCTCCCGGTCCACCTCGAAGTTGTGCGATCCCCCGAGGTAGTAGTCGTACACCCGGGCGGCGTTCGGTTTGTCCAGGTCCGTGCCCTCCGGTACCCAGTTCGGTCGCCGCATCCTCGGGACTCCTTCGCTCCGGTTCTGGTGCACCAGCCGTCTGACGTGGCGGCTGTGACTGATGAGACTACAAGCACAAAAGATCCTCCTCTGCACCTCGAACGCATGCAAGCGGAGTCCCGCACTCCCTGCCGGTCCACCGGCGCCGGTCCCGTCCGGCCCGCGCCGATCCCTCGAACGATCCCGCGCCGATCCCGCGGCGACCTCGCGCCGATCCCGCGGCGACCTCGCGCCGACCTCGCCGGGAGGACCGAGAATGGACCCGATGGCCGGACGCATCGAGGACTACGCCCTGATCGGCGACCTGCAGACCGCCGCCCTGGTCGGCCGGGACGGCTCGGTCGACTGGCTCTGCCTGCCCAGGTTCGACTCCCCCAGCTGCTTCGCCGCGCTGCTCGGCGAGCGGCGGCACGGCGCCTGGCGGCTCGCCCCCGCCGGCGCCGCCGAGTGCGCCGCCCGGCGCTACCGGCCGGACAGCCTGGTCCTCGTCAGCGAGTGGCACACCCCCGAGGGCCGGGTCCGGATCACCGACTTCATGCCGCAACGCGGCACCGACGGACGGCGCCCCCCGCAACTGGTCCGGATCGTCGAGGGCCTGGAGGGCGCCGTCCCGATCCACGGCGAACTGCGGCTGAGCTTCAACTACGGGCGGATCAACCCCTGGGTGCGCCGCACCGGGCACCACCGGGTCGCCGTCGCCGGCCCCGACTCCGCCTGGCTGCGCGTCCCTCCCGGCGTGCACACCTACGGCGCCGACGGCGCCACCGTCTCCGAGGTCACCGTCACCGCCGGCCGGCGCGTCCCGTTCGTGCTCACCTGGCAGCCCTCCCACCTGCCCACCACGCCCCGCGGCGACCCCGAGGCGGCGCTGCTCACCACCCTCGACGCCTGGCAGCGCTGGGCGGCCGGCTGCCGCTACGACGGCGAGTGGCGGGACGCCGTGCTCCGCTCGCTGATCACCCTCAAGGCACTCGCCTACCGACCCACCGGCGGCATCGTCGCCGCCCCCACCGCCTCGCTGCCCGAGCGGATCGGCGGCCCGCGCAACTGGGACTACCGGTTCTGCTGGCTGCGCGACTCCTCGATGACCCTCTCCGCGCTGCTGCGCGGCGGCTTCCGCGAGGAGGCCGCCGCCTGGCGCCAGTGGCTGCTGCGCGCGATCGCCGGCGACCCCCGCGACCTTCAGGCCCTCTACGGGGTGGCCGGCGAGCGGGTCGTCACCGAGACCGTCGCCGACTGGCTGCCCGGCTACCGCGACTCGCGCCCGGTCCGGTTCGGCAACGCCGCCGTCGACCAGTTGCAGCTCGACGTCCACGGCGAGGTGGTGGACACCCTGCACCTCGCGCTGCTGGCCGGCATCCCGATGGAACGGCACGTCTGGACCCTGCTGCGCGCGCTGATGGGCCACCTGGAACAGCACTGGCGCGAACCGGACGAGGGCCTGTGGGAGGTGCGCGGCGGGCGGCGGCACTTCGTCCACTCCAAGGTGATGTGCTGGGTCGCCGCCGACCGGGCGGTGCGCCTCGCCGAGGCCACCGGCCTGCCCGCGCCGCTCGACCGCTGGCGGGCCATGCGGGACGCCGTGCACGCCGACGTCTGCGCCCACGGCTACGACCGGCGGCGCGGCGTGTTCGTCCAGCACTACGGCGGGAAGGGACTGGACGCGGCCACCCTGTTCGTGGTCAAGACCGGCTTCCTGCCGCCCGACGACCCGCGGGTGGTGCGCACCGTCGACGCCGTGCGCGACGGCCTCGACCACGGCGGGCTGGTCCGCCGCTACCGTCCGGCGGAGCACACCGACGGGCTGCCCGGGGGCGAGGGCGCGTTCCTGGCCTGCTCGTTCTGGCTCGCCGACGCGCTCGCCGCGACCGGGCGGCGGGCCGAGGCGCGCGAGCTGTTCGCCCGGGTGGTGGGCCTGGCCAACGACCTCGGGCTGCTCTCCGAACAGTGGGACCCGCAGGCCCGGTGCCAACTCGGCAACACCCCGCAGGCGTTCAGTCACGTGGCGCTGGTGAACACCGCCTTCGCGCTGGCCGAGCCGGGGAGCTAGGCATGGGGGGTCGGCCGTGGCGCCCGGTCCGCTCCGGTGGCGGCCCGGCCCTCTGCCGGAGCGGGCCCGGCCCGGACTACAGTGCACCCGTGGACCCCAACCACTACCGGTTCCGCGGCGTGTGGCGGCTGGCCGCCCCGCCGGCGGCGGTGTACGCGGCGCTCGCGGACGTCCCCGGCTACCCGCGCTGGTGGCCCGAGATCCGCGCCGTCCGGGAGACCGGGCCGGACAGCGGCGAGGTCCTGGTCCGGGCGCTGCTCCCCTACCGGCTGGTGATCGGGCTGACCGCCGTACGGCGGGACCGCGCCGCCGGGGTGCTGGAGGTGGCCATGCACGGGGACCTCACCGGCTGGTCCCGCTGGACGGTCGCGGCGGACGGCACGGGCGGCGCAGCGAGCACGGGTGGCACCGGCGGCACGGGCGGCGCGGAGGGCACGCTGGTCCTGTTCGAGGAGGACACCCGCCCGGCCAAGCCGCTGCTGCGCCGCCTCGCGCTGCCCGCCCGGCCGCTGTTCCGGGCCAACCACGCGGTGATGATGCGGCGCGGCCGCAACGGCCTGGCCGCCCATCTGGCAGCCGCCCGTCCGGCGACCCACCCGGCCGTCCCGTCCCACGAGCACCCGTCCCACGACCGCCCGGCCGTCCCGGATCCTCCGCGGACGGGCGGCCGCCCGGCCGCCCGCGCGGCCGTCCGCCCGGCTCCCGGATCCGGGCTCCCCGAGGACTGATCCGGGGCCCTCCGGGGCCTCCGAGCGGCCCGATTCACCCGTTCGCACCGCCCCTGACCTGCGGGGACATCCCTTCACCAGATGTTTGCGCAGCGCCCCCGCATGGTCCGTAGCAGACTGGGCAGGGTAGACCGGGCCGCAACCGTGTCCCGAGGATGGTGAGTCCGGTGATACCCCTTCGACCGACCAGTTCGCCCGACCGGCAGAGCGCGGGACCGCCCCCCGACGGGGTGACTCCGCTCACCGAATCGGCCGCGCGCAGCCACATGGCGGGCGTCTGCTTCAAGATCGGACCGCCCCGGCTGATCGGGGTGGAGCTCGAGTGGTTCGTCCACGACGACCGATGTCCCACCGAGCCGGTCGCCCCGGAACGGCTGCACGCCGCACTGGACGCACTGCCGCTCGGCGGCCCCGACGGGACCTCGCTCCCCTCCGGCGCCCGCCTCACCCTCGAACCCGGCGGACAGGTCGAGCTCAGCTCCCCGCCCGCCGACAGCCTCACCGGCTGCGTCGCCGACACCCGGCGCGACCTCTCCGCCCTGCGGGCCGCCTTCGCCGCCCAGGGCCTGCGCCTGACCGGCACCGGCACCGATCCACTGGCCCGCCCCCGCCGGATGGTGCTGGACCACCCGCGCTACCTCGCGATGGAGCGCCACTTCGACTCGGCCGGCCCGTGGGGCCGGATCATGATGACCGGCACCGCCTCGCTCCAGGTCTGCCTGGACGTCGGCACCGAGAGCGGCCCGCACGCGCTGGACCGCCGCTGGCGCCTCGCCCACCGGCTCGGACCGGTGCTGGTCGCCGCCTTCGCCAACTCCCCGCTGCTGGACGGCCGCCCCACCGGACACCGGTCCACCCGGCAGACCGTCTGGTCCCGGATGGACCCCTCCCGCACCCTGGCCCCCTCGCCCGACCACGGCGACCCGCGCGAGGCCTGGATCCGCTACGTGCTGGACGCCGAGGTGCTCTGCGTGCGCCGCCGTGACGGCCTGCCGTGGACCGCGCCCACCGGACTGACCTTCCAGGACTGGCTGCGCGGCGCCGGCGAGCGCCGGCCCACCCTGGCCGACCTCGACTACCACCGCACCACGCTGTTCCCGCCGGTCCGCCCGCGCGGCCACCTGGAGCTGCGGATGATCGACGCCCAGCCCGGCGACGGCTGGATCGTCCCGGCCGCCCTGGTCACCGCGCTGCTGGACGACCCGGTCGCCGCGGACACCGCGCTCGCGGCCCTGGAGCCGCTGGATCCGGACCCGGGCCCCGGCGGTCCGCGCCCGCCGCGCAGCGACCTCTGGCGCCGGGCGGCCGCCCTGGCGACGGCCGACCCCGAACTGCGCCGCGCCGCCCTCTCCTGCTTCGCCGCCGCCGACGCCGCGCTGGGCCGCCTGCCCGGCGCCGAGCGGCTGCGCGCCACCGTCGCCGCGTTCGCCGACCGCTACCCCGCGCGCGGCCGCTGCCCGGCCGACGACCAGCTGGACGCCCTGCGCACCGGCACCCGACGCACTCCCCCGGAGGAGGCCGCACCATGATCGACGACGCCCCCGAGGCCCGCACGTCCCGCGCCGCCGCTGCCGCCGCTGCCGTCGCTGGTCCCGCTGGTCCCGCTGCTCCCGCCGCCACCGCTGCTCCCGGTGCTCCCGCTGCTCCCGCCGCTCCCGCGCCGGAGGAGCTCGCGCCGGAGGCCCTGCGCGAGGCCATCGCCGTCGAGCTGCTGGCCGCCCGTGCCCGCACCGCCGCGCTCACCGACTGCGTCGAGGACCACGACCTCACCGCCCAGCACTCCCCGCTGATGTCGCCCCTGGTCTGGGACCTCGCGCACATCGGCAACCAGGAGGAGCTCTGGCTGCTGCGCAACATCGGCGGCCGCGATCCGATGCGCCCCGAGATCGACCCGCTCTACGACGCCTTCGAGCACCCGCGCGCCGAACGGCCCACCCTGCCGCTGCTGCCGCCCGCCGAGGCCCGCGCCTACGCGGGCGAGGTCCGCGGCCGGGTGCTCGACCTGCTCGCCGCCAGCCCGCTGGAGGGCGCGCCGCTGCTCACCGCCGGGTTCGCCTTCGGCATGATCGCCCAGCACGAACAGCAGCACGACGAGACGATGCTGATCACCCACCAGCTCCGCAGGGGCGAACCCGCGCTGGCCGCGCCCGCGCCGCCGCCCGCCCCGGCGGACGCCGCCGCACTGCCCGCCGAGGTGCTCGTCCCGGCCGGCCCGTTCACCATGGGCACCGACACCGAGCCCTGGGCGCTGGACAACGAACGCCCCGCCCACCGCGTCGACCTGCCCGCCTTCCGGCTGGACACCACCCCGGTCACCAACGCCGCCTACCTGCGGTTCGTCGAGGACGGCGGCTACGACGAGCCGCACTGGTGGACGCCCGAGGGCTGGGCGCACCGGCGCGGCGCCGACCTGACCGCGCCGCTGTTCTGGCGCCACGAGGACGGCCAGTGGCTGCGCCGCCGGTTCGGCGTGCTGGAGCCGGTGCCGCTCGACGAACCGGTGCTGCACGTCAGCTGGTACGAGGCGGACGCCTACGCCCGGTGGGCCGGGCGCCGGCTGCCGACCGAGGCCGAGTGGGAGAAGGCCGCCCGGCACGACCCCGCCACCGGCCGCTCCCGCCGCTACCCGTGGGGCGACGCCGCCCCCGGCGCCGAGCACGCCAACCTGGGCCAGCGACACCTGCGCCCGGCCCCGGCCGGCAGCTACCCGGCCGGCCAGTCCCCCTACGGCGCACGGCAGTTGATGGGCGACGTGTGGGAGTGGACGGCCAGCGACTTCCGGCCGTACCCGGGCTTCCGGGCCTGGCCGTACCGGGAGTACTCGGAGGTGTTCTTCGGGCCGGAGTACAAGGTGCTGCGCGGCGGCTGCTTCGCGGTGGCGCCGGTCGCCTGCCGGGGCACCTTCCGCAACTGGGACTATCCGGTCCGGCGGCAGATCTTCGCCGGCTTCCGCACCGCCGCCGACGTCCCGGACGGCTCCGGGACCGCCGCCACGGAGTCCGGCTGATGTGCCGCCACCTCGCCTACCTGGGCGAGCCCGTGTCCCCCCGGGCCCTGCTGGTGGAACCGCCGTTCGGCCTCCACCGGCAGTCCTGGGCGCCGCGCCTGCAGCAGTACGGCACCGTCAACGCGGACGGCTTCGGCCTCGGCTGGTACGCGGACGGCGACGAGGTCCCGGCCCGCTACCGGCGGGCCGGGCCGATCTGGGCGGACGCCTCGTTCGCCGACCTCGCCCGGGTCCTGCGCACCCGGGCGCTGCTGGCCGCCGTCCGATCGGCCACCGAGGGCTGCGCGGCCGGCGAGGAGGCGGCCGCGCCGTTCGCCGCCGGGCGCTGGCTGTTCAGCCACAACGGGGCGCTGGCCGGCTGGCCGGAGCAGTCGGGCGCGCTCGCCGCGCTGCTGCCGCCCGCCGAGCTGCTCGAGCTGGTGGCGCGCACCGACTCGGCCCTGCTGTGGGCGCTCGCGCTGCATCGGCTGCGCGCGGGCGCCGGGCTCGGCGACGCGCTGGCCGCCACCGTCACGGAGGCCGCCGCGCACACCACCGGCCGGATGAACCTGCTGCTCACCGACGGCCGGGAGATCGCCGCCACCGCCTGGGGCGACACCCTGCACCACCGGACGGTGCCCGGCCTCGGCGTCCTGGTCGCCTCCGAGCCCTCCGACGACCACCCCGGCTGGACGGCCGTGCCGGACCGGTCGCTGCTGCTGGCCGGTCCGGACGGGGTCGCCGTCAAACCGCTCTGACCGTCGAACCGCTCCGGGCGCCGAACCGCTCCGACACCGAACCGCTCCGGGCACCGAACCGCTCCGAGTGTGATTCCTCAGCCCGTCTCTTCACTTACTGAACAGAGGATCCATCTGTCATGAGCACCTTTGATCTCACCCGTCTGCTGCCCGCCGACCACTTCAGCACGGCACTGCGCCACGACGTCGGCTCCGGCCTCACCGCCGAACCCAAGACGCTGCCGCCCAAGTGGTTCTACGACGCGCGGGGCAGCGAGCTGTTCGAGGAGATCACCCGGCTGCCGGAGTACTACCCGACCCGCGCCGAGCGGGCCATCCTGACCGCCCGGGCCGGCGAGATCGCCGCCGCCACCCGGGCCCGCACCCTGGTCGAGCTCGGCTCGGGCTCATCCGAGAAGACCCGGCTGCTCCTGGACGCGCTGCGCGACCTGGGCACGCTGGAGACGTACGTGCCGGTGGACGTCAGCGAGAGCGCGCTGACGGCGGCCGGCGAGGCGCTCGCCGAGGAGTACCCGGGGCTGGCGGTGCACGGCGTGCTGGCCGACTTCACCGCCCGGCTCGACCTGCCGCCGGCCGGCGGCCCCCGGCTGGTCGCCTTCCTCGGCGGCACCCTCGGCAACCTGCTGCCGCCCGAGCGGGCCGACTTCCTGCGCGGGCTGCGGGCCGCGCTCGACCCGGGCGACTTCCTGCTGCTCGGCACCGACCTGGTCAAGGACCCGGCCGTGCTGGTGGCGGCGTACGACGACGCGGCGGGGGTGACCGCGGAGTTCAACCGGAACGTGCTCAACGTGCTGAACCGCGAGCTGGCCGCCGACTTCGACCCGGCGACGTTCGCGCACGTGGCGCTCTGGGACGCCGAGCAGGAGTGGATCGAGATGCGGCTGCGCTCGCTCACCGAGCAGACCGTGAAGATCCCGGCACTGGACCTGCCGGTGCACTTCGCGGCGGGCGAGGAGCTGCGCACCGAGGTGTCGGCGAAGTTCCGCCGGGAGCGGGTGGCCGAGGAGCTGGCCGCGGCCGACCTGCGGCTCTCGGCCTGGTGGACGGACGACCAGGGCCGGTTCGGGCTGTCGCTGGCGCAACCGGCCTGAGGCGGGCGGCCAGTTCGGGGTGGATATTTGATTGTTCACCTTACGAATCTGAAGAGTCACTCGAGGGGCATCCCGCGTACAACACTTGAACATTGAGGGGTTACGATCTCGGCTACCAAGCTCAGCGTTGAGTGTCAGGAGTCAAGATCGTGAGCGTCACCCAGAAGTCCGCGGGGCCCTCGGGGGCGGAGACCGGGCCGGCACCGTCCGGCCGGCTCGGCTTCGTCGTCTTCATCACCGCCGCCGCGGCCCTCGGCGGCTTCCTGTTCGGCTACGACAGCTCGGTGATCAACGGCGCCGTCTCCGGCATCCAGGAGAAGTTCGGCGTCGGCGACGGCGTGACCGGTCTGATCGTCTCCTCCGCCCTGCTGGGCTCGGCGGTCGGCGCCGCGCTGGCCGGCCGGTTCGCCGACCACTACGGCCGGATCACCGTGATGAAGGCCGGGGCGCTGCTCTTCGCCGTCAGCGCGGTCGGCTCGATGCTGCCGTTCTCCGCCTGGGACCTCGCCTTCTGGCGCGTCCTCGGCGGCGCGGCCATCGGCATCGCCTCGGTGATCGCCCCGACCTACATCGCGGAGGTGGCGCCCACCCAGTACCGCGGCCGGCTGGCCTCCTTCCAGCAGGCGGCCATCGTGCTCGGCATCGCCATCTCGCAGCTGGTCAACTGGCTGCTGGCGGACGCCGCCGGCGGCGACACCCGCGGCGGGCTGCTCGGCCTGGAGGCCTGGCAGTGGATGCTCGGCATCTGCGTCGTCCCGGCCGTGGTCTACTTCGTGCTCGCCTCGACCATCCCCGAGTCGCCGCGCTTCCTCATCGCGGCCGGCCGGCTCGACGAGGCCCGCACCGTGCTCGCCGACGTCGAGGGCGAGCACGCCGACACCGACGCCCGGATCGCCGAGATCCAGGGCCTGATCGACTCCGACCACCGGCCGCGCTTCCGCGACCTGCTCGGCGGCTCCTTCGGCCTGCTGCCGATCGTCTGGGTCGGCATCGGCCTGTCGGTCTTCCAGCAGCTGGTCGGCATCAACGTGATCTTCTACTACTCGTCGATCCTCTGGCAGTCCGTCGGCATCGACCAGTCCAACTCGCTGCTGATCAGCTTCATCGGCTCGGTCATCAACATCCTCGGCACCGCGGTCGCGATCCTGCTGGTCGACCGGATCGGCCGCAAGCCGCTCGCACTGATCGGCTCGGCCGGCATGGCCGTCGCACTGGGCGCCTGCGCCTGGGCGTTCTCCTCCGCCACCGGCAGCGGCGACGAGGTCACCCTGCCCGACCTCCAGGGCACCGTCGCGCTGATCGCCGCCAACGCCTTCGTGCTGTTCTTCGCGCTCTCCTGGGGCGTGGTGGTCTGGGTGATGCTCGGCGAGATGTTCCCCAACCGGATCCGCGCCGCCGCGCTCTCGGTGGCCGCCTCCGCGCAGTGGATCGCCAACTGGGCGATCACCGTCTCGTTCCCGGCGCTCTCGCGCTGGAACCTCTCCGCGACCTACCTCGCGT
Source organism: Streptomyces sp. NRRL F-6131 (assembly GCA_000719695.1). GTDB lineage: Bacteria > Actinomycetota > Actinomycetes > Streptomycetales > Streptomycetaceae > Kitasatospora. The sequence goes on from JOHN01000083.1 coordinate 19,518, forward strand.
ACGCGGTCTTCGCGGCCCTGTCGATCGTCTTCGTGGCGAAGTTCATGAAGGAGACCAAGGGCGTCCGCCTGGAGGACATGGGCTGAGAACCCCGTTCACGGCCCTCGGCCCCCGCACCCTAGCGCGACAACGCCGGGGTCGGGGGCCGAATCGTTCACTCCCTGCGGCCGGGCGGGCACCTCCGGTTTCCTGTCCGGCAGGAGGGATGTCCTTGATCTTCGACCGGCTACGCACCCGCAGCACGCGCGGCGACCGCACCGACCGCGGTCCGCGCCGCGCCACCGCCGGCGCCACCGCACCCGTCGGCGCCTGTCCCTATTCGCACGGCCACGTCCACGGCCACCTGGTGCCGGAGGAGCCGCCCGGCGCCGTTCCCAGCACCTCGGAACCGGCCCCCGACGAGGAGTTCACCGACCCCCGGCAGGCCGCCGACTTCGTCCGGCAGTTCCACCACGAACAGCCCGCCGCCGGCGACGCAGCCGCCCGCATCCGCGCCGTCCTCGACGAGATCGACCGCACCGGCACCTACGAGCACACCCCCGCCGAACTCGCCTACGGCGCCAAGCTCGCCTGGCGCAACGCCGCCCGCTGCATCGGCCGGCTCTACTGGCGCAGCCTGGTGGTGCGCGACCTGCGCCACCTCTCCTCCGCCGACGACATCGCCGCCGAGTGCTTCAACCACCTGCGCACCGCCACCAACGGCGGGCGGATCCGTCCGGTGGTGTCGGTGTTCGCCCCCGACCGGCCCGGCCGTCCGGCCGCCCGGATCGTCAACCAGCAGCTCGTCCGCTACGCCGGGCACCCCGGCCCCGACGGCCGCTGGATCGGCGACCCGGCCGGCGCGCAGCTCGCCGCCCGGGCCCGCGACCTCGGCTGGAAGTGCGGCGAGGAGCCGTTCGAGGTGCTGCCGCTGCTCGTCCAGGAGCGGCCCGGCGAGCGGCCCGAGTGGTACGAGCTGCCGGAGGACACCACGCTGGAGGTCCGGCTCTCCCACCCCGAGCACCCGTGGTTCGCCGACCTCGGCCTGCGCTGGTACGCGGTGCCGGCGATCAGCGACATGACCCTGGAGATCGGCGGCGTCCGCTACCCGACCGCGCCGTTCAACGGCTGGTACATGGGCACCGAGATCGGCGCCCGCAACCTGGCCGACGCCGACCGCTACGCCATGCTGACCCCCGTCGCCGAACGGCTCGGCCTGGACACCTCCAGCGACCGCACGCTCTGGCGGGACCGCGCGCTGGTGGAGCTGAACATCGCCGTGCTGCACTCGTTCCAGGAGGCCGGGGTGACGGTGGCCGACCACCACACCGAGTCCGAGCGGTTCCTCAAGCACGTCGCGCAGGAGAAGCGACTGGGCCGGCCGACGCCCGCCGACTGGAGCTGGATCGTGCCGCCGGTCTCCGGAGGGCTGACGCCCGTCTACCACCGGTACTACGACCCGGTGGACCCCGCGGCGCGCCCGGCGTTCGTGGTCCGCGAGCCCTGGTGATCACCCTGCCCGCCGCGGTGACCGGCCTGCTCCAGCCGTTCGAAGCGCAGCGCCAGTCCGTCGAGGAGCGCCTCCAACCCCGTCTCGAAGGCGCCCTCGTCGACGGCCGCGCGGTGCTCGGCCAGCCGGTGCGCCTCGCCGAGGTGCGGGTAGTCGGCCGCGTCGTACAGTCCGGCGTCCTCCGGGAAGCCGGCCGCGAAGGAGGCCAGGGCCGAACCGGTGACGAAGTACCGCATCAGCGCGCCGATCCTGGTCGCCTGCCCGCGCGGCCAGCCCGCCTCGACCAGGCAGCCGAAGACGGCGTCGGCCAGCCGCAGCGCGTTCGGCCGGCGTCCGGGGCCCTGGGCCAGCACCGGGACGATGTGGGGGTGGGCGGCGAGCGCGGCGCGGTAGGAGCGGGCCCAGTCGCGCAGCGCCTCCGGCCAGGGCGTGCCGGTGGTGAACATCGACAGGTCGACTTCCCCGATCACCCCGTCCACCACCGCGTCCAGCAGTTCGTCCTTGGTGGCGAAGTGGTTGTAGAGGGACGGCCCGCTCACCGAGAGCTCGCCGGCCAGGCGGCGGGTGGAGAGCGCGGCCAGGCCCTCCTCGTCGACCAGCCGCAGGGCGGCGGCGACGATGCGCTCGCGGTTGAGCAGGGGGGTGCGCGGGCGGGGCATCGGCGCGGCTCCTCCGGTGGACGGGTTCGGTCGGGTGGGCGGGTCGGGTCGCGCGGGTGGTGCGTCGGGTCGCGTGGGTGGGGCGTCCGGACGGGCGGGTGCGTCCGGACGGGTGGGCTCGGTGCGGGGCCGGGCCGATTCTGACAGGTCCCCCTTCCCAGGAGGCCCCGGCCGGGGCTACAGTCCCACCGTAAAACTTGCAGCGCTAGTTTAACCGGGATTGGTCGCCATGGATCTGGAGCTCTCCGAGGAACAGGCCGCCGTCCGCGAACTCGCGGCCTCCTTCACCGACCGCGAGATCGTCCCGCACGCCACCGCGTGGGACCGCGCCGAATCGGTGGACCGCGCGATCATCGGCAGACTCGGCAAGCTCGGCTTCCTCGGGCTCACCATCCCCGAGGAGTACGGCGGCAGCGGCGGCGACCACCTCGCCTACTGCCTCGTCCTGGAGGAACTCGGCCGGGGCGACTCCGCCGTGCGCGGCATCGTCTCCGTCTCGCTCGGACTCGTCGCCAAGTCGGTCAACGCCTTCGGCACCGAGGAACAGAAACGGCACTGGCTGCCCCGGCTCACCTCCGGCGAGGCCCTCGGCTGCTTCGCCCTCACCGAACCCGGCACCGGCTCCGACGCCGCCAACCTCACCACCCGCGCCGTCCGCGACGGCGACGACCACTGGCGGCTCAGCGGCACCAAGACCTTCATCACCAACGGCACCTGGGCCGACATCGCCCTCGTCTTCGCCCGCACCGGCGAAGCGGGACACCGCGGCATCACCGCTTTCCTCGTCCCCACCGACCTGCCCGGCTTCACCCGCACCGAGATCCACGGCAAGCTCGGCCTGCGCGGCCAGGCGACCGCCGAACTCTCCTTCGACGGCGTCCGGGTACCCGACAGCGCCCGGCTCGGCGAACTCGGCAAGGGCTTCACCGTCGCCATGGCCGCCCTGGCCAAGGGCCGGATGTCGGTCGCCGCCGGATGCGTCGGCATCGCCCGCGCCTGCCTGGATGCCGCCGTCCGGTACGCCGGCGAGCGGGAGCAGTTCGGCACCCCGATCGCCTCGCACCAGCTGGTGCAGCAGCTGCTCGCCGGGATCGCCGTGGACGTCGAGGCCGCCCGGCTGCTCACCTGGAAGGTCGCCGACCACATCGAGCGCGGCCTGCCGTTCGCCACCGAGTCCTCCGTCGCCAAACTGTTCGCGAGCGAGGCCGCCGTGCGCGCCGCCAACAACGCGCTCCAGGTCTTCGGCGGCTACGGCTTCATCGACGAGTACCCCGTCGGCAAGTACCTGCGCGACGCGCGGGTGATGACCCTCTACGAGGGCACCAGCCAGATCCACCAACTGCTCATCGGACGCGCGCTCACCGGCGTCAACGCCTTCTGAGCTCCACAAGAGCGCCCCACCCTCACCCCCTCCCAGAAGGAGATCCGCCGTCGTGCGCCCTGTCTACTTCGCCGCAGCCCGCCGCACACCCATCGGCCGGCTGCGCGGAGCGCTCGCCACGGTCCGCCCGGACGACCTCTCGGCCACCGTGCTGCGCGCCCTGCTCGCCGACCTGCCCGCCCTCGACCCGGCCCGGATCGACGACGTCTACTGGGGCGCCGCCAACCAGGCCGGCGAGGACAACCGCAACGCGGCCCGGATGGCCGTCCTGCTCGCCGGACTGCCCGACAGCGTCCCCGGCGCCACCGTCAACCGGCTCTGCGCCTCCGGCCTGGAGGCGGTCACCATGGCCGCCCGGGCGATCGGCTCCGGCGAGGCGGACGTGGTGCTGGCTGGCGGCTGCGAGTCGATGACCCGCGCCCCCTTCGTCCTCCCCCGCCCCGACGAGGCGCTGCCGCACCGGATCGAGACCTTCGACACCCGGCTCGGCTGGCGGCTCACCAACCCGCGGATGGCCGAGCTGCACGGCGTGCTCTCCATGGGCGAGACCGCCGAGGAGGTGGCCGGCCGGTACGGCATCACCCGGGAGCGCCAGGACGCCTTCGCGCTCCGCAGCCACCAGCGGGCCGCCGCCGCGCGCAAGGACGGCCACTTCGACGCCGAGCTGGTCGCGGTCGAGCGGGCCGACGGGGTGACCGTCGACCAGGACGAGTCGATCCGCGAGGACACCAGCCTGGAGAAGCTCGCCCGGCTCAAGCCCGCCTTCCGCCCCGACGGCACGGTGACGGCGGGCAACGCCTCGCCGATGAACGACGGCGCGGCCGGGCTCGTTCTGGTCAGCGAGGAGGCGCTGCACGAGTTCGGGCTGGAGCCGCTCGGCCGGTACGTGGCCGGCGCCTCGGCCGGCGTGCACCCCGACGTGATGGGCATCGGGCCGGTGCCGGCCACCCGCAAGGCGCTCGCCCGGGTCGGCTGGTCGCTGGACGGCATCGCCGAGGCCGAGCTGAACGAGGCTTTCGCGGCCCAGGCGCTGGCCTCCGTCGACGCGTTGGGGATCGACCCCGAGCTGGTCAACCCGACCGGCGGCGCGATCGCGCTCGGCCACCCGCTCGGCGGCTCCGGCGCCCGGATCCTCACCACCCTGCTGCACCGGATGCGCCGCACCGGCGGCCGCCGCGGCCTCGCCACCATGTGCGTGGGCGTCGGCCAGGGCACGGCGGTGCTGGTGGAGTCCGCCTGACGGCTGACAACTGACAACTGACAGATTTCAGATAACAGATAACAGCTGACAGCCGGACTCCCACCTCCTGAGGAGAGCAGCAGCATGACCCGATTCGCGGGCAAGGTCGCCGTCGTCACCGGCGGCGCGCAGGGCATCGGCGCGGCGACGGCGCGCCTGCTGGCCGAGGAGGGCGCGGCGGTGGCCGTCGTCGACCTCTCGGCCGAGCGGGCGGCCGGCACCGCCGAGGCGATCACCGCCAAGGGCGGCACGGCGCGGGCGTACGGCTGCGACGTGGCCGACTACGACGCCGTGGAGACGGTGTTCGCCCAGATCGCCGCGGACCTCGGCGGCCTGCACATCCTGATCAACAACGCCGGGATCACCCGGGACAACCTGTTCTTCAAGATGCCCAAGGCCGACTGGGACGCGGTGCTGACGGTCAACCTGACCAGCGCCTACAACTGCAGTCACGTGGCGCAGAAGTACATGGTCGCGCAGAAGTGGGGCAAGATCGTCTCGCTCAGCTCGCGCTCGGCGCTCGGCAACCGCGGCCAGGCCAACTACGCCGCCGCCAAGGCCGGCATCCAGGGCCTGACGGCGACGCTGGCGATCGAGCTCGGCCCGTTCAACATCAACGTGAACGCCGTCGCCCCCGGCTACATCGCCACCCCGATGACCGCCGCGACCGCCGAGCGGGTCGGCTCCACGGCCGAGGACCACCAGACCGAGGTCGCCGCCCGCACGCCGCTGCGCCGGGTCGGGCAGCCGGAGGAGATCGCCTCGGTGGTCGCCTTCCTGGCGAGCGAGGACGCCTCCTACGTCAGCGGCCAGACGCTGTACGTCAACGGCGGAGCGCGCTGACACGCGGACCTTTCCTGACGGTACGTCAGAAGACCGTCCCTGGTGGTGGGTTACCTTCACCTGGGACGGTCTTGACCTTTTTCGGTAGCCGGAGACGACCATGCCGACAGTATGAAATGACTATGGCATGATCATGCGGCAGTCGATGGGATGGCCGGACCGACCCGACCGAACCCGGCCGGGCCCAGCGTCCCTAGGAGTCCCATGGGCAGCCCCCGCACCCTCCGCCGCGCCCTGGCCCTGCTCGCCGTCGGGGCCACCGCCCTCACGGCCGGCACCGTCTCCACCGGCACCGGCACCGTCGCCTCGGGCAGCACCACCTCCGCCGCGACCGCCGCGGGCGCACCGAGCGCCGCCCGCGTCCACGTCCGGCCCGCCTCCGCCGGACACGTCAACGCCGCCGGACGGACCGCCCCGCTGTCCACCTCACAGTGCGTCAGCGAGCTCGGCATCCACTGTTACTCGCCGCTCCAGTACCGCGAGGCCTACAACCTGAACTCCCTCTACCAGGAGGGCGTCACCGGCAAGGGCCGCACCATCGTCATCGTCGACTCCTTCGGCTCGCCGACCATCCAGCACGACCTGGAGGTCTTCGACAAGCAGTGGGGCATCCCGGACACCCAGGTCGAGGTCGTCAAGTGGGGCAACGTCCCGCCCTTCGACCCCACCAACCCCGACCACACCGGCTGGGCGGGCGAGGCCACCCTGGACGTCGAGTACGCGCACGCCGTCGCCCCGGACGCCCACATCATCCTGGTCGAGACCGGTGTCGCCGAGACCGAGGGCACCGTCGGCCTGCCCGAGATGATGGACGCCGAACAGGCCCTCATCCGCTCCGGCCGCGCCGACGTCATCTCGCAGAGCTTCGGCGCCACCGAGAACACCTTCCCCGGCTTCGACAAGGGCGACTTCCGCTCGCTCACCGACCTGCGCTACGCCTTCAAGGAGGCCGCCGCGCACGACGTCACCGTGCTCGCCTCCTCCGGCGACGCGGGCGCCACCGACGCCCAGGAGAACGGCACCGACCTCTACCCGTACAAGGTCAACTCCTGGCCGTCCTCGGACCCGTTGGTCACCTCCATCGGCGGCACCCAGATGACCCTGGACGACGCCGGGAAGCGCACCGCTCCCGACAAGGTCTGGCACGACGAGTACGGCGCGGGCGGCGGCGGGGTGTCCGGCGTCTTCGACCGTCCGCTGTACCAGACCGGCGTCGCCAAGATCACCGGCAACCACCGCGGCACGCCCGACATCAGCATGAGCGCGGCCGTCGACGGCGGCGCCTGGACCTACGAGTCCTACGACCCCGCCCGGGCCGGCTGGCACCTCACCGGCGGCACCAGCGAGGCGGCGCCGATCTTCTCCGGCGTCGTCGCCCTCGCCGACCAGCTCGCCGGTCACCGCCTCGGCCAGCTCAACTGGCGGCTCTACGGCATGAACCTGCTCCCGAGCAAGTGGAGCGGCATCACCGACGTGACCACCGGCGACAACTCGTGGGACACCGTCACCGGCTACCAGGCCACCAAGGGCTACGACCTCGCCAGCGGCCTCGGCACCATCGACGCCGCCCGCTTCGTCCACACCCTCGCAGGTCGGTAGGCGCGCAACGGTGCGGCCGTCCGCCGAAGGGCGGGCGGCCGCACCGCCCTGTCAGACCGACTGTGCGAACTCGACGAAGGACTGCCAGGCGGCCGAGGAAAAGGCGAGCTGGGGACCGGACTTGTCCTTGGAGTCACGTACGAGCACCGACTCCGCCGCCTCGGCGACCTCGACGCAGTCCCCGCCCTCGTTGCCGCTGTAACTGCTCTTGAACCACATCAGTTCGCCGCTCATCGCGCTGACTGCGCGAACTCGACGAACGCCTCCCAGGCGGCCGGTGAAAAGGTGAGACGGGGCCCGGCCTTGTCCTTGGAGTCACGCACCAGCACCCACTCGGCCGACTCGGCGACCTCGACGCAAGCGCCGCCCTCGTTGCCGCTGTAGCTGCTCTTGAACCACACCAGATCGCCGCTCATCGCTCTCCCAGCATCTTCTCGATCAAGGACAGGGACTCCTGCGGAGAATACGCCTGCGCTCTGAGGGTGCCGTACCGCACGTTCAGGAACCGGACCTCCTCCGCATCGGTAATGAGCCTACCGTTCATCTGGACCTCCAAATAGCCGGTCTGCGGGCGCCCCTTGGGCGTGATCAGGATGAACGAACCCTCCACGCTCGCGTTCTCGGAGCGATCCATCGGCATGATCTGAAGTGTCATACCCCGGGTGTCCCCGATCTCGAGGAGCCGTCCGAGCTGCCTCCTGTGCACCTCAGGGCCCCCGAGCCGCCGGTTCAGCACACTCTCGTCGATCACCCAGCTGAAAACGGCGCGGGGCCACCGGGTGAGGACCTCCTGCCGCGCCATCCGTGCCGCCACCCGAATCTCGATCGTCTCCTCCGCCAACAACGGCTGTCGCATCCGGAAGAGGGCCCGGGCGTACTCTTCGGTCTGAAGAAGCCCTGGCACCAGATAGGCACTCCAGTCGTGGTGTTCGAGGGCTGCGGCCTCCAGGCTGGCGTAGCTCCGGAACCACTCCGGGTGCCGCACCCGCGCCTTGGCCTTCGCCTTCTCGATGTCGCCCGCAGTGGCGATCAACAGCCCCCGCGCGTCCAACACCCGCTCCGACGCCTCCAGCAGCTCCCGCTGCGGCGTCCGCTTCCCCTGCTCCACCGCACCGATCAGGCTCTCGGTGTAGCCGACCTCCTTGGCGAACTCCTTCTGCGTCATCCCGGCCTGCTCCCGCAGGAGCTTGATCTGGCGGCCGATCGCCCGCAGGAAGTCCGACACCTCCGACAGGTCCTCGTCCAACTGCGGCCTCACGTCACCGCTCTCGCCGCCACCCCGAACCTCAACCATCTCGGCCTCCCCAGCTCTCCGTCGCACGCTCCGCACACGGGCGGGCACCCACCGTGCCCGCCGGACGCGCCGTCAGCGTAGGCCGGGAAACGGGCCACTCCGCCCGATCGCCAAGATCCCTTTCGACACCCCGAACCCAACCCCCGCACCACCCCACCCCCGGGCGATCAACCCACCCCGCCACCATTCCCCCAACTCC
>JOHN01000084.1 GCA_000719695.1 Streptomyces sp. NRRL F-6131
GGGTCGGGGTCCGGGGCGGGGTCGGGGTCCGGGGCGGCAGACTGGACCCGTGACCGAGAAGCCGACCACGGGCCCCGCAGCGGCCCCGGTGTTCAAGCCGACCGCCGAACAACTGCTCGCCGCCCGCGACACCACCATCGAGGACGTCATCGCCCCCGGCCTGCGCGTGCTGTTCTGCGGCATCAACCCCGGGCTGTGGTCCGGCGCCACCGGCCACCACTTCGCCCGCCCGGGCAATAGGTTCTGGCCCGCGCTGCACCGCTCCGGCTTCACGCCCCGGCAGTTCCGCCCGGACGAGCAGCGCCAGCTCCTCGACCTGGGCCTCGGCATCACCAACGTCGCCCCGCGCGCCACCGCCAAGGCCGACGAGCTGACCGCCGAGGAACTGCGCACCGGCGGCGCCGCGCTCACCGAGCGGGTGCTGCGGCTGCGGCCGCGCACGCTGGCGGTGCTCGGCATCGGCGCGTACCGCACCGCCTTCGGCCGGCGGACGGCGTCGATCGGACGGCAGGAGCAGAGCATCGGCGACACCGCGGTCTGGGTGCTCCCCAACCCCAGCGGGCTCAATGCGCTGTGGACTATACCCAAACTGACGGATGCGTTTCGTGCGTTTCGGCTGGTCACGGGGCTACCCGACGCGTCGTGTGCGGGTGGCTCCGAGGACTAGTCTAGCCGCCTAGTGACCCCCAGGGACGGCTACGGCTACTCCTGCTTGGCCCGCGCTGCCAGCGCCGGAATCGCCGCGATCTTGTCGGGTGTTAGGTCTTCCCACACCACCCCGCGCGGTCGGCGCGGTTGAGCGCAGCGGATCACCTCGTCAGGGGTGACGATGTAGTCCACGCTGAAATCGTGCTCCGTCTCGGGGATGTCATCCTCGACCACTTGCAGCGCGTGAACGGGGGCGACGATCACCGTCTCCTCGGTCACAAGGCCCGCCTCGATCAACAGCGCAACCTCAAGGTCGGAGTACCCGGCACCCTTGCCGATACGGGCTCCCGAGCGGTTCACGGCGACACTGCCGCACACCACCACGTCGATAGGTCGCATGGACTCAACCCCGAGCCGGCGGCCGTACTGAGCCGCGCCCTTCTTCTGCGCCGCCTCCTGCGGGGAGACCGTCAGCGCTTCGGGGTCGAGGGCGAGGAACGGTTCGAGGCTGGCCATCTTCGGCACAGCGACGTAGAGAAACTTGCCGTCCTCCAGCGCGCGGACACGTACAGGAAGCTGCGCCCAATCCGGGTTGGCCTTGATGGTGGTTGCCCGCTGCCACACGTCCAGTTCGGCCAGACGTTCCGCCGTGCGCTCGTTGCCGTGGAAGCCGGGAATCTTGCCGTACGAGTCCTCGGGAGCGCCGCCGCCGTCGATGAGGCGACGCCATGCCTTCTCGCGTACCGCCTGCTTGGCCTGGTCGATGTCGGTCACGTCGTACCCGTTCTAGATTGCTGCCATCAAGGCAAGCAGCCGGTCGTTGATGTCCTGCGCCCACGTTTCGCCGCGCCACGGCCGCAGCTCACGCCCTGCCGAGAACGCCAGGTTAAGGCCGCCGCCGCCGCGCGTCAGCTCCACCGCATCAATGGTGCGGTGCATGGTGTCCGCCGCTTCATCCAGCTTCCCTTGACGGATGAACGCAAGCGTCAGGTTGCCGAGCGCGATGGCCTGACTTTTCTTCTTGGCGGCCAGCGCACGCGTGGTCATACGGAGGATCGGCTCCGCTCGCTCAGGCAGACCGAGGAACAAGTAACAGGAGCCTGCCAGCCGGTTGAACTCGTTCACCGTGTAGTACGGGGCCGACACGTCGTCGGCGGTCACGCGGTCGAACTGAGCTTCCGCCTTCTTCAAGGCGTCCTCGCATCCGTTGAGTTCACCGGCCATCGCGTACCCCTCGGCTACGTGAAGCAGGCTCAACCCAGCGAGCGACGGACTGACGAGTTGGGCAACTTCGGCCGCCTGCTGGGCGAGCTGTCGTCCCTTGCCAGCGTCCTTCTCGCCGTACAGCGCGATGAAGCTCTTGCGGAGCACGGCGTACGACTCCACTGATGGATCGCGGACGTGCCGCGCTGCATCCACCGCTTCATCGAGATAGGTAAGGGGTGCTTGGTGGTCGCGTCTCTGGCTGACGTCCCACACCAGTTGACTCATGAGCGTTGCCGAGTCGGCTTCCACTTCGTAGAGCGCTCGACGCACACGCGGGTTCGTCGCGTGCTCTCGCAGGAACTTCACCTGCCCGTGGACGTGACCCGCTGGCCCCAAGATCGCCGTCGAGGACGTGTGGTCGTAGGACTCGTCAAGCTGACGCAGCCGCTCATGGAGATAGGCGACGGCGACCATGTCCGCCGAGCCAGGGTTTTGAAGTACGTAGTTCATGCGTTCGCTCGGCTGCGCTTGAATGACCGTCACGTCATCGAGAAGTGCTTGCAGCTCGTCATCCGATACTTGAAGCGCGCGTGCTAACTTCGGTCGGAGCCACGGTTGAGGCTCGGTTTCTGCACTCTCCCAGCGGCCGACCGTAGAGCGCTCGACGCTCATGTGTTCGGCAAGTCGCTCTTGGCTAAAGCCCATAGCCTTTCGCCGTTGGGCTAGCCGTACCCGCTTCGCCGCCATCGCTCATCCCTCCGGGGGTAGGGGCGAACACTCACGATAGCCAGTGAGTTGCCATCTGTGCAGGCCAGTTGGGGTGATGCGGCAACAATGCGGCAGTCGTGCACCCCTTCTGCTGTGGGTTTTCGCAGGTCAGCGGGCTTCTCTGGGTGAGCGCCGGATCGGTGGCGCTGGACGTACGAGCCCGCTGCCGATCCGGACTCCAGCCCCCAGGAGGACGGATGCGACCCGTGATTTACGGCTACATGCGCTTAGCGGCCACGGAGGAAGAAGGCGACGAAAGCACCCGCGTACGGCGGGAGTTGGCAACCTACGCTGAGCGAGAAGGCTTCACGCTCGATCAGGTTTTCACCGAGCGTATGGGCGCGAATGAATCCGCGTTTCACGCGATGCTCGACGCCATCAAGCGCACCGACGTGAAGAACGTCATTGTTCCTTCGCTCTGGCACTTCGCGCGACTTCCCGGTCTTCAAGACGCAATGCGTCAGCACATTGAACAGGAGACGGGCGCGCGGCTGTGGGTAATACAGGGGCAGCAGCGATGAAGCCTCCCGCCTACGGGTACATGCGCATCTTCTGTGACGTGACGGAAGAGAAAGTCTTCGCCTTGGAACTCCGCATGAGAGCGTTCGCTGAGGAACGGGGATTTCAACTCGTCACGATGTACCAGGAAGTCGTGAACGGCTCGATCGAAGAGTTCAACGAGATGTGCCAGGAGCTAGACAAGACAGAGGTGCACGACGTGATCGTGCCGTCCTTCCGGCACTTCTCCCCTCACAACGTGTTGCAGGGCTCGATGGTCGAACGCCTCTTGTTCGACCACGACGCCACGGTGCACGCGCTCAACGAGCATCACCCGGCGAAGACTTCACAAGAGGGGTAGTGCCATGTCCCGACCCCGGTTCGTGGATCAGCTCGACTTGGCCGCGACGCTCACGGCCGTCAACGCATCTCGCAACTTCATCGTCATAACGCTGACCAAGTGGGGCGCGGGTCGCATCGTTGATGACGCCAAGCTCGTCGTCTCCGAGCTGGTAACCAACGCCGTCAAAGCGACCGGGGTGACCGACCCCAACCCGAAGTGGACTGCACTGTCGAAGCTCAGCCTCATCAACGTGCGCCTGGTCGGCCTCGAAGCGTCCATCGTCATCGAGGTATGGGACTGCGAGCCCAACGAGCCGGTGCTCACCGACGCGGCCGACGACGACGAAAGCGGGCGCGGTCTTACCCTCATCGACGCGCTCGCTTTGAAGTGGGGCACCTACCCGTCCCGCGGCGGCAAGGTGGTGTGGGCGGAACTGCCCGTGCACCCGGTCACTCCCAAGGGCCTTCCGCAGCGCCGTAAGTCGTCCCGTTCTACGCCGAGGCCGGCGGGCGGCGAAGGACGGCCGCCACCAGATCGCGCACTGCTGCAACGAGTAATCGTCGGGCTTGAACGCCTGTAGCGGCATCAGGAGTCCCCGTATCTCCCTGACGCAGGAGTGAAGATGGGTACCACGCGGAAGTTTCGATTTCGGAACTACGAGATCCAGCCCGACCCCCTTGGCGAGACGACGTACGCCGCCGAGTGTGTCTCTGGTGACGAAGAGGATTGCGGAGCGCAGTCGGGAGACAAGGACGAGACGTCCAAGGTCGTCCAGTGGATTGCCGAACACGCCCGAGACACGGGTCACCAGCGCTACCGGCGAACGGTTGCCGATTACGCCACGGCGGAGCCGGGCGAGTGGCAGTGAATTAGTTCACCCCCAGAAACGAAGAACACCCCGCGTCCACAACGGACACGGGGTGTTCTTCGTTGTGGTGCGGGGTGGTGATGCGACCGTTCCTCGGGGAGGTGCGGTCAGGTGTTGAGGATGGCTTCACCTTCGGTGGCGAAGGTGTCGAGTTGGTCAGCGAGCTGCGTCCAGCCCTTCCGCCGGAAGTCGTCCGCGACTTCACGGACTCCGGCGACGCCGGTTTCGGCGGAGGGGTGGTTGCCGCTGCGCGGCTGGAGGGTGAGGCCGACCAGTTCATTGGTCGTCACCCGTCCTGCCAGAAACGTGCGGACCAGCTCGGTCGCGTCGGCGCGCGGAAGGAACTCGGTCAGTTGACCGGAGCCCTTTCGAGCTGTCACGAATTCCGCGAATGGATCGGGCTTGGTCATGCGATTCCCCTTAATAGATCCTCTTGGCGTTTAGCCGAGGGGTATTATGAAGGATTTCGCAAATAATGCAAGCATAAGCAATTCATTTACCGGGCTTCTAGCCGAGCACCACCGACATTTGGAACGACAGATAGCCCGCGTTCTGCCCGACAATCCCGTCTCCGGCATCACCGAGAAGCGCACCGTTGTCATGAATGACGGTGTCTTCCGTACCAGGGAGCGACACCCCTTCCTTCGGGGTGCCGTTGGTGTGCAGCCGGGCGGAGCCCCGGACGTAAAGCAGCGTTACCGGCCGGGCCGCGACGAAGTTGCAGGAGTCCCAGACCTGTTGCGCATTGTCGGCGGACAGAACGCCGGTGAACCCAGGGTTGAGCGTGCGTTCATTCGGGAGCGAGAGACGTACCCGTGCGTTCTGGAGCTTGCCCGCCACGTTCGCATCCAGGTTGGGAGCGACGTCATTTCCGATGTAGAGCGAGCACTCGTAGGTATGGCCGTCCTTCGCCACCAGCTCGTCACCCCAGGACTGACCATTCTTGGCGGTGTCCTTGCACTGGAGGAAGTTGCGCTCATCCCCCCAATACGGGTTGTCTGTGATGCTGTTGAACACCGGGAACGAGGCCGGGTGCTTCCAGGTGTACGTCTTCTTCCGCTCCGGCCCCCAGCCCCGAGAGTTGTCCAACTTCGAGGCGGCCGACCCCTTGATGGTGACGCCGCTTGGGACGGTCGCGCTTACCACCTTGTCCGGCGGTGGGGTGGTGTCGGGCTTCTTCGAGAGGCTGCCGGTTGCGGCGAGGACGGCAACCCCCGTGACACCGATTACGACGACGGCAGCGACCGCAAGTTCCCTGGCGTACTCACGGGCAACCGTCGTCGGCTTGGTCTCTCCGGCCAAGGTGGAGCGGAGTGTCTGAAGGAAGCCCGCGTTCTCGGGGTCGGCCGGCGCGGACGGTTGGTCGTCGGAGTCATCCGGTTCCGCGGCAGCGGCCTGATCGTCCGACTCCTCGACGCCGAGTCCGGCACGCTTAGCGCCGTGCTCCAGGACGAGCTGCGTCAGCTCTCGGATGCCCTTGTCTTCGTCGCGGTAGAGCGTGCGGAGACTCACCGGGATCAGGGCTGTTCGCCCTGGCACTCGCTCGATAGCTGCTTCCCGTCGCGCCTGGGCGTTCTTGAGGCGGGGAACATCGACACCAAGGGCGTTGCGAATGGCGAGTGCGTATCTGGCATCACCGAGCCTGCGGGCAAGATCGCTCAGAACCTCGACTCCTTCATAGGGGTCGTTGGTGCCGAGCATCTGTCGCAAGATCTGGTGCTGCGGATGGTCGAGCGCTGGAGGAGTGAGGCCGTCACCCTCGCGCAGGCCATCAAGGCTTGCCGCTATGTCGTCCTGGAAGCCCACGTTCTAACCCCCTGCGCCCGAGCCCCTATCTGTCCGAGTATGCCCTGCCGTACCACTGTCACCGCGCTGTCATGGAGAACGTGGCAGCTCAGCGACAGTGACCCGCACTCGCGGCCGGCGCACCTTGAAGGAGCGGAACTAACCGGGGCCGCTCAGACAAGAAGGAGGCGACGGTCATGGGTGGCGAACTCTCGCTCTTTGGTGGCAGCGACGAACGGCGCGGCGGACTGGCTCCGCGCCAGTCACGTGGTGAGCGTGCCGTGATGAGGAAGGCCGAGACCAACCTCGCCGCCCTCGTCACCTCGGGCAGGCACGAGGAAGTGAAGGCCATGCTGCGTAAGCGGCTGACCGAGGACGCCATGCAGGACGTGACCGACGTGGGCCGCCTGGCTCAGGAGCTGGCGGGCACCGACCAGTTCCTTGCCACCCTGCTTATCCCGATCGTCCAGGAGTACGCCCGCACCACGGCCAGAGACATTCGGGACTTCGGCCGGGGCCGGTCCCTCTGATGGACGCCGGAATCAACCAAGCGGGACTGCTCATCTCGCTCGTCGTCCTCTTCCTTTGCGTACGGGCTCTCTGTACGCCGTCGCGGCCGAAGAAGCGACGGAGCAGCAGGCAGCAGCCGGGCTTGAGCGAGATGGACCTCTACGCGCTGCGCCGAGCCCGCAAGAACGACGCCATGCGGCAGATGCGATCGGTTGTCCGTGACCACCAGAACCCACGCTCCTCCCGGCGTGACCGAAGGGAATGGCCTTCATGAACCAGACCGCGGAACTGTTGGTCGGCCTGTTCTTCGTCTTCGGGCTGCGGGCCCTGAAAGCCCGTCGCTTCTGGTGGCGCACCCGGCAGTGGCAGCCGAGCGGGAACGCCCGAATCGCCGTCCGCTACGGACGCGGCGGAGCGCAGTGGATCAGGACGTTCTGCATCGCAGGCTGACCCCTCAAAGAAGGTCAGCACTTCGGGGAAGGCAGCTTCGGCCATCGCCACCCCACCAAGGCGGAAGGGGACGTGTCGTTGATACGTCCCCTTCCAACTCCCCGCCGGCCAGGAGCTTAGGTCGGCGGAATCAACGAGAAGGGGCTCGTCGTGAAGAAGGCGCGGAGCTTGCTCCTGACGCTGCTACTCGCTGCGCTGACAATTCGGGTGCTGTGGTGGGCGGTTTCACCCCTCGTGCCGTACCTCGTCAGTGCCACCGCGATTGTGCTGGTGCTCGGCTTCATCTATTACCGCATGACCCGTTGGTAAGGGGGAGGAATCAACATGGCACCGCGGCCCGCCGAACGACCGAGCTTTCATCTCAGCTTTCCGGCCGACCTTGAAGCCGACGTCATCACGACATGGCTCCGCTCGGTGAGCGGTACGCTCCAGACCGGGCCGCGGCGTCTGCTTGGTGTGTCGAGCCTTGTGTTCGAGGTGCGCGCGGATGAGTACGGCATCACGTACCGGCTTCGTGCACCGCATGAACTGGCCGACTTCCTGGTGCCGCAACTGCGCACGCTCATACCGGGTTCTACGGTCATGCCGGCGGGCGAGGATGAACCGCTCGACCACTGGACGGCCGCGGTGGAGCTGGGACAGACGGACTCACGACGCAGCCTCGGCGCGGTGAACGCCGAAGGTCTGTCGGCAAGCATCCTGGCCAATCTGCAAGGGCTCGGTCGCGGTGAAGCCGTCCTTCTTCAGTGGGTGGTGTCGCCTGCGCTTCGGGAGCGTCCACCGGCATTGCCACGGCAGCGAGTTCGCGGCATTCAGATGCTCATGGAGGGTGGCGGAAGATGGGACGAGATTACCGACCGCCGGGCGAAGCTGAGCGAACCCAACTTTCTCGGCCTGCTGCGGGTCGCCGTGAAGTCTAGCAATCACGACCAGGACGAGCGGCTACTAGGACGTGTTCGAGCGAGCCTTGCCAGCGTTGGTGGTGCGTCCAACCGACTCAAGAAACGGCTTGTCCGCCAAAGTCAGGTGGTCCGCCGCGTCATCGAGGCCGAAACGCCAACGCTCTTTCCTATGCAGCTCGCCGCGTCCGAACTGGCCGCACTTCTGGCGTGGCCGATCGGAACGCCGCATGTTGCCGGACTTCCGCCGAGGCGGACACGTCACTTGGTCGCGGCCGGATCAATTCCACGTCAGGGCCGGGTGATCGGGCGATCCAACTTCCCCGGAGCCGAACGACTGGTCGCGCTCGATTACGTGGAGTCGGCTAAACATCTCCACGTCGTCGGGCCAACGGGCAGCGGAAAAACCGTACTGCTCGCCAACCTGATAGCTCAGGACATGGAAGCCGGGCGAGGCGTCATCCTGATTGAAAGCAAGGGTGACTTGTTCGCGGAAGCGCTGGCCCGCGTGCCAGAAAAGCGCATTCAAGATGTCGTCCTCCTGGACGTGACCGACACCAAAAACCCGGTGGGCTTCAACATCTTGCAGGGCAGCCCGTACGTGGTCGCCGCCGACATTCAACGGCTGTTCGACCACCTTTACCCGCAGGACGCGCGGGGCGTCCGCGTCCGACAGGGCTTTTACCACTTGGTGCTCACGCTCATGATGAGCACCGGCAGCACGGAGAAGCTGACGTTCGCGGATATCCAGCCGCTCGCCGTACCGACCGTGGCGCAACAGGAGTTCTCGGATCAGTTGATCCGAGGGGTTTCACAGGTCGAGGAACTGGCGTCGTGGTGGGACGACATCAAGGGGATGCCGAGGCAGAAGCGAGAGTTCTACTTCAAGCCGCTCATGGATCGGACGTGGCAGCTTACGTCTCGGCGGTCACTGCGGAACATCATCGGGCAGAGCATGAGTACGGTGGATCTGCGGACCATCATCTGTAAGGAGAAGATTCTTCTCGTCAACCTGGGCCGAGGAGTCGAAGGCAAAGACACGGCCGGGCTACTCGGTAGCTTGCTGCTCAATTCAGTCTGGAGCACGGTGCAGGGTGGTGCCGCCAACCCAAATCGACCGACCATGTTGTACCTGGACGAGTTTCAAGACTTCCTCGCGCTGCCCATTGCACCCGCCGACATGTTCGCGCAGGCGCGTTCGCTCGGGCTCGCAATGACGGTGGCTCATCAATACCTCGGGCAGCTCGGCCGTGAACTCCAAGAAGCAACGGACGCTAACGCCCGCTCGAAGATTGCGTTTCAATCGTCTGGCGACGAGGCCAAGAATCTTGCACGCGGGTTCGGTGGCACTGTGACCGAAGACGACCTCATCAACTTGGGTCGCTTTGAAGTGATCGCAAAGCTCGCCACGCACTCCGGCGTCAGTTCGCCGCTTACTGCGGTCACACTCCCACCGGTAGATGAAACGGGCTTCGGTCCCCTCGCGCTGGAAGCCTCCAGGGAAAACTATGGTCGTCCCGTCGCGGATGTTGAAGCGGATATTTCGAGACGACGGCTCTCCACGCCGAAGCCGACCGCCAAGGCGAAACGCAAGTTCGGGGGAAGAGCCTGGAACGAGTGACCGCAGGCGTAGGCGAACCCCGTAGGCCAGCCCTGGGCGTACGCCTACGCCAACGCGGTAGCTGACCAGGAAGAACACCGGTACCTATCACCGCATGGTGACCCGAGGAGGGCCGACCCTTGCAACTCACCACCCGCGACCTTGAGGTTGTGCGATTGGTTGAGCAGTTCTCTCAGCTTTCCTCAGTCCACATAAGCGATTTGGTATTTGCCGACCGGTCCCACAGCGTGCCGGATCGCGTCCTCGCTCGGTTGGTTCGGCTCGGCTACCTGGCACGGGTGGGGCGGCGAAATAGCGGCGACCAAGGGGGCGCCGGCGCCTACGTCTATCAGCTCGGCAGATATGGGCGCGTTCTTCTCGATATCGAGAGTCGCCCAAGTGCCAATGTCAGTAATCACGCGCTTCTGATCGCAGATACCTACGTATCACTGCGGCGGGCGGAACGGGCGGGTGTTCTGACGGTGAAGCGGTGGGACGTTGAACTCTCTGTTCCTCCGGTACGAGCCGATCTGTTCGTGTCGCTCGACTTTCCTGCCCAGCGTCGAAGTGGTGGGTACTTCCTCGAAGCCGACCTTGCCACCGAACGACCACAGCGGATTGTGGAAAAACTAGAGGGTTACTGGCAGGCTGCGGGTGCGAGTGAAGACGACTACTTCCCGTACGTGGTGTTTGTCGTTATCCATCCTGGCCGCAAGCAGGAGCTTGCACGGATAGCCAAGCGACTACCCGAGGAACGACAAGAGATGGTTCGCGTCTTTCTTTTGGGCGAGCTGATACCTGCTCTCATGCAGCTTTAGGGGCGGTGTGTATTCCACATCGCTAACAGGGGTGAAAGGTATTGATCAACAGGGGTCAGTCAATTATAATAGAAACAGTAATACAGGAGATAAATTCATGGCTCGACGAACGCGTAAACAACCCTTCATAGCAACCCTCGTATGGGGACCGCAGAAACCTGCCCGCCGAGGGGGCGTGAACGTTCGCCGCGTACGAGCCAACTCTCATCCACTGGAAGACTTCGTTCTTGCCGCCGTTTTAGGCACCGCGCTTACCACCTACCTTACGGTGATGACCTGGCTTTAGATCGTCGCTATTTAGCGGCAGTATCGTCACCTGCCGAAATTTGTTGAGCCTGGCAATATCAGTCGGCTGGAATTATGCTCCGTCGAGAAAGGCCGCTCACCCGAAGGGAACGGACACGTGACGGACGTACCGCAGGCTCATGCAGGAATAAAGCGCCTTCTTGTCGAGGTGGCAGGGTCTATTGACCCGGCTGTTCTACGGCGGATAGTGAAAGAGACGGCACGGCACGTCGAGGCCAACTATTTGCCACACGAGGAAACCGCACAGCTTGTCGTCACGGCACGGCTCGAAGAACTGCGGTTCTTTCAGGGGGAGCTGGCGCAGCTCCTGGACGAGATCAGCAGCGGTGAACTATCTGATGGAAACGACGTGATCTCACGCCTCATTGACTTCATCAGTGAGCGGCGGACAGTCGTCAAGGATTTGGCGGCGCGGAAGCCGGATTGAGTGGCGAGGTTCTAAGGGCGGTGCCGGCTGCGGCCTAGAAGTGGTGGATTTTGACGGCAATCTTGACGGCAGTAACGCCAAAGATCCACTGTCTTGTACACACTTCCATGACCTTTTTGACCTCTGTTATTCGATCATCTCGGATGCCCTGAATCCTCATGGTAAGGAAGGGGTCCTGGGTTCGAGTCCCAGTCGTGGCTCCAGATTGAAATGATGAAATCGCGGCCCGCAAAATTGACTCTTGACGGCTAAATGTACGGCTACTACTGCCGTCAACCGCGAACACTAACTCCCCAGAACTTTTGTCCTGGGGAGTTTTTGATGACGCAGAATGGTCTGCGAGTGCGATCTCAACACGCCCTAACGCCTCTCGCCGTGTATTCATATCACCGTGTTGGTAGATCTGCTGGGTTACGGAGACGTTAGAGTGACCAAGGATCAATTGAGCTTCACGGGGGGAAACGCCGAGATTCTTCAGCATTGTAGCTACGGTATGCCGTAACGCATGTACCTTGATACGGCGTAGTCCATTCTGCTGGCAGATGAGCATAAAGGCACGGACGAAGTTGCGTGGCTCAATTGGAGTTCCTACAGCCGTAGTGAAAACCAAGTCGTGCTCAGGTGTGCCGGACTTGATTTTCTGCTCTCGTAATTTCCTCAAACCATATTCGGCCCAACTAAGCATGGGTAAGTCACGTCGGCTTGCCTTGGTTTTAAGGGGATCTTGTCGCAGTTCTCGATTAACTCGGTGTAACTGTTGGCGTACGTGAATGACGCCGTTCTCGAAGTCGATGTCTTGCCATCGCATCCCGAGAACCTCACCCCGACGGAGACCGTAAAGAAGAAGGATCTGAAATGCGAGATACCACATATGCGATTGTGCGGCGTTCAATAAGCGAATGGCCTCTTCGAATGACCAGGGATTCACCTCGGCCGATTCATAGGAAGGCAGTTGCACTAAACGAGCCGCGTTACGCAACACGAGTTCTTCTCGCTGCGCCGCTGTGAGAGCTGAACTCAGTACCTTTCTGATCGCGTGGACTGTAGCCAACGAACGCCCGCCTACTACTTGTTGATTAAGGTAGGTTTGCACGAGTGGAACCGAAATTTTTGTAATCTGGTTGCTGCCAATGCTAGGCTTCAAGTAGATGCGAACTATTGCTTCGCATTGCTCGTATGTTGCTGGTCGCCGGTTAGGCTTGACGATTTCGGCTAGCCAGTAATCTAGGTAGTCACTCAGCTTCAAGGCACCTATTTTGATCGGGATGCCTTGTTGGCTATTTGCTTTTGCCTCGGTGAGTTTGGCGTGTACCTCGGCGCGGGTGGCACCGTATTTGCTCACCCGCTTTCGTGTTCCATCTGTCGTTAGGAGGTAGACGGCACCTTCATACCGCCCGTCCTTCCGACGGTAAATCGTGCCTTCGCCGTTAGAGTTACGGCGTGCCATCAGGCCATAGACTCCCGCGATGTGCGCTGAATGTATGCGTCTATCGCTTCAACAGGTATGAGCCGACGACGCCCAATCTTGATCGTCTCAAGGAGCCGAGACCTGATTAAATCATACAGCTTCCACTTGCTGATCCGCAGTTTTCGAGCCGCCTCGCGTACGGTGAGGAGTGCCGAGTCATCAGCGATTGAGCTGGTTTGTAAGTTCTTGTGTTCCATATGTTCCTCCTTTAGTTGTAACTCATTTGGTGATTCCTGTTAAGTCTTTCAGGTGGGCTGCGGCATTGTGCTTTCGTCATCATGCGGCACTCGCTCCCTTCTCAGGCGTCTTGCCGCTAAGGATCTGGGCTCCCACGGTCAGGAGTCCGACAGCGAAGAGGGCTTGCACTTCGGTGGCGAGCTTCTTCACCAGGCTCGTGATGTGCTCTTGGCGTCGCTCGTTCTGGACGAGCCACACCACCTTGGGGAAGACGCCGTGCCGTTGTTGCTCGACGCCCGAGCGCCAGTAATCGACGTAGCGTGCGTTCTTCTTCTGGATGGTCGGCAGTCCTTCGGTAGTCAGATCGACCTCTACGAACGCGCTGCGTTCAACGGCTGCTGTGCCGAGTCGGACATAGGCATCGGGCTTGACGAGCACCAGCTCGCCGCCGCTGCCGGTGAAGTGCCGCCAGGCCGAGGGCTCCGCATCGAACGCCAGGAGATCGGCTCCGCCTTCGCGGTGCTGCTCGACGGTTTGAACGTAGAGTTCAGCAACCGCGAGCATGTGGTCTTGGAAGTACGGTTTCGTCTCCCAGACGCGGCGACGTCTGCCACCGGCCGGGCCGCGTACGTCGAGAACAGATTGCCCCAGGCCGCTCAAGCCGTAGATGTAGCCGGACGATCCGGCGCGGATTCCGCCGATGGTTCGGGAGAACCTGACGACGACGCCGAGCTTGGTAAGCCGGGCCATCCAAAGCTGCGTGCGCCGCGTCCGAGCGGCGGGCGATCCATCCACCACGAGCAGCCGTTGTACCTGTCTCAGGTTCAGGAGCCGCACCCGATGAAGTGCGCCGAGTAGGGACACGTCCCGCTCGCTGAGTCGCCGTCGCAACCGCTCGACCTGGCCGCCGCTTGAACGTGACGACCTCATCGTGAGGTACCTCGTAACGGTGAGAGTTTCCCTGGCACCTGCTGCACGGCAACAGGGAGGGAGCGACCACCGCGACCAACACGACGAGAAAGCCGAGGCGAACCAGGACGACGAGCCGTCATGCCTGCCTCCGTGGCACCTGCCCTATGGGAGCGTCGGGCGTAGAAGACCGTCCTTGCCAGCGCTTACGAAGCTCGTTGTCGAGGGCCTGGCCGTCCACGCCGAACCGCGCCGCACTGTCGCGTCGTAAGTCGGTCGAGCTACTGAGCGCCCGGGTGGGCGGTAGAACGGTGCGGACCAGGAACGGCCGGCGGGGAGCGTGGGCGACGAGGACTTGCGCGTACGCCTCGTGTGCTTGGAGCAGCCCGAGATCTTGTGCTTTCAGGTCACCACCGAGCACAGCGGCTAGCGGTGACCCGTCCTCGACGCTGGGACGGAAGACCACGCGGTTTCGGGCGTTGGCGAGGAGACCGGCCTTCATCCTGGGTGGGAGCTGTCCGAGGTGCTGATGGGCTACGGTGAGCCCGACGCCAAGGCCGCGCGCCTGGGCGAACATGTCGCCAAGGTCTACCGGCAACCGAAGGTAGTTCTGTACCTCGTCGATCACGGCCATGACCGGGCGTCGCTGGGACGCCGGGATCATCGCCTGGCGCTGCATCGCGCCGTAGAACTGCGTCACCAGGAGTGCGCCGATCAGGTCGGCCGTCTCCTCCCCGATGACACCGACGTTCAGGTTCACCAGGACGATGCGGGGACGTTGGAACAGCTCGTTCATGTCGAACCGCGGGGCGGCCTGGCCGACAAGCCTTCTAATCGGCGTCCGCGTCAGGAAGGCCCGCGTCTTGTTGAGGACCGGCGCCACCACCTGTTGGCGCTCGGCTTCTGAGAGCGCGTCGTACCAGGCGAAGAACGGCGCGATCACCAGCGGGTCACTGACTGCTGCAAGGGTGCGACGCCGGAACGCGGCGTTGGTCAGCAGGACAGGAACGTCAGCGAGCGTGCCGTGGTCACTGCGAGCCAGCGCGATGAAGGCGTGCAGAAGAACGTCACTACTTCGGGGGCCGATGCTGCGGCCGTACAGCTCGTGGAACAGATGCAGCAGGGTGTCGGCTCGTTGCTCGGCGTCTTCCGCTCGACCGCGGAGCGGGTTGAACCCGACGACCTCGTCGGCCTGGCCCGGCTCGATGATGACGACGTCCTCACGTCGCGCCGGCGGGACGCGTTGAAGCACGTCTTCTATGAGATCCCCGCGGGGCTCGATGACGAGCACGCTCTTACCCGCCTGCATGTCGGCCGTGATGAGCTGATCGAGGAGCGTTGACTTGCCGCTACCTGTCGGGCCGACGACGTGCAGATGATGAAGCGCACTCTCCGTCGGCAGCGTGACCAGTTGATCCGGCTGACTTGGGTGCAGGCCGGCGCCGAGCACCCGCTCGGACGCTGGAACCTTTGCACCCACCGGCACGAGCAGTTCGGTAGGTGCCGGGTACTGACGGCCCCGCGGGACGCGGTGTGAACCCGTACCTTCTACCGGCCAGCCGACGACGGCGGCCAGCTCGGCAACGTTCAGGACACCCGACCACTGCGCGTTGGTGATGTGGTCGAGCTGTCGCACGGTGCGCACCGTAGGTCGGGCGATTCGAAGATCTGCCTGCGGAGCGCTGACCAGATGGAGCGCTTCGCCCAACGTGCGCACGATGGCGCTCGCGGCCTCATGGTTAGCGGAGCGGGCCGCAATCCGGCCCCGTACGGCGAGCAGGGGTTCGGCGGCCTTCTTCCGCCACTGCTTCTTGTCCTCGGCTGTCTCCTGGAAGGCCGGGACCAAGCCGAGGGCGCGCGGCACGTTGAAGGTGGCCGGACGGGTGCGGCGCTGCTGCGTCGGCCCGATGACCCACTGCACCACGGCGGATTCCCGCTTGGACAAGCCGTTTAAGACCTCCAACAGACCGGCCGTGACGGCTGCGCCCATCTCGACGCGGAGCGGCTGCGTGAGGCTGGAGGGACGGACCGAAGACGCGAGAGCGGGAAGCGGCCGGGAACTCTTGAGTTCGGGCGAGAGCACCAAGCCGGGAAGTTGCGCCTGTAGCTGCGCGGGCAGCTCGTCGCTGATGCGTGGATCGACCCCGACCAGCCAACGAACGCTGTCGGCGTGGGCTCGCAGTTCAAAGACGACGACCGGTGTCTTCCTGCGCCAACCCAACTGCGGCCGGTAGGCCAGCGGTTGAAGCGCACTGACAACGTCGTCCGGAGTGAGGCTATGAGGGAAGTGCACTTCGAACCAGTGCAGGCCCGCAGGTCGCGGGGTTCCTCGTGCTTTAGGGTTAATATCTTGCTTTGGCATAGACCCCTCCTTTCGGCGTTATCTCCCGCGTCCAAATTTGAGCAGCATAAAATAGGGCTCACGGATCTATCGTGGGTCCTAAATTTAGATTCTGCTGAGATTTAGCGCGGAAGTGGAGCGACGGTCGCCAACCTGTTTGGCCGGTCGGCAGCGCTCCTACATTCCACTATGGGGAACCGTAAGAGACGGTTCAATGACTTTGGCGCGAAGTACAACGCCGAAACGAACAACCTCTACAGGGTAGGCGGGTCAATCGAATATACGCACGTCCTACACACCAAACGCCCCCTTCTAATGGTGCCACAAATTAGTTGAGAGGTTCAAGTATTGAGATTTCGCGCCATCTGTGCACAAAAAAACTCCCATCGTGGGAGTTCTGTCGACTCTGCTCAAAGAATCATTTAGAAGCCGGGATTTAGTCCTGCGTTCTTGGCCTGCTCTTCGGTGCAGTAGTATTCACCAAAAGCACTTGGCCCATAATAAGGCTGACCAGGCTTGAAATAATGATAGCTTGCGGCGAACTTTGTTCCAGTAATTGGAGGGTGTAAGCATAATGCCGTCATGGCGACATATCGAACGCTACCCGTAGTCAATTCAATCAAAAGCAGAGTTACGATGCTGAAAACCACAACATAACGATTCCTGCGCTTCTCCCATTTTGATACTGCTTCGGGTTTCTGTTTTGGTGTTTTGATGTCTTTTGGTTTGCTTGGCATAATGTCTATATTGTATCAAATTACACATTCAAAACAATCCGGAAATTGAAGAACCCCCAGTCCCGGCCGCCTTCTCGGCGGATGGAACTGGGGGCGTGCCTCTTCAGTCACTCAGTTGTTGCGGTGTTACTCCCCGATCGCCTGGCGAACCAGTTGAGCGTAGGCCGCTTGGCCCTTCTCGTTGGGGTGGAACACGTAGGCGAAGCCGTTCAGGGCCTGGTCGACGTTGTTGAAGTAGGACTCGCCCGTGCCGCACACTTCGTGTCCGGCGAACGGAGAGTTCGTTCCCGTTGCCGAGACGAACACGAGTCGCTGGTTGTCGGCGTCGAGCGCCCGCACCGCGTTCACGGTGTCGCTGATCTTCGTGTTGAGCTTGGTGACGATGTCACGCGCAGCCCGAGCGTCTTCCCAGTAGCGACCGGATGCCACCGGGACGCTCTCGTACATGTACGGGCATCGGGCGTCACCCGGATCGGTGATCGCCTTGTTGGCGATCACCTGCGGGTAGCCGAGCACGTACACCTTGGTTCCGGCTGTCTTGGTGACCTCCAGGAGCTTCTTGTAGGTGGTCGTCAAGCTCGTGCCGAGCGTGCCGTTGATCTTGGTCAACGACGCGTTGTACGCGGCGCTGTTGAAGTTGCAGGTGTCGGTGACACACGACTTGGCGAAGTCCGAGAACAGAATGTCGTTCCCACCGATGGTGATGGTGGCGACCTTCGGGCTTCCCGACGACAGCGCACTGACCTGTGACGGTTCGTAGTGTGTGCTGTCGTTCCATCCGTTGAGGACGTGAGTCGTCTGCGCGCCGGAGCACGCGACGAACTTGTCCAGTTGCAGGGTGAGGTTCGGGTTCAACCCGTTGACTCGCGGATACGCAACGGCACTGCGGTTGCAGGCCGTTGCGTCCACGAACGGCGGGTCTCCTTCTCCAGAAGAGAAGGAATCCCCGAGTGCGACGTACGAACGCGGCGCTGGCTGCGCCGGGGTGTTCGCCGTAATCACGGGTCCTTCCGGGTAGCCCTTACCGACACCGTTCACCGTGAGAGCGAACAGCTTCCAGGTGAGGCTTCCGCAGTTGCCGCTGCAATGAGCAGTGACGTAGGCGGTGTTGTTGGCCGCGAAGGACGTCTTGGATTGATCCGAGAAGTCCAGCGCGTACCCGTAGGGTCCACCGGACTTGTTCGGGTCACCCAGGATCGCCTGCTCGTACGGCCACGTGTCGTTCACGGGGTCATACGTCCGCACCAAAATTCCGGGGACGGTCGTCGGGTAGCTGAGGCCAGTGTTGACGTTCAACTCCCGGGTGACGATTACCTTCCCGCCGCTTTCGGCAGTGAGGTATGCGCCTCCGAACGTGCCGTTGGCGTAGGTGTCAGGAAGGAGAACCGACCTGACTTTCTGGCCGCTGGCGTTGATGGTGACGAGTCGCCTTTCCCACGTTTTCGGTGTGGCAGGGACTCCGTCGGAGATCATGTGCTGTTCGGTGGTCACGGCGACCACACCGCCTCCCGGAGTGGGAAGCAGCTGGACACCATTGGTGTCGGCTTGCGGCTGCGAAGCCGAGACCGCCCACTTCACGGCACCCGTGGTGGGGTCGTAGCGCGAGATGCTGATGCCACGGAATCCGCTGCCCGACACGTAGGACGCGACGAACAGTTGACCCTCGGCGTTGAGCTTCTCGCCCCAGACATCACCAGTGGTGGCCTGACCGAGGAACTTGCCGCTGTAGCTGTAGTACCAGGCGTTGCCGCTCGACTGGCCATGCAGCACGATGCCGTCCTTGTAGGTACGGAGCATCATGCTGCAATCGTTCGAGATCTTGACGTCCAGCACCTTGGTCGGTGCGGTCTGGCCGGCGGCCACCCCGGGCGTGAGCCCGATGAGGTGAACGCCATCACTCAACCTCGCGGTCGAGTAGATGTTGCCGTTGGCACCCACCGCGTACGACGGACTCGTGTCGTACCCGCAGGAGAGCGGGTACTTCCACTTGAGCGTGTTCCCGGCGTAGGCGAGGAGGTTCGCCCCCTTCGCCCAGTTGTTGTTGACGTCCTTGCCGTACGGCACACCGTAGATGTCGCCGTTCTTGTCGGCGATCGGTGCCCGAAGGCAATTGGTGACCCCGTCGATGACGGAAGTCCGCGAGATCTGACGCACCACCTGCCCGGAGGCGTTGTAGGTCGTCAGGTCGCTTCCCGTGTCCGTGGTCGAGCACGGCAGCGTGATGTCACCGTTGGTGCTGGTGACCGGGCTGCCGTCGAGCCGACCAATGGTCGGGGCGGGCCACTGGAGCGGCGGGATTGACTCCGCCGCGCTGGCCGTCCCCGCAGGGACGAGCACCAGGAGCGAAACCAGCAAGCTGAACAACGCCAGCAATGCCGGTGAGCGCGTTGATCGGTGCATCTAGTGTTTCACCACTTTCTCTGCTTGATTCGGGTTTTTAACGAGCGGACAGAAAAGGGACGGGTGCGCCTTGCGGCATACCCGTCCCGATTCGTCTTCTTTGACTGAAGAGCCAAATACATTTATGACATTTTCGATGTGTTTTGCATAGGGTGGAAAAAACAACAAAGGAAAACCCGCCACCTGTCGGCGGCGGGAATCCCGCGATCTGACCGGGGCTGTCACGCCGGGATGACGCGTACGTCCGTGATCTCGTAATGCGTCTTCGCCGCAAGGAGCGCGAAGTTGTACGCGTCCATCCAGGTATCGAAGACGAGGCTTTCCGTGACCCACGGGCCGTACTTGTCCATCAGGACCTCGACGCGGTACGACTCCGTTTCGAGCAGGAGCGTTACCAGCTCGCTCGGAACGGAGGTGAGTTTCCCCGTTCCATCCGGCCTGCCGGTGATGATGGCCGGGCCGGGCACGTGGGTGTCGTAGCGGTGGTCAGGTGCGTGCAGCCACAGGAGGATGGTGGCGCGGTGATTGTGTTGCAGATCCCAGAGCGTAAGTCCCTCGTTTCCAATGAGGGAGGCCGGCGGGGCGTTGAAGTTGAGCACTTCGTAGCCGCCGAGAACGATGTCTTCCACGGCTTCTGTGTCCTCCGTGTCCACCTCGATTTTCAGCATCGGGGTGTCGTCGTCGGAGGGCAGCAAGATGCCAGTAATCATGCGACCACGTACCTTCTCGATCGTGGGACTGATTCACCGGGTCGCAGGGATGCGGCCCGGTGGGCAGTTCACGATTTGCCCTCTCGACATGAGAGAGCCCCCGTTCCGATGTCCCTTGCGGGTCACCAGAACGGGGGTGTTCCGCCTCAACCGCCGGGAGCGGTGGCGGGAGGCGGAGTAGGGGTTACCCGTTACCGTTGCCGTTTCCGACACGGGTACCAGGAACGCGGCCTCGCGTACCCCGAGCGTTCTTGAGAACTTCGCCCATGTTGGGCGCAGCCTTGTTGAACTCCTCAAGGGGCACGTACACGTCCTGCTTGGCGCCGTTGGGCATGGTGACCTCCAGGATCACCAGGTCCGCGCTGATGTCGTTGAACTGCTTGAGTTCCGGCACCAGCACGTCCAGCGCCTTCGGCTGGTCGATGTCCGGGTGTTGCCGAACGACGACCGCAGCGAACTGCTTGTCGTCACCCTGCTTGCCGGAAAGGTCGGAGACCTTCTGACTCACGATTGCCATTTCTGCTCCACTGGTTGGGTAGGTCCAGGCCGGATTGTTCCAGGCCCTACACCCATTTATGCATTATCTACAGGGGTAGTTCTATAGAGTTTGACTGAACTACAACACCGAAACGAATACAAAAGGCAGGGGTTGGGTTACAATGGAAATATAAGCGGAGACTACTTGATTCATGGCAGCAAAATCAGCACAGGAAGAGAAGGGAAACCAAAAGAAAAGTCCCGCCCTCGTGAAAGAGCGGGACTGGACAGCGGAGCAGCTTGATCGCGCCCCGAAGCTAACGAAGAGCCGTTTAGCTAAGGTGCGTCAACTCTTAATCGGCTGACGCCACACAACCGTTACGCGATTCTCGTTGTATGTCGTCTGGCGGCCTTTCTCGCGCACGCCTTCGGCGGGTGCGATGACGATTGCCTCGAAGAGTTCTTCGAGGATCGCTTGTTTCCGGTCGAGTGGAAGTGTTGGCCACTCCTCGGCGGCCGAGGTGACTTGCTTCGCTTTCCGCACGTGCTGCGCTACCTGGGAGCGTAGCTTTTTCTGTTCATCCTCAAGCTCCTTGATTGACGGAAACACAATCGAACCTGACATCTCACCGGCTCGGTACGCCGCCATGAGTTCGGCGATTTTCGCGGTCACCTCGTCAAGGCGTGCCGTATCAGGAGCACTCTCAGGCTCAGGCGCTTCGATCGGTTGATCGAGATACGCAAGCACCAAATCCGTGATCTGCTGATCCAGTCGCGGACCTGAAATGGCGAGCCCCGCGCATCCACCTGCATCTTTGGACTGGCAGTTGTACATGAAGTACCGGTCACTCTTGGGGGCGCGCACGAGCTTTGAACCGCAACGACCACATCGCAGCACCCGACTTAGTAGCGCCCGGGTAGGCCGACGACGATCCGGTTTTGACTTAAGAAGCTCACACAGCGCCTCCCAAGTTGGGACGTCGATCAGGCCGCCGTCGCGTCGCTTGATGTACTGGCCTTCACCATCAAGAAGCACTTCTTTCTTGTACACAGCCAGGCCAGCGATACCGGGTGCGATCAAGATACGGCGCACGGTTTCGCCAGTGACACGACCACCACGAGTGGTCGTGATGCCCTTAGTGCGCCACTCCTCCGCGATGGCCGTGGGCCGAATGCCAGCGAACACATCCGCAATGGCTTTATGCGTGATGGTGGCCCTGTCTTCGTTGATCGAGCCGTCCTGGTTACGATAGAACGCCGGGTAGTTGCTGAAGACATTCCCCTTCAGTGCCTCGTCCCGGTAGAAGTTGGTCACGCGCTTCACGGTCTTCGCGCTGGAGTGGTTGGCGATGTTCACCAACATGCGAGCGACCATTTGGCCGTCTTCGTCCGTCAGGTCGATGCTCATCGAGGGAAGCCAGAGAACTGGCTTTACACGGCCCTCTTTGAAGTACGCGTGGCAGTACGCCTTGATTACGCGTTCAAGGTCGGAGGGCTGACGGAAGATGCGGTCGAGATCCCAACCGGCAATGCCATCATTCTTGCCGTCGGTGAAGTCTTGAAGCCAGGGTTCAAATCCTTCGTCACGGATGACCTCTGGCTTATACGCAGACTTGTCGTTGTCGATGTACTCGCGTGTTGCTGTACCGCCGCGCGTTTCGATGAGTGGCAGTACAGTTCGAAGCTGCCGGTCAAGACCGGGGGCACGCTCCTCATCCGTATCCGAGATACGGGCGTACGGGGCAACGATTATGGGGTTTGTGTCCGCTTTCATCTGCTATGCCCTAATTATACTATGTTGGGCATAGTTTCCAAAGCTTTGAGCGGCCTCAACGCCCACTACACGCTGGACGCGCTGGCCGCCGAGTTCGCCGGGCTCCGCACGGCACTGGACTGACCCGGCGCCGGGTCGGTCCGGTGCCGCACCGGCCGGTCGGGCACAGGGGTCGGGAACGGGGGTCGGGCACAGGGGTCGGGAACGGGGGTCGGGCACAGGGGTCAGGAACGGAGGTCGGGCACAGGGGTCAGGAACGGAGGAACTGCAGCACCGCCAGCACCCGGCGGTGCGTCTCCTCGGCCGGGGGCAGGTCCAGCTTCATCAGGATGTTGCCGATGTGCTTGCCCACCGCCGCCTCCGACACCACCAGCTCCCGGCAGATCGACGCGTTCGACCGGCCCTCCGCCATCAGGGCCAGCACCTCGCGCTCGCGCGGGGTCAGCCGCTCCAGCGGGTCCCGCCGGCGGCGCAGCAGCTGCCGGACCACCTCCGGGTCCACCACCGTCCCGCCGGCCGCCACCTCGGCGACCGCCGCCACGAACTCCTCGATCTGACCGATCCGGTCCTTCAGCAGGTAGCCGACGCCCGAACCGTCCCCGGAGTCCAGCAGCTCCGCCGCGTACGAGTGCTGCACGTACTGGCTGAGCACGAGCACCGGCAGGCCCGGGCGTCGCTCGCGCAGGGCGACGGCCGCGCGCAGCCCCTCGTCGGTCTGCCCCGGCGGCATCCGGACGTCGGTGACGACGAGGTCCGGCCGGTGCTCCTCGGTCGCCGCACGCAACGCCTCGGCGTCGCCCACCGCCGCCACCACCCGGTGCCCGAACCGGGCCAGCAACCCGACCAGCCCCTCCCGGAGCAGGACGCCGTCCTCGGCGAGCACGATCCTCAGGTTCATCGGGGCGGTTCTCCTCCGTCGGCCGGGGCGCAGGGGATGTCCACCCGCACCAGGGTCGGCCCGCCGGGTGGACTGCTGACCGTCAGTGTGCCGTCCACGACCGCGACCCGGTCGGCCAGCCCGGTCAGTCCGCTGCCGCGCCCCGGGTCGGCACCGCCGCGGCCGTCGTCCACCACCTCGATGGTCAACCGCCCGTCCGCGTACCGGCCCTCGACGCTCGCCGTGCCCGCGCCGCTGTGCTTGGCGACGTTGGCGAGGGCCTCGGTGACGGCGAAGTAGCCCGCCGACTCGACCGGCGCCGGGAGCCGGCCGGGCAGCGCGAAGCGGACGGCGACCGGGACGGGCGAACGGTCGGCGGCGTCCGCGCAGGCCTCCGGAAGGCCGCGGTCGGTGAGCACCCGGGGGTGGATGCCGTTGATGAGCTCCCGCAGTTCGGCGAGCACCTCGCCGGCCTCCCGCTGCGCTTCGGTGAGCCGGGCGGCCAGCGGCCCGTCCGGCGGGGCGTCGAGGCGGGCGAGTCCGAGCGTCATCCGCAGGGCCACCAGACGCTGCTGGGCGCCGTCGTGCAGATCGCGTTCGATCCGGCGCCGCTCCGCCTCGAAGGCGTCCACCAGTCGGGCGCGGGAGCGGACCAGCTCACCGATCCGCCACTCCTGCCGGCCGGGCCCGAGCAGCCGCCGGACCAGGCCCGCCCGGGCGACCGCCACCAGCGCCAGCGGGCGGCCGAGGAGCGGCAGGAGGGCCAGTCCGGCCAGTCCGCACAGGCCCGCCACCCCGAGCGAGTGGACCTGCCAGATTTTGAGGACGTTGACCTGCTCGCCGTCGAGCAGCAGCAGTGGGACGGCGGCGAGCAGATCGGCGGGGACGACGAGGGCAGCGCCGACCACCGTCAGGTCGAGCGGCCAGAGCACGAATGCGGCGAGCACGGTGAAGCCCAGCTCCCGCCAGGTCGCCCGCTCCCGGTAGCGCAGGCGCAGCCAGGCAGCGAGGCCGGGGCGGTCGGGAACGCGGTGCGGGTCGGGCACCCGGGCGCCGTCCAGGAACCGGGCCAGCCGGCGCTCCCAGGCCGCGACCGGCAGCCCGACCAGGGCGAGCGCGGCCAGCAACGGCAGCCCGACCAGCAGCGCCGCCAGCACTCCGCCGGCGGCCAACGACACCAGCAGTCCTGCGCAGAGCAGCAGCCCGGTCAGACCGGTCGCCACCAGGTACCCCGCCGCCCGCCACGGCGCCGCCGCCCGCAGGAACCCCAACCGCAGCACCGGCTGCCGCCGGGTGGTGTCCATCGCGCTCTTCCCTTCCCCCTCGGACCGCCAGATATTGGTCACTTGACCAACAATGCCCTGGGACTATTGTTCGTCAACCCAATAGCGAGAGCGCGACCGTCGCCCCACCCACTCGGAGCACTATTGGTCACTCAACCAATAGCTGCCACGAGGGCGCACTATTGGTCGTCTGACCATTGGCCGCTTGCACAACATTGGCTACCCGATCATTGGCCACCCGACCAACACTGCCCCCACCGCCGACCACCCACCCTAGAGGTCTGCCGACGGCCCGTCGGTAGGGCCGGGCCCACCTCCGCCCCGGCTCCCCCTGTTTCCCGGCCTCCCCCGCCTCCCCCGCCTCCCGCCGACCGGACCTCCCGCGCCCCACCAGCAGCCGCACCGACCGACGCCCGCCTGCCCGCCTGCCCGCGTGCACCCACCAGCACCCGCCCGCCCCGCGCCGGAAGTCGGCACGGCCGACTTCCCGCGCACGACCCCTACGGGTAGGGCCTGCCCCACCTTCCGCAGTGGCCCCTGGCCCGCTGCGCCGCCCCACCCCGTGACGGTTCGCTGGACGCCATGAGAATGCTGCGGATCGCGTTGAAGTCCCTGAAGGCCCGCCAGGTGTCGCTGCTCGGCGCCTTCCTCGCGCTCGCCCTGGGCGTCGCGATGACCGCCGTCATGTTGCTCGGCCTCGCCTCCGCGCTCGGCGCTCCCCGCGGAGAGGACCTCGTCCCACTGGTCGCCGCGCTCGGCACCGCCGGTGGGGTGAGCGCGTTCGTCTCGGCGTTCGTCGTCGCCTCCACCTACTCCTACGCCGTCGCCCAGCGCCGTCGCGAACTCGGTCTGCTCCGGCTCGCCGGTGCCACCCGCGCGCAGGTCCGCCGCACCGTCCTCGTCGAGGCGATGCTGCTCGCCGGGGTCGCCTCCGCCACGGGCTGTCTGCTGGGCCGGCTCGGCGCCCCCGCGCTCGTCCGGTGGCTCTCCGAGGTGGACATGGCCCCGCCCGGCTTCACCCTCGCCCCCGCCGCCTGGCCGCTGCCCGCCGCGTTCGGCACCGGGCTGCTGGTCGCCCTCGCCGGCGTGGCCGTCGCCGCCCGCCGGGCCGGCCGGGTCGGACCGCTGGACGCCCTGCGGGCGGCCGACCTCGACACCGGCGTGCTGACCGCCGGCCGACTCCTCACCGGCCTCGGCCTGCTGCTCACCGCCGCCGCCCTGGCCGGCACCGCACTCGCCACCGACCCCGCCGACCTGCTGCACCGCAAGACCTGGACCACCCAGCCGATGTGGCTGATCTCCGCGGCCGGCCTGCTCTCCCCGCTGCTGGCGCCGCCGCTGGTCCGCCTCCTCGGCCGCGCCCCCGCCCGGCTCCTCCCCGCCCGGTTCACCGGGTACGCCGGCCGCCTGGTGCCCGCCAACGCCGCCGCCGCGCTCCGCCGCACGGGCGCGGTGGCCGCACCGGTGCTGGTCGCGGTGGCGCTGACCGGTTCGCTGGCGGGGGCGCTGGACACGGTGGGCGCCGCCCGTTCCGCCGAGACCCGTGCCCGCACCGCCGCCGACCTGGTCGTCGTCCCGAGCCCCGGCCCCGCCGGCCCCGCCGGCCCCGTCGACCCCACGGGCCCGCTGCTCGCGGCACTGCGCGCCGTCCCCGGCGTGGCGGCGCTCTCCCCCACCGGACCGGCCACCCTCGCTCTCGTCGAACCGGACGGCGTGACGGTCCGCTCCGAGGCACGGGTGGCCGCCGATCCGGCCGGGTTGGCCGCGCTCTCCCGACTGCCCCTGCTGGCCGGCTCGCCGACCGATCTCGACGACAACTCCCTCGTACTGCCCGCCGAGTGGGGGCACACGACCGTCGGAGAGGCGGTCCCGGTGGTCCGCGCCGACGGCAGCCGGACCACCCTGCGGGTGGCAGCCGTCCTGCGGGACGGTCTCGCCGACAACGGCCTGTACGTGACCGCGGCCAACGCCCCGGGCGCCCGCGTCGACCGGGTCGACGTCCGCCTCTCGCCCACAGCCCGCACCGCACCGACAGCACCCACCACGCGCACCGACGCCGACGCCACCGCCACACACACCGACGCCGACGCCGCCACCATCGCCACCGCCACCGCCACGACCGCCATCTCCCGCACCGCCGCCGACGTCCGCACCGCCGTACTGCCCTACGGCGCCACCGTGTTCACCCGCGACGAGTGGCTCGCCGCCTCCTCGCCCGACGGCCGGACCGCCTGGCTGCGCATCCTGCTCGTCCTCGGACTGGCCCTCGTGTACACCGGCATCGCGCTCGCGAACACCCTGCTCATGGCCACCGCCGACCGCCGTCGTGAACTCGCCATGCTCCGGTTGGCCGGAGCGACCCGGGCGCAGGTCGTCCGCCTGGTGACCGCGGAGGCGGTCCTGGTGACGGCGGTCGGCGCGGTGCTCGGCTGCGTGGTCGCCACCGTCCAGCTCGGGCTCATGCACGCCGCGTTGGCCGTGCTCCACGTCCCCGCCCCGCTCGCCGTCCCCTGGCGGGCGGTGGGTGCGGTGACGGTCGGCGCGCTGTTGCTCGCCGCCGTCTGCGCCGTCCCGGCCGCCGCCTGGGCCCTGCGCCACCGGCCGGTCACCGCCGCCGCCCGCTGACCGGCGAAGCTGCCGGGCCGGCGCCACCGCCACTCCGGTCCATCCCGCTACCGCCGGACCACGGTCACCGGTCCGGCACCGCCGCCAACCCCTCCGGCAGGGCCCGCCCGCGCAGTTCCCGCAGCTCGCGGATCAGTGCCCGCACGGCCGCCGTGCCCGCCAGCTCCGGCGTCGTCACATATCCGACGTACCGGCTCGGCGGGCGCGGCCCGAGGTCGGTGACGGCCAGCCCCGGCGGGGCGCCGAGCAGAGCGGTCCGGGGCATGATCGCCATGCCCAGGCCCTGGGAGACCAGGGAGACGGCCACCGTGTCGTCCTCGACGTCGATGGTCGCGGGCGGGATCCAGTCCTGGCGGTCCCACCAGTCCCGGGTGTAGGAGCCGCAGTTCTCGTCCCAGTCGACCAACGGCAGTCCGCGCGGCGCCGGGTGTCCGGCCGGGTGCGCGAGCGCGTACGTCTCCTCGAACAGCCGGGCCGCGACCAGGCCGGGGACGGGCGGTGGCGCGGCCGGGTCGAGGGTCGCGAGGCCGAGGTCGGCCCGGCCCTCCGCGACCTCCCCGGCGGTGCCCCGACCGATCTCGCGGACGATCCGCACCTGCGGCGTGAGCCCCGGGTGGCGGGCCGTCAGCCGGGCCAGGACGGGCGGCAGGAGATGGGCGGCGACGCTGCGGAACGCGGCGATCCGCAGGGTCCCGGTGGCCTCCCCGGCCGCGTCCCCCGCCCCGGCCGCACGGACCTCCGGGCCCATCGCCGCCAGCAGCCGCAGGATCCGCCGGGCGTACGCGACGGCCCGCTCCCCGGCCTCGGTCGGGCGCGCGCCGTGGCGCCCGCGGTCGAACAGCACCGCGCCGAGCTTCCGTTCGCAGGCGCGCACGGCGTGCGAGACGGCGGACTGACTGCTGTCCAGGCGCGCGGCGGCGGCCGTGAACCCCTGTTCCTCGGCCACGGCGACGAGGACACGCAGTTCCTGCGGGGCGAGATCGATCATGCGGACGACGCTACCCGGATCCATCGATTCCGTTCATGGAACGGGCCCATCCATCGACCCGGACCCCTGCCCCACCACACCCCCGCCTCCCTACGGTGATCATCACCGCGCACCGCACCGCCCACAACACCCGCCTGCCCGCCGTCCCACCCACCCCCCTCGAC
>JOHN01000085.1 GCA_000719695.1 Streptomyces sp. NRRL F-6131
ACCCGGAAGCTAAGCCTCACAGCGCCGATGGTACTGCAGGGGGGACCCTGTGGGAGAGTAGGACGCCGCCGAACAATCATTCACGAAGAACCCCCGCCGCAAATCCGGCGGGGGTTCTTTGCGTTGTGCGTTCCCGCTGGTCCGGGCGCTGCCGACGGGTGATCGCGTGTGATTCTTGTCATGCGGGCCAGGGGGGGACCCGTTTCGGTCGGCGGGGTGGGGCGCAGTTAGCATGTGAACACCCTCCCTAGCTCGAAAGATGGACTTGTGACTGTCAACGACGACGTGTTCACGGACTGGAAGAACCGCGAGGAGATCGCGGAGTCGATGATCCCCATCATCGGCCGACTGCACCGGGAGCGGGACGTCACCGTCCTGCTGTACAGCCGTTCCCTGGTGAACAAGTCGGTGGTCAGCATCCTGAAGACCCACCGATTCGCCCGCCAGATCGCCGGTGAGGAGCTCTCGGTCACCGAGACGCTGCCCTTCCTGCAGGCGCTGACCACCCTGGATCTCGGTCCTTCCCAGATCGACCTCGGCATGCTCGCCACCACCTACCGCGCCGACAGCCGCGGCCTCTCGGTGGAGCAGTTCACCGCCGAGGCCGTCGCCGGCGCCACCGGTGCCAACAAGTTCGAGCGCCG
The DNA here is from genome assembly GCA_000719695.1 of Streptomyces sp. NRRL F-6131. Classification (GTDB taxonomy): domain Bacteria; phylum Actinomycetota; class Actinomycetes; order Streptomycetales; family Streptomycetaceae; genus Kitasatospora. The sequence continues at coordinate 645 of JOHN01000085.1, forward strand.
TGAGTCGCCCCGCGACGTCGTCCTCTACGGGTTCGGCCGCATCGGCCGCCTGGTCGCCCGTCTGCTGATCGAGAAGGCCGGCTCCGGGAACGGCCTGCGTCTGCGGGCCATCGTGGTCCGCGGCGGCGGTGACCAGGACCTCGTGAAGCGCGCCTCGCTGCTTCGCCGTGACTCCATCCACGGGCAGTTCCAGGGCACCATCACGGTCGACGAGGCGAACAGCACGATCATCGCCAACGGCACCGCGATCAAGGTGATCTACGCCAACGACCCGTCCGAGATCGACTACACGGTCTACGGCATCCGGGACGCCATCCTGATCGACAACACGGGCAAGTGGCGGGACCGCGAGGGTCTGTCGAACCACCTCCGTCCGGGCATCGAGAAGGTCGTCCTGACCGCCCCGGGCAAGGGCGACGTGCCCAACATCGTGCACGGCGTCAACCACGACACCATCAAGCCGGACGAGCAGATCCTCTCCTGCGCCTCCTGCACCACCAACGCGATCGTTCCGCCGCTGAAGGCGATGGACGACGAGTACGGCGTGCTCCGCGGCCACGTGGAGACCGTCCACTCGTTCACCAACGACCAGAACCTGCTGGACAACTACCACAAGGCCGACCGTCGTGGTCGCTCGGCACCGCTGAACATGGTGATCACCGAGACCGGTGCCGCCTCGGCCGTCGCGAAGGCGCTGCCGGACCTCAAGGCGAAGATCACCGGCAGCTCGATCCGCGTGCCGGTGCCGGACGTCTCGATCGCCATCCTGAACCTCCAGCTGTCCCGCGAGACCAACCGCGAGGAGGTCCTCGAGTACCTCCGCAACGTCTCGCTGACCTCGTCGCTGAAGCGCCAGATCGACTTCACCACCGCCCCCGACGCGGTGTCGAACGACTTCATCGGCTCGCGCCACGCCTCGATCGTCGACGCCGGCGCCACCAAGGTCGAGGGTGACAACGCCATCCTCTACCTGTGGTACGACAACGAGTTCGGCTACTCCTGCCAGGTCATCCGGGTCGTCCAGCACGTCTCCGGCGTCGAGTACCCGACCTACCCGGTCCCCGCGATCTGATCCGCGGGACGAGCTGAGCCGCCGCCGGCGGACGAAGCTGTGAGGGGTGGCGGTCGAGCCTTCGGGCTCGACCGCCACCCCTTTGTCGTTCCCTGCCCCGGTGGCCCCCTTGGGCCCCGGCCCGGCCGTTGATCCCCTGCGGCGGCCCGGTTGCCCGGGAACTGCCCGGACGGCCGCTGCGGAGCGCTCCCGGGCTGCGAAGGAGTCCTCTCCGCGGTGGGGCCGTTGCCCGCTCGGGCAGCTCGCCGGGGCCGCCCGGATCCGCCGCGCGATCCTCCACGGGCAGCACACCGGTGCCCGTGGGGGCGTTCCGCATGCCTCCGGACGGGCCACCGGGTCGGGGTGCGTGGCCGGTGCGGCGCGCGCGGGGCCGGTGCGGGGCGGGTGCGGAGCGGGGCATTCCGAAGTGATCTTGAAGTCGGAGGTGGTGCCGTCGGCGTCCGTCGGAGGTCCGGCCCGACCTCCGGGGAGTTGGGCGAGTGTTCATCCGGGAGCGTCCGGGGGGCGGGCAGGTGTCGCTATTGGTCTATACCAATGCGGTACTGTGGCCCTCGGAGCTGTCAGAAACACGGCTGTGGGGGCCACATGACTGTCCAACATCTCTCTCCTTCTACGATCTCTTCTTCTCCTCCTCCTGCGCATCTGCCGCAACCGCCGAGCGACCAGGAGTTGTACTGGTACTTCGGGCCGCAGCGGCGGTGGGTGCTGGTCGCCAGTTCGGCGGCGTTCGTCTTCACCGCCGGGACGATGTTCACGTTCGCGCTGCGGACGCCGGCGCTCTGGATCTTCCTCGCGGTCCTCGGGCTCAACGTCGTCGCGCTGGCGCTGTCGTCGGTCAACAGCCTGCGGCAGCGGCGGCTCACCCGGCAGTCGCACGAGGTGCTGGTGCACGCGTGGGCGCCGGAGGAACTGCCGACCGTCGACCTGTACCTGCCGACCTGCGGCGAGCCGCTGGACATCCTGGAGAACGCCTACCGGGCGGTGGCGAAGGTCGACTGGCCCGGGGCGCTGACCGTCTGGGTGCTCGACGACGGGGACCGGGCGGAGGTCGCCGAGCTGGCGGCCGCGCACGGGTACCGGTACGTGGTGCGGCCCGACCGGGGGCACCTCAAGAAGGCCGGCAACCTCAACCACGCGCTCACGCTCAGCACCGGCGAACTCATCGCCATCCTCGACGCCGACTTCGCGCCCCGGCCCGACTTCCTGCGTCACCTCGTCCCGTACTTCGCGGACCCGCGGATCGGCATCGTGCAGAGCCCGCAGTGCTTCGACACCGACGAGACGATGAGCTGGATCGAGCGCGCCGCCGGTGCCGCGCAGGAGTGGTTCTTCCGGTGGATCCAGCCCTCCCGGGACGCCAGCGACGCCGCCATCTGCTGCGGCAGCAACGCCGTCTACCGGCGCGTCGCGATCGACGCGGCGGGCGGCTTCGCCCGGCTCGACCACAGTGAGGACCTCTTCACCGGGCTCGGCCTGTACGCCAAGGGGTACCGCACGCTGTACGTCCCGGTGCTGGTCGCCAAGGGCACCTCGCCGGACAACCTCGCCTCGTACGTCAACCAGCAGTACCGCTGGGCGATGGGCAACCTGCACCTGCTCGGCTCGCCCGAACTCAAGCGGATCGGCGCGCCCTGGCGGATGCGGCTCTGCTTCTACGAGGGCATCGTCGGCTACCTGGCCGCCGCCGTGAACATCTTCGTCGCGCCACTGCCGCCGCTGGTGATGATGTTCGGCTACCCGGACCAGATCCGGCCCTGGCACGTCCTGCCGATGCTCGCGCCGCTCTGGCTCTGGCACGTCCTGCTCCCGCGGGTCAGCCGCACGCGCTGGCGGATCGAGGTGGTCCGCTCCAACGTACTGATGAGCGTCGCCGCCGGTGTCGCGTTCTGGCACACCCTGCGCGGGCGCAGCGCCGCCTGGGTGCCGACCGGCGCGGCCGGGGCCGGTGCTGCGGCTGCCGGTGCGCCCGCGGCGCGCAGCAAGGCCCGGTCCGGCGGGATGGCGCGCAAGGTCGTGCTGGTCTCGCTGGCCTGGCTCTGCGGTTCGCTCGGCGCCGGCGCCCTCGGGCTCGCCCTGGTCGTCGCGCAGTACGGCTGGGCGCCCTCCTGGGGGCTCGGACTCTACCTCGCGGTGCAGGCGCAGATCGGTCTGCCGCTGATCCGCGACCTCGTCGGCGAGGTGCGCGGCACCGTTCGCCGCGACGACGTCACTGCCGGGCCGAAGGCGCCCCGGCCCGGCATGCTGCCCCGCCGCTGGCCGGAGGGGTTGGCCGCCACCGCCACCCTCGTGCTCACCGCCCTGCTCGCGTCCGGCTGGGTCCGCCCGATGCTGCCCTGGCTGGGTTGAAAGGTCGCCATCACCCATGTCGTCACCTCCCAAGTCCTCCCCTCCCGAGTCCTCATCCGTACCGCTGACACCGCCCGAGTCGTCCGCGCAGCCGTCGTCGGCCGTGCCGGAGCTGCGGCCGGACGCCTTCACCATCCCCGGCCCGCGGGTCGGCGGCGGCCGCGGCGGTCGGGCCGGTCGCGTCGTCTCCCGGGGTTCCGATGCCCCGGGCCCGGCGCCCCGTTCGGCAGGCTTCCGTCCTGACATCGAGGGCCTGCGGGCGGTCGCCGTGCTCGCCGTCCTCGCCTTCCACGCGGCCGTGCCCGGTCTGGCCGGCGGCTTCGTCGGCGTGGACGTCTTCCTCGTCATCTCCGGCTACCTGATCACCGGGCTGCTGCTGCGCGAGGCCACCACCACCGGGCGGATCCGGCTCGGCGAGTTCTTCTCCCGCCGGGCCCGCCGGCTGCTGCCCTCGGCCGCGATCGTGCTCGGCGCGGTGGCGCTGTTCGGCGCCTGGCTGACCGTGCCGTTGCGTCGCGCCGACCTGGAGTACGACGTGCTCGCGGCGGCGTTCTCGGTCGGCAACTGGCGCTTCGTGGCCCAGCAGACCGACTACCTGGCCGCCGGGCGGGACGAGAGCCCGCTGCTGCACTTCTGGTCGCTGGCGGTGGAGGAGCAGTTCTACCTGGTCTGGGGGCCGCTGCTGGCGCTCACCGCCTTCCTGGTGCTCCGGGTGGTGCGGCGCGGCCGGGCGGACGGGCGCGGGCGGGCGGTGCGGCCGGTCGCGGCGGCGCTGGCGGCCGTGCTGACCGTCGGCTCCTTCGCGCTCTCGCTGCGCTGGACGCACGACTCCGTCTCGCTCGCCTACCTCGGGACGCCGTCCCGGGTCTGGCAGTTCGGGGTCGGCGCGCTGCTCGCCCTGCTGCCCTGGCACCTGCTGAACGGACCGCGCGTGCCGCGGGTGCTGGTCGGCTGGGGCGGGGCGGCGGCCGTCGTGTGGTGCGTGCTGGCGTACGACAGCACGACCCCGTACCCGGGGTGGGCGGCGCTCGTGCCGACCCTGGGCACGGCCGCCGTGATCCTGGCGGGCACGCCCGGGCGGGACGGGGGCGCGGCGTCGGGCCTCGGGGTGGACCGCGTCCTCGGGATGCGCCTGCCGCGGGCGATCGGCCGGCTCTCCTACAACCTCTACCTGTGGCACTGGCCGGTGCTCGTCCTGGTCGGCGCGAAGTTCGGAACGATGGACTGGCCGGTGAAGGTGGCGCTCACCGCGGCCGCCGCACTGCCCGCCGCGGCCGTCATGCGCTGGGTCGAGCGGCCGCTGCGGCACAGCCGGACCGTCTCCGAACTCCCGCGCCGCGGGCTGTCGTTGGGTCTCGCCGCGGTGGTCATCCCGGTGGTGCTGGCGCTGGTCGTCGGCACCGGGACGCTGCGTCTGCTCGGCCCGGCCGCGCCGGTCGACCTCCAGGGGCTGCCGCCCGGTTCGCCGGACGGCACCTCGCTGCTGGTCCGCACGGCGGCGCCCGCCAAGGGCGGTCCGGCGGTGGTGCCGGACGCCGTCCAGGCGCGCAAGGACTTCCCGCCGGACGGCGAGTGCGAGGTCGCGCCGACCGCCACCACCAGCCCCGACTGCCGCTTCGGCGTGGTCGGCAGCCCGGACCGGATCGTCCTGCTCGGCGACTCGCACGCCGGCCAGTGGTTCTCCGCGCTGCTCGCGCTCGCCGCCGAACGGCTTTGGGAACTGGAGGAGTTGGTCAAGCAGGGCTGCCCGCTGCCGGAACTCCAGGTGGTCAACCCGCAGTTGGGCCGCACCTACCGCGAGTGCGACACCTGGCGGGCGAACGCGCTGGCCCGGCTGACCGAGGGCCCCAAGCCCCGGCTGATCGTCGTCTCCGCCCTCAACCGGTACACCGACGACCGGGAGCTGCTGCTCCAGGGCTGGGCCAAGACCCTCGCGCCGCTGCGTGAACTCGGCGTCCCGATCGTCTACTTGCGCGACACCCCGATCCCCGGGACGGACGTGCCGGCCTGCGTCTCCGGCCACACCGACGACCCGGCGGCCTGCGAGTTCCCGCGCGACAAGGCGCTCTGGGCGGACCCGCTGGCGGACGAGGTCGCGGCCGGCCGGCTGCCGGGCGTCCGCACGGTGTCGGTCAACGACGTCATCTGCCCCGGCAACGGCCGGAGTTGCCCGGCGGTGCTGGAGCGCATCCTGCTCTACCGGGACGACGCGCACCTCACCAACGTCGCCGCCGTCGTCCTCACGCCGCGCCTGGAACGGCTGTTGACGGACTCCGGCGCCCTGCCGCCGAAGGCCGGGACCGCCGCCGCCCCCGACGCGTCCGGCTGGACCCAGCTGCTGCGCGACGACTTCGACGGCCCGGCGGGCAGCCGTCCCTCGGCCGCCGACTGGCAGTACGACCTGGGCACCTGCTACCCCGGTTGCCCCGCCGCCCAGTGGGGGACCGGCGAGATCGAGACCATGACCGACTCGACCGACAACGTGCGGCTCGACGGCCGGGGCGCACTGGAGATCGTGCCCACCCGGGACGCCGGGGGCCGCTGGTCCTCCGGCCGGATCGAGTCCCGCCGGGCCGACCTCGCCCCGCCGCCCGGCGGTGTGCTGCGGATCGAGGCCGGGATCGCGCTGCCCGACGTCACCGGTCCGGCCGCCGCCGGCTACTGGCCGGCCTTCTGGACGCTCGGCGGTGAGCTCCGCAACGGGTACACCGGCTGGCCGGCCATCGGCGAGCTGGACATCATGGAGCAGGTCAACGGCCGGGACACCGTCTTCGGGACGATGCACTGCGGCGTCCTGGACGGCGGGCCCTGCCAGGAGCCCCGCGGCCTCGGCTCCGGGGACCAGCCGTGCGGCGCCGAGTGCCGCACCGGCTTCCACCGCTACGCGGTCGAGGTCGACCTGAAGCCGGGCGCGGAACAGGTCCGCTGGTACCTCGACGGGCGCGAGCACCACCGGGTGACCGCCGCGCAGATGGACCGCGCGACCTGGGACCGGGCCGTCGGCCGGGGGTTGTTCCTGATCCTCAACGTGGCCGTCGGCGGAAACCTGCCGACCGCCTTCGGCACCACCGTCACCCCGGCCACCGAGCCGGGGCACCCGATGCGGGTGGACTACGTGTCGGTGGCCACCAGGCCGTAGGCCGGACAGCGCGGTCACGACGATCGGCCCCGGGCCGGGGAGCTCGCACGCTCCCCGACCCGGGGCCGCCGCCGTCGTCCCACGGCGGCGGGGAGCTCACCCCGAGGGGGCGATGGGTGGCGGTGGGGCGGCCGCGGGGCCGTCGGGCTCGTCGGAACGGGTGACCGGCGGCGGTGTGTCCCCCCGGTCGGGCGGTGGGCCGGGGCCCGGTGGGTATACGTGGCAGCCCCGGGCGAGCGTCGTGCCCGCCGGGGACCGCCGACGGAAGGACCGCCCTCATGACCCACGCACTCGCCAGGGCGCGGAGCGTCGACGAGGTCGTCGAGCGGATGCGGGCGATCGAGGAGCGGTTGGACCCCCGGGACGGTGTCGCGTGCTTCAACCGGATGCACCTGAGGGTGGCCGCGCTGGTCGGGCGGCGGATCGCGGCCGGGGACGTCCAGGATCCGGCGTTCGTCGAGCGGCTCGGGGTGCTGCTCGCCAACCAGTACTTCGACGTGCTGGACGCCGCCGACGAGGGGCGGCCGGTCGGGGAGGCCTGGCAGCCGCTGGTCGACGCACGGGACCTGCGGGAGGTGTGGCCGGTGCAGTTCGCCTTCGCGGGGACCAACGCCCACCTCTGCCACGACCTGCCGCTCGCCGTCGTCGAGACCTGCATCGAACGCCGCACCACGCCCGACACCCCGCCGGTCCACGCCGACTACCTCGTGGTCGGCGAGCTGCTGGTGCAGGCCGAGGAGGAGGAACGGGCCGCCTTCGAGACGCGGATCGCCGGGGTCGCCGCCGAGGCGGCCGGACCGCTGCGGTACCTGGTGGCCGGCTTCTCAACCGCCCGGGCCCGGGAGGCCGCCTGGTCCGCCACCCTGTCGCTCTGGCACCAGCGCAACATCCGGCCGCTGTTCGACGCCACGCTCGCCGCCGTCACGGCCGGCACGGCGCTGGCCGGGCGGCTGCTGGTCACCCCGGTGCCGGTGCCGGGCGGGCGGCCGGACGACCGGCGGGGGTGAGGCACAGCCGTCCCGGTCGGCCCAGTCCGACGGGCGCGGCGGCGTGGAGCCGGGGTGGACTGGTGGGGGAACCACCCCGCCGAAGGTCGTCGAAAGGCCGCCGATGTCCGCCGCTCCCGCCCGTGACGCCGCTCCCGCCCGCTACGCCGATCTGACCGCCATGGTGATCAACTGCACGCTCAAGCGGTCGCCCGAGCGCAGCCACACCCAGGGGCTGATCGACGTCAGCACCGGGATCCTGGCGCGCCAGGGCGTGCGGGTGGACGAGGTCCGCGCGGTCGACCACGACCTCGCCACCGGCGTCTGGCCGGACATGACCGAGCACGGCTGGGAGACGGACGACTGGCCGGTGCTCTACAGCCGGGTGATGGCCGCCGACATCCTGGTGCTGGCCGGGCCGGTCTGGCTGGGCGACAACTCCTCGGTGATGAAGAAGGTGATCGAGCGGCTGTACGCCTGCTCGTCGATCCTCAACGAGCACGGCCAGTACGCGTACTACGGCCGGGTCGGCGGGTGCCTGATCACCGGGAACGAGGACGGCGCCAAGCACTGCGCGATGAACGTGCTCTACAGCCTCCAGCACCTGGGGTACGCGATCCCGCCGCAGGCGGACGCCGGGTGGGTCGGGGAGGCGGGCCCGGGGCCGTCCTACCTGGACGAGGGGTCGGGCGGGCCGGAGAACGACTTCACCAACCGCAACGCCACCTTCATGACCTGGAACCTGCTCCACCTCGCGCGGATGCTCAAGGACGCGGGCGGCATCCCGGCGTACGGCAACCAGCGCTCGGAGTGGGACGCGGGCTGCCGGTTCGACTTCGAGAACCCCGAGCACCGCTGAGGGCCGGGGCTCCGCCGGTCCACGCACGCGGCCCCGCCGACCTCGGCGGGGCCGCTTCGTCGTCGGTGCCGGTCCGAACCGATCATCGGATGCGCTGTTTCAAACGCGACTCAGGAGAACGTTCACCCTTTCGAGTGCACAGGATCATGCGAAGCGGCTCAGATCGTTCCGCCCCGCCTACGGTTGGTCAACAAGCGAGACGGGGCGCCGCCGCATGCGGAGATCCCCTTCTTTCGGGACGAGGCGACGGCCCGTCAGGACGTGTCCCCCCTTCACAGAGGAAGGTTCTCCCATGCCCGTGGCCACGAGCAGCGAGACACCGCAGACGTCGCAGCACCCGCACCCCGGCCGCAGGGCGGCGGTGCGGTCATGAGCGGGACTGCGCTGGAGCAGGTCCTCCGCGGGCCGAGCGGACTCGGCACCTCCGGGCTCAATCTGACGCCGCGTCAGGACACGGCGGTGCCGGCCGGTGCGGGGGAGGCGGTGTCGGGCAAGCCGAAGAGCGGCGACCCGATCCCCGGGCTGTACTTCCACCCGGTGGCGGAGCCGGACGCGGAGCGGGTGGCGGAGGTGAGCCGGCGGATCAAGCTGTGGGCCGAGGAGGTGCAGCTCTACCCGCCGGACTGGGAGGACGAGTTCGACGGCTTCTCGGTGAGCCGCTACATGGTCGTCTGCCATCCGGACGCGCCCAGCGTCGACCACGTCATGCTCGCCACCCGGTTGATGGTCGCCGAGAACGCCGTCGACGACTACTACTGCGAGGACCACGGCGGTTCGCCGATCGGCCTGGGCAGCCGGCTGCTGCTCGCCCACACGGCGCTCGACCCGGTGCACACCACCGCCGAGTACCAGGGCGCCTGGGCGCGGTCCCTGGCGTCGGACGCGCCGCGCCGCGCCTACCGCTCGGCGATGGAGCACTTCGACCGGGCCGCCACCGGCTCCCAGTCGGACCGGTTCCGGCACGACATGGCGCGCCTGCACCTCGGGTACCTCGCCGAGGCCGCCTGGGCCGAGCAGGACCACGTGCCGGAGGTGTGGGAGTACCTGTCGATGCGGCAGTTCAACAACTTCCGCCCCTGCCCGACCATCACGGACACCGTCGGCGGCTACGAGCTGCCCGCCGACCTGCACGCCCGCCCCGCCATGCAGCGGGTCATCGCGCTCGCCTCGAACGCCACCACCATCGTGAACGACCTGTACTCGTACACCAAGGAGCTGTCGAGTCCGGGGACGCACCTGAACCTGCCGGTGGTGCTCTCCGAGCGCGAGGGCGTCAGCGACCGCGACGGCTACCTCAAGGCCGTCGAGGTGCACAACGAACTCATGCACGCCTTCGAGGCGGAGGCGGCCGCGCTGGCCGCCGACTGCCCCGTCCCGGTGGTGGTGCGCTTCCTGCGCGGGGTCGCCGCGTGGGTCGACGGCAACCACAACTGGCACCAGACCAATACCTACCGCTACAGCCTGCCCGACTTCTGGTAACCAAGGAGCTGAACCGTGTCCGTCACCGACACCACCCCCGTCAACCGCACCGCCGTCCCCGGGCCGGCCACCCCGTACCAGGGCGACATCGCCCGCTACTGGGACCATGAGGCCCGGCCGGTGAACCTGCGTCTCGGCGATGTCGACGGTCTCTACCACCACCACTACGGCATCGGCGAGGTCGACCGGGCCGCGCTGGGCGCCCCGGACGACAGCGAGCGCGAGAAGAAGATCGTCGCCGAGCTGCACCGGCTGGAGTCCGCGCAGACCGACGTCCTGCTGGACAACCTCGGTGACATCCGGCCCGAGCACACCCTGGTCGACGCGGGCTGCGGCCGCGGCGGCTCGATGGTGATGGCCCACCAGCGCTTCGGCTGCAAGGTCGAGGGCGTCACCCTGTCGGCCAAGCAGGCCGAGTTCGGCAACCGCCGGGCCAAGGAGCTGGGCATCGACGACTCGGTGCACGCCCAGGTCTGCAACATGCTCGACCTGCCGTTCGGCACCGGCTCCACCCGGGCGTCCTGGAACAACGAGTCCAGCATGTACGTCGACCTCCAGGACCTCTTCGCCGAGCACTCCCGGATCCTCTCGGTCGGCGGCCGGTACGTCACCATCACGGGCTGCTGGAACCCGATCTACGGCCAGCCCTCGAAGTGGGTCTCCCAGATCAACGCCCACTTCGAGTGCAACATCCACTCCCGCCGCGAGTACCTGCGGGCGATGGCCGACAACCGCCTGGTGCCGAACGCCGTCATCGACCTGACCGCGGCCACCCTGCCGTACTGGGAGCTGCGCGCCACCGTGCCGTCCCTGGTGACCGGCATCGAGGAGGCGTTCATCAACTCCTACAAGGACGGCTCCTTCCAGTACCTGCTGATCGCCGCCGACCGGGTCTGATCCCCGCGGCGCCGCACGGCGCAGGACCCGGCCCCACCGCTCGGCGGCGGGGCCGGGTCCGTTCGGTGCCGGGACGGGGGCCCCGGGACAGGGCTGGTCGACGGGACGTCGGAGGCGCGTGATATGCAGGGCATCCGGGTGGCCGTCGCCAGGCCGCCCGCACGAAACCGCTGACCGTCCCGGTCGACGAGGTCTCAGGGGGGCCGCACCATGTCCTTTTTCCGACGGCGATCCGGCGAGGACGCCCCGGCGGGTCCGACCGGTCGTCGGAGCCTCGGCCTCGGACGGAAGGCGCCGCGCGGCCGCACCCCCGTGCTCGACCTCTCGCACGGCGACGAGGAGCTGCGCCGGCTGCGCGCCCTCGCCGACGCCGGCGACTGGACCGCGCTCGGCCCCGCCCTCGCCGCCGTCCCCGACCAGGCCGAGCTGACCTGGCTGCTCCACCGGCTCGGCTCCGTCGAGGGCACCGAACGCTGGCTGGCCGCCACCGTCGCCGACCGGCCCGGGGACACCCTCGCACTGCTGCTCTCCGGCGCCCGGCACATCGCCCTGGCCTGGGAGGCCCGCACCGGCCAGCGCGCCCAGCACGTCACCGACGAGCAGTGGCGCCTCTTCCACGAGCGGCTCGACCTCGCCGAGGAGCAGCTGCTGGAGGTCGCCGAACGCGAGCCGTCCTGGCTCGCTCCCTGGTTCTTCCTGCAGATCGGCGCGCGCGGCGCCTCGCTCGGCCGGACCGTCGCCACCACCCGCTTCGACGCCGCGCTGCGCCGCGTCCCCGACCACCTCGCCTCCCACCAGCAGCGGCTGCAGCAGCTCTGCGCCAAGTGGGGCGGCTCGCACGAGGAGATGCACGCCTTCGCCCGCAAGGCGATGCTCGGCGCCCCCGAGGGCAGCCCGCTCGGCGAGCTCGTCGCCCTCGCGCACCTGGAGCACTGGCTCGACCTGCCGGGCGGCGAGGACCACGCCTACCTGACCGGCCCCGCGGTCCGGGCCGCGCTGCGCGAGGCCGCGCTCCGCTCGGTGCTGCACCCGGCCTACGAGCGCCGGCGCGACTGGCGGGCCACCCACAACGCCTTCGCGATGGTCCTCTCGCTCGCCGACGAGCGCGACCTCGCCCACACGGTGTTCGCCACCCTCGACGACGTGGTCACCGACTGGCCCTGGTACTACCTGGGCGGCGACGAGGCCGAGAACTTCCGCACCCACCGCGACCGCTGCGCGCCGCGCTGATGCCCTGGCCGCCCTGACCGTCCCGGCACGGCGCCGCCCCGGCACGGCGCCGACCCGCCCCGGTCGCGCCGCCGCGCCCGCGGTGACCACCGCCCGGCCGTCCGAACGGCCGCCGGGGCGGTGCGCCGCCCCCTTCCCGAAGCCCGCCACACCCCTTGCGATCGAAAGAGCCACCGGTGTCCCCATCCGAGAACCCGACGAGCGCGCACACCTTCCAGGTCGACCTGCGCGGCCTGGTCGACCTGCTCTCCCACCACCTCTACTCCAGTCCCCGGGTCTACCTGCGCGAACTGCTGCAGAACGCGGTCGACGCGATATCCGCCCGGCAGGCCCTCGACCCCTCCGCGCCCGCCGCGATCACCGTCCGCGCCGACCACGCGCTCACCGTCACCGACACCGGCATCGGCCTGACCGAGCAGGACGTCCACACCTTCCTCGCCACCATCGGCCGCAGCTCCAAGCGGGACGCCGACGGCCGCCTCGACGGGGACGGGCTCGCCCGCGCGCGTGGCGACTTCATCGGCCAGTTCGGCATCGGCCTGCTGGCCTGCTTCGTGGTCGCCGACGAGATCACCGTCGTCACCCGCTCCGCCGCCACCCCGGACGCCCCCGTCATCGAGTGGCGCGGCGGCTCGGACGGCCGCTACACCATCCGCACCCTGCCCGCCGAGGCCAAGCCCGAGCCCGGCACCACCGTCCGGCTGAGCCCGCGCGCCGACGCCGCCGAGTGGACCCGCGCCGACCGGGTGCTCTCGCTCGCCCGCGACTTCGGCAGCCTGCTGCGCCACGAGGTCACCGTGGTCGACGGCCGCGGCGAGGCGACCCGGGTCAACCACACCCCGCCGTGGGCCGACCGGCAGGGCTCCCCGCTGGCCCGCCGCGAGGCGCTGGCCGCGTACTGCCGCTCGACCTTCGACTTCACCCCGCTCGACACCATCGAGCTGGACCTGCCGCTGGTCGGCCTGCGCGGCGTCGCCTACGTGCTGCCCGACGCCGTGCCGCCGTCCCGCCGGGCCGGCCACCGGGTGCACCTCAAGGGCATGCTGCTCTCCGACCACGCCGACGAACTCCTGCCCGACTGGGCGTTCTTCGTCCGCTGCGTGGTCGACACCGACGGCCTGCGGCCCACCGCCTCCCGCGAGGGCCTGTACGCCGACGAGACGCTCGCCGCCGTCCGTGACGCGCTCGGCGCCCGGATCCGCGACTGGCTCACCGGCCTGTCCGCCAGCGACCCGGCGCTGCTCCACCGGTTCATCTCGGTGCACCACCTGGCGGTCAAGGAACTCGCCCGCTACGACGACGAGTTGCTGCGGATGCTGCTGCCCTGGCTGCCGTTCGAGACCACCGACGGCAACGTCACCCTCGACGAGTTCGCGCGCACCCACCCGGTCGTGCTGGTCACCCGCACCGTCGAGGAGTTCCGCCAGGTCGCCCCGATCGCCGGCGCCGCCGGGCTCGGTGTCGTCAACGGCGGCTACACCTACGACCGAGACCTCGTGCACCGGCTGCCCGAGATCCGGCCCGGCACCTCGGTCGCCGACCTCGACCCCGGCACCGTCACCGCGCACCTGGACACCGTCGACCCGGCCGCCGAGCTCGCCGCCTCGGCCTTCCTCGCGGTCGCCCGCGAGGTGGTCGGCCGGTTCGACTGCGACGTCGCCCTGCGCAGCTTCCACCCGACCAGCGCGCCCGCCCTGCTGCTCGACAACCGGGAGGCCCGGCACGAGCGCAGCCGCGCCCAACTCGCCGAGGAGGCCGACGGGTTGTGGGCCGACATCCTCGGCTCGCTGCGCGCCGAGGTGCCCCGCGCCCAGCTCGTCCTCAACCACCTCAACCCGCTGGTCCGCCGGGCGGCCTCGATCGGCGACCGGGAGCTCGCCGTCACCGCCGTCGAGACCCTCTACGGGCAGGCCGTGCTGCTCACCCGCCGGCCGCTCACCTCCAGTGAGAGCGCGCTGCTCAACCGCTCGTTCATCAGCCTGCTCGACCACGCGATGCTCGGCCACGAGGCGGCCGGCGGTTCGGGCGGTCACGACGGGGGCGGCTCGGCGGGCTCGCCGGACCCGCGGAAGGAGGCGTGATGCTGGACTCCGTCGACGCGGTGATGGCCGGGCTGCGCGAGAACGACGCCCGCCCCTACGGCCGGCAGCGGACCGTCACCGCCGAGGAACTCGTCGACGCCGCCGAGCAGTTCGACGACACCGCGGTCCGCTCCATGGCGCTCCTCGAACTCATGGAGGCCTACGAGTACGACGGCGAGCGGAGCAAGGCCCCGGTCGTCTTCGCCCGCGTCCTCAAGCTCTGGGACACCGACCCGGACAACTTCGGCGAGTGGGCGCGGCAGCAGGTGTTCTGGCGCTTCAAGTGGGTCGCCACCTCGCTGCTCGGCACCCCCGACGTGCCGCTCACCGCGGTCCGCCGCTGGCAGGAGGAGATGCGCAACCGCTACCGCGCCGCCGGGCACGGCCTCCAGCCCTACTACGCCCAGCGCTTCCACCTCGCCGCGCACACCGGTGAGTCCGTCCAGGACGCCTACGAGCTGTGGGCCGGGCGGCCCCGCACCGAGCTGAGCGACTGCCACGCCTGCGAGGTCCGCGCCCGGGCCGCCCACCTGGTGCGCCAGGGCGACGACGCGGCCGCCCTGGAGGCCTGGCGGCCGGTGCTGAGCGGCGAGAGCACCTGCGCCGAGGAGCCCTACGTCAGCCACGCGCAGGCGCTGCTGCCGCTGCTGCGCCAGGGCCGGCTGGACGAGGCCCGCTCCAGCCACCTGGTCGGCTACCGCTTCGCCCGCGGCAAGAGCGGGCTGGCCAACACGGTCGGCCAGCACATCGAGTTCTGCGCGCTCTCCGGCAACGAGCCGCGCGGCCTGGAGATCCTCGCCGAGAACCGTGACCTGTTCGGGGTCACCGGCGACCCGATCAGCCGGCTGGAGTTCCTCACCGGCGTCGAGGTGCTGATCGCCGGCCTCGCCCGGGCCGGCCACGGCGCGCTCGCCGTCAGCGGCCCGCCCGGTGCGAGCTGGACCGTCGACACCCTGCTCGCCCACCTGCGCACCGAGGCCGACGCCCTCGCCGCCCGCTTCGACGCCCGCAACGGCACCGACGCGGTGGGGGCCCGCCGTCGTGACCGGCTCGCCCGCCGGCCGCTGCTCGCCGAGCCGCTCGCGCTCGGGGTGCGGGCCGCGGCGGCGCCGGAACTGGCCGCGGTGCCGGTCGTCCCGGCGGTGCCGGTCCGGGAGGCCGAGCCGGAGCCGGAGGACTTCGTGGCGCTGGTGGTCCGCGCCCGTGAGCTTCAGCTGGTCGGGCACCCCGACGCGGACCGGCTCTGGCGGCGGATCGACGAGCGGTTCGCCGCCGGGGCCGCCGGTGACGACGACGGCGAGGGCGGTGCTCCGTTCGGGGCCGAGGTGGGTTCGGTCGGGCGGCTGCGCGCCGAACTCGCCGAGCGGCGGGCGCACGCGGCGCTCGACCGGGGCGCCTGGAAGGAGGCCGCGGCCGAACTGCTGGCCGCCGGGGACCTCTTCGAGCGGGAGGGCCTGGCCGGGCGCGCGCTGGCGACCCGGACCCGCGCGCTGGTCGCCGAACTCGTCCGGGACGAGGACGAGGCCGCGGACGTCGACGAGCACGCCGACGGAAGCGGGGGCGAGGGCGCGGACACCGGGGCCGGCGTTCCGGCCGCGACCGGACCGGTCGTCGACTGGGCGGCCCTGGACGCCGCGCTGGCCCGGGCCGAGGAGCTGGCCGCCGCGCCCGGCGGCCCCGCCCTCACGGACGACGACCACCTGGTCGTGCTCCAGTGCCGCGCCTACGCCGCGCACCACGAACTCGTCCGGGTGCTGCCCGAACCGCCGGAGCAACCGCCCGCCGAGCAGGCCGGCCGCTTCGCCGCCGCGGTCACCGCCTACCGCACGGAGGCCGCCGCGCGCGGCTCCGTGCGCCGGCTGTCGGTGGCCCGCCAGTACGCCGCCGACGTCGCCGCCCGGCAGGGCCGGATCGCCGAGGCGGTCGAGGAACTGCGGGCCGTCATCGCCGAGTTGGAGCAGGCCGAGCAGCCCTGGCACACCCCGCGGGCGTACGGGCTGCTGGGGCAGGCGCTGTTGCAGGACGGCGAGCAGGCCGAGGCCGTGGAGGTGCTCCACCGCGCCCTGGCGGCGGCGGCCCGCTGGGCCGACGACTCCTACCCGTTCGCCGCCACCTATCTGATGGCCGGGCACGCCAGCGCCCGCCTCGGGGACACCGGTGCGGCGATCCGGGCGCTCTCCGAGGCGGCCGGCCGGTTCGACCGCAAGGGCCCGGAGGCCGCCGGGGACGCGGCGCGGACCAGGCTGCAGCTCGCCGACCTGCTGACCGAGGCCGACCGGCCCGCCGACGCGGTGGCCGTCCTGGAGTCGGTGCTGGCCGAGTCGGTGCTGGCCGACGCCGGCGCCGGACGGCTGGACGGGCGGCTGCTCGCCCAGGCCCGGCTCGACCTCGCGCGCGGCCTGTACACGCTGGACGAGTACCGGGACGCCGCCGAGGAGTACCTGCGGCTGGCCAGCGTCCTGGAGGACTGGACCGAGGACCTCCACCTGCGCACCATGGTCGCCGCGGAGGCGGCCGTCGCGCTGGCCCTCGCCGACCGCTGGGAGGCCGCGCACGCGGCCAGGGCCCGGGCGCTCGCCGCGCACGAGCAGTGGCCGCAGGCCGGTCCGGTCGCCGGGATGCTGCGGCAGTTCGCCCGGCTCACCGTGCAGCACGAGGGCGCGGACGGGCTGGAGCCGGCGCTCGCCCGGCTGGCCGAGGCGGACGCCGTGCGGGAGCGGACGGAGCGCACCGAGCCCGGGGCCGAGACCTGGTACCCGCGCGCCGCCGTCCACTACGAGCGGGCCCGCGTCTACGCGGTGGCGGACCGCTACGAGGAGGCGCTGGCCGAGGCCGACCGGGCGATCGCCGCGTACGAGGAGGGCGGCGAGCAGGCCGAGACCCCGCGCGCCGAGGCCGTCCGGCTGGCCGCGCTGATCGAGGGCACCGACCTCGGGCGTCGCGCGGAAGCCCGGGAGCGGCTCGCCGCCGCCGTCGAGCGGTGCCGCCGGTACGGGTTGGAGGAGGCGGCGGGGATCCTCGCCGACCTGCGGGAGCGGCTCGCGGACTGACGGGGGCGAGACGGTGGGGGCGGGCTCCGGGCCCGCCCCACCGTCCTCCGCGTGCGATCCGGCGGCGGGCTCCCGTTGCCGGTCCGGCCCGTCGAGCCGCCGGACACCCGCTGTGGGACCTAGAGTTGACGGGTGGCCGAAGAGACGTGGAACAGGGTGGACGGGCGGGTGCGGGCCGGGTCCATCGTGCAGGCGGGGTCCGTCGGGGAGTTGCACGTGCACCAGGCGGCCGTGCGGGACGCCGCCGTGCCCTGCCAGCTGCCGCCGGCCCTCGCGCACTTCGAGGACCGGACCGAGGAGCGGGCCAGGGTGCTGGCGGCGCTCGCCGCCGGGCCGGGCGACGGCGGAGGGCCGCTGGTCGTGGCCCTCAGCGGCATGGGCGGCATCGGTAAGACCGCGCTCGGCTTCGAACTCGCCCGCGCCCTGCTGGCCCACTGCCCGGACGGCGCCCTGCACGTCGACCTCGACGACCTGCGGCGGGACGGCGCCGTCGAGACCGCCGACGCCCTCGGCGACCTGCTGCGCGCACTCGACCCGGACGCCCGGCCCGAGCCCGAACTGCGCGGCCGGGCCCGCCAGTACTGGACCGCCACCCAGGCGCGACGGCTGGTCGTCGTGGTCGACAACGCCCGCAGCGGCGCCGAACTGCGGCCCCTGGTGCCCGCCTCCGCCGCGAGCGTGGTCATCGTCGCCAGCCACGGGCCGCTGTACGACCTCGACGGCGTCCGTCTCGTCGAACTGCCGCTCGGCCCGCTCGGCCCCGAGGACGCCGTCAACCTGCTGCGCCGGATCGTCACCGACGACCGCTCCGCCGCCGACCGGCTCGCCGCCGACCCCGAGGCGGCCGCCGAACTCGCCCGCCGCTGCGCCGGCCTGCCCGCCGCGCTGTACGTCGCCGGGCGCTGGGTCCGTCGCCATCGGCGCCGCGAACTCCGCCGACTCGTCGAGGAGTTGACCGGCGAACTCGACCGGGAGGGAGTGCCCGTGGTGGAGGCGGTCTGGGACGCGGCGTACGCGAGCCTCGGCCCCGGGGCGGCCCGGCTCTACCGGCTGCTGCCGCACCACCCCGCTCCCGTGGTGGGCGACCACGCCGCCGCCGCGCTGCTCGACACCGACCCCGACCGGGCCGCCGACGCGCTCGACGAACTCGACACCGCCGGGCTGCTGGAACGCCGCCCCGACGGCCTCGGTCTGCACGCCCTGCTGCGCGGGCACGCGCTGCGGCGGGCGGAGCGGGCGGAAGGGCTGCCGGGAACGGCCGAGGAGGCCGCGCCGGCCCGTCGACGGCTGGTGCGGTGGTACCGGCGGCAGGCCGGCCGCGCCGACCTGGTCGCCGCCGGCCCCCGGCTGACCGTCTCCGCCCCGGCCGCCGGGGCGCCCGCCCCCGAAGCCGTGCCGGACCTCGAATTCCCGGACGCCCGGACGGCGTTGCGCTGGCTGGAGGACGAGCGGCTCGCCCTCTACGGCTGTGTGCGGATCGCCGCCGAGGACGGGCTCGACGAGGAGGCGGTGGCGCTCTGCGAGGCACTCTGGACGCACTTCCTCGACCACCGGCACTACGCCGACGTCATCGAGGCCTTCGGTCGGGGCGTGGCCGCCGCCGTCCGGGCCGAACGGCTCGCCGCGACCGTCCGGATGCGCTGCCAGCTGGCCCGCCCGCTCTGGGAACAGCGCCGCTACCCGGAGGCCGCCGAGGAGTTGAGGCTGGCCGTCAACGGCGCCCGACTGCTCGGCGACTCCCCGGAGGCCCGCAAACTCCGCGCCTCCGCCGTGGAGTTCCGCGGCAAGCTCGCCTCGGTGCGCGGCGACTGGGCGGCGGCCGTCCCGGACTTCGAGGCGGCGCGGGAGGAACACCTGGCCATCGGCAACACCTACGGCGCCATGCTGCAGACCTATCTGCTCGGCCGCGCCGCCGTCGCGCTCGGCGAACTCCCGCGCGCCGTGGAACTGTTGAACGAGGCGCACACCACCGCGAGCGCGCTCGGCCGGGAGCGCATGACCGCCCGGACCGGCTTCGAGCTGGGCGGCGCCCTCCGGGCGGCCGGCCGTGCGGCGGAGGCCGTGCACCTCTACGAGGCGGCACTGACCGCCGCCCGTGAACGGCGCTCGGCCGGCGACGAACTGCGGGTGCTGGAAGCGCTGGTGGTGCTCAGCGAGGAGACCGGCGACACCGCGGGCGCGGTCGGCTACCGGGCCGCCGTCGAGGCGCTGCGCGGCCCGGACGGGGACGGCGGCGCGCCGATCGCCTGACGGGGGCGGCGAACCGGGCGAGGTCTCAGAGGAGCGCTCGGAGGTCGGCGTCGGTGGCCGCGGTGAGAAGCACCCGGTACGGCGTGTCGTCGATGCGGCAGACGACCGGGCCGTCGGGCGCGGTACCGGGGTCGGTGCGGCGGCCGGCTCGGGAGCCGAGGTGGACGTGGACGGCGGAGAGGACGGCGGCGGGGTCGGTGCGGCGCAGCCGGCCGCCCGCCCGGTGGGGCTCGATCAGGACGGCGAACGGGCCGCCGTCGGTTCGCCGGACCAGGCAGCGGTTGGCGGAGAGGACGACGGCGGCGGTCCGGCAGCCCGGATGGTCGGCGAGGGCCTCGTCCAGCCAGTCGGCGGCCGTCCGGTGCTCGTGGTGCCAGGTGTCCGGGGCCGCCGCGCCGCCCGTCGCCCGCCGGTAGAGCAGGCCCGCGCTCTGGGCCTCGCGGATCCCGGCCCGCCCGTACTCGGCGGCCAGGTGGTGGTACGGCCGCTCGGTCCACGGCGGGAGACGGTCGATCGTGACGGCTCCCGGGACCGCTCCGTCGGCCCCGGACGTCCGCACCCGGACGGCGAAGGCCGCCGGGGTGCGCGGCGCGGCGGGCACGGCGGTGAGTGGGCGGGGCCGTGCCGGGCGGGCCGGCGCGGCCAGGCCGAGCAGGGCGTACAGCTCCGGGCCGAGCGTGGTCAGCGCCTCCCCGGGGCGGGCGAACGCCGCCTCGGCGAAGCGGCGGGTGCCGGGGCCGCCGGGCGGCTCGGGCGCGGCCAGGACGGCCGTCGCGTCCTCGCCGGACGGGTCCAGTCGGGGGACGGCGGCGAGCAGCCGGGCCATCGGGCTGCCCGGGACCAGTTCGGCGCCGCCGTCGCAGACCGCCACCACGGGCCGGTCCAGCGCCGCCGCGTAGAGCGCGGTCGAGCCGTGGTCGGTGACCACCGTGTCACCGGCGACCAGCAGCGCCGCCCACTCCTCGGCCGGCCCCGCCAGCACCAGCCCCGCGTCCAGGGCCGGTCGCAGTCGCCGGGCCAGGTCGAAGGAGCCGGTGCGGCTGTACTCGTTGGGGTGCACGACCAGCGCCAACTGGTAGGCGTCGTAGGGGAGTCGGGCGGCGAGCCGGGCGGGCAGGTCCGGATGGCGGGCGAGCAGCGACTGCGGTCCCCAGGTGGAGGAGAGCACGACCAGCCGGCGCGCGCCGGTACCGAGCGCCGTCCGGAACGCCTCGCGCCGGTCCAGCGAGAGGAGGATCCGGTCGAGCGTGGGATCGCCGGCCACCAGCGCCGTCGCCCCGGCGGGCGGGCAGTGCGAGGCGAGCCGGGTCACCTGGTCGGGGTGGGCCAGGGCGTGCAGGTCGGCGATCGGGCGCGCGTCCCCGGTGAGCAGGAACGCCGGGTCCAGCCCGGACGGAAGGTGCGGCGAACCCTCGTCCGCGAGCGCCTTGTTGAACCCGGCGCCGTGCGGCAGCAGGACCTTCGGCCCGCACAGCGCGGTGAGTTCACCCTTCGGGCTGGCGGTGAGGATCAGGTCGTGGCGCCGGGCCAGCGCCTCCGGCCACGGCAGACAGCGCGCCCCGGCGGACGCGACGGCGCTCAGCGCGTCCGCGTCGAAGGCGGAGCCGGGGACGAGGGTGAACCGGCACCGGACGCGGGCGTCGCCGTCGAAGACGGGGAGCAGGTCCAGCAGTCGGTGCAGCGCGGCGGCGGAGCGGACGGCGAACAGCACGTCGCGCGGGTGCCGGGGGCGCTCGTCCGGCTGACCCGAGCGGCCTCCAGCGTGGCTGGTTGGTTGGTTGGTTGGCTGGCTGGCTGGCTGGCTGGCTGGCTGGCTGGCTGGCTGGCTGGCTGGCTGGCTGGCTGGCTGGCTGGCTGGCTGGGCGATTCTCGCGCCTACCACGGTCCGGAGCGCCGTGTCGAGCGGCGTCGAGGGGGCGCTCGGACGGCTCGGGGTGGTGCTGGGGCGCGGGCGCGGGCATAGGGGCGATGGTAACCGGCGGGCCGCCGCCGGGGCGCCGGACTCCGTCGGTCCCGCGCGGCAGCCGACCCTGCGGGCCGGGGAGCGGGGGCGCCCCGGTACCGGGGCGGAGGCGGCCCGGTCAGCGCGGGGCGGTGGACCGCCCGAGGTCGCCCCGGCTGTTGCCGACCACCGGGCCGTCGCCGACCACCGGGCCGTTGCGGACCGCCGTCAGCAGGCCCGTGACCGCCGGGGACCACGGCCGCCCCGTCGGGCCGGTCAGGGTCAGCGTGCGGTGCGCGGCCGGCCGGATCGGCACCAGGACGCAGTCGGCCGGCAGCATCGGCTGGGCCAGTGCCGGCATGACCGAGACGCCCACCCCGGCGTGCACCATGCCGATCAGCGTGTTGAGGTCCCGGATCCGGTGCCGGGGCGCGAAACGGACGCCCGCGCGGCGGTAGGCGTCCCGGATGTGCCGCTCGCAGCCGCCCTCCGAGAGCAGGAAGTCGTCGTCCTCCAGGTCGGCCACGTCGACGGTCGCCTCGCCCGCGAGCGGGTGGTCGCGGCGGAGCAGCGCGTGCATCGAGTCCGAGCCGAGCGGGACCGCGCCCGGCGGCGCCGGGTCGGCGTCCACCAGGACCGCCGCGTCCACCGTGCCGGCCTCCAGCCAGACGGCCAGTTCGTCGTCCTCGCCCTCGAAGACGCGCACGGTCAGCCGGGGGTGTTCGGCCCGCCAGTCGCGCAGCAGCCCGGGCAGCAGTCCCTGGCAGACGGTGGTCGGCGCGGCCAGCCGGACCGTGCCGGTCAGCCCGCCGGAGTGGCGCTCGGCGATCGCCCGGACCGAGCCGGCGGAGGCGACCGCCGTCCGGGCGTGCGGCAGGATCCGTTCGCCCAGCGGGGTCGGCCGGGCCGGTGTGCCGCGGTGCAGGACGGGTGCGCCCAGCACGCGTTCCAGGGCGGCCACCGCGTGGGAGACCGCCGACTGGCTCACGCCGAGTTCGACCGCCGCCGACCCGAAGCCGCCGGTGTCCGCCACCGCGACCAGCGCCCTGAGCTGGGCGAGGTTCACCTCCCGGGCCATGAGAGTTCCTCATCCGTGCCGCACCGTCACTTGTTGGACTCATGATCGGACGGCCCGCCACGCTCTGTCCATCGAGATGCCCCGGCGGTCGGCCGCGGCGGCGGAAGGACGGGTGACCGGGATGCGACGGGGCTGGTGGCCGGGGTTCGTGGCACTGTCGGCGATCTGGGGCGCGAGCTTCGCCCTGATCAAGGTGGCGGTCGACGCGGGAGTCCCGCCGGTCTGGGTGGCGGCCTGGCGTTGCCTGCTCGGCGCGGCGGCGCTCTGGGCGGTCCTCGCCGTCCGCCGGGAGGCCGCGCCGCGCGACCTCGCCACCTGGGGGCACAGCGCCGTCGTCGCGGTGCTGCTCAACGCGGTGCCGTTCGTCCTCTTCTCCTACGGCGAGACCCGGGTCAGTTCGGTGCTCGCCGGGGTGCTGAACGCGACCACCCCGCTGTTCACCCTGCTCTTCGCGCTCGCCCTCGTGCCCGGCGAGCCCCGCCCGGGGCCGCGCCGGCTCGTCGGGCTGGCCCTCGGCTTCGCGGGGGTGCTCACCGTACTGGGTGTCCGGCACGGCTCCGGGACCGGTGGCGGTCCCGGCGCCGGCGAAGGCCTCGCGGCCGGTTCCGGTGCGGTGGTCGGCGGGCTCGTCTGCCTGGCCGCGACCTGCTGCTACGGCGCCGGGTTCGCCTATCTGCGCCGCCACCTGTCGACCCGCCCGCACTCGGCCACCGCCCTGTCCGCCGCCCAGATCACCTGCGCCGGCGCCGAACTCGCCGTGGCCGCCCCGCTCGCCGCCGGCGCCCCGCACTGGCCCGGCGCCGGGGCGGCCGTCGCCCTGCTCGTCCTCGGCGCGCTCGGCACCGGCGTCGCCTACATCCTCAACCTCGACCTGGTCCGCACCGCCGGGACGGCCGTCGCCGCCGCGGTCACCTATGTGACCCCGCTCTGGTCGACGGCGCTCGGCGTGCTGCTCCTCGCCGAGCCGGTCGGCTGGAACACCCTGGTCGGTGGTCTCACCGTGGTCGCCGCCGTCGCGCTCACCCGGCAGCCTGCCGCCGGGGGTGCCGACGGGCGGGGCCGGAGGGCGCGTCAGCCGGTCGGTTAGGGTGGGTCGATGGGCACGGGGTGGGCGACGGTCGAGGACACCGGGACGGGGACGGCCGGGGAAGGTCCGGCCGGCGAAGGGCCGGTCGGGGACGACTCGACGGGGGCGGACCCGGTCGAGGAGGGCCCGACCCCGGCGGACCCGCCCGCGGTGGCCGTGCAGGCCGCGCTGCGCGAGCACCCGCTCCGCTTCCCGTTCACCCGCGACTCGCTGCGCTGCTGGGCCTACCTGTCCAGCGGCGCCGTGCTGGGCCTGCTGGTGACCGTGCTCCTGGTCGCCCTCGCCGCGCTCGGCCTCGGGCTCTCGGTGGTCGGCGTCGGCCTGCCACTGCTCCTCGCCGTCGCCCTCGCCGGCCTGCCGGTCGGCGCCCTGGAGCGCCGTCGGCTCCGGCTCGTCGAACCGACCCCGGTGCCCGACCCGCACCGCGCGCTCCCCGGGGTCGGCCGCCGCGCCCGCCTCCGCACCCGGCTGCGCGAACGCGCGACCTGGCGGGCCCTCGCCCACACCCTGCTGGTGGCCCCGCCGCTCACCGCCGCCGGGATCGGCCTGACCGCCCTGCTGCTGTTCTCCGCGGCCCTGGTCGTCAGCCCCGTGGTGGTCTGGGTGCTCGCGCCCGAGACCGTCATGCTGATCCCCGGCCATGTCGTGCCCGGACCGCTCCACGCGCTCCCGGCCACCGCCGTCGGCCTGGCCGGGCTGCTGCTCGGCAGCTACGCCGGGGTGCTGCTCGCCACCGCCCACGTCCGGCTGGCCCGGCTGCTGCTCGGGCCCCGCGAGGAGGACCCCGGCCACCAGGTGCTCGAACTGACGCGCTCCCGGGCCCGGTTGGTGGACGCCTTCGAGGCGGAGCGCCGCCGCATCGAACGCGATCTGCACGACGGCGCCCAGCAACAGCTCGTCGCCCTCACCATGACCCTCGGCCTCGCCGCCCACGAACTGCGCACGCACACCGCCGCCGCGGCACCGGTCGAGCCCGTCCCGCCGGGCCGTGGCGGCGGTGCGTCCGGCGAGGCGCTGCCCGCGGTGCTCGCGCTGGTCGACCGGGCGCGCGGCGAGGCCCGGCAGGCGCTGGAGCAACTGCGCGACCTGGTCCGCGGCATCCACCCGCAGGTGCTCACCGACCACGGCCTGGCCGCCGCCGTCGCCGAGGTGGCGCAGCGTCACCCGGTCCCCGTCGAGCTGGACCTCGACCTGCCCGGGCGGCTGCCCGCCCCGGTCGAGAGCACCGCCTACTTCACCGTCACCGAGGCACTCACCAATGCCGCCAAGCACAGCGGCGCCACCGCCGTCACCGTCCACGGCAGGGTGGTGGACGGTCGGCTGGTGGTCCAGGTGACCGACGACGGCCGTGGCGGGGCCGACCCGGCCGCCGGGGCCGGCCTCCAGGGACTGGCCGACCGGGTGGCGATCCTGAGAGGACGACTGATGGTGACGAGTCCGACCGGCGGGCCGACCAGGCTCCGGCTGGAGGTGCCGTGCTCCGGCTAGTCATCGCCGAGGACGCCGTCCTGCTCCGGGCCGGCCTGGTCGAACTGCTCACCCGGGGCGGCCACGAGGTGATCGCCGCGGTCGGCGACGCGGACGCCCTCGCGGCCGCCGTGGACGCCGACCGGCCGGACGCGGTCGTCACGGACGTCCGGATGCCGCCCGGCTTCGGCGACGAGGGGCTGCGCGCCGCGCTCGAACTCCGCGACCGCCACGCCGACCTGCCCGTCCTCGTCCTCTCCCAGTACGTGGCCACCCCGTACGCCACCCGGCTGCTCGCCGCGGCGGGCGCGCAGCGGGCCGGGCTCGGCTACCTGCTGAAGGACCGGGTCGGCGAGGTGTCCGAGTTCCTGGACGCGCTGCGCCGGGTGGCGGCGGGGGAGACCGTGATCGACCCGGAGGTGGTGCGGGTGCTGCTCCGCCAGCAGTCCGCCGGACGCCCGATCGCCCGGCTGACCCCGCGCGAGCGCGAGGTGCTGGGACTGATGGCCGAGGGCCTCAACAACCAGACCGTCGGTGCCCGGCTGAGCATCACCGAGGCCTCGGTGGTCAAGCACTGCGGCAACATCTTCATGAAGCTCGACCTCGACCCCGTCGAGGGCAACCGCCGGGTGCTGGCCGTCCTGGCCCACCTCGCCGACCTGCGCGGCGAGTAGCGGCCCTCTCGTCGGTCGGTGGGCGTTCGGGCCGGTCGCCGGTGGCCGGTTGCCGCCACCGGCTCACCGGTGTGGGCCGGTGGCGGGCAGGGCCCGGGCCTCGCTGTCCGGGGCGAGGAGGGCGGCCAGGCGGTCGGCGGTGGTGTCCCAGGACCAGTGGGTGCGGACCCAGTGGCGTCCGGCGGTGCCCATCCGGGCGCGTTCGGCGGCCGGGGCGCGGAGGATGCGGGTGATCGCCGCGGCGACGGCGGTGGGGTCGCGGCCGTCGACCACGGTGCCGTTGACGCCGTCGAGGACGGCGTCCGGTGCGCCGCCGGAGCGGCCCACCACGACGGGCAGGCCGGCGGCGGCCGCCTCCAGGAAGACGATGCCCAGGCCCTCCGCCTCCAGTCCGCCCCGGCGGGTGCGGCACGGCATCGCGAAGACGTCGGCCGCGGCGTAGGCGGCGGGTGTCTGCGCGTGTTCCCGGCCGCCGGCGAAGACGACCGTGCCGGGCTCGGTGTGCCGTCGGGCGAGGTCGCGCAGTCGTCGTTCGTCGGGGCCCCGGCCGACCAGGACCAGGGTCGCGCCGGGGACGGCCCGCCGGATCAGCGGGAGCGCCCGGACGAGGACGTCCTGCCCCTTGCGCGGGACGAGCCGCGCCACGCAGAGGATCACCGGGGCGTCCGGGTCGGTGGCCTCGCGCGGGGCCGGGCGGAACAGTCCGGTGTCGACGCCCGGGACCAGCCGTTCCAGTCGGGGCGCCGGGCCGAGCGCGGGGGCGATCCGGTCGCGGGTGTGCGTGCCGAGGTAGGTGACCACGTCCACGCTGTCGCCGATCCGTCGCAGCAGGCGCCGGGCGACGGGGGTGCGGGCCCACCAGATCTCGTGGCCGTGGGTGGTGGCGACGGTCCGCCGTATGCCTGGTGCCTGCCGCCGCAGCTCCGGGGTCATCGCGGCGAGCGGGGCGGCGGCGCCGAACCAGACCCGGTCGCACCCGTGCGCCCGGGCGATCTCGGCGGCCCGCCGGGTCACCCGGGGCGTGGGGAGGAGCGTCCGGGACCGGTCGCGGACCACCGGGAACGGCAGCGCGGCGTCGTGCCGGGCGGCGCCGGGTTCGTCCGAGGTGTAGACGACGACCTCCCCGGCGGGCAGCCGGGTGGCCATGGCGTGGACGAAGGTCTCGATGCCGCCCTGGCGGGGCGGGAAGTCGTTGGTGACGACGAGGGTGCCGGTCATGGAACGGGGACCACCTGGGGTGCGTGCGGACGGGGGGCGTGCGGACGGGGGGCGCCCCCGGGTTCCCGCCCGGC
>JOHN01000086.1 GCA_000719695.1 Streptomyces sp. NRRL F-6131
GATGCCGAGCTGGGCGCCGCGGCCGGTGCCGACCATCAGCGCGGTCGGGGTGGCCAGGCCGAGGGCGCACGGGCAGGCGATGATCAGCACCGCGACCGCCGCGGTGAAGGCGGCCGTCCAGCCCTCGCCGGTGCCGAGCCAGTAGCCGAGAGTGGCCAGCGCCAGGGCGATGACGATCGGCACGAAGACGGCGGAGATCCGGTCGGCGAGGCGCTGGGCGGCGGCCTTGCCGTTCTGGGCGTCCTCGACCAGCTGGGCCATCCGGGCGAGTTGGGTGTCGGCGCCGACCCGGGTGGCGCGGACCACCAGGCGGCCGCCGGCGTTGACGGTGGCGCCGGTGACGGTGTCGCCGACCGCCACCTCGACGGGCACGGACTCGCCGGTGAGCATCGAGGCGTCGACGGCGGAGGCGCCCTCCACCACCACGCCGTCGGTGGCGATCTTCTCCCCGGGGTCACCGCGGGCCACGGTGAACTCGAAGCCGTGCCGCATCCCGGGCATCCCGGCGTGGCCGAGGAACAGGGCCCACAGCGACCAGAGGAACGCGGCGCCGGTGCCGAGCGAGACCAGGGTGTCCATGGTCGCCGCGCCGTGCCTGAGGTTGGTCCAGGCCGCCTTGTGGAAGGGCCAGGCGGCGTAGGTGACGACGGGTGCGGCGAGGGTGAGCGAGAGCCACTGCCAGTTGTCGAACTGCAGGGCGGGGACCATCGCCAGGGCGACGACCGGGACGGCCAGGGCGAGCGCGGTGATCAGCCGCTGCCGCAGCGGGGCGAGCTCGTCGGCTCCGGCACGGCCCTCGGTGTCGGCGCCGGGACCGGCGGGCCCGGAGGTGACGGGCCCGGGGGTGACGGGTGGGGGCGGGGCGGCGGTGTAGCCGGTGGCCTCGACGGCGGCGACGAGGTCGGCGACCTCGACCGTGCCGGTCAGGCTCACCCTGGCCTTCTCGGTGGCGTAGTTGACGGTGGCGGTGACCCCGTCCATGCGGTTGAGCCTCTTCTCGATCCGAGCGGCGCACGAGGCGCAGGTCATGCCGCCGATCTGGAGTTCCACCTCGGTGGAGGCGGGTGCCTGGGTGGTCATCTGGGCTCCTCGTGGTCGTGGTCGGTCGAGTGCGGGGTGGGGGCCGGGTCCGGGGTTCGGTACCCCCCGGGGGGTTCCGTGACCCGGGACCCGGCGGGCGGTCAGGCCCGGTCGGCGAGCCGGGGGTCGGGGTCGGCGTCGTCGACCGCGACGCGCCGGGCCTGCTCGGCGGGCTCGGCGCCGGTGGTGACGGTGGCAGGGACGGGCTCGGTGGCCGTGGCCGTGGCGGTCGAGCAGGCGCCTTCGGTGGAGCAGCAGGACATGCGATGCCTCCGGGTGGTGTCGTTGCCGGTTCGCTCTCGATACCCGGGGCGGGTATCGATCGACGACGAGCTCATTTATACCCCCAGGGGGTATCAGCCGCAAGCAGTCGTCGCCCCTCGGCCACTCATGGACCACCCCGCCGGACAGCCGAACGGGCCCCGCGCCAGGAGGTGATGCCTCCCGGGGCGGGGCCCGTTCGCGTGCGCGCCGGCGCGCGGCTCAGCCGAGGAAACCCAGCGCGCCGACCGCGCACAGCCCGCCGGCGCCCATGAACACCGGCATCAGCACCTTCAGTTCCACCCAGCTGCCGGCCCGGAAGCGCATCCCCTTCGGCGGGCCCACCGGGTACCAGCGCTTGCGGCCGATCGGGATCGGCCACAGCACCGGACAGCCGGAGACGGTCAGCGCGTCGCCCAGACAGTGCACCAGCGAGCCGAGGGTGATCGGCAGACCGATCCACAGGTACTCCTGGCCGGGCTGGTCGAACAGCCAGAGCGAACCGTTGCCCGGCTTGTCCAGCACCTCCGCCAGCATCCAGGCGCCCGCCGCACCGAGCAGCCAGACCAGGATGTCGCTGGAGACCCGGGCCTGCCGCCAGAGCAGCCCCTCGATCGCCAGCACCATGTGCACGAAGAGCACCCCCAGCACGCCCCACCGTCCGCCGTACGCGGCGACGGCCGACGCGCCGGCCCCGCACAGCACCGCCCAGACCCAGGTGTGGGTCAGTGTGCGGTGGCCGCCGGTGCGGCGCGGATCCTGCTTGCTGCGGGTCGCCTTGTAGACGGCGTAGGAGAGCTTGTCGATCACCCCGCAGAGGATCCGCGAGATCGGGCCGAACGCCCGGGATATGGTCGCCGCCTTGTGGTCGAGGTCCGGCGCCAGCGCGGCGCCCGCGCAGATCAGCGTCCCCGCCAGCAGCACCGGCCAGGGCATCGGTTCGCCCATCGCGTCCGCGATCGCTCCCGCGCCCAG
Organism: Streptomyces sp. NRRL F-6131; assembly: GCA_000719695.1. Lineage (GTDB taxonomy): Bacteria > Actinomycetota > Actinomycetes > Streptomycetales > Streptomycetaceae > Kitasatospora. The sequence continues at coordinate 2,317 of JOHN01000086.1, forward strand.
CCACGCCGCCGCGCCGGACAGCGAATGCGCCGGTCCCATCATCTTCTCGGCTCCCGCCCTCGTCCCGAATCGCCCGTCGCGAGGGCTTCGCGAGGGCCTGACGGGGCGGCAGCATAGTCGTTCAAGATCGGAAACACCCGGAGGCGCTCCTTCACTCGCTCGGCGTACTCCTTTCACCTTCGAGGAGGAGCGTGCCGGGTAGACGTGATGACGTCGTTTCACCTTTTCGCGTGAACGAGCGGACCGGGCGCGTCGCCGACCCGGGCCGGCCGTCGACCCCGCGAAGTGGCCCGGGAAGAACGAGCCGGACCGGCCCTTCCCGGCGGTCCGGCGGGTCCCTACGCTCGGCCGGGTGACCAATACCGTGGACTTCTGGTTCGATCCGATCTGCCCGTTCGCCTGGATCACCTCCCGCTGGATCCTGGAGGTCGAGAAGCACCGGGACCTCGACCTGACCTTCCGGGTGATGAGCCTGTCCGTCCTCAACGAGGGCCGCGAGGGCCTGCCCGAGCGCTACGAGCGGCTGCTCTCCACCGGTTGGGGGCCGGTCCGGGTCTGCGTCGCCGCCGCCGAACAGCACGGCGCCGAGGTGTTGCGCGACCTCTACACCGCGCTCGGCACTCGGCTGCACGTCGAGGACCGCGCCGTCGACGACAAGCTCCTCCGGGAGGCGCTGGCCGAGGCCGGCCTCCCGGAGGACCTCGCGGACGCCGCGCACGGCACCGCGTGGGACGAGGCGCTGCGCCGCAGCCACCACGCGGGCATGGACCCGGTCGGCGAGGAGGTCGGCACCCCGACCATCCACGTCGACGGCGCGGCGTTCTTCGGCCCGGTGCTCAACGCGATACCGCGCGGCGAGGAGGCCGTCCAGGTCTTCGACGGCGTCCGACTGCTGGCCGGGCACCCGGCGTTCTTCGAGCTCAAGCGCACCCGGACGGGGTCGCTGGACTTCGACTGAGGGATCGTTCCCTCAGAACTATCACTCACAAAACTCTCGTTTCAAGCGTGAGCGTTATATGCTCGATCACCCAGGCCCGGCCGAGAGGGGTACCGCCATGGGGATCGAGGACGACGACGCCGCGGGGCACGGTCCGACGCTGCTGCGCGCCGTGCCGGCCGGGGCCGAAGCGCGGGTGGCCGCGCTCTACTGGGAGGCCTTCGGCCGCAAGCTCGGTCCGGCGCTCGGCCCGCCCGAGGCCGGACGCGCCTTCATCGCCGAGCACCTCCACCACGACCGCGGCCTCGTCGCCGTGCACGGCGACGAGATCGTCGGCGTGGCCGGCTACCGGCTCGGCGGTCACGGTCTGACCGGCGGCGGGCCGCGCGACGTGCTCGCCGCCTACGGACCGCTCCGCGGCCTGCCCCGGCTCGCCGTCCTCTCCCTGTTCGAACGCACCCCCGCACCGGGCGAGCTGGTGATGGACGGCATCGCGGTGGACGCCCGGCGGCGCGGGCTCGGGACCGGCGGTCTGCTGCTCGCCGAGGTCGCGGCGGTCGCCGCCGAGCACGGCTGCCACCGGGTCCGCCTCGACGTCATCGACGTCAACCCGCGCGCCCGGGCCCTCTACCGGCGCCACGGCTTCACGGCCGTCCGCACCGAGCGGACCCCCTGTCTCCGCCCCCTGCTGGGCTTCGGCGCCGTCACCACGATGCACCGTCCGGTCACGGCCGCCGACGCCCGCCCCCGCTGAGGGCCGGGACACCATCGTTCGCGGCCGGAACACCCCGGACGGCGGGCGGGCGGCCCCGAACGGTGGTGTCCCCGACACGTTCGGCCCAGCTCCGATCGTGGGGACGGCCCGGAGTTCGCAGACTCGGTCCCGGGGGGCCGAACAGTGGGGTGGGCTCAACCGGAGAGGCATCCTCATGAACAACGGGCTCCGCCGCGCGACCGCGGCCGCCGCACTGGTTTCCCTCGGTCTCGCGCTGGCCTCCTGCGGCAGCGCCAAGGAGTCCTCCGGCGGAGGCGGCTCGTCGGGCTCCGCGAGCGGCGGCAGCACGGTCGGCGCGGTGCGGATCGGGCTGCTCCTGCCCGAGACCAAGACGACCCGCTACGAGCAGTTCGACCGGCCGTTGATCGAGAAGAAGATCAAGGAGCTGGCCCCGCAGGCCCAGATCGACTACTACAACGCCAACGAGAACGCGACGACCCAGCAGACCCAGGTCGACACCGCGCTCACCAAGGGCGACAAGGTGCTGATCCTGGACGCCGTGGACGCCAAGTCGATCCAGTCCTCGGTGCAGAAGGCGCACGACGCGGGCGTCAAGGTGATCGCCTACGACCGCCTGGCCCAGGGCCCGGTCGACGCCTACGTCTCCTTCGACAACAAGAAGGTCGGCGAGCTGCAGGGCCAGGCCCTGGTCTCCGCCGTGGGCGACAAGGCCGGCGCCGGGTCGATCATCATGATCAACGGCTCGCCGACCGACCCCAACGCGGCCGAGTTCAAGGCCGGCGCGCACAGCGCGATCGACGGCAAGCTGAAGATCGGCAAGGAGTACGACACGCCCAACTGGGACCCGAACAACGCCAACCAGGAGGCCTCCGCGGCGATCACCGCGATCGGCGCCCCCAACGTGGTCGGCGTCTACTCGGCCAACGACGGCATGGCCGCCGGTATCGCCACCGCCCTCAAGGCGGCCGGCCTGAGCGTGCCGCTCACCGGGCAGGACGCCCAGCTGGACGGCGTGCAGCGGATCCTGCTGGGCACCCAGACGATGTCGATCTACAAGCCGTTCAAGCCGGAGACCGACGCGGCCGCGCAGATGGCGGTGACCTTCGCCCAGGGCAAGACCCTGGAGTCGTCGCTGGTGCCGACCACCGTCACCAACGGCAGCGGCAACCAGGTGCCGGCCAACCTGATCACCCCGGTCGTGCTGACCAAGGACAACATCAAGACCACGGTGGTCGCCGACGGCCTCTACACCGTCGCCCAGATCTGCACCCCGGACTACGCGGACGCCTGCAAGGCCGCCGGTCTCCAGTAGCCGTGTCGTCCCCACGCATCCCGTCCCACCCGTGTCGTTCCCACCCGTGTCGTTCCCACCCGGTCGAGGGAGTTGGTCACCGTGACAGGTGAGACCGTCCTGGCCCTGCGCGGGGTCTCCAAGCGGTTCGGCGCCGTCCAGGCGCTCACCGACATCGAGTTGGAAGTCCGCGCCGGCGAGGTGGTCGCCCTGGTCGGCGACAACGGCGCCGGCAAGTCCACGCTGGTCAAGGCCATCGCCGGGGTGCACCAGCCGGACGAGGGCACGATCGAATGGCAGGGCCGTTCGGTCTCCATCCACCGGCCGCAGGACGCCCAGCACCTGGGCATCGCCACCGTCTACCAGGACCTCGCGCTCTGCGACAACCTCGACGTGGTCGGCAACCTCTTCCTCGGCCGGGAGATCCGGCGCTTCACCGTCCTCGACGAGGTCGCGATGGAGAAACGCTCCCGCACGCTGCTGGACACCCTCTCCATCCGCATCCCCAGCGTGCGGATCCCGGTCGCCTCGCTGTCCGGCGGTCAGCGCCAGGTGGTGGCGATCGCCCGCGCGCTGATCGGCTCGCCCAAGGTCGTGATGCTGGACGAGCCGACCGCCGCCCTCGGCGTGGAGCAGACCGCCCAGGTGCTCGACCTCGTCGAGCGGCTCCGCGAGCAGGGCCTCGGCGTCATCCTGATCAGCCACAACATGGCCGACGTGATGGCCGTCGCGGACACCGTCGCGGTGCTGCGGCTCGGCCGCAACAACGGTGTCTTCGACAAGGACCGGACCAGCCAGGAAGAGATCATCTCGGCCATCACCGGCGCCACGGACAACGCGGTGACCCGCCGGAAGGCCCGCGGTACGGAGGGCTCCCCATGACCGAGCAGACCCCCGGGGACGAGCACCGGCACGTCCCCCTCCCCGAGGACAGCATGCCGACGGGGGGCGTCAACGCCCCCGTGCCGGTCGCCCGCGAGGCGACACCGGCGGTCGACCCGCGCCTGCTCGTGCGGCAGGAGGGCGTCAAGGGCTACCTGGGCGAGTTCCGCCGCCGGGTCACCAGCGGCGAACTGGGCTCGCTCCCGGTGGTGCTGGCGCTGATCGTCATCTGGGCCGTCTTCGGCAGCCTGAACAGCTCCTTCCTGTCCGCCCAGAACCTCTCCAACCTGTCGCAGCAGATCGTCGGCACCGGCATGATCGCGATCGGCGTGGTGTTCGTCCTGCTGCTCGGCGAGATCGACCTGTCGGTCGGCTCGGTCAGCGGCCTGTGCGCGGCCATCTTCGCCGTCATGAACGTCACCCACGGCGTCAACCAGTGGGTGGCCCTGCTCTCCGCGCTCGTCGGCGGCGCGGTGGTCGGCCTCGTCCAGGGCCTGTTCTTCGCCAAGGTCGGCGTGCCGGCCTTCGTCGTCACCCTGGCCGGCAACCTGGGCTGGAACGGCGTGATGCTCCAGGTCCTGGGCGCCAGCGGCACCGTCAACCTCTCCGGCAAGGACATCGTCTCCCGGCTCTACAGCACCATCTACGGCGAACAGGCCGCCGCGTACGGCGCGGCCGCGATCGGCGTCCTGCTCTTCGTGGGCGCCTCCGTGCTGGACGCCCGGCGGCGCCAGGCCGCCGGGGTGCCGTCCCGGCCCGTCCTGGACATCGCGCTGCGCACGGCGGGGCTGGCGATCATCGCCTTCCTGGCCGCCTACACGCTCAACCAGTACAAGGGCCTGCCGCTGGCCCTGCTGATCTTCCTGATCTTCATCGTGGTCCTGGACTTCGTCCTGCGGCGCACCGCGTACGGCCGGCAGGTGTTCGCGCTCGGCGGCAACATCGAGGGCGCCCGGCGGGCCGGCATCAACGTGGCCTGGATCCGGATCAGCGTCTTCACCATCTGCTCCACCATGGCGGCCGTCGGCGGCCTGTTCCTGGCCGCGCAGATCCAGTCGGCCAGCCAGACCTCCGGCGGCGGCAACCTGTTGATGAACGCCATCGCGGCCGGCGTCATCGGCGGCACCAGCCTGTTCGGCGGACGCGGCTCGACCTGGTCGGCGCTGCTCGGCGCGCTGGTGATCGGCTCGATCCAGTCCGGGATGAACATCCAGGGGCTGAGCAACGCCATCCAGTTCATGATCACCGGTGCGGTGCTGCTCGCGGCCGTGGTGGTCGACTCCCTCGCCCGCCGCACCCAGCGGGCGGCCGGCCGCGCCTGACACCCCCGGCTGGGCCGGCCGCGCCGCGGTCAGCCCAGCCGGTCGCCGTACACCCGGTCGACGGCCAGCACCATCAGCACCCGCCGGTCGGCCACCATCGCGGCCCGGTACTCGGCCCAGTCCGGGTGCTCGCCGGCCGCGCGCCGGTAGTAGTCGACCAGAGCCGCCACCTCCGGCCCCTCCGGATCGGCGCCGGGACCGATCAGCGTGACGGTGCCCTCGGCGGTGGCCCACGCCCGGCCGTCGGCCCGGGTGACCTCCAGGGCGGCGCGCGGATCACGGCGCAGATTGGCCGTCTTGGCGCGCCCCTCCGTCATCGACACGTACAGCCGCTCGGCGGCCCGGTCGTAGAACGGCATGACGGGCGACAGCTGCGGTCGGCCGTCGGACTTGATCGTCGCGAGCACGCCGAGGCGGCTCTCCGTCAGCAGGGCCCGGGGGTCGAAAGGCTCGTTCGTCATGCGGCCATCCTGCACCTTCACACCGGTGTGAAGGTCAAGACTCGTCCCGGAGTTCCACGGGGAAATGCCGTTGCGGTGGGCCGATGAGACCGGTAGCGTCCTCCGGCTCGACGTTGTGGACCCTGGCGTTCCTTTTACTGGAGATGATTTGTCGATTCGCATCATGGTTCTGACTGCTCCTGAGCACAGCGCGCCCGGCGGGCGGTTGGTGTGGCTGGCGGCGGACGGGGAGGGGAATCCGGTCGGGACGGCCTCGTTGCGGTTTTTCGGGGATCCGGGGCAGGCGCATCTGGCCGAACTGGCGGTGCGGGTGCATCCGGTGGAGCGGCGGAAGGGGGTCGGGTCGCGGTTGGTGGAGGAGGCGCTGGCCGGCGCCGGGGCCGAGGGGCGGCGGGCCGTGGTGGCGCCGGCGGAGGGTGGGACGCCGGGTGAGGCGTTCCTCGTGGCGCGGGGCTTCCGGAAGGCGCTGACGCTGCGGCACGCCAGGCTCGACCTGACGGCGGATCCCGGACCGGTGGCGTCGGCGGGCGGAGGGACGGCCGACGGGTACCGGCTGGTGGCCTGGGACGGCGCCGTGCCCGAGGAGTTGGCCGCGTCGTACGCCGACGCGCGCCGGGCGATGGACGACATGCCGATGGGTGAGGTCGACTACGGCACGACGAGCTGGGACGTCGACCGGCTGCGGGCGGCGGCCCGGGTGGTCGAGGAGCGTGGCGAGCACCTGCACACGGTGGCAGCGGTGGCCACGGCCGACGGTTCGATCGCCGGTTTCACCGAGCTGGTCGTGCCGGCCGACGGCACCGGAGACGCCCTGCACTACGGCACCGCCGTGCTGCCCGCGCACCGCGGCCACGGCCTCGCCCGGCTGATGAAGGCCGAGTCGATCGACCGGACGCGTCGCCAGTACCCCGCGCTCGCCGGCCTGCTGACCGACACCGCCGAGGACAACGCGGCCATGCGGAGGGTCAACGAGGAGCTCGGGTACCGGCCGACGCACGAGACGTACCAGTACCAGCGACTGCTGTGACGGGCGTCAGGGGTCGAGGAGCTCGACGGTGACGGCGGCGGTGTCGCCGGCGTCGAGGTCCTCGGCCTTGCGGACGGCGCGCTTGACGGGGAGCACGTAGGCGCCGCGGGTGCTGTCCGGGAAGATCGAGGTGAGCCAGCTGCTGCCGCCGATCGTGGCCCGCACCCGCACCGAACCGAAGCCGCGGCGCGGCCCGGCGGCGACGTCACGGATCTCCTCGGAGGCCTCGACCGGCAGGCTGACGAAGGTCCAGAGCTCGCCGCGGCGGGCGTCCCAGATCCAGAGCTCGGCCTCGAAATCGAACTTCACCGGGCAAGCATCGCACGGCTCGCGTCGGCGATCACATCGGCAAGGAGTGCAGCCGGAGGGCGCCGCCGGGCCACTCGGCGCCGTCGTGCAGCGGGAACCACATGGTGCGCAGCGGCATCACCGCCGGGCCGGCCGGCTGGTCCACCTCGACGGGCCCCGCCACCGGCCGCCAGCCGAGCCGGGCGTAGAGCTCGGCCTTGTCCGGACGGCAGAACAGGATCGCGAACTCCGGTCCGAGGGTGCGGGCGTGGACCAGGGCGCCGTCCACCACCGCGCGTGCGAGACCGTGTCCGCGCCGGTCCGCGGCGACGGCCACGCCGCCGAGGCCGACGAGCTCCGTCCGGTCGCCGTCGATCGACACCGGCAGGAGCACCAGTCCGGCGTGGGCCGCGAGCCGGCCGCCCGGCTCCGCGTGGATGCCGAAGTGGATGTCCTTGGGCCGCCAGACCATCCCGTGCACGGCGACCTGGAAGGGATCCGGGTCGTCCCCGAAGATCTCGGCGGGGGCGTAGTCGTCCAGGGGGACGACGAGGCGGGGCACGGTGATCTGATCATCGTTCATTCCGGCATGATGTCAGGGTGAACCCGCTGCGGAATCGGCGGGAGGTGAGCCGGGAAGCCTGGTCGGCGGTGGATGCCGCATGCCCGAGGAGGACTCATGGACGCTCACCCGAACGGTGCCGCGCCGGACGACGGCGAGCCGAACGGTGCCGAGCCGATCGACGGCGGCCCCCGGCGCGGGCTGGGACCGCTGGCGCGGGTCGACGGACGGTGGCTGGTCGGTGACCACCGGGACCGGACCCACCTGGAGTTCACCGCGGGGGGCATCGTCCCGCACGCGGACGGGCAGCCCGGTGAGGTCGTCGAGTGGGGCCGGTTCATGGGCCTCGGTCTCGCCGTCACGCCCCACCGGTGGACCGGCTCCCGGCGAACGGCCCTGCTGTCGCTCGGCCAGATGGCCCCGCTCGGGCTGACCGGCCCGCACCTGACGGCGACGGTCCGGCACCCCTACGCGTACTGGACCGGCCGGTTCAGCCACCACCGGGGCCACCGGTACGCGCCGCACGAGCTGATCGCCCTGGGCGTGCTCCTCGGCGACACCGTCGAGGCCGGGGAGGCCGCGCTGCTCGGCGACCGCGCGTGGCTGGACGACGCCGTGCCGCGGATCGCCCCGCTGCGGCGGGAGGGCGAGCTCCGGGCGGCCGTCGGCAAGCTGCTGGCGGGCGCCCGGGCCGCCCGGGGGCTTCGGGGGTCGTGACGGGGAGGGTCAGCGGACGACGTCGAGGACCTGCTTCTGGAGGCCGTTGGAGTAGACGGCGTGCTCGACGAGCGCGAGCTTCTGGGCGTCCTTGTCGGTGTCGCTGAAGAGCCGCTTGCCCGCGCCCAGCAGCAGCGGGAAGACCAGCAGGTGGTAGCGGTCGACCAGGCCGGCGTCGGAGAGCGCCCGGTTGAGGGATGCGCTGCCGTGGACGATGATCGGGCCGCCCTCGGTCTCCTTCAGGGCGGCGATCTCGTCGAGCGAGCGGAGGATCGTGGTGTCGCCCCAGTTGGTCACCAGGTCGTCCTCGGTGAGGGTGGTGGAGACGACGTACTTCGGCAGCGTCCGGTAGCGGGCGAACTCCGCCATGTCCGGCCAGACCTCGCTGAAGGCCTGGTAGCTGACGCGGCCCAGCAGCATCGCCGTGGCCTCCTCCTGCTCCCGGCCCTTGATCTCGAAGGCCTCGGGGACGAACTCGACGTCCTTGAAGGTCCATCCGGAGTTGCGGTAGCCGGGCTCGCCGCCCGGGGCCTCGACGACGCCGTCGAGGGAGATGAACGCGGTGCTGATCAGGGTGCGCATGGTGGTTCCTCGGGAGAGTCGGTACGGGTGGTGGGCAGGGACGGGAGGGGCGGCCCGGGTCAGGCGAGGAGGCCGGTCAGCCACTGCTGCCAGGCGGCCTCGGCGCCGTCGGTGTGCGGCCCGAAGAGGTGGTGGAACATCAGCACCAGGCCGGCGCTGTGGTGGAAGCCGAGGAGGGCGTCGCCGGTGCGGACCTCGAAGCGCTCGTCGTCCGCCCACACCACCTCGCCGACCAGCGGCGGCAGCCCGGCCGGACGGGTGTCCACCCGGGTGCCGACCGCGGGCGGGGACGGCAGCGCGAGGGCGCGCGCCAGGACCTCCCGGAGCTCCGCCGCCGGCCGCTCGGGCACCGGCGCGACGCCGAAGACGGGCACGCCGGTCCGGCCCGGGAAGTGGGTGAGGTACTCGCGCAGCGAGTGGAGGTGGAACGGCCAGCCGCGGCGCAGCGCGTCGTACTCGTCCTCCCAGTCGTCCCCCAGCAGGCCGCTGTGGACGACACGCAGGACGGTGGCGGAGCCGCCCCGGCCCTCGACGAGGTACTCGAAGGCCATGAAGCGGCCGTCCTCGGCGGTGGGGGTCCGGGTGGCCAGGCGCTTGCCGGGCTCGTAGCCGGTGATCACCGCGGTCTCGCGGTGGCCGCCGATGTCCATCGCGGCGACGCCGCCCTCGCGCGGGTCCAGTTCGTTGCGGCCCATGAACCAGGAGTCGAGGCCCGGTCCGGTGGCGATCGCCGCCCAGACCTCGTCCGGGCTCGCCGGGAGGAGCGTCTCCAGCTCGATCTCGAACGGGTGGGTCATCGTGCGTTCTCCTGTCCTGGCGCGCCGTCGGGGCCGGTGGCGGGTTCCGTCGCGGGCCCGGTGGCGGGTTCCGTCGCGGGCTCGGTGGCGGGTTCGGTGGCGGGGATCTGGTGGAGGCCGACGACCACCCGGTGGGTGCGGCCGCCGGGGGCGGACTCGTCGTGGTAGCGGCTGACCAGGGTCGCCACCGCCTGGGCGAGTTCCTCGGCGAAGGCCGTGCGGTCGGCCGCCGAGGCGAACCGCACCTGTGCGTCGATGCCGAAGCTGGCGACCCGCCGCCGCACCCGGGCGGCGCCGGTCAGCAGCGCCCCGACCTCCTGCACCAGCCGCGACCCGAGGGCCAGCAGCCACTGGGCCGAGAGCTGGTCGCTCGAGCGCGACGGGTCCGGGCTGACGGCGGCCAGGACGGCGGGCGAGATCACGTAGGAGGCGGCGGTGGCGCGGTACACCCGTTCGGTGACGTTGCCCTTGCGCCGTTCCTCGGCGAGTTCGACCAGGCCGTGCCGCTCCAGCTCCTTCAGGTGGTAGTTGACCTTCTGCCGGGCCAGCCCGAGTCGGGTGGCCAGCATGGCCGCCGAGCCGGGCTCGGCGAGGGCGGCGAGGATCCGCCCCCGGAGGGGATCCAGGGACGCCTCGGCCGCGGCGGGTTCTTCGATCACAGCGACGTCCAGCACGCTTCAAGGATCCCGCCGACAAAAAAATTTGTCAAGGAAATAATTCTTGCCGGCGGGTCGACCCGAGGCGGGCGCGCGAAGGCCGGCGGCAGGAGGCCTGCCGCCGGCCGGTGGGGCTGGGGGTCGCGGGATCAGGAGGTGGTCGGCGGGGTCCAGTCGGCGGGCAGGCCTGACTGGGCGAGCACCTCGGCCAGGCTGTAGTGGTCCTGGTCCGAGACGATCCGGCCGTGGCCGTCGAGGTCGAGGAGGGTGGTCATCGGCACCGCGAAGGCCTCGGGCGCGCCCTTGAGGTGGCCGGCGTAGACGGTCTCGACGGTGATCCGGGCGCCCTCCCGGTGGGTGGCGCGCACGGTGACGTGGACGCCGTCGATGAGCCGGTCGGCGCGGGCCTTCCAGCCGGAGATCTCCTCTCGGCCGTGGAAGGTGAGGCCCACGCCCAGGTCGGTGTAGACGCCGCGGGCGGTGAACAGGGCACCGAGCGCGCGGGGGTCGGTGCCGTTCCAGGCGCGCGCCCAGTCGGCGACGATCCTCGGCGGGCACGGCTCGGCGTGCGACGCGGAGGCGGGGGTGACGGGGGCGACGGCGGAGGCGGAGGCGGAGGCCACCGGGCCGACGGCCGACAGGGCGGCGGTGGCGATCAACGGGATCGCGACGCGGGTTGCGCGGGACATCGTGGCTTCCTTCGAAGGTGCTGGGTCAGGGGGTCAGGTGGGGCAGGGGGTCAGCTGGGTCAGGGGGTCAGGTGGGTCAGGTACCGGACGCGGTCAGCCGCGGTCCGCGTCGGCGCCCGCGTCCGCGTCCGCGTCGGGGATCCAGGACCCGTGGAGCCCGGCCGCCACCCGGTGCGGCAGGTGGACGGTGGCGACCCGGTCGAGCCCGGCGGCGTCCAGGACCAGCAGCTGCGAGGCGTCCTGCTTGAGGTCGGAGACCACGGTGAGCAGGTAGCCGTCGTCCTCGCCGGTGACCCCTGCCGCCGGGACGAAGAGGGCCTCGCTGGGCAGCCGGGCGTCGCCGATCCGGCGGATCCGGCGGCCGCCGGTGACCCGGTCGTACTTGACGATGCCGTAGCTGCCGAAGCCCTCCTCGTCGGGGAAGGCGACGGCGTACTGGTAGCGGTTCTCGGCGCCCAGGTAGGCCTCGTTGAGGGTCGGGAACTCCACCGGCAGGTCGTCGACGATCTGCTCGTCGACGCTGCCGGCCGCCAGGTCGACCACCCAGCGGCGGGTGTAGGAGCGGGAGACGGGCTCGGAGCCGCGTCCGGCCGCGCCGATCCACCAGTTCCAGGAGAGGCGGAACCCCTCCCGGTCGACCGTGGGGCCCTCCAGGACGATCCGGCCCCGCTCGTCCTCGAAGGCGTTCGAGACGTGCAGCATGTTGCCCGGCTCGATGGAGAACCAGCGGATCCGGGCCGCGCCGCCCGCGCCGCGCGGCATGACGCCGATCCGGGCGGGCTGCTCGTCGTTCCAGCCGTAGGGGATGCCGGAGTGGTCGGCGGGGTCGAAGGTCACGTTGCCCTCGACGAAGACCACGTGGTCGCGGGTGATGGCGAAGTCGTGCTTGAGCGCACCGGTCGCGCCCGGCACCTCGGCGTCGTGGACGATCGCGCCCGTGGCGTCGGCGACGTAGTAGCTGAGGAACGGCGGGACGGGCGAGGAGGCGAAGAAGTGCAGCTCCCCGGTGGCCGGGTCCTCCTTCGGGTGGGCGGTCATCGCGGTCCGCAGCTTGCCGTCGAAGTCGTAGGCGCCGAGGGTGTCCAGCTCCCGGGTGAGCTCGAACGGCAGGTTCGCCTCGCACAGGGCGAGCAGACGGCCGGCGTGCTCGATGACGTGGGTGCCGGCGGCCGAGGCGGTCAGGTCGGGGCCGTGCTCGGTCATGTACGGCGCGCCGTCCAGGGCGGGGGTCTTCACCCAGCGGTTGCGGTACCACTCGGCGCGGCCCTCGCGCAGCTGGATGCCGTGCACCATGCCGCTGCCCTTGAACCAGTGCGTGGGGGTGACGCCCGGCTTGGGGTTGTGGCCGTTGCGCAGCAGTCGGCCGCTCAGCTCGGGCGGCAGGGTGCCCTCGACGGTCAGCTCGGTGGCGGTGACCTCGTCGACGACGGGGGTGAAGTGGCCGGTCAGGTACGGCGGCTTCTTGGGGGTGGTCATGACGGATTCCTTTCGGTGGAGGTGATGAGGTGATGGCGTGATGAGGTGACGGGGAGTGCGGGGACGCCGTCAGACGGCGTGGCCGACGCGGGCCTCGGCGGGGTCGGCGGGCACGGCGGCCCCAGGGAGGACGGCGCCCCGGCCGGTGCGGCGGGCCAGCAGGACGGCGAGCAGCGCGGTGCCCGCCAGGACGGCGGCCGAGACCGCGAAGGCGGCGCGGTAGCCGGCGGTCAGGGCCTCCAGGTGGGACCCGTGGGCGGTGGCGGCGCCGGTGACGGAGCCGGCCAGGGTGGTCAGGACGGCCAGCCCGACCGCGCCGCCGACCTGCCGGGTGGTGTTCACCAGCCCGCCGGCCAGCCCGGCCTCCCGGGGCGGGACGCCGTCCACGGCGAGCGCGGTGAGCTGGACGAAGGCGATGCCCAGGCCCAGGCCGACCAGCAGGCTCGGGCCGAGGATGTCGGTCAGGTAGCCGCCGTGGGCGTCGATCCGGGACAGCCACAGCAGGCCGAGGGCCTCGGTGAGCAGCGCGGCGGTCGTGGTCGCCGTCGCGCCGAGCCGTCGGGCCAGGCGCGGCGCCAGGGCGGCGCCGAGCATGTTGGCGGCGGCGAGCGGGAGTTGGCCGGCGCCGGTGGCCAACGGCCCGGAGCCGAGGACCTGTTGCTGGTAGAGCGGGAGGAAGAAGAACAGGGCGATCCACACCGAGCCGAGCAGTGCCATCAGCAGGTTGCCGGCGGCGACCCGGCCGGTGGTGAGCAGCCGGGGCGGGATCAGGGCGTCCGGCCGGCGGCGCTCGATCGCGGCGAAGGCGAGGAGGAGGACGGCGGCGGCGCCCAGCGCGGCGAGCACCGGGCCGTCGCCCCAGCCGGCGCCGCGTGCGGTGGTCAGGCCCCAGACCAGGCAGGTCAGGGCGAGGGTGACGGTGACGGTGCCCGGCAGGTCGAACCGTCCGCCCGCCGCCGCGCCGGCCCCTTGACGTCCGGTCACCGGGTCGGTCGCCGGGGGTACGAGGACCGTGACCGCCGCCAGCACCAGCGCCGTGCCCAGCGCGACCGCGTGGAAGATCCACGGCCAGCCCCACGCCTGGGTGAGCAGTCCGCCCAGCAGCACTCCGCCCGCGCCGCCCGCGCCGGAGACCGCGCCCCAGACGCCCAGCGCCTTCCCCCGCCCGGCCCCGGTGGGGAACTGCGCCAGGGCAAGGGCGAGCGCCGCCGGGGCGACGGCCGCCGCGGCGAGGCCCTGGACGGCCCGGGCGGCGATCAGCGGTTCCGGGGCGGTGGCCAGGCCCGCCGCCAGCGAGGCCGCCGCGAACAGGCCCAGTCCGACGGCGAGCACCCGGCGGCGGCCGAGCAGGTCGGCCGCCCGTCCGCCGGCCGGGAGCAGCGCCCCGAACGCCAGGCCGTAGGCGTTGACCACCCAGGTGACGGCGCCGTCCGAGAGGCCGGTGCCGGTGCGGATCTGCGGGAGTGCCACGTTCACGATGGAGGTGGCGAGCATGACGGTGAACTGGGCCCCGGCGAGGGCCGCGAGGGCCGCTCCCGGGGAGCGGGACCGGCGTGCCGCCGGGGTCTTCGGTGGGGGTGCGTCGTTCATGGCCACAGACTCGCGTCGACCGCTGTCCACGTGCCAGGCCCGCCGGAGCCGAGCACTGTCCACCGCTGTCCACGGCTGTCCACCCGCCACCCCGACCCCGGCCCCGTCCGCCACCTCGGACGAACGGCACGCACGAACGCCGCGGACCCCGCACCCGGGGTGGGTGCGGGGTCCCCTCGACGCACGGTCCCCTCGACGCGGGGTCCCCTCGACGCGCGGTCCACCCGGCGGCGGACCGCCGTCAGCGCGGGCCGTGCACCTCCTGCTGCCACAGGGCCTCGCAGAGCAGGTCCAGGCCCTGCCGCAAGTGCCGCCGGTAGGTGCCGTACGGCAGCCCCAGCCGGCGGGCGGCGCCCTCCTGGGTGGGCGCGCCGGAGAAGTAGCCGGCCGTCAGGGCCTCGCGGGCGCGGGCGCCGCGCGGATCCCGGGCGAGGTCGTCGACGGCTCCGCGGAGCAGGGTGCGCAGCTCCTCCACCGGGTCGTCGAGGTCGGCCGCGAGGCGGGTGCGCAGCAGGGCGCAGGCGGCGAAGGCCCCCGCGTCCCGCCAGTGCGCGAGGGCCTCGCGCACGGCCTGGTCGAACGCGGTGCGGGAGACCCCGGACGGCCCGGCCTCGGCCGGCACGGCGGTCGCCGTCATGAAGTTGCGCAGCCAGGCCTCCACGGGCACCTGGCGCCAGTCGACGCCGAACACGCCGTAGGTGTGCGCGCCGACCCGGGGCCGCGCACCGGTGTCGACGAGGGTGCCCCTGACCCGGGCCGCCCAGGTCTCGGCGTCCCGCCAGACCGCGAAGCCGTAGGCGCGGTTCCGGGCGCGGGCCGACTCGGCCTGGGCCCGGGAGGAGCTGAGGTCGATGACCCGCGAGGGCACCTGGTACCGCTCGGGGTAGACGGTGAACCGGCTGACGCCGATGTGCTCGCCGGGCCGCACCGGTGCGGTGGCCCGGGCGTACGCCCAGGCGGCGGCCACCACCGGGTCGGTGGCGAGGTCCTCGGGGTCGGCGGGCGCGGCCAGGGCGAGGCGGGCGGTGAACGCCACGACGCGCCCCGTGCCGACCAGCCGGTAGACGCTGAAGGCCTGCGGCTGGCGCTCCGCCCAGTAGCGGACCAGCGCGGCGGACTCCGGTCCCTCGGTCTCCGTGGCCATCCGCAGCACCACGTCGAGGTCCTCGGGGTGCAGCGGCCGGTCGTGCACCTCCTCCTCGCGCGACCAGGTGCGCAGCCGCGCCACGACCTCGCTGTCCCGGAAGAGGTGGAAGAGCTCGTCGGTGACGGTCCAGACCCGCTCCTCCGGGGCCTCCCGCAGCAGCCGCAGGTACTCCTCGGTCAGCCGTCGGCGCATCTCCACGAAGGCGTTGGGGGCCCGCCAGCGCAGGTCGGCGGCGAGCGTCTCGCGGGCGGCGTCGTGCGGGTGGAGGCCCCGGTGGGTGGACTCCATGAACGGCAGACCCCTGAGCCAGCCGAACAGCAGGTGGGCGTCCACGTCGGGCAGGACGGTGGCAAGCAGCTCCTCGGAGGTCGAGTAGGCCTGTGCGGCCACCTCCAGGGCGCGGCGGTGGCCCGCGGTCGGGACTTCGCCGACGAGACCGGAGAGCAGGGTGCGCAGCACGTCGGCGGAGGGCGCCCAGACGCCCTCGCGGCTCCAGTCGGCCTCCCGGGCGGCGGCGGCGAGGGAGAGCGCCAGCGGGTTGCCGCCGGCGAACCGCAGGACGCGTTCCCGCAGTTCGGCGGGCACCTGGGCGGTGGCCAGCAGGCTGCGGGCCTGCGGCTCGGAGAACGGCCCCAGTTCGAGCACGCGCAGCAGTCCGGACCAGGCCGGGTCGGCGGTCCACTGGGGTTGCGGCGCGAGCCGGCCGGCCAGCACCACCAGGGTGTCGTCGGCCGCGCGGGGCAGGAAGCGCTGCCACAGCCAGCTCTCCAGCCACTGGCAGTGCTCGAAGGAGTCGACGAACAGCACCGTCCCGGGGATGTCGAGGAAGGGCGCGGCGGCGCGTTCGAAGTCGGCCGGGTCGCGACCGACGAAACGGCCGTCGAGCTCCAGGAGGAGCCGTCCGGTCGCCCGGGCGTGGTCGGCGAGTCGGCGCAGCAGGGTCGACTTGCCGATGCCGCCCGGGCCGACCAGGTAGAACGCGAACGGCGCCTGCGGATCGCCGGTCAGGGCCTGCGCGAAGCAGTCGAGTTCTTCGTCGCGGCCGATGAAGGCCTGCTGGCGCGCGTCGCTCAGCCGCTGCTTGACGGAGGCCATCTGACGGCTCCTCCTCCCTCGTTCCGCTCGCGCCGGTGGTGTCGTCGGGAACCGCGGTGGCTCACCGGACGAGGCCCAGGTTGCGGTCGTCCTCGTCGCCGGAGAGGAGCAGGGTGGTCTCCTCGACCTGTGCGAAGCGCCCGTCGGCGGCGAACCGGGCGAAGAGGTACACCTCGGTGCGGGAGGTGCGGCCGTCGTGCCGGGTGACGGTGACGGTGTGGCGGTCGGCGTAGCGCGGGCCGTCGCGGAGTTCGTCGTGGACCTCGACGCGTCCGCCGCTGACCAGGGACCGCAGTCGGGTCATGTGCTGGACGAACTCCGCCCGGTCGCTCCACACGCCGTTGGTGCGCTGGCGGTAGTCGGGGGTGAAGTGCCGGTCGACGACCTCGTCGAGGGGCAGGTCCGGGTCCGGGGCGAACAGCAGGTCGTTGAGGGCCCGGGTGATATCGGTGGCGGTCATCGCGGTCTTCTTCCTTCGGTGGCGGGCGGTGGGAGGGGTGCGTGGGGGTGCCGAGGCGGAAGCGTTTCGGTGGACGGGAGATCGCCGAGGCGGCGGCCGGTCCGGTGACGTGGTGCCGAAGTGACGTGTGTGGAGGTGGCGGTGACGGACGCTCACGGGGCTGACGGGGCCGTCGGGCGACGGTGGTCACGTCGCCCGGGCGATCAGGCAGGCGTCAGGGGGAAGGAGGATCTCCGGCGGCCCGGCCGGCCGGAGCCTGCGGGAGGACGCGGACGACGGCCCGGGGCCCCGTGCGGCGGCGCGGCCGGGCCGCGGAGCGTGGCGCTCCGCGTGGTGGCCGGGCCGGCAACGCGCACTCTGGGCAAGGTCGTCGGTTCCTGTGTCGGGGCGGCCCCACGGGCCCGCCGTGGGAACGACGGCCCTCGGCTGGCCCGCCCCCGGACATTGACATGGGCACTATAGCCCGAAGCCCGACCGGCGCGAGCTGGGCGCTTCCGCGCCAAGGATGGTTCGTGCCAGGCCTGTTGCGGGCCCGGATTGGTCGCTCACCGGACATCTTCGGACAGGTCGGGATACCTGCGGACAGCTGCCCCGACACCCACCCGGACCGTCCGGCCGGACGGTCCGGCTACCGGGAACGCCACCGGCGCCGGGTGCCGCGGGACCGTCCGAAACCGTCGTCGTTCCGGAAGAAGACCACGGCGATCACCGCACCGAACAGCCAGAACACCGCCGAGACCAGCAGGCCGGACACGGAGGCGCCGCCCGCCACCAGACCGGTCACCGGCCAGAGCGTCCACAGGCCGAACCACACCCAGGCGAACGCGCGGTGGCCCATGATCCCGAAGAAGGTGATCGCCCGTCCGCCGCCCAGCAGTGACCACAGCAGCACGCCCAGCCCCACCCAGGCGAGCAGCAGGTCCCACGTCAGCCGGCCGGAGGAGGACGGGAGCATCCCGTGGCGCCGGCCGTCCACCGTGACGCCGACGACCTCCCCGTACCAGATCTCGAGGTCGGCCCGGTCGCCCTTGTCCGCCCCGCCGTACAGCGCGGAGCCCACCTCGAGCCGGGTGACCGCCCCGGCGGCCCGCCGGACGGACAGCTGGTAGACGGTCTCGGTGGTCGTGGACGAGGTGTCGGTGCTGCCGGTGGTGGTGGTGCGGGTGGTGGTCCTCTTGTCCACCACCTCGCCGGTCTCGTGCCCGAGGCAGCCCCGGCCCTCGACCGCCGCCGCTCCCCCGCCGGGCTCGGTGCTCGCGGCGCTCCCCGTGCTCCCGGCGCTCACGACACCCCCGGCGCTCCCGGCGCTCCCGGCGCTCGCGACGGAGCAGGCCCCGGCGTGCCGGAACTGCACGGAGTCGCGGTAGGGCTCCCCCGCGAGGTCGATGCCGATCCAGAGGGCCGCCAGCCCGAGCAGGCCCGCACAGCACCGCACGATGATCCGAATCATCCCGGTTCCTCCCCGCCTCACCTCCAGTGTCGCGGCGGCCGGGCCGCCCGGCAACGCGTTTGCACACGGCGACGGGAGGCTCCGGCGTGGGAAGTCGGACCGGCCGACTTCCCATGCCGGCGGGGGAGTCGAGGGATCAGGCGGCGGGGAGGAGGCGGGTCTCGGTGGTGGGCGGGAGGTTGGCGGGCTTGGTCCACCAGTGGTGGTAGCGGCGGTAGACGTGCGGTTCGCGGTCGGCGAGGAGGGTGGTCAGTGCGCGGGCCTCGGTGGCGAGTTGGTCCCAGGCCTCGTCGGGCAGGGGGTGGAAGGCCGTCGCCTCGATGCCGGCGTCGACGGTGCGCCACAGGCCGGCCACGCGGCCGTCGACCAGGAGGGTCGGCAGGACGTCGCCGTTGCGCTTGATCACCAGGGGGCGGTAGTCCGGCGGGATGACCCGGCCGCGGTCGGCGTGGGCGAGCAGGACGCTGTCCCACATCGCCATCAGCCGGGCCGGCACCGGGGTCTCCTCGTCCGGGCGCGGCGCACCCGGGAGGTCGTACAACTCCGCGCCGCCCGGCCCCGTCAGGCGTTCGACGCCGCCCTCGGCGGCGAGGACCCGCAGGGCCTCCCGGGCGCGGCCGCGCTGGACCAGCGCGAACTGGGCGACGTCCGCCACCGAGGCGGGGCCGAAGCCGTCGAGGTAGCGCAGCACCAGGGTCCGCAGCGAGGCGGCGGCCACCTCCGGGTCGCCGAGGACGGGCCGGACCGCCGGGGCGACGTAGGAGAGCTTCTGGCCGAAGGACCAGGTCTCCGTACCCGGCGCGCGGAGCAACGGGGCCACCTGCCGCAGGCCCCACCAGGCCGGGGCCCCGGCCCCGGCACCGTGGCGCTCGGCGAGGCGGTCGGTGAGCCAGGTCTCGAACTCCGTGCTCGCGCGGGGGCGGTCGCCGTAGTCCAGCACGTCCGCGACCAGCGCGTCCCCGTCCGCGGCGGTCAGCCCGGACGCCGTGAAGCGGTCGTCCCCCAGCCGGGAGGCCCGGATCGACGGGTGGACGGCCTGGAGGAAGACCGGGAAGTCGTCGATGTGCACGGCGTGCAGGGTGATCCGCATCAGGGTCGACTTGACGATCGTCCGGTCGGCGAAGGCCGCGTCGAGGTGGGCGGGGTCGAAACCGGCGACCCGGTTCCACAGCGCCAGGTACGGCGAGGCCGCCTGCTGGGCCTGCAGCGCGACGACCCGCCGCACCGCCTCGGCGACGCCGATCTCCTCCCGCCGCACCAGCAGCTGCCGGGTCAGCGTGGCTCGGTTGAGCTGCCCTGCGGTGATCGTCATGGTGGTGTCCCCCCGTCGGCGTCCGGGCAGCCTAACCGCCCCGACCGACAGTCGACCGGGGCGGCGCAGGAAGGGGCGCGGGGCCTGTGGCCCTTCCGGGGGGGGAGGGTCAGCGCGGGACCTTGGCGTGCAGTTCCATGTAGCCGACGTAGGCGAGGAAGGCGGCCAGCGACTGGAAGGTCCGGCCGGCGACGCTGAAGGTGGGGGTCTGGCCACTCAGCCGCCGGTACACGAACGTGGAGGCGTCGTCCCAGTGCTGCTGGAGGTCCACGTTCTCCGGCCCCATGGCGTTGGAGGTGTAGTTGCGGATGTTGCCCCGGATGTTGTCGAAGACCCGGCCGAACCGCGCGGCCTCGGACGTCGCCTGGATGATCGTCACCATCTCGCGGGCGAAGGCGTTGGAGTCGCGCTGGATGCGGGTGGCCGCGGTCGCGATGCTGGTGAGGGCGTTGGTGAGGTTGGCGTAGCCGATGGAGCGCGCGGCGCGGTCGCCGGTGCCGCCGCCCGGCAGGCGGGAGTAGTTGCCGTCCCAGGGCAGGCGCTGGACGTTGTTGGAGTGGGTGACCTGCTGGAACTCGGCGGGCCAGACGTCCGGGAAGACGTAGTGGGTGCCCTGGTGGTTGTCGTACGCGGGCTGGTAGAAGCCGGCGAAGTAGAGGTTGTCGGCCCACCAGTAGAGGGAGCCGCGGTACTGGTCGCCGGTCAGGATGCGGGCCTCGATGAGACGGGTGGGCAGCAGCGTCGTCTCGTCGAGCTGGGCGGCGACCTCGGGGTGGTTGGGGATGTCGTGGCCGCTGATCCGGTGCAACTGGTCGATGGCGTACCAGTAGTTGTCGTGGGCGGCCTGGCCGCCCCATTCGAGGTCGCCGATGTTCCAGTCGAACTTGGAGATGGAGCCGTTCGGGTCGGCGTGCGCGGCGGGCGCGGACGCGGCCTGGACCAGGCCGAGCGCCAGACCGAGCGCGAGGAGGAGGCCGACGAGCCGTCGGCCGAGGAGGGTGTGGAGGTGCACGGGTCGACTCCTGCGAGCGGTGGACGGGGACGCGTTCACCCTCCCCGGAGACGCGCCCTCCCGGTGGTCCCGTTGTGCACGGACTTCGCCCCGAGGGCGCACAGGAGGCGGCGATGTCCTGAGTTCACGTCAGAGTCGTTCGGCCCGTCGTCCGGTGGCGAGGGCCTGGCGATCACGGCGCCACGACGGAGAAGGACGAACGGCGGGCAGGCCCCGACCGGGACTCCCCGGTCGGGGTCGACAGTTCAGGAACGATTGTTCTTGACTGACCGTTCCTCAATTGCGTACGGTCGTGCCATGGGACGCCCGAGAGGATTTGACGAGGCCGAAGTGGTCCGGTCGGCGGCGGAGCTGTTCGCCGGCCGGAGCTACGACGGCACCTCCATCGATGACCTGGTCGCTCACCTCGGTGTGCACCGCAACAGCCTGTACAAGACGTTCGGCAGTAAACGCGGGCTCTACCTCGCCGCGCTGCGATGGTCCCTGGACCACGATCTCGCGCCCTTGACCGACCGCATCGCCGGAGCCGCCGGCCCCCTCGAGGGGGTGCGCGAAGCCCTCGCCGCACCGGCCACGGGCGCGGGCCTCGACCTGCTGCTGCTGGCCGCCGCCGAACGCGCGCCGGAGGACGGCGAGGTGGCCGCCCTGGTGGCCGAGGCCTTCGCCGCCCTGGACCGCGCCACCGGCGCCCTGGTCGGGGCGGACGACGCCGCCGACGACGGCGAGGCGTCCGGCCTGGCCACGGCACTCACCGCAGCAGTCCTGGGGCTGCGCCTGCGCGCCAGGTCCGGCGCCGCGAGTGCGGCCGTCGACCGGGCCGGCGCCGCCCTCGCGCACCGCCTCGACCAGCACTGAACCCTTCACCGCAAAGGAACCGACATGGCCGCCAACGTCAGCATCGACGGCGACAACCTGATCGTGGAGATCGAGGGGCTCAACAAGCTCTGGGCCCTCAAGAGCCGCCTGGTCGTCCCCCTGGCCAACGTCCGCGGCGCCACCGCCGATCCGGGCATCTCCCGGGGCGCGAAGGGCTTCCGGGCCCCCGGCACCCACTTCCCCGGCGTCATCACCGCCGGCACCTTCCACCTGCACGGCGACCGGGTCTTCTGGGACGTGCACGACGCGACCAAGGCCGTGGTGATCGAGCTGAAGGACGAACGTTACGCCCGCCTCGTCGTCGAGGTCGCGGACCCGCGCGCGACCGTGGCGCTCGTCGAACGCGCCACGGCGGCGAACTGACGGGTCACCGTCACCTGCGGGACGGCGGACCCCAACGTCCCCTGCTGGACCACTGCCCCGATGGTCGGCGCACTCGCCGCGGCTCGCACCAGCGGCCCCGGGCTGAAGGTCCTGGCCGATCTGGACCACTTCCTCCACCCGGCGGGCACGTCGCCCGACGAGAGGTTCCTCGCCCCCGCGGCGCTCCGGGCCCTCCACGAGTTCACCCGCCCGTGGCACCGCGAGTGAGTCAGGAGGAGGCGAGCCTCATCCCCGGCGCACTCGCGCAGTACCGGGCGGTCGCCAGGACGAGTGCCCGGTGCGCGCCGGTCATCTCGGCCAGGTCCGCGCGCAGTTGGGCCAGCCACTGCGGCTCGTTCGGGACGGCGGCGGGGTCGGCGAGGGCCCGGCCGAGGCGGACGAGGGAGGCGGCCGCGTTGAGGCCGGCGAAGAGCGGGAGGTGGGCGATGTCCTCGTCGGCGAGGGGACGGACGCTGCGGTAGCCGGCGAGGAAGGCCTCGTAGTGGGGACGCTGCTCCGGGGAGGGACGGCCGGTGGGGCCGGTGAGGTCGCGGAGGGCGTAGGCGATGTCCGCGCCGTACCAGGAGAGGGCGGCCTCGTCGAAGTCGTAGGCGGTGGAGTCGTCGCCGCTCCAGGCCATGTTGTCGAGTTCGAAGTCGCCGTGCACGACGCCCCAGCGGTCACCGTCACGGGGCAGCCGGTCCAGCCGTTCGGTGAGCTGCGCGACCGCCTCGACGAGGGCGTGGTCCCCGGCGAACAGCGCAGGGACGTCGGCCAGTTCACCGAACGCGGTCGGCAGCCCGGCACCGAGCCCGGCCGAGTCGTCGTGCAGCCGGGCCAGGGCCCGGCCCCAGTGGCGGGCCCGCCGCTCGGTGAGGTCGGTGACGTCGATCTCCTCCCCGGCGGCCGGTTCGAGGACCATCGCGTGCATGAGGCCGAGCCCGGTCGGCACGGTGACCGTGAGCGCCCCGGAGGCGGCCGGCACGGGCCGGACCACCGCCGCCCCGGCGTCGTGCAGCCGGGCCATCAACTCGGCGACCGCGGCGACGTGGGCCGGCCCCCGGTAGGAGTCGGGCACGAACCGCAGGTAGCGACGGGCACCGTCGCCCGGGAGGACGAACACGTGGGAGGCGCTGGAGCGCCACCACCTGGCGGTCCCGGACGGGTGGCCCCACGCCGCGGCCACCTGGTCGGCGACCGCGCTCTCCCAGTCCTCGGAGACGGTCTGCTTCAGCCGGTCGATCTCAGTCAGTGGCATCATCGCGCGCCAGTGTTCGTGGTGCGACCGACCGGTCGCAACCCATTTGTTCGGGGGTCGGCGAGGGGAACGTCGACGGGCGGACGTCGGGCGGTGCGCCACTATGATCTTGCGGCATGGCAGCAAGAATCGTGCAGATCAACATGAAGGCCCACGATGACGCCGCGCTCGGCCGGTTCTGGGCGGAGGCTCTCGGCTGGGGCATCGACAGCGAGGGACCGGGCATCACCAACCTCGAACCCGTGGGTTTCACCTACCCCGACCCCACGGCGCTCTGCATCGACATCGTTGCCCGCCCGGAAGCCAAGACGGTGAAGAACCGGGTGCACGTCGACCTGGCCACCACCTCGGCCGCCCACCAGGCGGAGTTGGTCGCGCGCCTGAAGGATCTCGGCGCGACGCTCGCCGACGTCGGTCAGGGCGACGTCCCCTGGACGGTCATGGCCGACCCGGAGGGCAACGAGTTCTGCGTCCTGGAGCCCCGCCCGATCTACCGGGACACCGGCCCGATCGCCGCCGTGGTGGTCGACTGCGCCGACCCGAGGGAGATGGCCCGGTTCTGGAGCGGGGCGACGGACTGGACCCTGCACGAGGTCGCCGACGACCACGCGTCCCTGCGATCCGCCCAGGGTGTGGGCCCCTACCTCGAGTTCGTCCGCACCCCGGACGCCAAGAGCGGGTGGAACCGCGTCCACATCGACGTCGCCCCGTACCGCGGTGACGACGTGGAGGCGGAGAAGGCCCGCCTGCGCGCCCTGGGGGCCACCGACCCCGATGTCGACCAGTCGGCGATCACCTGGACGATCCTGGCCGACCCGGAGGACAACGAGTTCTGCCTCCTCAGCCCGCGCTGAGCCGCAGCGGCGACTCCGGACGCGGGGGAAGACTGCGACACAAGGGCCTCCTGGGCTTCGGGCATTCGGTCGTCCCGAGACCAGGAGGCCCTGCCTTCGATGCACACACCCGCTGAAGATCACCCGCCCGAGTCAACCGAGGTCGCGAGCGTGCTCCTTGAGGAACACGCCGGCGTGGGCCGCGGCCTCCTCCGCGGTCGCGCAGCTCGTCCCGTCGCCGGCCGCACCGGACACTCCGTCAGCACCCGTGCCCGACCAGCTCCAGTCACCGGACGACTCCTGAAACAGCTCCGCTGTTCCGCCGAAGAGTTCAAGGGTGCTCTTGGGCGTCGGGCGGCCGACGGCGTCGGGCCACTTCTTGCGGGCGCCCTGCCGCGTGATGCCCCACACGGCCCCCAACTGCTCGTAACTCGCCCCGTAGGAGCCGGCGGTCGCAGCCGCGGTCGCGGTCAGTCGCTTGACCTCCACGTCCACCACCTTCCATGCGGCAAGGACCGACAGCGCCACGTCGACGGGGCTCGCGTTCCACATGCGGTCCACGGACAGCCCGGTCGCCCGGGAACGGATGGCCGTGGCCAGGGGGTTCAGGGCGTCGTACAGCGCCTTGTCGAGTTCTACCTGTTCTTCTCGGGTGATCCCGGACTCCATCATGCGACAACTGTAGTTCACATCGCCCGGATTGGTAACTGAAGTTGTCAATCCGGGCCACTGGATTTCCAAGAGGCCCTGCGCCGGCCAACGGGATCGGCCCCGACCGGGACCTCCCGGTCGGGGTCGACAGAGCGCTCGCGTCAGACGGTGCCGAACGGGGCGGACCGGGCGGCCTACGTGGAGTCACTGCTGACGGCGATGCCGGCGGGGCTCTGACGCCCGGAGCCCTCCGGCGCCGTCGCGCGGTGCGACGGCGCCCGCGCCCGGAGTGAGGGCTGTGGCGGGGGCCACCCGGGCGGGGGTCGCGCCGTCACGGGCGGGGCGGGGCGTCGTCACGGGGTGTCGACCGTGTGCGCGGGCTCACAGGGCGAGGGGCGTGGCGCGGGCCACTTCGGGGCTGTCTTGATCTTGAAAATAGGGGCATTTACCTTCAAATCGACCTATTTTGGTGATCGTTACGCCCGGTAACCCGCCCCTGACCTCGCTGAACCTGCGAATCCTTGAAACCGCCCCGAAGCGCCCGTAACTTCGAACCCGTTGCACCGCACAGCCCGCCGGGCCTCACCGCCCCGGAGCACGCGGTCACCGACCACGCGAGTCCCCCTGGTGAACCTCCGGCCCTCCCCGGGGCCTGGTTCCGCACGCTCGCAGACCCCCTCCGAGAGGAACCCCTGTGACCTTCCGTAACGAGACCACCGCCACCACCGCCGTCACCGCCACCCCGAAGCGCC
>JOHN01000087.1 GCA_000719695.1 Streptomyces sp. NRRL F-6131
CCACCGAACGCGCCGACACCACGAACGGCAGCAACGAACGGTCCACCGTCGGCCCGGCCACGTCCACCGCCTCGGCCGCCTCGGGCGCCTCGGGCGCCTGCTCGACGATCACGTGCGCGTTGGTGCCGGAGACGCCGAACGCGGAGACCGCGGCCCGCCGCGGACGGTCCAGCGCCGGCCACTCCCGCTGCTCGGTCAGCAGCCGCACCGTGCCCTTCACCGAACCCAGCCAGAGCGGCGACGCGTCCGCACCGCGCCCCGACCCGTACGTCGCGATCAGCGCCTGCGCCTCGATCGGGTCGCCCAGGGTCGTCCCGGTGCCGTGCGCCTCGACCACGTCGACCTCGGCGGCCGCCAGACCGGCGTTGGCCAGGGCGGCGCGGATGACCCGCTGCTGGGAGGGGCCGCTGGGCGCGGTGAGGCCGTTGGACGCACCGTCCTGGTTGACCGCCGAACCGCGCAGCACCGCCAGCACCTCGTGACCCAGCCGCCGGGCGTCCGACAGCCGTTCGACCAGCAGCAGGCCCACGCCCTCCGCCCAGCCCGTCCCGTCGGCGCCCGCCGCGAACGCCTTGCAGCGCCCGTCGGGCGACATCGCGCGCTGACGGGAGAACTCGACGAAGGTGGTCGGGGTGGTCATCAGCAGCACGCCACCGGCGACCGCGAGGTCCGACTCCCCGGACCGCAGCGACTGGGCGGCCAGGTGCAGCGCCACCAACGAGGACGAGCAGGCCGTGTCCACGGTCACCGCGGGACCCTCGAAGCCGAAGGTGTAGGAGATCCGGCCGGAGGCCACGCTGCCGGCGTTGCCGATGCCCAGGTACGCCTCCAGCTCCGCCGGCACCTGCTGGGCACCGCTCGCGTAGTCGCGGCCGGAGATGCCCGCGAAGACGCCGGTCCGGCTGCCGCGCAGGGCGGTCGGGTCGATGCCCGCGCGCTCGAAGAGCTCCCAGGTGGTCTCCAGGAGGAGTCGCTGCTGGGGGTCGATCGCGGGGGCCTCGCGCGGCGGTATGCCGAAGAACGCGGCGTCGAACTCGCCGATGCCGTCGAGGAATCCGCCGTGCCGGGCGTAGGAGGTGCCGGGGCGGTCGGGGTCGTCGGGCGCGTAGAGGGCGTCGAGGTCCCAGCCTCGGTCGGCCGGGAACTCGGTCAGCGCGTCGACGCCGTCCGCGACCAGCCGCCAGAGGTCCTCCGGCGAGGTGACCCCGCCGGGGTAGCGGCAGGCCATGCCGACGATGACGATCGGGTCGTCGTCGACGGCGGCGCCCGGGGCGGGCGGGGCGGCCTGCGGGGCCGGGTCGGCCGCGCCCCACAGTTCCTCGGCCAGCCAGTCCGCGAGGGCGGCGGGCGTGGGGTGGTCGAAGACCGCGGTCGCGGGCAGGCGACGGCCGGTGGCCGCGCCCAGGCGGTTGCGGAACTCGACGGCCGTGAGCGAGTCGAAGCCCTGCTGGTTGAAGGCCTTGGCCGGGTCGACGGCCTCCGCCGAGCGGTGCCGCTGCACGGCCGCCGCCTCGGCCCGGACGACACCGAGCAGGCTGCGGCGGCGCTCGGCGGCGGGCAGCGTGCCGAGCCGGGCGACCAGGTCGTCCGCCCCGGCCGGACGTCCGCCGTCGGCGTGGGCCGCGCCGGCCGCACCGGTGCCGGTCGCCGCGCCGTCGCGCGGCAGGAGTTCGGCGACCAGCGGGTGGGCGCGGTCCCGGAACAGTGCCGGCCAGTCGACGTCGGCGACGACCAGGTGGCTCTCGCCGTGGTCCAGCGCCCCGCCGAGCAGTTCGACGGCCTGGGCGGGCGGCAGCGAGGCGAGCCCGTGCCGGAGCAGTTGCTGCTCGGCGCCGTCGGCGGCGATGCCCGCGCCCGCCCAGTGGCCCCAGGCGATCGAGGTGGCGGGCAGCCCGGCGGCCCGGCGCTCGGCGGCGAGCGCGTCCAGATAGGCGTTGCCGGGCGCGTAGTTGGCCTGCCCCGGGATACCGGCGACGCCCGCCAGCGAGGAGAACAGCACGAAGGCGGTCAGCGGCAGCCCGGCGGTGAGTTCGTGGAGCAGCCGGGCGGCGCCCGCCTTGGCCCGCAGCGCGGCGGCGAGCCGGTCGGCGGTGAGGGTGGGGACGAGGCCGTCGTGCAGGGCGGCGGCGGTGTGGACCACGGCGCCGAGCGGCCGGTCGGCGGGGATGCCGGCGAGGACGGCGGCGAGCTCCTCGCGGTCGGCGACGTCGGCGGCGGCGAAGGTCACCCGGGTGCCGAGGGTGGCGAGTTCGGCCTCCAGGACGGCGGCCTCGGGGGCGTCGGCGCCGCGCCGGCTGACCAGCAGCAGGTGTTCGGCGCCGCGCGCGGCCAGCCAGCGCGCGACGTGGCCGCCGAGCGCGCCGGTGCCGCCGGTGATGAGGGTGGTGCCGCGCGGGCTCCAGGAGTCGCCGCCGGGGTCGGCCGCCGGGGCGGGGGCCGCCGCGACCAGGCGGCGGGCGAAGGCGCCGGCCGGACGCAGGGCGAGTTCCACCTCCCGGTCGGGCGAGCGGTCGGCGAGCAGCGCGGCGGCCCGCTCCCAGGTGTGCCGGTCGGGCTCGGCCGGCAGGTCGAGCAGGCCGCCGTGGAGGGCGGGCTGCTCGGCGGCCAGGATCGCGGCGAAGCCCCAGGTCAGGGCCTGCTCGGGGGCGGTGACCGGGTCGGTCGCCGAGTCGGCGGCCCCGGTGGTGACGGCGCCCCGGGTGAGGTACCAGATCGGGGCGGGCGCGGCGGCGTCGTCCAGGGCCTGGGCGAGGGTGACCTGGGCGGCGTGCGCCCACGGGAGCTCCGGATGCGCGGGGTGCGGGCCGGGGCGCAGGCCGAGCAGCGAGACGACGCCGGCGAGCGGGCCGTCCTCGGCGGTCGTCCGGGCCAGTTCGGCGGCCAGCGCGGCCCGGTCGAGGCCGGCCGTCAGCACCCGGACGGTGGCGCCGCGGGCGCCGAGCGCCTCGGTGAGACCGGTCGCCCAGGGGTGGCCGGCCGGGTCGCGGTGCTGCGGGTCGTGGTCCTGCGGGTCGTGGTCCTGCGGGTCGTGGTCCTGCGGGGAGCTGCCCTGCGGGGAGCTGCCCTGCGGCGTGGTGTCCGGGGCGGCGTCGGCGTCGGCGGCCGCTTCCGGGACGACGACCAGCCAGCGGCCCTCGGGGGCGGTACCGGCGGCGACCGGGCCGACCGGCCGCCAGACGACGCGGTGCCGCCAGCCGTCGGCGGCCGTGGCGGCGCGCCGCCGGTCCCACCAGGAGGCGAGCGCGGGCAGCACCGGGACCAGCCGGTCGCCGTCCACCCCGATGGCCTCACCGAGCCGGCCGGCGTCCTGCTCGCCGACCAGGTCCCAGAACAGGCTGTCGCCGGCGGGCCCGCCGGTCGCGGTGAGCTCCGGCGAGCGGCTGGCGTCCAGCCAGTACCGCTGCCGCTGGAACGGGTAGCCGGGCAGTTCGGCGTGGGCGGGGGCGGCGCCGGCGAAGGCGGCCGTCCAGTCGACGGCCACGCCGCGCACGGACAGCTCGGCGACGGAGGTGAGCCAGCGCTCGCGGCCGCCCTGGCCGCGCCGCAGCGATCCGGTGACCACGGCGGACCCGGTCCCGGACGACCCGCCGATCGGGCCGGCCGCCCCGACGGCGTCCAGGGTGTCCTCGACGGCGCCGGTCAGCACCGGGTGCGGGGAGACCTCGACGAACACCGTGTGCCCGGTCTCCGCGAGCCGGCGGGTGGCCTGCTCGAAGCGGACGGTGTGGCGCAGGTTCCGGTACCAGTACCCGGCGTCCAGCGCTGCGGTGTCCTGCCAGTCCCCGGTGACCGTCGACAGCAGCGGCACGGTGCCGGAGCGGGGCCGCAGGTCGGCGAGCAGGGTGAGGAGGTCCTCGCGCAGCGCCTCGGTCTGGGCGGAGTGCGAGGCGTAGTCGATGTTGACCGGCCGGGCGGTGGCGCCCTCGGCGGCGTAGGCGGCGGTGAGTTCGGCGAGTGCGTCGAGGTCGCCGGAGACGACGGTGGCCTGCGGGCCGTTGACGACGCCGACGGAGAGCCGGCCGGGCCAGGCGGTGATCCGCCGTTCGACCTCGGCGAGCGGGCGGGGGACGGAGACCATGCCGCCCCGGTGGGAGATCCGGGCGAGCAGCTTGGCGCGCAGGGCGACGATCCGGGCTGCGTCCGCGAGGTCGAGACCGCCCGCGACGTACGCGGCGGCGACCTCGCCCTGGCTGTGGCCGACGACGGCGTCCGGGCGGACGCCGTAGGCCTGCCAGAGTTCGGCGAGCGAGACCATCACCGCCCAGAGCACCGGCTGGACGACGTCCACCCGGTCGGGGTCGGGGCCGTCGGCGGCGCCCCGGACGACGTCGAGCAGCGACCAGTCGGTGTGCGGGGCGAGGGCCTCGGCGCAGCGGGTGAGCGCGGCGGCGAAGGCCGGCTCGGTGTCGAGCAGTTCGGCGGCCATGCCGGTCCACTGGGAGCCCTGGCCGGGGAAGACGAAGACGGTGCGGCCGGGGGTGCCGGCCCGGCCGCGGACGACGCCGGGGCCGTCCAGGGCGCGCAGCGCGTCGGCGGCGTCGGCGGCCGGTGCGACGACGACGGCGCGCTCGTCGAGGGCGGCCCGGCCGGTGGCCAGGGTGTGCGCGGCGTCCACCGGCCGGGTGCCGGGCAGCCGGTCGGCGATCCGGGCGGCGTGGGCGGCGAGCGCCTCAGGGGTGCGCGCGGAGAGCACGTAGGGCAGCACGGCGGGTTCGGCGCCGGGGGCGGCGGCCTCCTCGGCGGGCGCCTGCTCGACGATCACGTGGGCGTTGGTGCCGGAGACGCCGAACGCGGAGACCGCGGCCCGCCGCGGACGGTCCAGCGCCGGCCACTCCCGCTGCTCGGTCAGCAGCCGCACCGTGCCCCCCGGCGGAGGCGAGCGCCGCCCGGATGACGCGCTGCTGGGAGGTGCCGCTGGGGGCGGTGAGCTGGCTGGAGCGGCCGTCCTGGTTGACGGCGGAGCCGCGCAGCAGGGCGAGCACCCGGTGGCCGTTGCGGCGGGCGTCGGAGAGCCGCTCCAGCACCAGCAGGCCGGCGCCCTCGCCCCAGCCGGTGCCGTCGGCGGCGGCGGCGAAGGGCTTGCAGCGGCCGTCGGGGGCGAGGCCGCGCTGGCGGGAGAACTCGATGAACATGCCCGGCGCGGCGAGCACCGTGGCCCCGCCGGCCAGGGCGAGCGAGGACTCGCCGGAGCGCAGCGAGCGGGCGGCGAGGTGCAGGGCGACCAGCGAGGAGGAGCAGGCCGTGTCGACGGTGACGGCGGGGCCCTCCAGACCGAGGGTGTAGGCGATCCGGCCGGAGGCGACGGAGGTGGTGGTGCCGGTGAGCACGTAGCCGTCGGTCTGCTCGGCGGGCAGGTGGTGCATGCTCGGCCCGTACTCCTGGGCGATGACGCCCGCGAACACGCCGGTGCGGGTGCCGCGCAGGGCGGCCGGGTCGATCGCGGCGTCCTCCAGGGCCTGCCAGGCGGTCTCCAGCAGGAGGCGCTGCTGGGGTTCGGCGGCGAGCGCCTCGCGGGGCGAGACGCCGAAGAAGTCGGCGTCGAACTCGCCCGCGTCGTAGAGGAATCCGCCTTCGCGGGCGTAGCTGCGGCCGGGCCGGTCGGGGTCCGGGTCGTAGAGGTGGTCGAGGTCCCAGCCGCGGTCGGTGGGGAAGGGGCCGACGACGTCGCGCTCCTCGGTGACCAGCCGCCACAGGGCGCCGGGGGTGTCCGCGCCGCCGGGGAAGCGGCAGGCCATGCCGACGATGGCGATCGGCTCCTCGGCGCCGGGGCCCTCGGCGGTGAGGTCGGCGGGGTCGGTGACGGCGGCGCGGGCCTCGGCGTCGCGCAGCCGGCGGCGGGTCTGGTGCAGCTCGGCGGCGACCTTGTTGAGGTAGTCGCGCAGCTTCTGCTCGTTGGTGCTCATCTCTGCGGTGCCTCTCTCAGGAAATGCCGAGCTCGTTGTCGATGAAGTCGAAGATGTCGTCGTCGCTGACGTCGGTGATCCGGGCGGCGAGGTCGCCGCCGTCGCCCCCGTCCTCGCCGTCGCCCTCGTGGGGCTCCGGCGCGGTCAGGGCGGCGAGCAGCGCGGTGAGGCGGTCGACGGCCTCGGCCCGCCCGACCGGGTCCTCGGCGAGGGCCGCGAGGGCCCGCTCCAGCCGGTCGAACTCGGCCGCCGAGGCGGCCGGTTCGGGCTGCGGCGCGGGGGCCGGCGGCGGGGCGAGCCGTTCGCCCAGGTGGGCGGCGAGCGCGGCCGGGGTGGGGTGGTCGAAGAGGGTGGTGGTGGGCAGCCGCAGACCGGTCGCGGTGTTGATCCGGTTGCGCAGCTCGATCACCCCGAGGGAGTCGAACTCGCTGTCCATGAAGCCGAGTTCCGGCCGGATCGCGGTGGCGTCCGGGTGCCCGAGAACGGCCGCCGCGGTGCTGCGGACCAGGGCCAGCAGCTGCCGCTCCCGCTCGGCGGGCGGCTGTCCGGCGAGCCGGGCCAGCAGGGCGGCGGGTCCGTCGGCGCCGCCCGCCGCGGCCGGGCGGGCGCGGTGCCGGGCGAGTCCTCGCAGCACCGGCGCCAGCCGGTCGGCGGGCACGGCGGCCGGGTCCAGCCGGGCCGCCACCAGGGCGGCGTACGGGGTGCCGAGGGCCGGGGTGCCGAGGGCCGGGGCGGAGGCGCCCGCCGGGGCGCCGAGGGCGGCGTCGAACAGGGCCAGCGCCTGCTCGTCGGTCATCGGCGCCAGACCGGTGGCGGCGAGGCGCTCCGTCTCGGCGGCGGAGAGGCCCGCCGCCATGCCGCCCTCGGCCTGCGCCCAGTGGCCCCAGGCCAGCGAGACGGCGGGCAGGCCGCGCACCGTGCGGTGCTGCGCCAACGCGTCCAACTCCGCGTTGGCGGCGGCGTAGTTGGCCTGGCCGGGATTGCCCAGCAGGGCGACGGCGGAGGAGAACAGGACGAAGGCCGCGAGGTCCCGGTCACGGGTCAGCTCGTGCAGGTGGCGGGCGCCGTCGGCCTTGGGCCGGGCGACGGTGCGCAGCCGCTCGGCGGTGAGCGAGCCGAGCACGGCGTCGTCCAGCACGCCGGCGGTGTGCACCACGGCGGTCAGCGGCCGGTCGGCGGGGACGGCGGCGAGCAGCGCCGCGACGGCGTCCCGGTCGGCCACATCGGCGGCCCGCACGGTCACCGAGGCGCCCGCCGCGGCCAGTTCGGCCACGAGTTCGGCGGCCCCCGGGGCGTCCGGGCCCTGCCGGCTCGCGAGCAGCAGGTGCCGGACGCCGTGCCGGGCGACCAGGCGGCGGGCGACGAGCCGGCCGAGCGCACCGGTGCCGCCGGTGACGAGAACGGTGCCGTCGGGGTCCAGCGGGGCGGGCAGGGTGAGCGCGAGCTTGCCGGTGTGCCGGGCCTGGCTCAGCCGGCGCAGCGCCTGCGGGGCCTGCCGGACGTCCTGGGCGTGGACGGGCAGCGGACGCAGCGCGCCCCGGTCGAACAGTCCGGCGAGTTCGGCGAGGATCGCGGCGATCCGGTCGGGGTCGACGTCGAACAGGTCGAAGGCCAGGTAGGCGGCGCCGTCGTGGTCGGCGGCGACGGTGGCGGGGTCGCGGAGGTCGGTCTTGCCCATCTCGACGAACCGGCCGCCGGGGGCGAGCAGGCGCAGCGAGGCGTCGGTGAACTCGTGGGCCAGCGCGTTGAGGACGACGTCGACGCCGCGTTCGCCGGTGGCGGTGCGGAACGCCGCCTCGAAGTCGAGGGTGCGGCTGGAGGCGACCCGGTCGCCGACCAGGCCGAGCCCGCGCAGCACGCCCCACTTGCCGGGGCCTGCCGTGGCGAGCACCACCGAGCCGCCGTGGCTCGCGAGTTGGACGGCGGCCTGGCCGACACCGCCGGTCGCGGCGTGGATCAGGACGGTCTCGCCCGGCCTCAGCCCGGCGAGGTCGTAGAGGCCGTGGTAGGCGGTCAGGAAGGCGACCGGGGCGGTGGCCGCCTCGGCCCAGCTCCAGCCGTCGGGGACGGGGACGAGCAGCCGGTGGTCGGTGACGGCGACCGGGCCGAGGGTGCCCTGGACCAGCCCCATCACCCGGTCCCCGGGCCGCAGTCCGGTGACGCCGGGGCCGGTCTCCAGGACGGTGCCGGCGCCCTCGGCGCCGATCCGGGCGCCTCCGGGGTACATGCCGAGGGTGATCAGCACGTCCCGGAAGTTGAGACCGGCGGCGCGCAGCGCGATCCGCACCTCCCCGGCGGCCAGCGGCCGGCGGGCCTCGGGGGCGGGCAGCAGGGCGAGCGAGTCCAGGCTGCCGGGGGTGGCGGTGTCGAGCCGCCAGGCGTCGGCGGTGCCGGGGTCGAGCAGGTCGCCCGGCCTGGTCCTGGTCAGCCGGGGGGCGCTGAGCTCGCCGGCGCGCAGGGCGAGTTGCGGTTCGCCGCCGGTGCCGTTCGACGCGGCGGCGAGGGCGGCGCCCAGGGCGGCCCGGCTCTCCGGTGTCGCGTCGGTGTCCACCAGGACGAAGCGGTCGGGGTGTTCGGCCTGGGCGGTGCGGACCAGGCCCCAGACGGCTCCGGCCGCCGGGTCGGGGACGTCCTCGCCGGGGTGGGTGGCCACGGCGTGCTCGGTGAGCAGGGCCAGGGTGCCGGCCGGCGCGGCGGCCAGCCAGCCGTGCAGCAGACCGAGGGCCTGCTCGGGGGTGCGGGCGGTGGCCAGCACGGTCTGTCCGGGGGCGGCGTCGGCGAGGCCGGCGAGCACGGGTGCGAGCGGCGGCTCGCCGGCCGGGCCGTCCGGGTCGGCGAGGACCGCCCAGTCGACGGCGGGCCGGTCGGCGGCGGCCCGGTCGGCGGGCGACGCGTCCTGGGCGGGCGATACGTCCTGGGCAGTGAGTGGCCGCCAGTCCAGCCGGTACAGCGAGTCCGGTCCGGCGGCCGCCGGGGCGCGCAGGGTCAGCGCACCGATCGTGGCGACGGGCAGCCCGGCCGGGTCGGCCAGCTCCAGGGCGACGGTGTCGGGCCCGGCCGGGGTGATCCGGGCGCGCAGGGCGCCGGTGCCGGCCCCGGCACGGTGGAGGGTGACGTCCCGCCAGGAGAACGGCAGCACGGTCCGGTCCGCGTCCAGGACGACGGCGTGCAGGACGGCGTCCAGCAGCGCCGGGTGGAGGGCGTACCCTCCGGCCTCGGCGGTGGCCGGGTCCGCGCCCGGCGGCGGGGTGACCTCCGCGTACCGCTGCTCGCCGTGGACGGCGGCCGCGGCGAGGCCCCGGAACGCCGGGCCGTAGCGGTAGCCGCGCTCGGCGAGGCGGTCGTAGGCGTCGGCGAGGTCCAGGGGGACGGCGGCCGGTGGCGGCCACTGGGCGCCGTCGGCGTCGAACGGAACGGCGGGGGCGGGGAGTTCCGCGTCCGCCGCGACGGTGCCGGTGGCGTGGGTGGTCCACTCGGCGCCCTCGGCCTCCGGCTGGGAGCGGATCCGCAGCGGTCGGCGGCCGTCGTCGTCGGCGGCGCCGAGCAGGGCCTGGAGCCGGACGCCGCTCCTGCCGTCACCGGCGGCGGGAAGGACCAGCGGCGCGGCCAGGTCCAGCGACTCGACCCGGGTGGCGCCGGCTCGCAGCGCGGCCTGGACGGCGAACTCCAGGAACGCGGTACCGGGCAGCAGGACGGCCTCGCCGACGGCGTGGTCGGCCAGCCACGGGTGGGTCCGCAGCGAGATCCTTCCGGTGAGCAACCAGCCTTCACCGTCCGGGAGTTCGGTGACTCCGGTGAGCAGCGGGTGGCCGGTGGGCGCCAGGCCGTCGGGCACGTCGGTGCGGTGGGCGGCGGGCGCGTCCAGCCAGTGCCGACGGCGCTCGAACGGGTAGGTGGGCAGGTCGGTGCGGGCCGGACCGGCGGCGGCCGGCAGGGCGGTGGCCCAGTCGACCGGCACGCCGTGGACGTGCAGCCGGGCCAGCGCCTCGGTGACGGTCGCCCGCTCCGGCCGGTCGGCGCGCAGCAGCGGTGCGAGCGCCCGCGCACGGGTGGCGGGCGCCGCGGCCCCCGGAGCCTCGGGCGCCTCCTCGGCGAGGGTCTCCTCGGCGAGGGCGGTCAGTACCGGGCCGGGCCCGAGTTCGAGGTAGGCGGTGGTGCCGAGCCCGTCGAGGGTGCGCACGCCGTCGTGGAAACGGACCGCCTCCCGGATGTGCCGCACCCAGTACCCGGGGTCGGTCAGCTCGCCGGCCCGGGCGAGGCCGCCGTGCAGATTGGACACCACCGGGGTGTGCGGCTCCCGGTAGTCCAGCCCCTCGGCGACCGCCCGGAACTCCGCCAGCACCGCGTCCATGTGCGGCGAGTGGAAGGCCCGGCCGACCGTCAGCAGCTTGACGCGCCGCCCGCGCGCCCGCCACGCCCCGGCCAGCCGGCGGACCTCGTCCGCGTCGCCGGACAGCACGACCGAGGCCGGGCCGTTGACGGCGGCGATCGCCACCCGGTCGGCGAGCGCGGCGAGTTCGGGCGCCACCTCGGCCTCGGTGGCCCCGACGGCGGCCATCGCGCCGACCGCGGGCAGCGCCTCCATCAGCCGGCCGCGCGCGGCGACCAGCGTCACCGCGTCGGGCAGGGTGAGCACGCCCGCCAGGTGCGCGGCGCTCAACTCGCCGATCGAGTGGCCGATCAGACGGTCCGGGCGCAGACCGTAGCCGTCGACCGCGAGCCGGTGCAGCGCGACGTGCAGGGCGAAGAGCGCGGGCTGGGTGTAGGCGGTGGTGTCCAGCAGGGCGGCCTGCTCGCTGCCGGGCGCGGCGAACAGCACCTCGGTGAGCGGGGTGGCGAGGTGCGCGGCGAAGAGGTCCGCGACCTCGTCCACCGCGGCACGGAACACCGGCTCCCCGGCGTGGAGTTCGCGCCCGGCGCCGGGGCGCTGGCTGCCCTGGCCGGAGTAGAGGAAGGCCAGCCCGGGCGTCCGGACGGCCTCGGCCCGGAGCAGGCCGGGCGCGTCCTGGTGGCCCTCGGCCAGGGCGCGCAGCGTCGCGGTGCGGGCCTCGGCGCCGCCGCCGAGCACGGCGGCCCGGTGCGGGAAGTGGGTCCGGCCGGTGGCCAGCGCCCGTGCCGCGCCGGCGGCGTCGCGCTCGACGACGTCCAGCAGCCGGGCGGCCTGCACCCGCAGGGCGGCGGGCGTGCGGGCGGAGAGCAGCAGCGGAGCGTCGTCGGCCGGCGTCGGCTCCGACGCCGGGCCGCCCGCCGGCGCGGCGAGGTCGTCCGGCGCGGCGAAGTCGTCCGGCGCGGTGAGGTCGTCCGGCGCGGCCTCCAGGATGAGGTGCGCATTGGTGCCGCTGATCCCGAAGGAGGAGACCGCGGCCCGGCGCGGCCGCCCGGTGGCGGGCCAGGCCCGGGTGCCGGACAGCAGCTCGACGGCCCCCGCCGACCAGTCGACGTGCGGGGAGGGCGCGTCCAGGTGCAGCGTGCCCGGCAGTTCGCCGTGCCGCAGCGCCTGCACCAGCTTGATCACCCCGGTGACCCCGGCGGCGGCCTGGGTGTGGCCGATGTTGGACTTCGCCGAGCCCAGCAGCACGGGCGGCCCGTCCGGGCCCCGCTGCCCGTAGGTGGCCAGCAGGGCGCGGGCCTCGATCGGGTCGCCCAGCGCGGTGCCGGTGCCGTGCGCCTCCACCGCGTCCACCTCGGCGGGGGTGAGGCCGGCCGCGTCGAGGGCCTGGCGGATCACCCGTTCCTGGGCGGGGCCGTTCGGGGCGGTCAGGCCGTTGGAGGCGCCGTCCTGGTTCACCGCGCTGCCGCGGACCAGCGCCAGCACCCGGTGCCCGTTGCGCCGGGCGTCGGAGAGCCGCTCCAGCAGCACCAGCCCCACGCCCTCGGCCCAGGCCGTCCCGTCGGCGGCGGCCGCGAAGGGCTTGCACCGGCCGTCGGGCGCCAGGCCCCGCTGCCGGCTGAACTCGGTGAACATCCCGGGCGAGGACATCACCGTCGCACCGCCCGCCACGGCCAGCTCGCACTCCCCCGCGCGCAGCGCCTGCGCGGCGAGGTGGATCGCGACCAGCGAGGAGGAGCAGGCCGTGTCCACGGTGATCGCCGGCCCCTCCAGTCCGAGCGCGTAGGCGAGCCGGCCGGAGGCGACGCTGGTCAGCGTGCCGGTGAGGGCGTGCCCCTCGTAGCCGGCGGGCGTCTCGTGCAGGCGCGGCCCGTAGTCCTGCGGCATGACGCCGACGAACACGCCGGTGCGGCTGCCGCGCAGGGCGGCCGGGACGATGCCGGCGCGCTCGGTCAGCTCCCAGGCGGACTCCAGCAGCAGCCGCTGCTGGGGGTCGGTGGCGGCGGCCTCGCGCGGGGAGAGGCCGAAGAAGGCGCCGTCGAACTCGTCGGCGTCGTAGAGGAATCCGCCCTGACGGGTGTAGGAGGTGCCGGGGCGTTCGCCGTCCGGGTCGAAGAGGGCGTCGAGGTCCCAGCCGCGGTTCGCCGGGAACGGGCCGATGGCGTCCCGGCCGTCCCGCAGCAGCTCCCAGAGCTGCTCTGGGGTGTCGGCGCCGCCGGGCCAGCGGCCGCTCAGGGCGACCACGGCGATCGGGTCGTCATCGCCGTGCGGCGCGGCGGTGGTACCGGGGGCGGCCGGAGCGGCACCTGCGGCACCGGTCACCGGGCGGCCGGCGAGGAAGGCGGCGACGGCGCGCGGCGTCGGCCGGTCGTACACCAGGCTGGTCGGCAGGGTGCGGCCGGTGGAGCCCGCGAGACGGTCGCGGAACTCGACGGAGGCCACGGAGTCGAAGCCGAGGTCCTTGAAGGTCCGGTCCGGGTCCACGGCCTCCGCCCCGCCGGGCTCGCCGAGCACGATCGCCGCGCCCGCCCGGACGGCGGCGAGGGCGGCCGCCTCGTCCAGCGCCCCGGCGACCGGCTCGTCCACCGCGGGCTCGATCACGTCAAGGCGAGTGCTGGGAGACGCACTTGACGTGGCGAACGGGCCGCCGTCCGGCAGCCAGAGCCGACGGCGCCGGAACGGGTAGGTCGGCAGGCCGGTGAGCCGCTCCCCCGGTCCGTAGCAGGTCCGCCAGTCGACCTCGCCGCCGCGCACGAAGAGCTCGGCGACCGCGCGGTGGAACTGGTCGAGACCCCCGTGATCGCGGCGGAGCGTCCCGGTGACCGCCGCCGCGCCGTCCGTCGACTCGCCCAGGCCGAGGGTGAGCACGGGGTGCGGGCTGGTCTCCACGAAGGCCCGGTGGCCGTCGGCCAGCGCGGCGCGGACCGCCCGCTCCAACCGGACGGTCCCGCGCAGATTGCGGAACCAGTACTCGGCGTCCAGACCGGCGGTGTCGAGCCGCTCGCCGGTGAGCGTCGAGTAGAAGGCGACGGTGGAGGTCTGCGGCCGGATCCCGGCGAGCAGCGCGGGCAGGGTGTCGCGCAGCGGCTCCATCTGCGCGGAGTGGGAGGCGTAGTCGACGGGGACGAGCTTGGCCCGCACGCCGTCCGCCCGGTACTGCTCGACCAGCGCGGCGACGGCCTCCCGGTCGCCCGAAATCACGGTGGAGGAGGGGCCGTTGACCGCCGCGACGCCGATTCCGTCGGCGTCCGGCCGGTCGGCGATCCGGGCCTCGACCTCGGCGGCGGGCAGCGGGACCGCGGCCATCGCGCCCCGGCCGGTGAGGCCGAGCCCGGCGATCGCCCGGGAGCGCAGGGCCACCACGGCGGCCGCGTCCTCCAGCGAGAGCGCACCGGCGACGTGGGCGGCGGCGATCTCGCCCTGGGAGTGGCCGATCACGGCGTCGGGCCGCACGCCCGCCGACTCCCAGAGCGCCGCCAGGGCCACCATCACGGCGAACAGGGCGGGTTGGACGACGTCGACCCGGGCCAGGTCCGGCGCCCCGGCCTCACCGCGCAGCACCGCACCCAGCGACCAGTCGACGTGCGGGGCGAGCGCGGTCTCGCAGGCCTCGATCTTCGCGGCGAACACCGGTGCGATGGTGAGCAGTTCGCGGGCCATGGCGTCCCACTGGGCGCCCTGGCCGGGGAAGACCAGCACCGTCCCGCCGACAGCGCCGGCAGAACCGGCAGGACCGGCGGCGTCCGACGGCACGGCGCGGACCGGCACCACGCCCTGCAGCAGGCCCGGCGCCTGACCGCCCTCGGCGAGCACGTCCAGGGCCGCGAGCAGCTCCGTCCGGTCGGCGCCGGTGACGGCGGCGCGGTGATCGAAGGCGGTGCGGGTGGTGGCCAGCGCCCGGCCGACGGCCGTCGGGTCGAGCTCAGGCCGTCGGATCACGAACTCCCGCAGCTGCGAGGCCTGTTCACGCAGCGCCGCGGCGTTCCGCGCGGACAGCGGCCACAGCAGCGGCCCCCGCTCGCCCACCGCCCCGTCGGTCGACCCGGAAGCCGTCCCCGAGCTCACCCCGGACGCGTCGCCCGCGCCCGGAGCCGTCTCCGGGGCGTCCGCGACCAGGACATGGGCGTTGGTGCCGCCCACCCCGAAGGAGCTGACCCCGGCGATCAGGCGGCCGTCCGGGTCCGGCCACGGACCGGCCGCGGTACGGACCGCCAGACCGAGCCGCTCGAAGGGGATGTCCGGGTTCGGGGTACGGAAGTTGAGGCTGGCGGGGAGGCGGCGGTGGCGCACCGCCAGCACGGTCTTCAGCAGACCGACCAGGCCCGCCGCGCCCTCCAGGTGGCCGACGTTGGTCTTCGCCGAGCCGACCAGCAGCGGCCGGTCCGCCGGGCGTCCCGCGCCGAGGGCGGCGCCGAGGCCGGCGGCCTCGATCGGGTCGCCGACCCGGGTGCCGGTGCCGTGCAGTTCGACGTACTGCACCAGGCCGGGCGCGACGTCCGCGCGCCGGGCGGCGGCGCGGATCACGGCGGCCTGGGCCTCGGCGCTCGGCACGGTGAGGCCGTCCGTCGCGCCGTCGCTGTTGACGGCGCTGCCGAGCAGCACGGCGTGGACGGGGTCGCCGTCGGCGACGGCGCGGGTGAGCGGCTTCAGCACCAGCAGCACGGCGCCCTCGCCGCGCGCGTACCCGTTGGCCCGGGCGTCGAAGGTGTGGCTGCGGCCGTCGGGCGAGAGGGCGCCGAAGCGCTCGACGGCGCGGGTGGAGTCGGGCGCGAGGTTGAGGTTGACGCCGGCGACCAGGGCGAGGTCCGACTCGCCGGCGCGCAGGCTCTGCAGCGCGAGGTGGACGGCGACCAGCGAGGAGGACTGCGCGGAGTCGACGGTGAGGCTGGGGCCGCGCAGGTCCAGGGCGTGCGAGACGCGGTTGGCGACGACGCCCCGGTTGAGACCGGTGAGGCTGTGCCGGGTGAGGGCGTCGGCCCCGGTGGTGAGGGTGGCCCAGTCGTGGGCGATGGCGCCGACGAAGACGCCGGTGCGCCGGCCGGCCAGCGCGCCGGGGAGGATGCCGGCGTCCTCCAGGGCCTCCCAGGCGAGTTCGAGGACGAGCCGCTGCTGCGGGTCGGCGGCGGCGGCCTCGCCGGCCGAGAGGCCGAAGAAGTCGGGGTCGAAGCGGTCGACGTGGTCGAGCCAGCCGGCGTCCCGGGGCGGCTTGGCGGTGTCGGCGAACCGGCCGGGCGGGACGGTACCGACGCTGCTGGTGCCGGTCTCCAGCAGCCGCCAGAACGCCTCGGGGTCCGCCGCGCCGGGCAGGCGGCAGGCGGTGCCGACGACGGCCACCGCCTCCGGCGGGCCGGGCTGCGGTGCGGACGGGTCGAGGGGTTCCAGGGGCGCCATGGTGGTTCCACTCCTGAGGG
Source organism: Streptomyces sp. NRRL F-6131 (assembly GCA_000719695.1). Classification (GTDB taxonomy): domain Bacteria; phylum Actinomycetota; class Actinomycetes; order Streptomycetales; family Streptomycetaceae; genus Kitasatospora. The sequence continues at coordinate 15,645 of JOHN01000087.1, forward strand.
CCGGTGGCTCGGGTGACGGACCTCAGCGTTCCGCGGTACCCGGCGCACCGGCCCCCTAGCCAACCCCTGTCGAACCCCTATGGCGCCCTCGGCGTGCGGGCCGACCGCCCGACCGCCTACCGCCCGACAACCCGACAACCCGACATCTCGAACCGCGACAGCCCGACCCGCGACGACCGCCCCACCCACGACCGTCCGTCAGTACTAGGCGACGGCCTCCAGCGGCCCCAGGCCCGCCGCCCGGCGGGCCGGGACGGCGGCGGCGAGCGCGCCGGTCGCCACCGACGCCAGGCAGACCAGCAGCAGCGTCGGCCAGGGCAACGCCAGGCGGTACTGCGCGATCGCCCCGCCCGCCAGCGCGCCGACCCCCCAGGCCCCGAACAGTCCGGCCGCCAGGCCCAGCAGGGTGCCGAAGACGGCCACGGTCACCGCCTCCAGCCGGACCATCCGCCGGACGGCGGCCCGGTCCATGCCGACGGCGCGCAGGACGCCGATCTCCCGGGTGCGTTCGGTGACCGACATGACCAGGGTGTTGACGATCCCGAGCGCGGAGATCACGGCGCCGATGGCGAGGAGCCCGTACATCAGGGTGAGCAGGGTGCTCGTCACGCCCCCGGCGGCGCGCACCAGTTCGGCCCGGCTCTCCACCTTGAGCAGCGGGTTGTCGCCGACGGCGGTGCGCAGCTGCCGCGCGGTGGTGCCGTCCGCGCGGACCAGGATCCGCTGGACGCTGCCGGGCCGGAAGCCGTCCCGCTGGACGTCCTCGCGGAGGGCGAGCGCGTCGCGGGCGACCGGGTTGTCCTGGTAGACGCCGACGACGGTGGAGGTGGCGGGCTCGCGGTTGCGGCCGATGGAGGTGGTGACCCGGTCGCCGGTGCTGAGTCCACCTTCCCGGGCGGTGGTGCGGGAGACGGCGATCCGGCCCGGACCGAGGTCCTGGAGGGAGCCGCTGAGGAAGTCCAGCCGCACGGTCGGCCCGAGCGTCGCCGGGTCGACCCCGGAGACCTCCCGGACCGTGCCGCCGAGGAACAGCGTGGAGTCCGCGACGGCGGCGGCCGTCCGCACCCCGGGGGTGGCGCCGACCCGCTGCACGGCGGCGGGGTCGATGCCGGTCATCGCGCTGCCGGTGGCGATCACCCAGTCGGCGCCGAGCCCGGCCGCGGCCTGCCGGTCCAGGGCCCGCCCGGTGGAGTGGCCGACGGTGGCCAGTCCGCTGACCAGCGCGGTGCTGATGAGCAGGGTGGCGGCGGTGGCCGCGGTGCGCCGCGGGTCGCGCAGCGCGTTCTGCCGGGCGAGCAGCCCGGTGACGCCGAAGCGGCGGGTGAGCGGCCCGGTCAGCCGGACGGCCGGGACGGCGAGGGTGGGTGCCAGCGTGACCAGGCCGACGACGAGGGCGCCGCAGGCGAGCATCGCGTGGCGCAGATTGGCCTCGGAGGCGTCCTCCGCGTGACCGGCGAGGGCGACCAGCGCCCCGGCGCCGAGCAGCAGCAGCCCGGCCCCGGCGACCGGGCGCAGCCGCGAGCGGGTGGCGGGGCGCTCCGCCGCGCGGAGGGCCTCGACGGGGGCGATCCGGGCGGCCCGGCGGGCCGGCAGCCAGGCGGCGAGGGCGGTCACGCCGACGCCGACGAACAGCGCCGCCGCGACCGGCCGGGGCCCGATCACCAGCGGGCCCTCCGGAAACCGGTCGCCGTCGGTGCTCAGCAGGCCGGGCAGGAGTCCGGCGATTCCGAGGCCGAGGACGAATCCGGCCGCGGAGGCGGCCAGGCCGACCAGCAGCGCCTCGGCGAGCAGCGAGCGCACCACCTGGCGGCGGGTGGCGCCGACCGCCCGCAGCAGCGCGATCTCCCGGGTGCGCCGGGCGATCAGCATGGTGAAGGTGTTGACGACGAGGAAGGAGCCGATGAACAGCGAGACACCGGCGAAGAGCAGCGGCAGCTTCTGCTGGCCGCGGGTCAGCGTGCCGACGTGGATCGCCTGCTGGTCGGCCTGGGCCCGGCCGGTGGTGGCTTCGGCCCGGTCGGCGGGGAGCAGTTCGGTGATCCGCCGCGCCAGCTCGTACTGGCCGGTGCCGGGGGTGGCGGCGACATCGACGGCGGTGTAGTGACCGGGGGTGGCGAACAGCCGCTGGGCGGTGGCCCGGTCGAACAGGACGAGGGTGCCGCCCGCGGTGACGCGGGGGTCCGTGGTGGTGACGGTGCCGACCAGGCGGGCGGTGCGGGCCGGGCCGTCGGTGGCCAGGGTGACGGTGTCGCCCGGGCGGAGCCGGCCGGCGGCGGCGGTGCCCCGGTCGAGGGCGACCTCGTCGGCGCCGGCGGGGGCGCGGCCCTCGACCACGGGGTGCCGGGGGTCGGTGCCGTCGGGGCCGGGGGTGTACGCGGCGGCGAGGTTGGCGCCGGTCCTGACCCGCAGCGGGCTGCCGTCGGCGGCGTTCAGCACGGCGGTGCCGTCGACCCGGGGCCGGACGGCGGCCACCCCGGGCACCTTCGCCAGCTTCGCGGCCAGCGCGTCGTCGAGGACGTCACCGGGTCCGCCGCCGGACTCGCCCCCGGACCTGCCCCCGGGCGCCGTGCCCGGGGGCGGTTCCTTCGCGGTGACGGTGACGGCGGTGTCGGCGAAGTCCTTGGACGCGGCGGCCCGGTGGGCGGCGGCGGTGGAGTCGGCGAAGACCAGGGTGCCGGAGGCGAAGGCGACGCCGAGGCAGATCGCGAGGACGGTCATCAGCAGGCGGGCCTTGTGCGCCAGGACGTTGCGCAGGGCTGTTCTCAGCATGGCGGGGGCTCTCGGTGACAGGGGCGGGTGGGGGTGCGGCGCGGGCGCGGGTGTCAGCTGGTGCGCGCGCGGGTGTCGAAGGTCCTCATCACGTCGAGCACCCGGTCCGGCGTCGGGTGGGCCATCTCGTCCACCAGCCGGCCGTCGGCCAGGAACAGCACCCGGTCCGCGTACCCGGCGGCGACCGGGTCGTGGGTGACCATGACGACCGTCTGCCCCAGCTCCCGGACGGACTCGCGCAGGAAGCCGAGGACCTCGGCCCCGGAGCGGGAGTCGAGGTTGCCGGTGGGCTCGTCGCCGAAGACGATCGCCGGCTTCGCCGCGAGGGCGCGGGCGACCGCGACGCGCTGCTGCTGACCGCCCGACAGCTCGGCGGGCCGGTGGTCGAGCCGCCCGCCGAGACCGACCATGGCGATCACCCGGTCCAGCCAGGCCGGATCCGGCTTCCGCCCGGCCAGGGAGAGCGGGAGGGTGATGTTCTCCAGCGCGCTCAGGGTCGGCAGCAGGTTGAAGGCCTGGAAGACGAAGCCGACCCGGTCCCGGCGCAGCCGGGTGAGCTGCCGGTCGCCCAGCGTGCCGAGTTCGGTGGTGCCGATCCGGACGGAGCCCGCGGTGGGGGTGTCCAGGCCGGCGGCGCAGTGCAGCAGGGTGGACTTGCCGCAGCCGGACGGCCCCATGATCGCGGTGAACTCGGCCTCCCGGAAGGCCACGGTGACCGCGTCGAGCGCGGTGACCCGGGTGTCACCGCTGCCGTAGACCTTGGTCAGGCTCGTGGTGGCGGCGGCGGTCCCGGCCGCCGGGTACGGGGCGTGGGTCGGGTGCGGGGCGAACGGGTCGGTGGTCACGGGGGCGGACTCCTCTTCGGTGCGTCGGTGCGCTTCGAAGGGTGTCCGGCGGACGTATCGGCCGACCGCGCGACCGTGTATCGGTGGGGGCTCCGGTTCGCGGCAGTTCCGCAGCAGGCCGGAGCGGTCGGGGCCGGTAGGGGCCGGTAGGGGCCGGTCGGCCCGGCGTCGTCAGTCCGGCAGGCGGAGGGTGGCGACGGCGCCGCCGTCCGGGGCGTTGGTGAGGCGCAGCTCGGCGCCGAGCAGGTGGGCCTGGCCCATCGCGATGGTCAGGCCGAGGCCGTGGCCCGAGCCGCGTTCGGCGGCGCCGGTGTGGAAGCGGCGCGGGCCGTGCCGCAGCAGGTCCTCGGGGAAGCCGGGGCCGTGGTCGCGGACCCGGACGGTGCGGCCGTCGACGGTGACCCGGACCGGGGCGGCGCCGTGGCGGTGGGCGTTGACGACCAGGTTGCCGACGATCCGTTCCAGCCGCCGCGGGTCGGTCTCCACGGTCGCCGACGGATCCGCCGTCGTCGCGTGGGGGCTCGTCGGGTGGGGAGTCGTTACGGGCGGTGCGGGCGGGCTCGCCACCCGGACCTCGGTGTCGAAGCCGGTCCGCAGGACGGCCTCCCGGACGACCTCGGCGAGCGGGACCCGGGCGCGCACCGGCCGCTCCGCGCCGGCGTCCAGCCGGGAGATCTCCAGCAGGTCCTCGACCAGGCCCCGCAGGTCGCGCACCCGGGCCCGCAGCAGGTCCTCCGTCTCGCCGGCGGGCAGCAGGTCGGCGGCGGCCAGCAGGCCGCCGACGGGGGTGCGCAGCTCGTGGGCCACGTCGGCGGTGAACTGCCGCTCGACCCGCAGCCGTCGGGCGAGGCTGTCGGCCATCAGGTCGACGGTGACGGCGATGTCGGCCACCTCGTCGCGGCCCTCGGTGGGCCCGGTGCGGGCGTCGAGGTCCCCGGCGGCGATCCGGTCGGCGGTCTCGGCGACCCGCCGCAGCCGGCGGGCGAGCAGGCCCGCCCCGTACGCGGCGAGCGGGGTGGCGGCGGCGAGGGCGATCAGCGAGGCCACGGCCATCGCCGCGTCCAGCCGGGGCAGGTCGGAGAGTTCCGGGCCCATGTTGACCTGGACGGCGAGCACCGGGCTGCCGGGACCGCCGGTGCGTTGCGCGGCCCAGACGCTGGGGCCGACGGTCCCCTCGGCGCGGTCGACGACCACGGTGTGCCGGTCGCCGTCGGCCGGGTGGCGCAGGGCGGCGGGCAGTTCGGCGGGGTCGAGGGCGGCGCCGTCGGAGAGGGCGCCGGTGCGCCGGTAGACGTCCATGGCCGCGTAGACCGAGTTGAAGGCCCTGGCCTCGGCCCGGCCGCGGATGTCGTGCTCGGTCCAGACGTGGACCAGGACGCCGACGGCCGCGACGACCAGGCAGGCGGTGGCGGCGGCCAGGGCGGCGATCTTCCGGCGCAGCGAGGTGCGGCGCCGGCGGCGGGGCGGGCGCACCGGGCTCAGCGCCTGAACTTGTAGCCGAAGCCGCGGACCGTCTCGATCCGTTCGCGGCCCAGCTTCCTGCGCAGCCGCTGCACGCACAGGTCGACGACCCGGCTGTCGCCGTCCCAGCCGTACTCCCAGACGTTGCGCAGCAGGGTGTGGCGCTCCAGCACGATGCCCGGGTGGGCGGCGAACTCCAGCAGCAGCTTGAGTTCGGTCGGGGTCAGGGCCACCGGGCTCCCGGCGAGGGAGACCTCCATGCCGGCGGTGTCCACGGTGAGGTCCCCGAAGACCAGCACCGTCCCCGACCGCGGGTCCGGGTCCGGGGCGCCGCCGGGCGCGGGCGCGGGGGCGTAGGTGGCCCGGCGCAGCAGCGAGCGGATCCGCGCCACCAGCACGAAGGTGTCCACCGGCTTGACCACGTAGTCGTCGGCACCGGCCTCCAGGCCGGCCACCACGTCCAGCCCGTCGCCGCGCGCGGACATCATCAGCACGGGCACCAGGCTGGTCTCGCGGATCCGGCGGCACAGGCCGATGCCGTCCAGGCCGGGCAGCATGACGTCCAGGATCAGCAGGTCGAACCGGCCGTCGCGGAAGAGTTCGAGGCCCGTGAGACCGTCGGCGGCGGCCGTCACGGTGTAGCCGTAGCGTTCCAGCGCGGTGCTGAAGGACCGCCGCATGAGGTCGTCGTCCTCGACCAGCAGCACGCGGACGGGGCGCGAGGGATCGGGCGACGACACGGGCGGAAGGCTCCTCTGCGGATCGGGGGCGGCGGACGGGCGCGCCGGGCGGCGGACGGCCGGTGAACGGCGCGGCGGACCGTACCAGGGAACGATACGGCAGCCGCCGGACCGGGCCGCCCTGGTGCGGCGGCGCGTACGGCGGCCGCCGCGCGGCCGGGCCCGGCCGCGGATGCGCAGGTCGGCCGGGGTGCCCCGGCCCGTCGGCGGTGTCCCGGGGAGCCCGGGCCGGGGCGCGCCCGGGGCGCCCGGGCCGCCGATCCGATGCGGGCTGGAGCGCTGCCCGATACCCCGTGGATACAGAGCTGCCGGTACCCCGTGGAGACGGAGGGGACCGCGCGCGCCGTCAGCCGGCGACCAGGTCGGCCCGGTGGGGGAAGGCCGGGCGCGGTGGGGCGTCCTCGGCGGAGCCCGGCGGAACGGGGCCGAGCAGCCGGGCGAGGTCGACCCGGCGGCGGACGCCGAGCTTGCGGTAGACCCGGGTGAGGTGCTGCTCGACGGTGGACACGGTGATGTAGAGCTTGCGCGCGATGTCCCGGTTGGAGAGACCGCGGGCCGCGAGTTCGGCGACCCGGCCCTCGGCCTCGGAGAGCCCGCCCGCGGCGCCCTCCCCCGCCCCGGCGAACGCCGGCGGCGCCGCCACCCCCGACGGTCCGGCCGAGCCCGGGGGCACCGTCGGCGTCGAGGGGCCGACCGGCACCGGCGACCCGGGCAGCGACGGGACGGGCAGCACCGACACCGGCAGCACCGACACCGGCAGGACCGGGGCCGGCAGGACCGGGGCCGGCAGCACCGGCGCGGGCGCCGCCGGCCGGACCGGCACCACGGCCAGCGCCGGCGTCCGGCGCATCCGGCGGTCCGCCCGGCGGGCCCGGCCCGGGTCGCCGTCGTGCTGGTGGGCCTCGCTCAGCTCGGCCAGCGCCGCCGCCAGGTCGGACTCCGCCCCGGCCTCCTCCAGCAGGCCGACCGCGCGCTCCAGCAGCTCGGTCCGCTCCGCGGGCCCGCCCGCCGCCGCCCGGATCCGCAGGGCGAGGCCGCGGATCCTCGGGTGGCCGACCGGCCCGAGCCGGGCGAGCTGCTGGTCGGCGAGGGCCGCGGCGCCGCCCGGGCGGCCGAGGGCCAGCTGGGCCCGGGCCGCCCCGAGGCGCCAGGGCGCGATGGCCGGCAGGTGGTCCAGGCCCCAGCGGGCCATGGTGTCCCCGCACGCGCGGTAGTCGGCGAGCGCCTGCTCGGCCCGGCCCAGGGCGAGCCGGTGGCCGGCCAGCGCGTACCGGTGGTGCAGGCCGGCGGGCGTCTGCTCCATGCCCGCCGGGGTGGCCAGCTCCAGGAAGTGCGCGGCGTCCTGGTGCAGGCCGAGCGCGGTACGGGCGGCGGCCATGGTCGCCAGCGGCAGGCCGACGGCCACCCCCCAGGCCTCCGGCCGGACGTGCGCGAACGCGGCGCGGCCGGCCTCGTCGGCGCTGCGCAGATCGCCCTGGCGCAGCGCGGCCTCGGCGCGCAGCGCGGCCAGCAGGGCGTTCCAGTGGGCGCCGCAGCGGGCGCCGGCGCGGTCGGCTAGCGAGGCGCACCAGTGGGTGGCCCGGTCGGCGCGGTCGGCGTGCAGCAGGACGGTGAGCGCGGCGGTGAGCGATTCGGTGCGCACGCCGCCGAGCCGCCCGGCCCGCAGGACGAGTTCGGCCCGGACGACGGCCTCCTCGGGCGTCACGGTGCCGGCCAGGAGGGCGGCGAGCAGGCGCATGCCGTCGCCGTGCTCGTCGGTGGCGCCGCGCGGCCCGGGTCGGCGGGCGGGGTTGGGGAGCAGCGCGGGGTACCAGTAGGCGAGCCAGTACCGCAGGCCCTCGGTGCGGGCGGCCTGGCCGGGGACGGCCTCGAAGCGGGCGAGCGCGGCGGTGCCCTCCTCGACCCGGCCGTGCCAGAAGTGGTGGCGCAGGCTCTTCAGTTCGTGGCGCAGCGCGGTGTCGGCGTCGGTGACGGTGCCGGGCAGGGTGGGGACGCACTCGACGCCCGGACCGGCGGGCGCCGGCACGGGCTCCCCGGCGGGTCCCTCCCCCGCGAGGTCCTCCCCGGTGCTCCCCGGCCCCGCCCCACCGCCCGGCGGCCCGGGGTCGGGCAGCACCCACGCGCCGGCGCCGAACTCCGGCAGCACCGGAACGGCACCGGACGGGGCCGGAGCGCCGGGGTGGTCCGTCGACCCGCCCGACCCGCCCGACCCGAGCGAGCTGCGCAGGTGCCCCTCGGCCACCCGGGCGTGCCCGTCGACCGTGGCCTCCGCCGCCCCGGCGGCCCGCAGCAGCCGCCCGGCCCGCTGGTGCAGGGCGGCGAGTTCGAGCGGCCGCATCGCGGCGAGCAGGTCCCCGGCGGCGGTGGGGTGGCGGAAGCCGCCGTCCCGGAAGAGTCCGGCCGCGTGCAGCAGGTACAGCGCCCGGGGCAGCGCGTCGGGGGCGAGCAGCAGCAGGTCGGCGAGGAGCTCGGGGGTGGCGCCGGCGCCGAGCACGGCGACGCCGCGCGCGTAGTGCAGGGCGAGCGGGTCGATCCGGTGCAGACAGTGCATGAGGCCGCGCCGGTAGCCCTCGCCGACGACCAGGGCGGCGGGGTTGCCGGCGCGTTCCTGGTCGCCGACGAGGCTGTGCACGAGCAGCGGGTTGCCGCCGGTGAGGGCGTGGGCCTCGGCGGCGTGCCGGTCCGCGGCGGCGGCGCCGAGGCGGGTGCGCAGCAGGTCGGCGACGAGCCCGGTGGTGAGCAGCTCGAGCCGGATGTGCTGGTGGTGCGGCTGGCGGGCGAGCTCGACCTCGAAGAGCGGGTTGGCGGGGGTCATGGTCTCGCGCGAGCTGAGCACGGTGAGGACGCCGGTGCCGCGGGTGCGGCGGACCAGGTAGAGCAGGAACTCCAGGGACTGCGGGTCGGCGTCCTGCCGGTCGTCGACGGCGATCAGCACGGGCGCGCGCTCGGCCAGTCCGCGGACCAGCCGGAAGAGGCCCTCCAGGACGCGCTGGGTGAGCCGCCCGGCGAGCCGGTCGGACGGGGCGGGGCCGATGCTCCCGGCCGCGCCCTCGGCGAGCAGGGCCTCGGCGGTGGCGGCCTCCTCGGGGGCGAGGTCGGCGCCCTGGAGGAGCTGCCGGGCCAGGCCGAGCGGGAACTCCCGTTCGAGCGGCGAGCCGGTGCCGACCAGGACGTGGACGCCGCGCTCGGCGGCGCTGTCGGTGAAGGTGTAGAGCAGGTCGCTGCGTCCGCTGCCGACGGAGCCGTGCAGCACGATCACGCTCCCGGCTCCGGTCGCGCACCGGTCGAGGGCTTCGTGCAGCCGCCGGTACTCGGGCTCCCGGCCGGTCGGCGGGGTTCTCGGCGGATCGTGCGGCGGGGGCGCGGGAAGAGTGGGCATGGGTACTCCTGGTGCAGGGCGCACGGGAGGTCGGGCCGCTGGGCGCTCCTCCTCGCGCGGGTTCGTGGGCGAGGGCATCGGACGGACCGACCGGGGCGGGCGGGGAGGCCCGGCCGGCCGACCGGCTCAGCGACAGAGGGAGCTGGCCCGCCGCAGCAGGTCGACGTCGAGACGGGCGACCAGTCGGAGGTCGGCGCGGAGCGGCGCACCGGTGGGCGGCGTCGGACGCCGGTGGACGGGCAGCGGAGGCCGCGGGCCGACCGGCGGCCCGAGGCGTGCGGCGAGGTGGCCGCCTGCCCGCTGTTCCACGACGTTCTCCGTCCCCTGCGCCCTCCCGGGCCCATGACTGCGCTTGTGACGGTCCGTCGGTCCGACGCACCCTCACCCGGCTTATCCCCGGGGCACCCCACCGCAGTGTGGGGGTTGCCGATCAGCCGGCCGGGGCCTTCTGGCTGACACTCTTCGCCGCGGACGAGTCTAGGAACCGCCCGCCGAGTGCGTCAATCTCCGCCGGGGCCCCGGACCAGGCCCGCGGACCGGTTCGTCACACGGCGCAACCCCCGCGCAACACGCCCGCCACAGTGCGGCCGTTCGGCGCTCACTGACCTTCCGTCAGCACGTTCGGGGTGCCCGGCCTTCACCCCGCGAGGCCGTGCCCGGCCAGCCGGCGGCGCAGCCCGGCGAGTTCGCGCCGGACCAGCGGCGGCAGCCCGTCCGCCCCACCGCCGGCCGCCGCGAGGACCGGCCCGAGCAGGTCGGCGGCGGCCCGCGGGTCGTGGGCGAGCAGGTGACAGTCGGCGACCCGGACGGTGAACAGCAGCCGGGCGGAGGGTAATTGGTCGGGGGCGAGCAGGGCGAGCGCGGTCTCGGCGGCGTCGACGGCGCGGCGGGCGAGCCGGGGGTCGTCGACGGCGGCGGCCGCGTCGCGCAGGGCGGCGGCGGCGCCGGCCTCGACCCGCAGCCGCATCGAGGCGATGGAGAGCCAGGCGGCGTCGGACTCGTCGTGGACGCCGATGTGGTCGAGGTGCAGCCGGGAGCGGCCGAGGTGACGGACGGTGGCGCGGACGTCGCCGGTCAGCGCGTGGGCGCGGGCCTGGGCGATCTGGCCCATGGCGCCGGCCCAGTGCCGGCCGGGGGCGACCCGGGCGATCTCGCGGGCGTAGCCGAGGGCGGCGGCGGGGTCGCCGTCGAGGCGGGCGAGGAAGCTCATGTCGCTGAGCGCGGCGACCTGGGTGGCGTGGTCCCCGGCGAGTTCGGCCCAGCCGAGGGCGCGGGTGAAGCAGGCCATCGCGGTGGCGTTGCGGCCGTCCTGCATCCGCAGGGCGCCGGCGGCGTGGGCGTACTCGCCGGCGAGCCGGGCCAGCGGGCGGCGGTCGGGGCCGGCGGGGTGGGCGGCGAGGCGGCGCAGGACGACGCGCAGGGTGTCCTCGACGGCGGCGGTGCCGGGGGCGGTGGGGCTGTCGCCGGCCCGGAGGTGGGCGGCGAGCAGTCCGGCGAGGGCGTGGGCGGTGTCGGGGTCGAGCGGTGCGGCGGTGTCGGGGTCGGCGGCACGGAAGGCGGTGTGCAGGCCGGCCAGGTCGGTGGGGCCGGGGATGGCGCAGCCGGCGGCGTCGTGGAGCGGGCAGAGCAGCCCGTAGTCGGGGAGGCGCTCGGGCAGGTGGGCGGCGAGGACGGAGGGCAGGACGGGGGCGAGGGCGGCGACCAGCGGGCCGGGCAGCGGGGGGCGGGTCCAGTCGCCGGGGGTGGGCGCGGGGGCCGGGGCCGGGGGCACCGCGGCGGCGGTGGGGGGCGGGCCCTCCTCGGCGAGGCGGCAGGCGGTGCGCAGTTCGCCGCCGGCGCACAGGAGGTCGTCGAGGCGGTCGGCGACGCGGGGACTGGTGCGGCGGGTGCCGTGCTCGAGCTTGCTGACGGCGGTGTGGTCGTAGCCGATCTCGGCGCCGAGCTGGGCCTGGGTCAGGCCGGCGCGGCGGCGCCACTGGCGCAGGCGGAGCCCGAAGGCCCGCCAGGGGTGGTCCTCGACGGGCGTGGTCGCCGCCCGGTTCCGGTGCACGGGGCTGCCCTCCCGAGTGCGTTCCGGGCCTTCCGGTGGGGAGGTCCGCTGAGGAGGACGGTACTGGACGGGGGGCCTCGCCGTACATGAGGTGGTCTCAACCACTTCCGCACTCTGGTCTCAACCTCTCCACGCGGTGGTCTCAACCTCTCCTCTCCTATGGTCTCGACCTCCTGCCGCACCGGTCTCGACCTCTCCAACCACTCCGACCTGCCCGGACGCCACGTCGGCCACCAAGTCCCGCCCTGGTCGCGCTTCTTGACGGCACTTGACGGAACTTGCCAACCGCCCGCTCCCCGCGCCAAGGCCGTTGACCGTGGCATGACCGCGTGTGAGGGTTCCGGCACCCGAGCGCGGACGCCCGCAGGGCCGTCCCCCAAAGCGGCCCGCGGTGAGCGCCCTTCCGGCACGCCGTCCGCGATCGAGCACCCCCACGTTCGAGGAGCCTCGGAATGAAACGCAGATTGCTGACGGCGGGGACCACCCTGGCCGTCCTGGCCGGCATGCTGACCGCCACCGCGGTCGGGCAGGCCGCCGCAGCCCCGGGCGCGGCCGCGCCGACACCCCCCAGCGCACTGGCCGCCGCCGTGAACGCCGCCGACCAGGCGGCCGCGGCGGGCCTTGACGCCCTGGCCAAGGGTCCGGGCGAGACGTACGAGCGCCAGTCCGTCACCCCCTGGCTGGCCGGTCTCTACTCGGTCGCCTACGAGCGCACCTACAAGGGTCTGCCGGTGGTCGGCGGCGACGCCGTCGTGGTCGCCGACGGCCAGGGCAAGGTGCGCGGGCTGCAGTCCGCCACCACCGGCCCGATCGGCGTGCCCACCACCGCGCTCGTCAGCGCCGCCCACGCGGAGCGCACCGCCCGCACCAAGCTGGCCACCGTCGACGGCGTGCAGTCCCGCCGCCTGGTCGTCCGGGTCAAGGACGGCGCCGGCCGGCTCGCCTGGGAGACCGTGCTCACCGGCCGCACCGCGACCGCGCCGAGCACCCTGCACGTCTTCGTGGACGCCCGCAGCGGCGAGGTCATCGACAGCTACGACGACGTCCGGGCCGGGACCATCAACAGCAAGTGGAACGGCCCGCCGCCGGTCACCATCAGCACCACCGCCTCGGGCAGCACGTACTCCCTGCGCGACCCGAGCCGGCCCGGCCTGAGCTGCGCCGACAACGCCACCGGCCAGGTGTTCAGCAAGTCCTCCGACTCCTGGGGCAACGGCAGCGCCACCAGCAAGGAGACCGGCTGCGGCGACGTCATGTTCGCCGCGCAAAAAGAATGGGACATGCTCAAGGACTGGCTGGGCCGCAACGGCCACAACGGCAACGGCGGAAGCTGGCCGGTCAAGGTCGGTCTGAACGACGTCAACGCCTACTGGGACGGCTCCTCGGTCTCCATCGGCCACAACCAGGCCAATGAGTGGATCTCCTCGATCGACGTCGTCGGCCACGAGTTCGGCCACGGCATCGACCAGTTCACCCCGGGCGGCGCCAACAACGAGAACGGCCTGGGCGAGGGCACCGGCGACATCTTCGGCGCGCTCACCGAGGCGTACGCCAACCAGCCCGCCCCGTACGACAACCCGGACTACACCGTCGGCGAGATGATCAACCTGGTCGGCCGCGGCCCGATCCGCAACATGGCCAACCCCTCGCTCGTCAACGGCGACCCCAACTGTTACTCCTCCTCGATCCCCAGCACCGAGGTGCACGCGGCGGCCGGCCCGCTGAACCACTGGTTCTACCTGCTCGCCGAGGGCTCCAACCCGGGCGGCGGCAAGCCCACCAGCCCGACCTGCAACAGCTCCTCGGTCACCGGCATCGGCATCAAGGACGCGGGCCGGATCTTCTACGGCGGCATGCTGCTCAAGACCAGCGGCATGACCTACAAGAAGTACCGGACCACCACCCTGACCGCGGCCAAGAACCTCGACGCGAGCTGCAACCTCTTCAACCGCACCAAGGCGGCCTGGGACGCGGTCAGCGTGCCGGCCCAGACCGGTGACCCGAAGTGCGACGGCCCGACCGGCCCGGACTTCTCGATCGCCACCAACCCGGGCTCCGGCACCGTCCAGCCCGGCTCCTCGGCCACCACGACGGTCGTCACCCAGGTGACCCAGGGCGGCGCCCAGACCGTCAACCTGACCGCCACCGGCGCCCCGAGCGGCGCGAACGTCAGCTTCAGCCCCTCGTCGGTCCAGAGCGGCGCGAGCGCGACGATGACGGTCTCCACCAGCGCCACCACCGCGCCGGGCAGCTACGTCATCACGGTCACCGGCACCGGCCAGACCACCCACACCGCGCAGTACTCGCTGACGGTCGGCGGCGGCAACCCCGGCGGCCAGGCGCCCGACATCAGCGTGGCCAACGTCCAGGCGCACCTGGCCCAGTTCAACACCATCGCCTCGCAGAACGGCGGCAACCGGCGCACCGGTACCGCCGGCTACAGCCAGTCGCTGGCCTACGTGAAGGCCAAGCTCGTCGCGGCCGGCTTCCAGGTCAGCGAGCAGGCCTGCGGCTCCTGCACCTACGGCGGCAACAACCTGATCGCCGACTGGCCCGGCGGCCCGGCCGACCAGGTCACCATGTTCGGCGCGCACCTGGACGGCGTCAGCGCCGGCCCGGGCATCAACGACAACGGCTCCGGCTCGGCCGTCCTGCTGGAGAACGCGCTCACCCTGGCGCAGCAGAACCCGACCCTCACCCGGCACGTCCGGTTCGCCTGGTGGACCGGCGAGGAGCAGGGCCTGCAGGGCTCGCAGTACTACGTGGGCCAGCTGAGCTCGACCCAGCGCAGCGCGATCAAGGGCTACTACAACTTCGACATGGTCGGCTCGCCCAACGCCGGCTACTTCATCAACAACCTCAACTCCGCCACCTCGGCGCCGATGAAGGCGTACTGGGACTCGCTGAGCCTCCAGCCGGAGGAGAACGTCGAGGGCCAGGGCCGCTCGGACGACGCCTCGTTCCAGTCCGCCGGCATCCCGACCTCGGGCTACGCGGCGGGCGCCAGCGCCACCAAGACCTCCGCCCAGGCGGCCAAGTGGGGCGGCACCGCGGGCCGGGCGTACGACTCCTGCTACCACTCCGCCTGTGACACCACCAGCAACATCAACGCCACCGTGCTGGACCGCAGCGCCGACGGCGTCGCCTACACGCTGTGGAAGACCTCGGTCGGCGGCGGCCCGATCCCGACCAACGACTTCTCGGTCGCGGTCAACCCGGCCACCGGCACCGTCAAGCCCGGCGAGTCCACCAGCGCCGCGGTCGACACCCGGACCACCTCCGGCTCCGCCCAGACCGTGAACCTCTCGGTCTCCGGCGCGCCGGCCGGTGTGACGGCCACCGTCAGCCCCTCCTCGGTGCAGTCCGGCGGCTCCGCGACGCTGAACATCGCGGTCGGCTCCTCGGTCACCGCGGGGACGTACAACCTGACCGTGACCGGCACCGGTTCGGTCTCCCACACCAGCAGCTACGCGCTGGTCGTCAGCTCCGACCCCGGCCCGGGCAACGGCACCTGGGCGGCGGGCACCACCTACAAGGCAGGTGACGTCGTCACCTACAACGGAATCAGCTACCGGTGCATCCAGGGCCACACGGCCCAGGTGGGCTGGGAGCCGCCGATCGTCCCGGCCCTCTGGCAGTCGATCTGAGCGGACCGGATCGTCTCCGGGACGGGATGAAAAAGCGGTGCCGCGGTTCGTCGAGGGGGACGGACCGCGGCACCGCCGCATGTTCCGGGGGCTCCGGGCTCACCAGTCGCAGTCGGCGTCGCCCTCGATGGCGACGGTCACCGCCAGCGTGTAGTGGCCGCCGGGCTCGCCCGGGTACGGGAGGGCGACCTTGAGCACGGTGGAACCGGCCGCCGTCCGCTTGGTGAAGCAGGATTCGAACGGCCGGGTGGAGCGGCCGTCGGTCCAGCCGCGTCCGGGCAGCTCGGCCGCGTAGAAGGCCTTCAGCGCGGCCGGGTCGCCGTCGTAGAGGTAGGAACGGCCGGTGTCCAGCATGTTCTCGCCGTCACCGTCGGCGCAGCTGCGGCCGTCGGCGGTCGGCTGCTGCGGCCGGGCCCCCGGCGGGGCGAGGTCGAGCTCGGGCAGGCCCTCCATCGCGGTGTAGCGGCTCTCGGGCACGGATCGGCAGCGGTCGGTGTGCAGCAGGCCGCACCCGGTCGCCGCGAACGGGGCGAGGACGGCGAGCACGGCGAGGACCGCCGTGGCGGCCAGGGTCCGGCGGGTCCGGCGGGGGGTGGGCACGGGGACTCCGGTGGGT
>JOHN01000088.1 GCA_000719695.1 Streptomyces sp. NRRL F-6131
CCCGGCGGGTCTGCGACCCGGGGACGCCCCCGCCGCCCCGTCCGCCGCGCCCGGCGGTGTGGCGTACGAGCGCACCCAGCTGGCCGGCGCGATCGACCCGGCGCTGCTCGGCGGTGCCCCCGCCGACCCCGGCACCCCGCCGTCCGGCGGCCCCGCCGTGCCGCCGCCGCCCGGTGCGGGCGCCCACCTCGGACCCGGGGCCGGCTACGGCTACCCGGGCGGGCCCGCGCCCGCCGCCCCGGCGCCGGCCCCGGCCGCCCCGCCGGCGCCCGTCCCGCCGGCCCCCGTCCCCGGGCCGCCGCAGGGCGCCCCGGTGCCGCCCGGCGTGCCCGCGGTCGGTCCCGGCTACTTCGCCGCGCTCAGCTACCGGGGCCCGGACGGGTCGGAGCAGAAGCTGCTGCACCGCAGCGAGCCCGGCACCCCGCACCCGGAGTGGAAGATCCTCCAGGACCTGCGGCGGCTCAACGTGCCGCCGGAGCAGGTGCTGGAGCTCTACACCGAGCTGGAGTCCTGCGACCTGCCCGGCGGGTACTGCCACCGGATGATCACCGCCTCCTGGCCGAACGTCCGGCTCACCCACACCGCCGACTACGGGCGCGACCACCACTCGCGGCAGACCGGCATGGCCCAGCTGCTCGACCACCTGGACGAGCTGCACCAGCTGGCCTCCGGTCCGCAGCGGGTCCGGCCGGTCCGGGTGCCGCTGCCCGCGCCGGGCACCGTCCCGCCGCCGGTGCCGATCGCGCCGCAGGAGCTCGGCCAGGAGCTCGCCCAGGCCTTCGGGCCGAACGTGTTCCGCTTCGAGCAGCGCGCGGTGGCCCGGCAGGGCGTCCCCGAGCCGGTGGCGCAGACGCTGATGTGGGCGGGTCTGCCGCGCGAGTTCGGACCCTTCTTCTGGGCGCAGGCCCAGGAGGGCCGGCCGATCCCGACGCTCGCCGAGCTGGCGGCCGAGCGGGGTCTGGCGGGTGGCCCGGACTTCGGCGGTTACCTGGTGCTCGGCAACGACTACGGGCGGCAGCTGTGCGTGCAGTACGGCACGGCGCACGTGGTCGCGGTGGATCTGGAAGGAACCGGTGAGGCGCCCCGGTTCGTCAACACGGGTGTACCGGAGTTCGTCCGCTCCCTGGCCCTGCTGGGCCGGATGTGGCGGCTGCGGTACGGGCTGACCCCGGACCAGGCCGGTCGCTGGACGACCGACTTCCAGGCTCAGCTGGCCGCGATCGACCCGGCTGCGTTCCAGTCCGCGGACACCTGGTGGGCCGTGCTGCTGGAGCAGTTCTGGGACGGCCTGCTCTAGCGGGTCGTCCTGGATCCACGCAGGTGGCCGGGGGTCGTTCCGGTGTCCGGAACGGCCCCTTCGGCGTACCGGCGCGGCGGTGCCTCGTTGGGGTTTCGCCCTGATCTGCGCAAAATAGGTCAAGAGGATGGTCGCAATCGCCCATTCTCGACATGTTTCGATCCGTTCGACGGGCGAATCCGGACCGGGTTCGCCGACCCGGTTCCCGAGCGGACCGATCCGTCCGATCATGGGCTCCGCAGCCCGCGACACGAGGGGAAGAGCCCATGAGCGACGCCGTCCCCCAGTACGGCTTCACCGTTGCCCGGCGCGGCTACGCGCCCGAGCAGGTCGATCGAGCCCTGGCCGCCTTCACCGCGCAGCGTGACGAGGCGTGGGAGCGGTTGAGCGTGCTCGGGGCCGGCATCCGGGAGATGGAGCGCCGGCTGGCCGAGGTCAGGCAGGCCGCCGACGAGGCCCCGGAACCGGACTACGAGGTGCTCAGCGAGCAGGCCGCCGGTCTGGCCCGTACGGCCGAGAACGAGGCCCGCGCCGTCCGCGAGAAGGCCGAGCGGGCCGCCGAGGACCTCCGCGACGAGGTCTACGAGGCCGGCCAGGCGGCCGACCGGGCCGCCAAGGAGTACGCGGCCGTCACCCGGACCGAGGCCGACGCGGCCGCGCGCCGCATCGAGGAGCGCACCCGGGCCGAGGCGGAGACGATCCGGGCCGAGACCGACCGCGAGGTCCGGTCCGTCCGGGACGCCGCCACCGCGCACGCCGCCAAGGTGCGGGTCGCGGCCGCCGAGGCCTCCGAGCGGGCCGAGGCCAAGCTGGCCGAGCTGCGCCGCAAGGCCGACGAGACCTTCGCCGAGGCGCAGAGCCGGGCCGACGCGGAGGACGCCGAGGTCTCCGCCACCGCCGAGCGGCGGGTCAGGGAGGCCGAGCAGTTCCGGGAGACCGTGCTCGGCCAGGTCAAGCAGAGCGACGCCGAGGCGCAGGCCCGGGCGGACCAGCTGATCGAGCAGGCCCGGCGCGAGGCCGAGCGGATCAACACGGCGAGCGAGCGCGAGCAGCGCGAGTTCGCGACCCGGCTGGAGACGGTGCAGCAGCACCTCGACCACATCAAGGCCACGCTGGCCTCGCTCACGGGGGCCGCGGTCGGCGCGATCGAGTCGGCGCCGCTGCCGCTGCCGGTGGCGGCCCCGGTGGACGGCGCTCCGTCCGACAACGCTCCGTCCGACAACGCTCCGTCCGACAGCGGGCCGTCCGCCGGTGGACCGGTGGACGCGGCACCGGTCGACGTGGCGCCCTCGGACGCTCCCGCGGTGGACTCGGAGGCGGACACCGGGGAGATCCCGCTGCCCGTGTCCGTGCCCCTGCCGGTGCCCGCCGCCGCCGACCTGCGGGCCGACCTCCGCAAGGAGCCCGTCCCGCCCCGGCCCGCCGCCCCGGCACCCGCCCCGGGCGAGGCGGCCACGGCGATGCTGCGGGTCACCCCGGGGCGGATCGTCCCGGCCGCGGCCGTCGCCACCGGGCCCGTGCCGCCGCGACCGGCCGCGCCGCCGTCGGTGGCGGCGGGCACCGGGGAGGAGGCCGACGCCGAGCCGCCGGTCGAGGACGAGACCCGGATCATCCCGAAGATCGTCATCGTCGACGACGGCAGCGACTACGGGACCCCGAACACGGTCGCCTACCGCCGCCGCCGCTGACCGTCCCCGATCACACCGGCCCCGACGCCGACCGGCCCCGAACGCCCGTCCGGCGTTCGGGGCCGGGGCCGTTCCGGGGCCGGGCCCGGCAGTCCGGGGTCAGAGCACCTCGACCGCGGCTCCGCCCGCCAGCCGGCGCCGGCAGTCCAGCACGTACCGGGCGTGGGCGGTGATCGCCCCGTAGTCGAAGTCGTCGTGGTCGGCGAGCAGCACGACCGCGTCCGCCGCCGCCAGCTCCGCCGGGCTCGCCTCCACCCGGTGCACCGCGGCGAACGGGTCGCCGTGCGGATCGTGCTCGGCCGCGCGCTGCCCCGGGATCACCGGCTCGGGCACGTGCACCCCGACCACCACGTGCGGGTCGGCGGCCCGGACCTCGGCGCCCATCCGGACCAGCAGCTCGGCGACCCGGGCGGCCGGCGTCTCCCGGGCGTCGCCGGTGTTCTTCTTGTACGCCAGCCCGAGCAGCAGCACCCGTGAGCCCTTGACCGAACGCTGCCGCTCGTTCAGCGCCTCGGCGAGCCGCCGGACCACGTAGTCGGGCATGTGGCTGTTGACGTCGTTGGCCAGCTCGACGAACCGGAACGACTGGCCGAGCGCCCGCTCCACCCGCCAGGACAGGTAGGACGGGTCGATCGGCAGGCAGTGCCCGCCCACCCCCGGCCCCGGGGTGAAGCGCAGATAGCCGAACGGCTTGGTGGAGGCCGCGTCGATGGCCTCCCAGACGTCGATCCCGAGGTCGTGCGCGAACATCGCCAGCTCGTTGACCAGCGCGATGTTCACGTGCCGGAAGGTGTTCTCCAGCAGCTTGGTCAGCTCGGCCTCCTTGCAGGAGGAGACCGGGACGGTCCGTTCGATCAGCCCGCCGTAGAAGCCCTCGACCGCGGCCAGCGAGGCCGGATCGATCCCGGAGACCACCTTCGGGGTGTTCTCCAGCCGCCAGGTCGGGTTGCCCGGGTCGATCCGCTCGGGGCTGTAGCCGAGGTGGAAGTCCCGCCCGGCGGTCAGCCCCGATCCCTGCTCCAGCAGCGGCGCCAACAGCTCCTCGGTGGTGCCGGGGTAGGTGGTCGACTCCAGGACGACGGTCGCCCCCGGGCGCAGGTGCTGGGCGAGCAGGGCGGCCGAGGCCTCGATGAACGACAGGTCGGGCACGCCGTCGCGCAGCGGCGTCGGCACGGTGATCACCGCGACGTCGAAGCCCGCGACGTCGGACGGTTCGGCGGACGGCAGATAGCTCCCGTTCTCCAGCAGCGGCCGCAGCCGCTCGGCCGGGATGTCCTCGACGTAGGACTCGCCGACGGCCAGCCGTTTGATCCGGCGCTCGTCGACGTCGTAGCCGACCACCCGGTGGCCGACCTCGGCCGCGCGGACCGCGAGCGGCAGCCCCACGTAGCCCTGGCCTGCGATGACAACGCGCATGACGAAGAACCCCCTCCATCGCGACGCCCCTGGCCCCCCGGGCGTCCCCACACCGTCTTCACAACAGGGTAGGGAGCGGTGCCCGGCCGCGCGGGCTTTCCCGGGATTGCGCCGAAAGGGGCCGGAAAGGGACGAGGCGGCTGCGCGCGGGCCGGGGAGGGCGCGCGGGCCGGGGATGCCGAGAGGGTGCGCGGGCCGGGGAGGGCGCGCGGGCCGGGGAGACCGGGGAAACGGACGAGGCCGAGACCCGTGGCGTCCTCCAGGAAAGGACGCCACGGTTCCCGGCGTGTGGGCGGGCGCCCCCACCCAGGGCCGCCCGGCCTCGCACCCCCGACCCCCATCGGGTGTGCGACCGTGCCCCCCGCAGCCATCCCCCACGGTTGGGTGCGGCGGGCACGTTCACCATGGTGCGCGATCTCCATGGACGGGCAGTGACAGGAGTATGTCCAGTTCGTGGCGGATCGCGACGGTGGGGGAACGGTCCGGCGAAACGGTCGGCGCGGCAGCCCGCGGGCGGTGGTTCGTCCGCACCGGATCGCGCGCGGACCGTGCGCCGGTCGCGCGTCGCCCCGCCCCCGGCCGTGTGCCGCGTGCGCGTCAGCCCCGCGGCGTAGGCTGGAGACCCCCGGCCGCTCGGCGTGCCGGGCCGTTCGCGTTGCCCGAACGGGCCCAGGGGCCCCTCGGCAGCACCAGCCTCGGGACGAAGAAGAGACTCCACATGAGCCTGACCGGACTGCTCGATGTCGTCGCGCGGGACGCGGCCCTCGCCGAGGCGATCGAGGCCGCGACCGCCACCGGTGCGGCGGCCGGTGGCCGCCGCCATCTCGACCTGGTCGGCCCGCCCGCCGCCCGGCCGTTCGCGATCGCCGCGCTGGCCCGCGCGCTCGCCGGACAGGCGGCGGGGGAACGTGGCCGCCCGGTGCTGGCCGTCACCGCCACCGGCCGGGAGGCCGAGGACCTCGCGGCCTCGCTCCGCTCGCTGCTGCCGCCGGACGCGGTCGCCGAGTTCCCGGCCTGGGAGACGCTGCCGCACGAGCGGCTCTCGCCGCGCTCGGACACGGTCGGCCGCCGGCTGGCGGTGCTGCGCCGGATCGTCCATCCGCGGGTCGACGACGCGGCGGCCGGGCCGGTGCAGGTGATCGTGGCGCCGGTCCGCTCGGTGCTGCAGCCGCAGGTGAAGGGGCTCGCCGAGCTGGAGCCGGTGGCGGTGCAGCGGGGCGAGTCGCACGATCTGGAGACGATCGCCCGGCGGCTCGCGGCCGCGGCCTACGCCCGGGTCGAACTCGTCGAGAAGCGCGGCGAGTTCGCCGTCCGCGGCGGCATCCTGGACGTCTTCCCGCCGACCGAGGAGCACCCGCTGCGGGTGGAGTTCTGGGGCGACGAGGTCGAGGAGATCCGGTTCTTCAAGGTGGCCGACCAGCGCTCGCTGGAGATCGCCGAGCACGGTCTGTGGGCGCCGCCCTGTCGGGAGCTGCTGCTGACCGACGAGGTCCGGGCGCGGGCCGCCGAACTGTCCGCCGAGCACCCGGGCCTGGCCGAGATCCTGGACCGGATCGCCGAGGGCATCGCGGTCGAGGGCATGGAGTCGCTGGCGCCCGTCCTGGTCGACGACATGGAACTGCTGATGGACGTGCTGCCGCTCGGCTCGGTCGCCGTGGTCTGCGACCCCGAGCGGGTCCGCACCCGCGCCGCCGACCTGGTGGCGACCAGTCAGGAGTTCCTGCACGCCTCCTGGGTGGCCGCCGCGTCCGGCGGTGACCGGCCCATCGACCTGGAGGCGATCGACGTCTCGGCCGCCTCGCTGCGCTCGCTCGCGGAGGTCCGTGAGCACGCCGCCGAGATCGGACTGCCGTGGTGGTCGGTCAGCCCGTTCGCGACCAGCGACGCCTCGGTGAGCGAGGTGCTGGAGTTCGACGCCAACACGCTGACCCTCGGCATGCACGCGGTCGAGGCGTACCGGGGCGACACCGCCCGGGCGATCGCCGACGCCAAGGAGCGGCTGGCCGCCGACTGGCGGGTCGTCATGGTGACCGAGGGGCACGGCCCGGCCTCGCGCCTCGCCGAGGTGCTCGGGAACGAGGGCATCCCGGCCCGCCTGGTCGCCGACCTGTCCGAGGCGCCCACCCGGGACGTCGTGCACGTCTCCTGCGGCTCGATCGAGCACGGCTTCGTCGACGAGACGCTCAAGCTGACCGTGATCACCGAGACCGACCTGTCCGGTCAGAGGTCCTCCACCAAGGACATGCGCCGGATGCCGTCCCGGCGCCGCAACGCGATCGACCCGCTGGCCCTGGTGCCCGGCGACTACGTGGTGCACGAGGCGCACGGCGTCGGCCGGTACGTGGAGATGGTGCAGCGCACCGTGCAGGGCGCCACCCGCGAGTACCTGGTGCTGGAGTACGCGCCGGCCAAGCGGGGTCACCCCGGCGACCGGCTGTTCGTGCCGACCGACCAGCTCGACCAGGTCACCAAGTACGTCGGCGGCGAGGCCCCGACGCTGCACCGGCTCGGCGGCGCGGACTGGGCGAAGACCAAGCAGCGGGCCAAGCGGGCGGTCAAGGAGATCGCCGCCGACCTCATCAAGCTGTACTCGGCCCGGATGGCGGCCCCCGGCCACACCTTCGGCCCGGACACCCCGTGGCAGCGCGAGCTGGAGGACGCCTTCCCGTACGCGGAGACGCCCGACCAGCTGACCACCATCGCCGAGGTCAAGGCGGACATGGAGAAGTCCGTCCCGATGGACCGGCTGATCTGCGGCGACGTCGGCTACGGCAAGACCGAGATCGCGGTGCGGGCGGCCTTCAAGGCGGTGCAGGACGGCAAGCAGGTGGCGGTGCTGGTGCCGACCACGCTGCTGGTGCAGCAGCACTTCTCGACCTTCGCCGAGCGGTACGCCAACTTCCCGGTGAACGTGAAGGCGCTGTCCCGGTTCCAGACCGACAACGAGGCCAAGGCCGTGCTGGAGGGGCTGTTCGAGGGCTCGGTGGACGTCGTCATCGGCACCCACCGGCTGTTCTCCTCGGAGACCCGCTTCAAGGACCTCGGCCTGGTCATCGTCGACGAGGAGCAGCGGTTCGGCGTCGAGCACAAGGAGCAGCTGAAGAAGCTGCGGGCCAACGTCGACGTGCTGACCATGTCCGCGACCCCGATCCCGCGCACCCTGGAGATGGCGGTCACCGGGATCCGCGAGATGTCCACCATCACCACCCCGCCGGAGGAGCGGCACCCGGTGCTGACCTTCGTCGGCCCGTACGACGAGAAGCAGATCTCGGCGGCGATCCGGCGTGAACTCCTGCGCGAGGGCCAGGTGTTCTACATCCACAACCGGGTCGAGTCGATCGACAAGGCGGCCGCCCGGCTGAAGGAGCTGGTGCCGGAGGCGCGGGTCGCCACCGCGCACGGGCAGATGGGCGAGACCCAGCTGGAGAAGGTGGTCGTCGACTTCTGGGAGAAGGAGTTCGACGTCCTGGTGTCGACCACGATCGTCGAGTCCGGCATCGACATCTCCAACGCCAACACGCTGATCGTCGAGCGCGGCGACACCTTCGGCCTCTCCCAACTGCACCAGCTGCGCGGCCGGGTGGGCCGCGGGCGGGAGCGCGGCTACGCCTACATGCTGTACCCGCCGGAGAAGCCGCTGACCGAGACGGCGCACGAGCGGCTGGCCACCATCGCCCAGCACACCGAGATGGGCGCCGGCATGTACGTCGCGATGAAGGACCTGGAGATCCGCGGCGCCGGCAACCTGCTCGGCGGCGAGCAGTCCGGCCACATCGCGGGCGTCGGCTTCGACCTCTACATGCGGATGGTCGGCGAGGCGGTGGCCGAGTTCCGGGAGTCGCTGGCGGGCGGCGGCGAGCCGGAGGAGGAGCCGCTGGAGGTGAAGATCGAGCTGCCGGTCGACGCCCATGTGCCGCACGACTACGCGCCGGGGGAGCGGCTGCGGCTCCAGGCCTACCGCTCGATCGCGGCGGTCAACTCGGAGGAGGACATCCAGCAGGTCCGGGACGAGCTGGTCGACCGGTACGGCAAGCTGCCCGAGCCGGTGGAGAACCTGCTGCTGGTGGCGGCGCTGCGGCTGTACGCGCGGCGGTGCGGCATCGCGGACATCACGCTGGCGGGTTCCAACGTGCGGTTCGGGCCGGTCGAGCTGCGCGAGTCCCAGCAGCTGCGGCTGAACCGGCTCTACCCGCGCAGCCAGGTGAAGGCGGCGACCAACCAGCTGCTGGTCCCGAGGCCGTCCACCGGCCGGATCGGCGGCAAGCCGCTGGTCGGGCGCGAGCTGCTGACCTGGGCCAGGGAGTTCCTGTCGGCGATGTTCGACGACCTGGCGGGGGCGAAGAAGTAGCGGACCCCCGGAAGGGTCCTCGCCGGGTACGGCGGTCTCGGGCGGTGCCGCCCGAGGCCGCCGTTCTCGTGGTCGCTCCCGTTCTCGTGCCCGTGCTCCCGGCCGCCGGGGTCGGGGGCGTGTCCGAGGGCGGGGGTGCCGCCGACCGGCCGGTGGTCGGGGCGGGGGCCGCGGGGCGGCCGGCCGCCAGCAGGGCCGTCAGCCGATCTTCCACTGGCCGACCTGGTCGGCGAAGCCGTTGTCCAGGGAGAACTGGACCTTGTCGAGCTTGGTGCCGTTCGGCACCTCGAAGACCACGAAGCCCTTGCCCGTCTCGCCGGAGGCGATGTTGGTCGGGGTCTGGAAGGACGGGCCGGCCTTGGTGTCGGCGAGCGTCGGGCCGTACGCCTGGCCCTGGTTGTCGACCACCTTGGCGCTGCTCCACGGGGTCTCGCTGTAGGCCTTGGCGCCGGTCGGCTTGATCTGGAACTGCACGGCGACGTAGTGCTTGCCGTCCGCCGCGGTGAGGTACTCGTTGGTGCTCTCCGCCGGGTCCACCACCTTCACGACGGTGATGTCGGCGGTGTTGCCCTTCTCCAGGGTGCCCTTGAGGGCGATGGTGTCGCCGAGCTTGGCCGGGGCCTTGGCGGCCTCGGCGGGCTTGCTCTCCGCCGGCTTGCTCTCGGCGGGCTTGCTGTCGGCGGGCTTGGCCGGTGCGCTGCCGCCGTCGGCCGCCGGGGCGGAGGCGGCGGCGGTCGGCTTGGCCTCGGTGGAGACGGACGGGCCGCCGGTCGAGTTGCAGGCGGTCGCGGTGAGGGTGACGAGCGTGGCGCCCAGCAGCAGGGCGGCGGTGCGGCGGGTGCGGCGAGTGGTCGCGGACATCGGGGTCTCCTGTGCTTCTTCGTGGCGGTGGGGCTTCCGGTCGACCTGACGTTCCGTCGACAGGAGAGATCACACCATGTGCTGTGAACGATGTCAACGGCTCCTTGCGAAACCTCTCTGTTCACGTGTGAACTGCGCGAAGGGCGCCGCTGACTATGCTGTGTGGTCACACCGCCGTCGCCGTCGAAGGAGCCCCCATGCCGGACCGTCCCGAGGTGACCGCCGTCGAGATCGCCCGCCTCGCCGGGGTGGGCCGCGCCGCCGTCAGCAACTGGCGCCGACGCCACCCCGACTTCCCCCGCCCGGTCGGCGGCACCGACAGCAGTCCGGCCTTCGCGCTCGCCGAGGTGGAGACCTGGCTCCGGTCCCAGGGCAAGATCGCCGAACTGCCGCTGCTGGAACGGGTCTGGCGGCTCGTCGAGACCCTGCGCGACCCGGCCGGACACCCGGCCGCCCCGCTCGTCCAGGCCGGCGCCGTCCTGTTGCTGCACCACCGCGAACCGGCGCAGTGGGCCGCGCTCGCCGAGCAGCCGGACACCAGGCTCGCCACCGCCCTGCCGCGCGCCCTCGCCGACACCGCCCGCACCGTGCTCGGCGCCGACGGCGCCGCCGACCTCCGCCGGTCCGGGTTGCTCGGCTCCACCGAGCTGGACCTCGCCCGCCTGCTCGCCCGGCTGGCCGCCGACACCGACCCGGCCGGCGCCTTCGAACTGCTCCTCACCCGGTACGCCGAGGCCAACACCCGCCAGCTCGCCCCCACCCCGCCGGAGGCCGCCGAGCTGCTCGCCGCCGTGGCGGGCGACGCCGCCGCCGTGCTCGACCCCGCCACCGGCCTCGGTGCGCTGCTGCTCGCCCTGGCGCCCACCACCGACCGCCACGGCCAGGACGCCGACCCGGTCACCACCGCCCTCGCCCGGCTCCGGCTCGCCCTGCACGCGCCCGCCACCGACGCCGTCCCGCTCCCCGTCGACCTCCGCCCCGGCGACGCCCTGCGCGCCGACGCCCACCCCGGGCGGACCTTCGACGCGGTGCTCTGCCAGCCCCCCTACAACGAGCGGGACTGGGGCCACGACGAGCTGCAGTTCGACCGGCGCTGGCCCGGCGGACTCGTCCCGCCGCGCGGCGAGTCCGAACTCGCCTGGGTGCTGCACTGCCTCGCCCACACCCGCCCCGGCGGGCTCGCGGCCCTGCTGCTCCCGCCGACCGTCGCCGCCCGTCGGGCCGGCCGCCGCGTCCGCGCCGAACTGCTGCGCTCCGGCGCGCTGCGGGCCGTCGTCGCCCTCCCGGCCGGGGCCGCGCCGCCGTACGGGGTGCCGCTCCACCTCTGGGTGCTGCGCGCCCCCCGCCCGGGCGACGACTTCCGCCAGGTGCTGATGCTGGACGCCGCCTCCACCTCGCCCGGCTCCGCCGAGGTCGCCGAGGGCGGCCGCGACAAGGTCCGCTGGCCGGAGCTGCGCCGCACCGTCCTGGACGCCTGGCAGGCCTTCGACCTCGCCGCCCGTGAGGGCCTCCCGCTCCCCCCGGACCGCCCCGGCCGGCACCGGACCGTGGCCGCGATCGACCTCCTGGACGACGAGACCGATCTCTCGCCCGCCCGGCACGTCCCGCCCGCCGCCCCGCTCGGCGGCGCCGCCGGACTCTCCCACCTCGGCGGGCGGCTGACCGAACTGCTGGCCGGACTGGCCGACCCCGCCACCTTGCTGCCCGACCCGACGGGCGACTCGACGGCGGACCCGTCGGGCGTGGCGGCCTCGGAAGCGGGTGCGGGCGTCGGGGCGGGCGTCGGGGCGGGCGCGGGCCACGGCCCGGTCGTCACGCTGGGGGAGCTGGTCCGCTCCGGACTGCTGGAGGTGCACTCCTCCGGGACCGGCGCGCCCACCCGGCCGGCCGGCGCCGATCCGACCGGCACCCCGGTGCTGACCGACCACGACCTCGTCACCGGCGGCGCGCCCGGTGCCGTCCTCGACCGGGCCGCCGCGGCCGACGGCGGCCCGCTGACCCGGCCCGGCGACGTGCTCGTCCCCGCCCTCGGCGGCGGCGTCGCCCGCGTGGTCGGTCCGGCCGGGCCGCCCGTCGGCGCCGCCCTCGGCCGCCAGCTCCACCTGCTCCGCCCCGACCCGGCCGCCCTCGACCCGGACTTCCTGGCCGGCCACCTGCGCTCCACGGCCGCCGCCCGGCGGGCCGCCAGCCACGCCTCCACCACCACCCGCCTGGACATCCGCCGGGTCGAACTGCCGCGCCTGCCGATCGCCGAACAGCGGCGCCTCGGCGCCGCCTTCGCCCGGCTCGCCGCCTTCGACGCGACCCTGCAGCAGGCGGCCGCCCTCGGCCGCACCCTCACCCAGGCGGCCACCGACGCCCTCGCCGCCGGCACCGCGGCGCCCCCGTCGTCCCTCTGACGCCGCGCCGGCGGCCGAGGGCGGAAGCCGGCCCGGGAACAGGGCGGTCGACCGGCCTTGCGGGCCGGTGGGACGGGTGCGGTACGGGCCCGCCGGAAGGACTCCGGCCCGACCGGCGCGGGCGGTACGGTGTGCGGAGCCGGTTCCGTGATCCGGACGGTCCTCGTCCTCACCCGCTCAGGAGCACGCATGTCAGGGCAGTACCCCGGGCAGTACGGCCCACCGCCCGGTGGCGCGCCCGCCGGTGGCATACCCGGCACCCCGCCGCCCTACGGCCGGACCCTGGTCGCCTCGCCGCAGGCCCCCCGCCCGCCGGCCGGCCCGTACGGCGTGGCCGGCCGGGTCCTGGTGGTCCTCGCACCGCTGCTGACCGTCGGTCTGCTCGGCATGGTGCCGTCGCTGCTGCTGGCGGTCCGCCGCCGCCGGGCGTACGACATCCTGGGCGCGGTGGTCTACGCCGGGCTCTTCCTCGCCTTCTTCATCTGCATCGGGGTGGCCGGCAGCTACGGCAAGGGCGAGGCGCCGGTCGCCGACGCGGTCGGCACCACGATGATGCTGCTGATGTGGTTCACCCCGCCGGTGCACTTCCTGCTGATGGACCGCCAGGTGGTCTGGAACGCCGGCCAGCCGGCCGCGCCCGCGGTCGGCTACGCGCCACCGGCCGGGTACGGCTACCCGTCACCCGCCACGCCCGCCCAGCCCTACCCGGCCGCCCAGCCGTACGGCGCCACGCAGTCCTACCCGACCGCCCAGCCGTACGGGGCGGCGCAGCCCTACGCCCCCGCCCCGCCGTACGGAGCCGCCCAGCCCTACGGGACCGCGCAGCCGTACGGGACCCCGGCTCCGTACCCGCAGGGCGCCCGGCCCCAGCCCCCGGTACAGCCCCCGGTGCAGCCCCACCCGCCCGTGCAGGCCGCGGGGGCCGGGGCCGCCGGTGCCGGTCCCGCCACCTCCGACGAACTGCGCGAGCTCGGCGAACTGCTGCGCCGGCAGGCCCGCGAGGACCGCCCGTGACCGGCGCCCGGGTGATCGGCGGCCGCTACCGTCTCACCGAGAAGATCGGCCACGGCGGTATGGGCCAGGTCTGGGCCGGCCACGACGAACGGCTCGCCCGACCGGTCGCCGTCAAGCTGCTGCGCACCGACCGCCTCCTCGCCGCCACCGGCGGCACCGACCCCACCACCACCGAACGGCTCCGGCACGGCGACGACCTGCGCCGCCGCTTCCTCCGCGAGTGCCGCACCACCGCCGCCCTCGACCACCCGGGCCTGGTCACCGTCTTCGACGCCGGCGAGGAGGACGGCGAGCTGTACCTGGTGATGCAGCGGCTCCCCGGCGTCAGCCTGGCCGACCTGATCGCCGAGGACGCGCCGTTCCCGGTCGAGCGCGCCGTCGCCGTGGCCGCCCAGCTCTGTGCCGCACTGGCCGCCGTCCACGCGGTGCAGGTCGTCCACCGGGACCTCAAGCCCAGCAATGTGATGGTCCGGGAGGACGGCCGGACCGTCCTGCTGGACCTCGGCATCGCCACCGCGCTCGACCCCGAGGCCACCCGCCTCACCCTCACCGGCGTGCCGATCGGCAGCCCCTCCTACATGGCGCCGGAACAGGCGCTGTCCGCCGCCGTCGACCCGCGCAGCGACCTGTACGCGCTCGGCTGCCTGCTGCACGAGATGCTGGTCGGCGAAGGCCCGTTCCGTGCGCCGACCGCGCTGGGACTGCTGCGGCGGCACGTCGACGAGCCGCCGGTGCCGTTGCGCGACCTGCGCCCCGAGGTGCCCGCCGCACTGGAGCGGCTCGTCCTGGACCTGCTCGCCAAGCGCCCCGAGGACCGGCCGGCCCACGCCCAGGAGGTGTACGGGCGGCTGCTGCCGCTGCTGCCCGCCGCCGTCTCCGTGCCGCAGCCCCGGTACGGGCCGCTGCCCGACCCGGCCCGGCCGTACCGGTACCCGCTCCAGCCGCAGCCGCGTCCGGACGGCACCGCCCCGGCGGCGCCGCCCCGGGCCGAACCGTCGCCGTTCCTGATGGCCGCCGTGCCGCGGCCGGACCCGCACCCGCCGACCCCGGTGCCGCTGCCGGCCGTGCCGTCGCTGCCGCCCGGGGTGGCCGGGGCGGGCGAGGACTTCGCGGCGGCCTGCGCCCGGCTCTCCGACCTGGTCGACGCCGGCCGGCGGGCCGAGGTGCTCGACCTCGCCGCCCGGCTGCTGGCGCGCGGCCGGTCCGAACTCGGCGACGGCGCGGGGATGGTCCGCACCGTCCGGACCATCTACGCGCGCACGCTCCTCCAGGAGCGGCGTCACCACGAGGCGCTCGCGGAGTACCGGCTGCTCGCCGCCACCGTCGAGGGCGGGCCGCACGGCCGACGGGCGCTGGAGCCGCGCTTCCGGGCCGCCGAGTGCCTCGAGCAGCTCGGTCGGGGCGCGGAGGCGCTCACCGAGTACCAGGCCCTGCTCGCGGTGTGGCCGGAGACCGAACCGGAGCGGCTGCTCGACCTCCGGGAGCGGATCGGCGTGCTGCTGGCCTCGCTCGGCGAGACGGAGGCGGCGTGGTCGTGGCTGCTCCAGCTCCTCTTCGACCGCGAACGCCGCGAGGGCCCGCACCACCCGGCGGTCCGCCGCCTCCGGCAGACCCTCGACACCCTGCAGCCCCACCGCACCACCGCCACCCCCTGGCCTCCCCGCGCCTGATCCCGCCCGGCTGGTCCTGTCCCGCCTGGTCCAGTCCCCCTGGTCCCGTCCGGCTGGTCCCGCCCGCAGGAGCACCGCGTCGGAGCACCGCGCCGCAGCACGGACGGCGAGGCGTATGACTTTCGACAGATCCGCGCCGCCCCCGAGGTCCGTAGGGTCGGGCGGGTGCGAATGAGAGCGTGGTGGGTGGACCGGGTGCTGCTGGTGGTCGCGGCCGGGGCGTTCGGGCTGAGCGCGGTGTCGCTCTGGTGGGTGCTGCCGGGGATCGCGACGGCGTTCCTGGCCGGTGTGCGGATGGACCGGGCGTGGTCGGCGGTGGTCCTGCTGGCGGGCCTGGTCACGGTGGGCGTGCTGGTGGCCGTGGTCGTCCCGGCCCGGTCGGAGCAGGCGACCTCCGTGGTCTCGGTGCTGATCTGCGCCGGGATGGGCCCCTGGATGGTCGGCCGGTTCTGGCGGCAGTCCCAGGAGTTGGTGCGGGCCGGCTGGGAGCGGGCCGAGCGGGCCGAGCGCGAGCAGCAGTTGGTGGCCGAGCAGGCCCGGCTGCGCGAACGCGCCCGGATCGCCCAGGACATGCACGACGCGCTCGGCCACGACCTCAGCCTGATCGCGCTGCGGGCCGGTGCGCTGAAGCTGGCAGCCGATCTGGCCCCGCCGCACCGGGAGGCGGCGCAGGAGATCCGGGCGGGTGCGGCGGCGGCCGTGGAACGCCTCGGCGAGGTGATCGGGATCCTGCGGGACGAGACGGACGCCCACACCGCCCGGGGGCCGGCCGACGCGGGTGTTCCGCAGTTGGTGGAGGAGACGGCCGCGGCCGGCCTGGACGTCCGGCTGACCGTCGACGGAGAGCCGGACGGGCAGCCGAGGGCGGCCGAGCACGCCGCCTACCGGGTGGTCCAGGAGGCGCTGACCAATGCGGCCAAGCACGCCCCGGGCGCGCCGGTCACGGTGCTGGTGACCTACCCGCCGGAGGGTGGCGCCCGCGTCCGGGTGCGCAACGACGCCCCGCCGGTGGGCGCGTCCCCGGCCCGCGCCGGGGCGGGAGCCGTCGTGGCGGGCCCGGGCGGTCGGGGTCTGCTCGGTCTGGCCGAGCGGGTCCGGCTGGCCGGCGGCACCTTCCGGTACGGGCCCCGGGCCGGGGGCGCGGGCTTCGAGGTGTGCGCCGAACTGCCGCGCTCCGGCGCCCCGGCCCACCCCGCGGCGGTTCCGGTCGCGGTGTCGCCGGCCCGCGAACTGCGCCGGGCCCGCCGCCGGGTGGGCCGGATGATGGCGGCGGTCGTGCTGGTGCCGCTCTCCGTCGCGCTGGCGCTGACCGCCGTGCTGCGGGGCTGGGCGATCCACACCGCGGGCCGGTCCGTCCTCGACCCCGCCGACTACGCCGCGCTCCGGGTCGGCCAGGACCGGGCCGCCGTGCAGCGATTTCTGCCGGAACGTCAGTTTCCGTACCATCCGTCCGTGGGCGACCCGCCGCCCGGGGGAGAGGGAGTGACGTGCGAGTACTACGCGATGACGGCCGAGGCCTTCAACAACGACCGTTCCGGAGACGCGTACCGGCTGTGCTTCCGGGACGGGGTGCTGATCTCCCTGGACGCCCTGGTCCGGTGAGCGCCCGATGAGCGCGGCGGAGCGTGGCGACGGGACCCCCGGGCCGATCCGGGTGGTGGTCGCGGACGACGAGCCGATGGTGCGTGCCGGGGTGCGCGCCGTGCTCACCACCGACCCGGGCATCGCGATCGTGGCGGAGACCGGGGACGGGCGGGAGGCGGTCGAGCTGGTCCGGCGCCACCGACCGGACGTCGCCGTGCTGGACATCCGGATGCCGGGCACGGACGGCATCACCGCCGCCGCCGAGATCCGGCGAGCGGCCGTCACCACCCAGACCGGGGCGGTTCCGGGAATCGTCATGCTGACCACCTTCGGTGAGGACGACTACATCCTGCGCGCCCTCGGAGGGGGCGCCAACGGGTTCCTGATCAAGTCCGGCGAGCCGGAGGAGCTGATCGCCGGGGTCCGGGCGGTGGCCGACGGGGCCGCGTATCTGTCACCCAAGGTGGCCGCCCGGGTGGTGGCGCACCTCGCCGCCACTCGGTCCGGCGGTCCGGCCGACCGTCGGACCGCCGCCCAGCGGCAGGTGGCCGGGTTGACCGCCCGTGAGCGCGACGTACTGGCGCTGGTCGCCGCCGGGCTTTCCAACGGTCAGATCGCCCGCCGGATCGGCGTGGTGGAGGGCACGGTGAAGGCGCACGTCAGCTCCGTCCTGGCCAGGCTGGGCGTGGCCAACCGGGCGGCCGCCGCCGTGCTCGCCCACGAGGCCGGCCTGGCCGCGGCCCCACCCGGCCGGGACCGGGACCGGGACCGGGGCTGAGGCCGGGCCCGGTCGGGGAGTCGGGGCGGGTGCGGGAGCCAGCAGCAGCGGGCCGAGCAGCCGTACCCGGCCCAGCGTGAGGACCACGGCCGTCGCGGAGGGCAGCAGGGCGACGACCACCGCCGCGGTGACCGCCCCGCCCAGCACCGCCCCGGCGACGACGTCGTGCGGGTAGTGCACCCCGGCGGCCACCCGCAGGGCGGCCGTCCCCAGGCCGACCGGGACGACCAGCCAGGCCCACCGGGGCCGCAGCAGCACCAGACCGGTGGCCAGGGCGACGGCCAGGGTCGCGTGGTTGCTGGGGAACGACCAGTCGCCCGGCGGCGGGCAGTCGGCGAGTGCGGTGGACGGCAGCCCGGCCAGGGCCCGGCACGGCCGTTCCTCGTCGAGCACCACCTTCAACGCCTCGCTCGCCCCGTACGCGAGCACCGTGCCGAGACCGGTGAGCGCCACGCCCGCGACCGCGTCGGCGGCCCGCCGCCCGCGCGCCGTCCACCAGCCGAGCACCAGCGCCAGCCCGAGTACCAGCAGCCCGGCCTCGGTGGCGGGTTCCAGCAGGGCGGCGAGCCGGTGCGGGGCGTCGGCGACGGCCTCCGCGACCCGTCGGTACCCGGTGGCCGACCAGCCGGTCACCGGCCCGACCGGCCCGACCGGCCCGCCTCCGCCCCCGCCACCGCGCTCCGGGGCCAGCCACCCGACCGCGCCGCCGCCCGCGCCGAGGAGCACCACCGCGAGGGCCGCCCTGTTCCTTGCCGTGTTCGTCATGGCACGGACGGTAGGTGTCGAGGTCGGGTTCGGACCCGACCCGAAAGCCAGGGGCCGACCTGGACGATCGTCAGGGTTGACGCGGGAACCCCTGCCGTGCGGCGGGCTCGGCCCGGATGACCCGTTCGGGCGACGGTCCGCCCCACCCGGACCGGCCCGCCCTACGCTCGGTGAACCCCGGCCACCGAGCCGCCCCGGCCGACCGGGCCACCCGGCCACCGAACCACCCCGCCCCCGCCGCCCCGTCCCTCCGGAGAGCCGCCGTGCACCGTCGCCGGACCACCACCTCCACCACCGCCGCCAACACCGCCGTCGCAGCCGTCGCCGGGCTGCTGCTCGCCGTCCCGGGGCTCGCGGGATGCGCCGGTGACGCGATGACGGCGGGGACCGCGGCGGTGCTCGACGGTCGGCGGATCCGGGTGGACGCCGTGGAGGCCAGGGTGGCCGCGCTGCGGCACACGCCGGGCGGCGTCTCGGCGGACGCCCGGTGGGAGACGGACGGCCCGGTCCGGCGGGCGGTCACGGATCTGGTGCTGGACGCGGTGGTGGCCCGCGCGGTCGCGGACCGGGGGCCGGCGGTCGCCCCCGCCGAGGTGGCGGCGGCCCGGGCGGAGGAGGAGCGACGCCACGGCGGCGCCGGGCGGCTGGCCCGGGCCCTGGCGGCGCGGGGCGTCCCGGCCGACGGGATCGACGACCGACTCGGTCGCGAGCTGGGGATCCGCCGGCTCGCCGCCGCGGCCGGGGTGGACGCCGACACCCCGGCGGGCGACGCCGCGGTGCGCCGTGTCCTGGCCGCCACGGCCGACGCGCTCCACCTCCGCGTCAACCCCCGCTACGGCACCTGGGACCGGGAGCACGCCACCCTCGCCCCGGCCACCCGCCCCCGGCCCACGGGCTGACAGCCCTGCCGGGGCCCGCAGGCCCCGGGGCACCCGGCCCCCGAGGTCCGGAGCCCCCGTCCGCCGCCGGCCTCGCCCGCCCCCGCCGGGGAGAGGAAACCCCCGGGCGGGTGCGCGGGACGGGCGGGTAGGTTCGAGGGGTGACGACGAATCCTCCGGGCGCGAAGCTGATCCTCCTCATCACGACCCACCGGGTCGCCCCCGGCCTGCTGTCCTGGCCCGCCTGGGAGGCGCTGCGGTCGGCCGGGCGGGTGCTGGCCGGCGACGCCGGCCACCCGCAGCTGCCGGCCGTGCGGCAGGCGGGCGTCGAGGTGGAGATCGTGGCGCCCGGCTCCGCCCCCGCGCTCGCCCGGCTGCTGACCGGGGCCCCGGCCGACGGCGCCGCCACCGGCCCGACGGTCTGGCTGGGCGGCCCGGACGGCGACCCGGGGCTGACCGGCGCGCTGGCCCGGCTCGCGGTCGAGCACGCCGGCGAGGTGCCGGAGATCGAGGTGCTGCCGGGCTCCTACGACCTGCCCGGCTCGCGCCTGCTGGACCTGGTCTCCGTGATGGACCGCCTCCGCTCGCCGGGCGGCTGCCCGTGGGACGCCGAGCAGACCCACGCCAGTCTGGTGAAGTACCTGGTCGAGGAGGCCTTCGAGCTGGTCGAGGCGATCGAGGAGGGGGACCGCGACACGCTCCGCGAGGAGCTGGGCGACGTCCTGCTCCAGGTCTTCTTCCACTCCCGGATCGCCGAGGAGCACCCCACCGGGGCGTTCTCGATCGACGACGTGGCGGGCGACATCGTCGAGAAGCTGATGTACCGGCACCCGCACGTGTTCGGGGGCGCCGAGGCGAGTGGCGCGGCCGAGGTGGAGGCCACCTGGGAGGTGCTCAAGGCGGCCGAGAAGTCGGACCGCGAGTCGGTGCTGGACGGCGTGCCGGCCGGGCTGCCCTCGCTCGCGTACGCGGCGAAGCTGGTGTCCCGGGTGCGCCGGGCCGGGTTCACGGGGGTGCCGGACGAGCCGTACGAGCTGCCGGCCGGGCTCACGACGGAATCGGCGGGCCGGCTGCTGCTCGCCGTGGCGCAGCGCGCGCACGACGCCGGGATCGACGTGGACGCCGCGCTGCGGTCGGCGGCGCGGGGCTACCGCGACGCGGTGCGGGCCGCCGAGGGCCTGAAGCCCGCCGAGGGCCTGAAGCCCGCCGAGGCGACGGACGAGCCCGACCGGGCCGACCGGGACGAGGAGCCCGAGGAGCCCGAGGAGTACTAGGCCGGGCCCGGCCCGGGCCCGTCGGAGCCTCCTCAGACGGCGGCGACGTCCTCCACCGGACGGCGCTGCGGCGGGACGACCTCGCCGATCGCCTCGCCGACCAGGGCGACGAGTTCGGCGAGCCGCTCCAGATCGAGGTGGTCGGGCAGGTCGGAGAGGGAGACGATCCGCTCGCCGTCCGGCCCGGCCACGCAGAACAGGTCGATCGGTCCGAGGTGCTTCTCGGCGGTGTCGACCAGGGCGGCGACGTCGCTGGGGCGGCGGACGTCGCCGCACACGCCGACGACCGGGCAGCCCGGCCGGTCGAGTTCGGTGGCGAGGTCCTCGGCGACCCCGCCGCGCTGGTCGGCGATCAGCATCCCGGCGGCTCCCGCCGCGGTGAACCGGCGGGCGAGGTCCGCCCCCGACCCGCCGTCGAGTACCGCGATCACGATGACCGCACCGGTGACCCGCATGGCCCTGCTCCTCCCTGTGGGCGGCTCCGCACCGGCGCCCACGGACATCTTGCGGAGGATCGTAGGCACGACCTGACCCTCCGCAACAGGAATTACCCCTCAGGTGACCAGGCTCACGCCTGCTGTTCCCCACGATCACCGGACGGCGTGAACGGGGCGCGACCGGCACCACCCGGAACGCGACCGACGGCGCCCCCGACGGCGCCCCCGGCGGTCCCCCGACGGCGCCCCCGACGGGCCCCACCGGCGGGTCCGCCCGCGTGCCCGCGCGGCCGCCGCGCGCCCACCGCGCGGTGGCCGGGACACGCCCGGGATACCGTCGACCCATGCCAGCTCAGCCCGCCTCCGCCCGCCCGTCCCTGTTCACCTGGGAGTTCGCCGCCGACCCCTATCCGGCGTACGCGTGGCTGCGCGAGCACGAGCCGGTGCACCGGACCACCCTGCCCAGCGGGGTGGAGGCGTGGCTGGTCACCCGGTACGCGGACGCCCGGCAGGCGCTCGCGGACGGCCGGCTCTCCAAGAACCCGGTGCACCACAGCGAGCAGGCCCACCGCACCGGCCGGGTCGGCATCCCGGGCGAGCGCCAGGCCGACCTCATGACGCACCTGCTGAACATCGACCCGCCGGACCACACCCGGCTGCGCCGCCTGGTGTCGAAGGCGTTCACGCCGCGCCGGGTGGCGGCCTTCGAGCCGCGGGTGCAGCAGTTGACCGACCGGCTGATCGACGGCTTCGCCGCCCGCGGATCCGCCGACCTCATCCACGAGTTCGCCTTCCCGCTCCCCATCTACGCGATCTGCGACCTGCTCGGGGTGCCGGCCGAGGACCAGGACGACTTCCGGGACTGGGCCGGGATGATGATCCGGCACGGCGGCGGCCAACGGGGCGGTGTGGGCCGGGCGGTGAAGCGGATGCGGGCCTACCTGGCGGAGCTGATCCACCGCAAGCGCGCCGACCCCGGCGACGACCTGATCTCGGGGCTGATCCGGGCCAGTGACCACGGTGAGCACCTCACCGAGAACGAGGCCGCGGCGATGGCCTTCATCCTGCTCTTCGCCGGCTTCGAGACGACGGTCAACCTGATCGGCAACGGCGTGTACGCGCTGCTGCGCAACCCGGGGCAGCGGGCCCTGCTCCAGGAGTCGATCGGTCGCGGCGAGAGCGGGCTGCTGGAGACCGGGATCGAGGAACTCCTGCGGTACGACGGTCCGGTGGAGCTGGCCACCTGGCGGTTCGCGACCAGCCCGCTGACCATCGGCGGGGTGGAGATCCCGGTCGGCGACCCGGTGTTGGTGGTGCTGGCGGCGGCGGACCGGGACCCGGCGCGGTTCGCGGACGAGAACACCCTGGACCTGGCCCGGACGGACAACCCGCACCTGGGCTTCGGGCACGGCATCCACTACTGCATCGGCGCCCCGCTGGCACGGTTGGAGGGGAGGGCCGCGCTGACCACCCTGTTGACCCGGCTGCCGGACCTCCGGCTCGCCGCGGACCCGGAGGAACTGCGCTGGCGCGGTGGTCTGATCATGCGTGGACTTCGTGAACTTCCGGTGGAATTCACGCCCGAACGGAGGCCGGAGGCAACCTCCGAGAACCTCTCGCCGGTCCATTGACGAGGACCCCGCGACACGCTGACGGACCGTCTTCAGCAGGGGTGTTGAGAGGGTTTGAATCATCCTCAACCCGGACATACCTCTTCGGTTGGTGGACAATCCATCGCCGGGCGTGATTTCCATGTGATATCGGCGATATGAGCTTGTGATTGCTCTGAAGATCTGTCTACTCTCCGGGGAGCTCGTGGAAGCGAGTCCCGTGCGCGGAACGCCGAGTCCTGCCCGCCGCGCCACCGGAAACCGACCAGAACCCTGGGCAGGGGCGGGGGAACCAGGTCTTGCGCCGTCTCCCACGGCTAGGGGTGAAGCCGCCTCAGCGCGGCCGGGCCACCTCCCGGTCCGAACCCGACAGCTCACCTCGCAGGCGTGTGGAGAGGGACCTTTCATGCTGTTCGTTGGAACCGGTCGTCACCGTCGCCGCACCCAGACCGAGAAGGCCATCGCCGTCGCCGGAGTCGCCGGCGTCGGACTGGCGATGCCGATCCTCACCGCCACCGGCGCACAGGCCGCCCCGGCCTCCACCTGGGACGCGGTCGCCCAGTGCGAGAGCGGCGGCAACTGGAGCATCAACACCGGCAACGGCTTCTACGGCGGCCTGCAGTTCACCTCCGGCACCTGGAAGGCGTTCGGCGGCACCGCCTACGCGCCGCAGGCCAACCAGGCCTCGAAGTCGGCGCAGATCTCCGTCGCCGAGAAGGTGCTGGCCTCGCAGGGGCCGGGCGCCTGGCCGGTCTGCTCCAAGAAGGCCGGTCTGAGCAAGGGCGGCGCCCCGGCGGCGGTCGACACCTCGGCGGACGCCGCGCCGGCCGCCCCGCAGCCGCAGGCCCCGAAGGCGCAGCCGCAGCAGGAGGCCGCGAAGCCCGCCGCGCCGAAGCACGCCGCCCCCAAGCCGCAGGCCCAGCAGCCCCGGCAGACGGCCAAGCAGACGCCGCGGTACGCGCCGCAGCGGGCCCAGCAGCAGGCCCCGCAGGTCCAGCAGGCCGCCCCGCAGGCCCAGCCGCAGCAGCAGGCGCCGTCGTTCTCCGGTCAGGCCGGCTGGGACGCCACCGCCAAGGTGTTCTGGTACCAGAACAACGGCGCCTGGTACTGGACCAGCCACCAGGGCGTCTACCAGCAGTACGCCGGCCAGGGGGCCGACCGGAGCGCCGCGCCCGCCCCCGCCGCTCAGCAGCGGACCGGCCACGGCTACACCGTCCGCTCCGGTGACACGCTCGCCGGGATCGCCACCGCCGAGGGCGTCCAGGGCGGCTGGCAGGCCCTGTACGACGGCAACCGCGGCACCGTCGGCGGCGACCCGGACCTGATCGTCCCGGGCCAGGTCCTCGCCCTCGGCTGACGCCCCGCCCCGTCGCGGTGTCCGCCCGCCCGCTCCGGCGGCGCGCGGACACCGCGACGGACGCCGCCGGTCCGGCGGAGGACGGCACCGCCCCGCCCGAGGACGGCACGGCCCTACCCGAGGACGGCACGGCCCCGCCGTCGGAGGCCGCCGGCCCGGATCCGGTCGATTTCCCCCGTTTCGTCCGCATCGGAACGTCCCCGGTCGGGCAACCAGGTGAACTACCGGTGCGTAGCACGGCCACACGCTGAGACGGAGCCGAGGTCGACGTGGCCCGGACAGCGCGTGCGGTTAGGCTCTGGTCGTAACGACTCCGCAATCGTCCGGCCGACCGCACCCCCAGTCTGCCGAACCTGCTTCCGCTAGGAGATGCCTCGTGCCGTCCATCGATGTCGTCGTAGCCCGTGAGATTCTCGACTCGCGCGGCAACCCCACGGTCGAGGTCGAGGTCGGCCTCGACGACGGCAGCACCGGCCGTGCCGCTGTCCCGTCGGGTGCCTCCACCGGTGCCTTCGAGGCCCTGGAGCTCCGCGACGGCGACAAGAACCGCTACTTCGGCAAGGGCGTCGAGAAGGCCGTCCTGGCCGTCATCGAGCAGATCGGCCCCGAGCTGGTCGGCTACGACGCCACCGAGCAGCGCCTGATCGACCAGGCCATGCTCGACCTGGACGCCACCCCGGACAAGTCCTCGCTCGGCGCCAACGCCATCCTGGGCGTCTCGCTGGCCGTCGCGCACGCCGCCTCCGAGGCCAGCGACCTGCCGCTGTTCCGCTACCTGGGCGGCCCGAACGCGCACGTCCTGCCGGTCCCGATGATGAACATCCTCAACGGCGGCTCGCACGCGGACTCCAACGTCGACATCCAGGAGTTCATGATCGCCCCGATCGGCGCGGAGTCCTTCTCCGAGGCCGTCCGCTGGGGCGTCGAGGTCTACCACACGCTCAAGGGCGTGCTGAAGGAGCGCGGCCTCTCCACCGGTCTGGGCGACGAGGGCGGCTTCGCCCCGAACCTGGACTCCAACCGCGAGGCCCTCGACCTCATCGTCGAGGCCATCCAGAAGGCCGGCTACGTGCCGGGCAAGGACATCGCGCTGGCCCTGGACGTCGCCTCCTCCGAGTTCTACAAGGACGGCGCCTACCAGTTCGAGGGCAAGGGCCTCACCTCGGCCGAGCTCATCGAGTACTACGCCGGCCTGGTCGCCGCCTACCCGCTGGTGTCCATCGAGGACCCGCTGGACGAGTCGGACTGGGACGGCTGGAAGGCCATGACCGACAAGCTGGGCGACAAGGTCCAGCTGGTCGGCGACGACCTGTTCGTCACCAACCCGGCCCGCCTGGCCCGCGGCATCGAGACCGGCACCGCCAACGCGCTGCTGGTGAAGGTCAACCAGATCGGTTCGCTGACCGAGACCCTGGACGCCGTCGAGCTGGCCCAGCGCAACGGCTACCGCTGCATGATGTCCCACCGCTCCGGCGAGACCGAGGACGTCACCATCGCCGACCTGGCCGTCGCCACCAACTGCGGCCAGATCAAGACCGGTGCCCCGGCCCGCTCCGAGCGCGTCGCCAAGTACAACCAGCTGCTGCGCATCGAGGAGATCCTCGACGACGCCGCCGAGTACGCCGGCCGCGGCGCCTTCCCGCGGTTCAAGTACGAGGGCTGAGCCCGACCGACGGCGCCCGGCCGGCAGGGCCGGGCGCCCGGTAGCGCACGCCTGACCGGTGCCCCGCCGTCCACCCCGTAGGGTGGACGGCGGGGCACCGTCGCGACCAGGAGGGGACACCGGAGATGGCAGGCTGGAGGATCCCGGGCTTGGCGGCCCGGCCTCGGTTCACGAGCCGGGCGACCGTCCTGGTCCTCGTGCTCTGCTCGCTGGTGGCGATCCTGGCCTACCCGACCCGGCAGTTCATCTCGCAGCGTTCCGAGATCTCGGCGCAGCGCGCCCGGGCCGAGCACGCCCGGCAGCAGGTCGAACAGCTGCGCCGGGAGAAGGCCCGCTGGCAGGACCCGGAGTACGTCAAGGCACAGGCCCGGACCCGGTTGCACTACGCGATGCCGGGGGAGACCCCGTACATCGCGGTGGACCCGGCGGCCCAGGACCCGGCGAAGTCCGCGCTGGGCGCGCCGCCGCCCGCGCAGGGCCCGGGCGCCGGTCCGGCCAAGGCCGCCCGGCCCTGGTACGCCAGCGTCTGGGACTCGGTGGACGCCGCCGCCGCTCCCGTGCCCCCCGCCGCCCCGGCGCGATCCGCCCCTCCCTCACCACCCGCCCCC
>JOHN01000089.1 GCA_000719695.1 Streptomyces sp. NRRL F-6131
GGGTGGGGGTGGAAGTGGGGACGGGGGCCGTACGGTCGGCCTCGACCAGGCGGTCGATCCGGGCCAGGTGCTCACGCTGGGGGCGGGTCGCGAGGTTGACCCCCTCGGCGGCCAGCAGCTGGAACGGCGCGAGCCCCGGGCGGCCCGGAGCCGTGGCACGCCGGTACGCGCCGGTGAACTCCCGCACGTCCGCCGCCCGGTCGCGCTGCCGGTCGAGCGGCCCGGAGACGTCCAGGCCCCGGGCGGCCGCCCGTTCCAGTGCGGCCAGCACCGGCGGCAGCACCGCCCCCGCCGCCGCGCCGACCGCCGCGTTCCGGGCGTGCCACGCCTCCACCGGGGACGGGCCCGCACCGGTGGCGGACCACGTGTCGACGGTCGGCCACGCGCCGCCGGTGAACGGCGGCCGGCCCGTCAGGGCGGCGTCCAGCAGCAGCCAGTCGCTGCCCAGCTCGGCGAAGAGCCCCGACCGTTCCGCCGCCGCCCGCAGCCGGAGCAGCACCTCCGCCTCCTCCGCCGCGCCGAACAGCGCCCCGCCGCTCCGCGACCAGACCGCCCCCGGACCCGCCGGACCGAACCGCCGCGCCAGCGCCGCGTCGTCCCGTGCCACCAGCACCACCGCACGCGGCCCCGGCACCAGCTCCGTGCAGAGCACCTCGCCGACGCCGTCCGCCCGGTACCCGGCGAACGCCTCGTCCGGATGCTCCAGGTACCCCGGCCGGCGCGCTCCCGCCACCGGCGGCACCGACGGCGGCAGGTGGACCAGCAACCGGGGATCCACCGCCGACCGTCCCGTCGTCTCCAGCGCCGCGGCGGCGTGCTCCGCCCGCACCGCCACCGTCCCGAGCAGCGCCGTCTCCACCGCGTGCGGCCCCGCCACGTCCGCGACGTCCAGCGGACGCCCCTCGCGCCCGCCCGGGGCCCCGCTCAGCAACGGCCGGACCGGCGCGTACCACTGGCGCTCCGCCTCCACCCGGACCAGCTCGCGCTCCGGGTACCGCAGCGCCGTCATGGCACCGCCGAAGACGCAACCGGTGTCCAGGCAGACCGTGTTGTGCAGGAAGCTCGCCACCGGCAACGGCGTGTGCCCGTACACCACCAGCGACTTCCCGCGGTACTCCTCCGCCCACGCGTGACGCACCGGCAGACCGTACTCGTCGGTCTCCCCCGTCGTCCCGCCGTAGAGCGCGTGCGCGCGCACCCGGCCCGAGGAACGACCGTGGTACCGCTCCGGCAGCCCCGCGTGGCACACCACCAGGGCGCCGCCGTCCAACAGGTAGTGATCGGCCAGGCCGCGCAGGAACTCCCGCACCCCGGCCCGGAACGCCTCCGGCTCCGCCGCCAGCTGCTCCATGGACTCGCGCAGCCCGTAGGAGAGGGTGACCCGGTCGCCGTCCAGCGCGCGGGCCAGCTTCAGCTCGTGGTTGCCCGACACGCAGAGCGCGTGGCCCGCC
Source organism: Streptomyces sp. NRRL F-6131 (assembly GCA_000719695.1). GTDB lineage: Bacteria > Actinomycetota > Actinomycetes > Streptomycetales > Streptomycetaceae > Kitasatospora. The sequence goes on from JOHN01000089.1 coordinate 1,452, forward strand.
GCCACCATGCCCATCACCAGCCGCAGCACACCCGGGGTGTCCGGGCCCCGGTCGACCAGGTCGCCGACGAACACCGCCGTCCGGCCGGACGGCGGCACGGCGTCCACCGGGCGGCCCGCCGCGTCCCGCACCAGCCGGTAGCCGAGCCGGCCCAGCAACGTCTCCAGTTCGGCCCGGCACCCGTGCACGTCGCCGACCAGGTCGAACGGGCCGGTCAGGTGCCGCAGGTCGGCACGCCGACGCTCCAGCACCACCTCCGCGCCCGTCACCTCGGCCACGCCCCGCAGGACGTGCACCCGGCGGAAGCCCTCCTTCTCCAGACCCGGCAGCGACGCCCGCAGCTCCCGGTGCTGGCGCGGGATCACGTACGCCGGCAGCTCGCGGTCCGGGCGGGTGCGGTTGCGCTCGGCGCACTCGCCCAGCGGGACGTCCAGCACGATCGCCTCGGCCCGCGCGTCGTGCTCCCGGGCGACGGCCAGCAACTGCTTGCGGGCGTGCGCCTGCACGTTGGTGGCGTCCACGACGGTCAGCCGGCCGGCGGCCAGGCGCTTGCCGACCAGGAAGTGCAGCAGCTCGAAGGCGTCGGCGGAGGCGGACTGGTCGTTCTCGTCGTCGGCCACCAGGGCCCGGCAGGTGTCGGAGGAGACCACCTGGGTGGAGCGGAAGTGGCGGCGGGCGAAGGTCGACTTGCCCGCGCCGCTGGTGCCGACCAGGACGACGAGGGAGCCCTCGGTCACGGGGACGACGGGGTGGGTGGCCTGCGTCGGGGCCGGCGAGGGCGCGGGGGTCGGCGTGGGCGCGGGGGTCGGCGTGGGCGCCGGGGGCGGTGTCGGCGCCGGGGGCGGTGCCGGGGTCGGGGTGGGCGTGCGGGGTGCGGGGTCGGGCTCGGTCATCGGGGCCCACCTCCTCCGGGGGCCGGGGTGTCGCGTGTGAACAGGGCGAGTCGGGGCGATCGGGATCCTGCCGATCGGGACCCTGCCGATCGGGATCCTGCCGATCGGGATCCTGCCGGTGCGGCCGCGCCGTCGGCGAGGTGGAGGGTGACGGCGTAGCCGTGCCCGGCCGCCACCCGCCGCGCCCAGGCGGCGAAGGCCGCCCCGCCGGCTTCGGTCCCGGCACCGGGCGGGGCGGTCGCGACCGCCGCCGGTGGGCGAAGGGCACCGAACACCGCGTGCTCCAGGTACGCCGGGTGCGCGGCGGGCGTCACCCGGTCCGTCGGGTCGGACAGGGCCCCGGGAGGGACGTCGGTCGGGGTTCCGGCCAGGACGTCGGACAGGGCCCCGGCCAGGACTTCGGCCGGGGCCGCGAACACCACGGCGTCGTAGCCCGTCGGACGGGCGTCCGCGTAGATCGGCGCGCCCTGCACCAGACGGACCCCGGGACGGCCCGGACCGGACCGCAGCTCCCACTCCGGGGCGGGGTCCGCCGTCCGTTCCAGGCCGAGGCGGCGGGCGGCCACGGCCAGGGCGGCCGGCGAGGCGTCCACCCCCAGCAGCTCGGCGAACCGGCCGTCCCCGAGCAGGTCGGCCAGCAGCGCGCCGTGCCCGCACCCGAGGTGCACCACCCGCGTCGCCCCGAGCGCGCCCAGCACGGCCCGCACCGCCGCGCCCTCGTCCGGCTCCTCCCGGTGCCGCCGGGCCCCGCCCGGCTCCGCGGCGTCGTCGTGCCGAGCGAGCCGGCGGGCGATCAGGGCCCGCTCCGGATGGGCGGCGAACAGCCCGTCGGCGTCCGGCCGCGCCGGCGGCGTCCAGTGGTGCGCGGCGCCGTCCAGGACCGGCAGCAGCGCCGCCAGCTGCCGCAGCGCCTCGGCCGGCCGGACCTCGGGCGCGGCCAGCCGGAGCCGCACGTACGGCGAACCGTGCGGCGACACGTCCGGCGAACCGCCGTGGCCGGGCGCAGCGGGGCCGGGCGCAGCGGGGCCGGCCGGAGCAGCGGGGACGGCGGGGGTGGCGGGGGCGGTGTCCAGCGGCACCGCCGCCGCGTCGACCCGCCAGCCCAGCGGCTCGAACAGTCGCCGCACCAGCGCGACCCCGTCGCCACCCGCGCCGGATCCCGGCTCCCGGTCCGCGCGGACGACCGGCAGCTCGATCTCCAGCGGCAGCGCCGTGTCCCCCTCGGGCGCCGGCGGCTGCCCGAGGAGCTGCCGGAACACCGTCCGCAGCGCCGCCGCGAACAACGAGGACGCGGCGTACGGGCGGTCGTCGACGCACTCGTCGAGCGTGGCGGGCGGCTGCCCCTTGCCGCGCCGCCCGCGCAGCAGCGCCTCCGGGTCGACCTCCACCAGCAGCGCGGCCGTGCAGCGGTCGGCCTCGGCCTGGGGGTAGAACAGGTGCGCCTCGCCGAACGCGGTCGGGACCCGGTGCACCGCGTCCGGGCTCCGCCGCAGCAGCCGCGCCAGGTCGGTGGCGGGGCTCGCGGCGGTTCCGGTGGTGGAGATCGACATGAACACCCGTCCGAGTATCGCCGAGCCCAGCCCGCCCGACAGCCGGATTTCCCCCGGTGCGTCGCGTCCCGTCGAGCTGTCCGGACGGTGAGCGCGTTCGGCACCGACCGCCCGCATTCGTTAACGTGCACGATGTGACTGCTGAATCCACCACCCCCGTGAGCGGCGCCGTTGCCGCAGGTCTGGCCACCATCGCCGCGGACGGCACCGTCCTCGACACCTGGTACCCGGCCCCCGCGCTGACCGCCGCGCCCGGCCCGGCCGGGACCGTCCTCCTGACCGCCGAGCAGGCCGAGGCCGAGCTGGGCGCGGGGGCCGCCGAGGCCCTGCGCGCCGACGCCCGCCGCGGTGTCGAGGTGGTCGCCGTGCGCACCACCATCACCTCGCTGGACGAGAAGCCGCTCGACGCGCACGACGCCTACCTGCGTCTGCACCTGCTCAGCCACCGTCTGGTCCAGCCGCACGGCCTCAGCCTCGACGGTGTCTTCGGGCTGCTCGCCAACGTGGCGTGGACCAGCATCGGCCCGGTCCCGGTGGACAAGGTCGAGCAGGCGCGGCTGGCCGTGCGCGCCCAGGGCGGCCAGCTGGCCGTCTACGGGATCGACAAGTTCCCGCGGATGACCGACTACGTCGCCCCGTCCGGTGTGCGCATCGCCCACGCGGACCGCGTCCGGCTGGGCGCGCACCTGGCCGTCGGCACCACCGTGATGCACGAGGGCTTCGTCAACTTCAACGCGGGCACCCTGGGCACCTCGATGGTCGAGGGCCGGGTCAGTGCCGGCGTCGTGGTCGGCGACCACAGCGACATCGGCGGCGGCGCCTCGATCATGGGCACCCTGTCGGGCGGCGGCAAGCAGGTCGTCTCCGTCGGCGAGCGCTGCCTGCTCGGCGCCAACGCGGGCATCGGCATCTCGCTCGGCAACGACTGCGTCGTCGAGGCCGGTCTCTACGTCACCGCCGGCACCCGGGTGACCACCCCGGACGGCACCGTGGCCAAGGCCGTCGAGCTGTCCGGCCAGGACAACCTCCTCTTCCGTCGCAACTCCCAGACCGGCGCCGTCGAGGTCATCGCCCGCTCCGGCTCCTGGGGCGGCCTCAACGCCGACCTCCACGCCCACAACTGACCCACCCTCCCGCAGGGTCCGGCCGCTGATGCCGGGCTCCGAGCCGTGGCTCGGAGCCCGGCATCAGCCGTTCGGCGCGCCGTCGAACACCGGGGCGGCGCGGATCGACGGGTGCCCGGGCGGCCGGGTGTAGCCCAGGCCGGCCGGTGACGGCAAGCCGGGCGTCACCCGGGCGGCTTACCCCCGGGAGCGGTTGGACCGCATCGGGTGGTGGCCGGTGACCGCGCGGCGGGGGTGTTCGTTGGTTGCAGCGGCGGGGCCGCGCCCGGCTGTCCGCCGACCGCTCCACACCGCACCACCGATCCGAAGAGGTCCCCTCATGTCCGAGCCCTGGTCCGAGGCGTCCACCACCTCGCAGCACCCCACCGACGACGGGGCGGCGGCGCCGGCCGCCCCGAAGAGCCTGTTGGAGCAGATGCAGGAGTTGCTCGCCTCGGTGACCGCGGACCTCGCCGACCTTCAGGCCACCGGCGCCCGCACCACCTCCCCCGCCCCGACCGCCGCCACCGAGGGCGGCGGGCCCTGCACCGCCCGCTGACCGGGCGGGTCGAGCCGGAGCACCAGTAACCGCTCCTCGTGCTCCGCCGCCGGCTCGGGGAGCCGTCGAGCACCGTCCGGCTCGAACGGCTCCCCGGGCAGCTCCTCCACCGCCTCGCACAGCTCCGCGTCGTACTCCTCGGGCCGCTCGCCCGCCCTCCGCCGCACGGCGTCCCGCAGCTGGTCGACCAGCTGGGTGCACTCCGCTCCCGCGTCCACCCCGTCGATGCACGCCCAGTAGAGGCTCTCGGTGTCGGCGCCGCAGGCCAGCACGACCAGCGTCTCCCCGACGTCGCGCAGGAGCACGCCGAGCCCGTCCAGCATCGGCCCGAGCTCGCCGAGCTCGGTGAGCCGCCGGGCCCGGCCGCCCGGTCCGAAGGCCGCCACCGCCGACGCGCCCTCCTCCGGATGGTCCAGGCAGCAGGCGGCGTGGGTGGCCGCCTCGGCCAGCAGCTGGCCGAGGCCCGAGAGCTCCTCCTCGCCCGACCTCGCCAGCCGGGTGGCCACCGCCTCGGTGAGCAGCGCGGCCTGCCGGGCCTCGCCCAGCACGTCCGGAACGTTCCTGGTCTCCGCCAGGGCGTGCCGGGCGGTCTTGATCAGTCGCAGCGCTTCCACGGCCGGACACCCCTTCCGTCGCCCGCACGGCGCCCTGCCGCGCGGTCACGGGGAGAGAGTGCGCCGGGGCGGACGGGCCTCGCATCCGGACAGGGGAAAGCTGTGGACAACCCGGGGGCTGTGGACAACCCACATCCCCCGCAGGGGTTATGGGCGAACCTCCGGGTTGACGTCGGCACCCTCGGCGGGGGCTCCGGGGACCGGGAAGCGCCGCTCGTTCCGCTCGATCTTGGCCGCCAGGGCCGTGAGCGGATCGACTCCGACGGCCGTGCAGAACTGGAGCAGGTAGGCGAGCACGTCGGCCACCTCGTCCCGCACCCGGGGGGCCCGGTCGGGGTCGGCCATCACGGCGGCGGCCTGCTCGGGCGTGAGCCACTGGAAGATCTCCAGCAGTTCACCGGCCTCCACGGTCAGCGCCGAGGCGAGGTTCTTGGGCGTGTGGAAGGGCTCCCAGCGGCGGGCCGCGGCGAACTCCGTGAGCCGCTGCCGCAGCTCCTCCAGGCTCGGCCCGGCGGGTTCCGTCTCTCGTTCGTTCACCCGTCCAGGTCTACCGCATCACCCGCGGCCGGGCGGACCTCCGGGTCGGCCTCCGGACCTCCCGGACCGGCCTCCGGTCCCGCCGCGGGCTCGGCCGGCGGTCCCGCCACCGGCCGGACCCCCGCCGGGGCGCCGTCCCGCACCGCCTGGAGCGGCACCCGGGCCGTCTCGGTGCGCAGCACCGTGAGGCCCGAGCCGGGGTCGCGCCGGCACTCCACCAGCGCTGCCCCGGGCGGCAGTTCGCCCGGCCCGCCGAGCGCGTCCCGCGCCGCGGCCGGCTCCTGGAGGGTGGCGAGCACCCGCAGCTGGTTGCGCCCGGACATGTCGTGGGCGAGCCGCAGCAGCGAGGCGGCCTGGTCGGTGCCGAGTCCGGCGCCGAGGTCCTCGGCGAGCACGGTGAGCTGCCGCTGCGCCCACGGCACCTCGGCGGCCACGTCGAGGTCGAGCACTCCGGCTCCGGTGAGCAGCACGGCGGCGAAGGCGAGGTGGCGGAGCATGCCGTCGGAGGCCTGGTCGGCCCCGGTGCGGCCGAGGAGGCCCTCGTCGAACACGGCGAGCACCCGCCGGTCGGCGCCGCTGCCGCGGTGCGCGAGGTCGAGGCCGAGCAGCGGGTGCGGGGCGGCGGACTGGACGACGCGCAGCAGTTGCCCGTAGCGGCGGCCGCACTCGTTGCTGAGCCGGGCGACGACGGCGGAGATGTTGGCGGCCGTGCTGAGCAGCCGGGCCTGCGGGTGGGGGCGGACCCAGCCGCGCATGAGGGCGGGCACGGGGCAGACGGGGAAGACCTCGCGCAGCGCGGTGAGCAGTTGTTCGGCGGCGGCCAGGACCTTGCGCTCGCCGGGCGAGGAACCGGCGACGCGCAGCGGGATCTGGGCGGTGATCAGCGTGCCGCTGGGGAAGGGCGCGCGGATGTCGCCCTGCCGGGTGTCGTTGTGCCAGCTGACGTTGACGCGCTGGTTGCGCAGGTCCTGTTCGCCGGTCTCGACGAGCGTCCGGCCGTCGAGGGTGAGCTGTTCCCGGGCGATGCGGACCGGACCGTCGGTGCGGACGACGACCTCGAGCGCGATGGGCCCGTCCGGGGAGCGGACGGTGCAGCCGAGGATGAGGGCGTTGCGGCCGTGCGGCACGCACCCGGCGAGGCCGCCGCGGACGGGGACGGCGAGCGGTCCGGTGGTGCCGGGCCGGCCGTCGAGGGAGTCGCCGATCTCCTCGCCGAGGGCCAGCCGGGAGAGGACGGCGAGGGCGTCGAGCGCGTTGGACTTGCCGACGCCGGCGGGGCCGTGCAGCACGGTGAGCGGTGCGAGCGGGAGGGTCGCACGCCGGTAGGACTTGAAGGAGGTGAGCCGGATCTCCTCCACGATCGGGCGCCGGGCGGTCGTCGGCGGGCCGGGCTGCGGGCTGCGCTGCTGCGGGTGGGCCGGCACGGCGGGCCGGGTGGCGTCGCGGTTCACCCGTCGGACGTTAGCCGCCGGTCGGGCGGCAGAAACGTGCCTGCCCGGCAGATTCATCCCATCGGGGTGAGCGGACGCGGGACCGGGACGCGGGACCGGGACCGGACAGCGGGCGCGGGGCCGGGACGCGGCGGGCGCGAGCTCGGACCCGGCGGCGGGCGCGGACCGCCCGCCGGTTCAGCGCCGGTAGGCGGCGACGGTGACGGAGGCCGTCACCTCGACCGGGTCGGGCAGCGCGGCGAGCCGCTCCGCCAGCCGGGCCGGGTCGGTGTGCCAGGCGCTCGGTCCCATGCCGACGACGGTCCGCACGTCCTCGGCGGACAGCCGCAGGGTGAACTCCACCTCGCGCCGCCCGGTCGGCGTCAGGTACGGTCCGAGCTTCTCGTCGATGCGCCGCTGCTTGTCCTCGTCGACCGACAACAACCCCAGGGCGGAGACGAGTTCGCGCAGGTGCCGGACGGTCGGCGAGACCAGCAGCAGGGTGCCGCCGGGCCGCAGCACGCGGCGGATCTCGGGGCCGTTGCGCGGGGCGAACACATTGAGGACCAGCCCGGCGGAGCCGTCCAGCAGGGGCAGCGGCCGCCAGGCGTCGCAGACCACCGCGCCGATCCGGGGGTGGGCCCTGGCGGCGCGGCGCAGCGCGTACTTGGAGATGTCCAGGGCCGCGCCCGGCCGGGCTGGCAGGGCGTCGAGGACGTGGGCGAGGTAGTGGCCGGTGCCGGCGCCGAGGTCGGCGACGAGCCCCCCGCCGTCACCGGCGTCCGCCCCGCCACCAGCCGCCGCCCCGCCACCGGCCGCCGTCGCGTGACCGACCGCCGTCGCGGCTTCGGCGAGGGCGTCGGCGATCGGCCGGTAGTGGCCGGCGGCGAGGAAGTCGCCGCGGGCGGCGACCATGTCGGCGGTGTCGCCGGTGCCGGTGTGGGCGTCGCCGGCGAGCAGGCTGACGTAGCCCTGCTTGGCGATGTCATGGCTGTGCCCGGCGTCGCAGCGCAGGGCGCGCCCGTCGCGAGTGAGCGGCTGCGCGCAGTGCGGGCAGGCCAGGTAGGGCTCGATGTCCTGCAGCAAGGGTCCGTCTTCTCTCGCGGTCCGGTCGCGTGCTCCGGCCGGGGGTGCCAGCCTAACCAGCGGCGGTGCCCGGTCCCGCATCCACCGGCGCGGGCGTCCCGGCGTCGGCGCCGTCCCTCCGGGGGCCGGGGACGGCAGGAACGGCAGGGACGGCAGGAACGGCAGGAACGGCAGGAACGGCGGGAACGGCGGGGACGGCGGAGGGAGTGCCCGCGCCGCCGACCCGCAGGGCGAGCGCGGCGAGCGCCTCCGGCGCCCCGGCCTGCCCCCGGATGCCCGGGAAGGCGTTGACGTCGACGACGACCGGTTCGACCGGCCCGTCCAGCAGGTCGACGCCGTAGACGTCGAGGCCGAACACCTCGCCGACCCGCAGGGCGATCCGGGCCCGCTCGGCCGGCAGCTCGGCCGGCCCGAAGGCGGCGGTGCCGTCGGGGAGTTCGGGGTGCTCCGGGCCCGCGAGCTCGGAGCGCCGACGGGCGCAGAACAGCTGTCCGGCGACGACCCACAGCTTCTGGTCCCAGCCGTTGCTCGGCAGGTAGGGCTGGACGACGACGGGCTCGCCGGGCCACTCCCGGGCGAGGGCGCCCAGCCGGGCCGGGTCGTCGACGCGGGCGACGAGGTCGTGGCGGCGGCTGTGCCGGCTCTTGACGACGAGCGGGAGGCGGAGTTCGCCCGCCTCGACCAGCGCGAGCAGTTCGGCGGGGTCGGCGGCGGCGCGGGTGGGCGCGAAGGGCAGTCCGGCCCGCCGGGCACGTTCGGCCATGGCCACGCGGTCCTGGCAGAGCTCGGTGGCGGCGGCCGGGTTGACGACGGGGGCGCCGCGCTCCTCCAACGCGCGCGCGAGGGCGAGGCCCGCCGGAGTGTGCGTCTTGAGCAGGTAGACGTCCGCGGGCGGACCGGCGGGCGCCCCGGACGCCGGGTCGAGGACCTCGACCCGGTGGCCGCGCGCGGTCAGCAGTGCGGTGGTCGCGGCGAGCACGGGGTGGTCCGGGGCCGAGGTGATCAGGCCGATCCTCATATCGCGCCACCGACGCCCGCGACGCCGACACTGCCGACCCCGATCCCGCCCGCACCGACGCCACCGGCCCCGAGCCCGACCGCCTCCAGTCCCGCCCCGTCCAGCGCCGACGCGTCCCGCGCCACCGCCGGCGCCGTGACCGCCGTCCCGGTGCGGGCCAGCCGCAGGACGGCCCGCGCCACCCGCGCGACCGCGTCCGGCACCTGCCGGAAGCTCGGGAAGTCGTTGATGTCGACGACCACCGGCCCGTCCGGCCCGAGCAGGACGTCGACGCCGTAGAGGTCGAGTCCGAACACCTCACCCACCTGCGCGGCGATCCGCGCGACCTCGGCGGGCAGCGGCACCTGCCGCTCCCGCACCCCCTGGTCGGGGTTGAGCGGCGAGCACCGCTCGGTCGCGTACAGCTCGCCGTCGACGCAGTACACCTTGAGGTCGGTGCCCGAGTTGGGGACGTAGGGCTGGGCGATGAGCAGGCCCTCGCCGGACAGCAGGGGGCCGAGTTCGGCGAGGTGCCCGGGGTCGCGGACGAGCCGCACGGCCCGCCCGGAGCTGCCGTCGGCGGGCTTGACGACCAGCGGGTACTCGGCCGCGGGGATCTCGGCGAGCCGTTCCCAGCGGGCCGCCGCGTAGGTGACGGGGACGGGCAGCCCCCGGGTGCGGGCGATCACGGAGGCGAGTGCCTTGTCGCGGACGCCGCGGATGGAGCGGACGTCGTTGACGGTGGTGAGGCCGACGGCGGCGGCGGCCTCCAGGAGGGTGAGGCCGGGCCCGCCGGAGACGGTCTTGAGCACCCAGGCGTCGTGGCTGCCGGCGCGGACCGACTCGGAGATCGCCATCAGCGAGTCGCCGGGGCGCAGCACGTCCACCCGGTGTCCCCACGCGGTGAGTTGGCGTACGACGTCGAGCGGCATGCCGTCGTGCCGGTAGTGCTCCTCCACCAGAAAGCAGAGCCTCATGAGCCAGTCATCCCCCTCGCTTCGCCCAGCGCGGACGTCCGCCGTTCACGTCCGGCAGAGCTGTAAAGGCCCCAGGATCCCACGCGACCTCCACACAAGATCGCCCGGCCTGTAAGCGTTCGGCAACAATCGCGGCGAAATGCCCGGCCGGACGGCCCGGGGCGCTCGCGGGGCGGGTCCCCCGCCGCGCCGGCCGTCGTGGACGGATCCCCGCCCCGGCCGTCCGTACCGGGACGGCTCGCCGGGGAGACCCGGCGGGCCGCCTCCGGGCGGGGCTGCGCGGGCCCTTCAAATGCCTGGCAGGAACGCGACGAGCCTGCTTGGATGCACCGCGTGACCTCTGACGATCCCGCTTCCCCCACCGCCTCCCCGACGACGACCGCCACCGCCTCCCCCGCGACGCAGCCCGACCCGGTCCTGCTGGACATGATCGAGCGCTACTACGACGCCGTCCCGCGCACCGCCGCCCGGGTCGAGGACTTCGGCCCGCTCAGCCTGTTCGTCCGCGAGGGCACCGGCTGGCCGTACTACGCCCGGCCGGCGCTGGGCCACGAGGGCCCGGCCGTCACCGCCGAGGACGTCCGGCGGGTGCTGGCCCGCCAGCGCGAGCTGGGCCTGCCGGAGGCCTTCGAGTGGGTGGCGGAGCACGACCCGCTGCTGCGCGCGGCCGTGGAGGAGGCGGGGCTGACCGTGCACGCGCACCCGCTGCTGGTGCTCGGCCCGCAGGACGCGCGGCCCGGCGTCGACGCGCGGCCCGGCCCGGACGCGCCGCAGGACCCGGACGGCGTGTCGGTGCGGGTGCTGGCCGCCGACGACCCGGCCCTCGCCGAGGCGCTGGCCGTTCCGCACCTGGCGTTCGGCGAGCCGGGCACCGGCGTGGGCAACGCCGGTGCCGCGGAGCTGGCCGTGCGGACGGAGGAGCTGAGGGCGGACGGCACCGCGGAGCGGATCGCGGCGCGGATCACCGCCGGGCAGACGGTGGTCGCCGCGGCGTTCGGGGACGGCACGGCGCTCTGCACGGGCCAGCACAACCCGGTCGGCGAGGTCACCGAGGTGGCCGGCGTGGGGACCCTCCCGTCGGCGCGGCGCCGGGGCCTCGGCCAGGCGGTCACCGCGGCCCTGGTCGCGCACGCCAGGGCCAACGGGGTGCGGACGGTGTTCCTGTCCGCCGCCGACGAGGACGTGGCCCGGATCTACCGCCGGGCGGGCTTCCGCCCGTTCGCGACGGCGCTGATCGCCGAACCGGCCGACGGGGAGCACTGAGCCCCCGACCCGGCCGCCACCACCGCCACCCGCCCCGCGACGGCCGCACAGGTCAGTCCGAGTCCTCGTCGTCCTCGCCGCTGACCTCCTCGTCCTCGGCCTCGTCCACCACCCAGGCGGCCAGCCGGTCCGCCACCCCGGAGACGGTCAGCCGCCCCTCGCGGATGGCCCGGGCGAGGCTGCGCACCTCGCGGGCGGTGGTGGCCACCGTGCAGCCGCTGGCCACCAGGTAGGCGTAGGCGACGGCGGTGGCGAACAGCTCGTTGGTCTTCTCCAGGGCCGGCACCCGGATCAGCTGGTGCATGAGGGCGGCGGCGCGGTCCTGCGGCTCTGGGTAGACGGCGATGTCGAAGATCTCGGCCTGGTGCCGGGCGACGGCGGCGAGCAACGATCCGTAGTCGGTGACCTGCGGGTCACCGGGCGTGTACTGCTCGGCGGTCATGAGCAGCCACGAGAGGTCGACCTCCAGTTTCAACGGCGCACGTCCTGGAGGTCGGTCTCACCGCGCGGCTCGGCGAACTCGGCCAGGAAGGCGGTCTCGTACTCCTTCATGAACTGCGCGGCCGCGTCGACGAACACCCGCCCCGCCTCGCCCATGTCCTGGTGGACCAGGCGCTCGATGTACTGGTTCATGCTGATCCCCTGCTGCTCCGCCCGCTCCCGGGCCATCTCCGCGGTGGTGGCGTCCACCCGGACGTTCAGCTGCTTCTTACCCATGAATTCAAGCTAGCGCTTAAGTGCTAGCACAACAAGGGCGCGCGCATCCCGCCGCACGCCCCCGCCGTGCACGCCCCCGTCCGACCCCCTGGGCACCCGCTCCCCTCCGGCCGACGCGTCCGCGTCCGCCGGGAGTGAGACTTGAAGAGTTCTTCACCTTCGGAGACTCTGAAGTGCCCTGAGCATTCCCTGGAGCGGCACCGACCGGTTGTGGAGGCCGGCAATGACAGCCATGTTCGACCAGGAGCTGCGCGAGCAGCTCGACCAGGCCCGCAAGGAACTCGCGGCCGCCCGGGCCGAGGGGGACGCCGACGGCGTCCAGGCGTACGAGGGCCGGATCGCCGGACTCCTCCGGCTCGCCGCCCAGCACGGCGTCACCCTGCCGCACGACGTCCGGGAAGAGGAGCACGACCTCCCCTGAACCGCCGCACGGCGCACGACACGACGGAGGCGGTACCCGCAGAACGCCGGGTACCGCCTCCGTCGTGCCCGTGCCCGTGCCCGTGCCCGTGCCCGTCCCGCCCGCGCGGGGCCGGACCAGCCCGGGCCGGGCGCGCCTACTCGCCGACCGGCTCCAGGATCGCCACGCACTCGAAGTGGTGCGTCATCGGGAACAGGTCGAACGCCCGCAGCGAGACCGGCCGGTAGCCGCCCGCACGGAAGAACGCGAGGTCCCGGGCGAGCGCCGCCGGGTCGCACGCCACGTACGCGATCCGGCGGGCGCCCAGCCCGGCCAGGTGCGCGACGGTCTCCCGCCCGGCCCCCGCGCGCGGCGGGTCGAGCACGATGAGGTCGGTGGCGGTGATGCCGGTGCGCGGCAGCAGCGTCTCCACCCGGTCGCACTCGATCCGGACGTTGTCCAGCGCCGCCAGGTTGTGCCGGGCGTCGGCCACCGCCTGCTTGCCGGACTCGATGCCGAGCACCGCGCCGTCCTCGCCGACCCGGTCCGCCAGCGCGCCCGCGAACAGGCCCACGCCGCAGTACAGGTCGAGCGCGTTCTCGCCCCACTGCGGGTCCAGACCGTCCATGACGGCGTCGACCAGGGTGTCCGGCGCCTCGGGGTGGATCTGCCAGAAGCCGCCGTTGCTGACCCGCCAGGTCCGCCCGACGGCCCGCTCGCGCACGAAGGTGCGGCCGTGCACCCGGTGGAAGTCACCGTGGTCGTCGACCCGGCTGATGGAGACCGGGCGGTCCAGCTCGACCAGCGGCAGCTGGGCGCCCGGCGCCGGGGTGAGCACCACCTGGCGGTCGGAGGAGCCGGAGGCGGCGATCGCCTCGACCGAGGCGACGCCCGGCCAGTCGTGGGCCTCCACGCCCAGCTCGGTGACGCCCTCGGCGGCGATCAGGCAGCGGTCGATCGGCTGGATGTCGTGCGAGCGGTGCTTGCGCAGCCCCACCTTGCCGGTCGCCGGGTCGACGGCGTACTGGACGCGGGTGCGCCAGGCCGGCACCTGCCCGGCCGGCAGCTTGTCGCCGACCGGCTCGACGCTGCCGTCCCAGCCGGCCTCGGCCGGGGTCAGGTCGGCCAGCTTGGCCAGCTGCTCGGTCAGCACCTGCACCTTGAGCTTGCGCTGGCCGCCGGGCGTCACGTGCTGCCAGTCGCAGCCGCCGCACTTGCCGGGCCCGGCGAACGGGCACGGCGGGGTGATCCGCTCCTTGGCGGGCTCCAGGACCTCCACCGCGTCGGCGCGCAGGAAGCGCGAGGCGGTGGTGCCCTCGGTGACCTGGGCGATCACCTTCTCACCGGGCAGCGCGTGCCGGACGAACAGCACCCGGCCCTCGTGCCGGGCCACGCAGTGCCCGCCGCCGTGGGCGACCGGGCCGACCTCGACCTCGTAGCGCTCGCCGACCAACGGGTCACCGGCGGGCGCCTTGGGCGCGGCCTCGGCCCGGGGCGCGCGGGTGGAGGAGCGCAGCGCGCGGGGCGGGCGCACGGCCTGCTTGCGCGCCCGCGCGCCGCCCTTCGCCTCCCCCGGCTGGCCCTGCTGGGCCGACCGGCCCTGCTGACCCGACCGACCGGCACGGTCCCCGCCGGCCTCGCCGCGACCGGACCGCTCGGACCGCTCGCCGCGCTCGGGGCGCCCGGCACGCGGCGCGCGCTCGGCACCCTCCGCCCGCTCGGAGCGAGCGGGCCGATCGGCACGCTCGGAAGAACGCTCGGAGGAACGCTCGGGGGAACGCTCCGGAGCACTCTCCTCCGGCGCGAGCGGCGCCGTCCGCGCGGTGAACCCGTCGCGGTCGGTGGCCTCCGGCCGCGACGGCTTGCCCCAGCGCGGCCGGGCGACCTGCCCGGGCCGGCCGGAGGAACCGCCCTTACGGGCACCCTTGCCCGAGGAGCCGTTGGAACGAGACGGGGTGTTGCGGGTCACTGGGAGGAGTCCTTCTTGCTGCTGTCAGCCGGCCCGGCGGGCTTCGCCGAGACTTCCGACTTTACGGCCTTCGGCGCCCGGGGCTCACCACGCCGGACGGCACCCGGCGCCGACCAGGCCTTCTGCGGCTTGCGCCGCTCGGACGACTCCAGCTGCCACGGCACCGAGGTCACCATCACCCCCGGCTTGAACAGCAGCCGGCCCTTGAGCCGCAGCGCGCTCTGGTTGTGCAGCAGGTGCTCGTACCAGTGACCGACCACGTACTCCGGGATGTACACCGAGACCACGTCGCGCGGGCTGCTGCGGCGCAGGTTCTTCACGTAGTCCAGCACCGGGCCGGTGATCTCGCGGAACGGCGAGTCCAGCACCTTGAGCGGCACCTCGATCCCGCGCTCGTCCCACTCCTCGCGCAGCGCCGCGGTGTCCGCCGGGTCGACGTTCACGGTCACCGCCTCCAGGGTGTGCGCCCGGGCGAGCCGCGCGTACGCCAGCGCGCGCAGCGCCGGCTTGTGCAGCTTGGAGACCAGGACGATGGCGTGCACCCGGGTCGGCAGCACCACGTCGTCCGGCTCCTCGGCGGCGACGAGCTCCGCGGAGACCCGGTCGTAGTGCCGGCGGATCGCCTTCATCATCACGAACAGCACGACCATCGCCGCGATGGCGATCCAGGCGTGGCTGATCTTGGTGGCGAGCACCACGATCAGCACCGCCATGGTCATCACCAGGCCGAAGGTGTTGATCGCCCGGCTGCGCTGCATGTGGCGGCGCTTGGCCGGGTCGGTCTCGGTGCGCAGGTTCCTGGTCCAGTGCCGGATCATGCCGGACTGGCTCATGTTGAACGACACGAAGACGCCGACGATGTAGAGCTGGATCAGCCGGGTCGGGTCCGCGTCGAAGGCGATGATGAACAGGATCGCGGCCAGCGCCAGCAGGATGATGCCGTTGGAGAAGGCCAGCCGGTCGCCGCGGGTGTGCAGCTGGCGCGGCAGGTAGCGGTCCTGGGCCAGGATCGAGCCCAGCACCGGGAAGCCGTTGAACGCGGTGTTCGCGGCCAGCACCAGGATCAGACCGGTCACCGCGGCGACGAAGTAGAAGCCCGGCGTGAAGTTCGAGAACACGGCCTCGCTGATCTGGGCCAGCGCGGTCTTCTGGTGGTAGTCGCCGGGCACGCCGACCAGCTGGTGCTCGGGCTCCTCCGCCATCTGGACGCCGGTCAGCCGGGCCAGCCAGATGATGCCCATGAACATCACCACGGCGATGCTGGCCATCATCAGCAGGGTGGTCGCCGCGTTCTTGCTCTTCGGCTTGCGGAACGCCGGCACGCCGTTGGAGATCGCCTCCACGCCGGTCAGCGCCGCACAGCCCGAGGAGAACGCCTTGAGCAGCAGGAACACCATGGCGAAACCGGCCAGGGACTCGTTCCCCGCGGTCGCCTGCAGATGGAAGCCCGCGCTCTCGGCGGGCATGTCCTGCCCCAGCCCGAAGTGCCGGAACACTCCGTACACCACCATGCCGACCACGCCCACCATGAAGGCGTACGTGGGGACGGCGAAGGCCGAACCGGACTCCCGGACGCCGCGCAGGTTCATGCCCATCAGCAGGATGACCACGACCACCGACAGGGTCAGCTCGTGGCCGCGCAGCGCCGGCACCGCCGACACCACGTTGGCCACGCCCGAGGTGGTGGAGACCGCGACGGTGAGGATGTAGTCGACCATCAGCGCGCTCGCGACCACCAGGCCGGAGTTGGGGCCGTGGTTCACGGTGGCGACCTCGTAGTCGCCGCCCCCGCTCGGGTAGGCGTGCACGTTCTGCCGGTAGGAGGCCACCACCGCGAGCATGACGACGGCGACGACGACGCCGATCTGCCACGAGAAATGGATGGCCGAGGCACCCGCCAGGGAGAGCGTCAGCAGGATCTCTTCGGGCGCGTACGCGACCGAGGAGAGCGCGTCCGAGGCGAAGACGGGCAGCGCGATGCGCTTGGGGAGCAGCGTCTCCCCCAGCTTGTCGCTGCGCAACGCACGCCCGATGAGGATGCGTTTCGGTAGGTCAGTCGGCATAGGCACGTTAAGGAATCGTAGGGGTAGTCGGGCGTCCGGTCCGACGGGCCACCCCTTTACTGCCCGCCTTGGTGCCCCCCTTCGTCGCGACTGTGTTCGGTGGACCGGCTAGCGTGTCGGATACGAGCAGGGCGGCAACACTCAGGTTGTCGTACCGAGCCACACGAGGACGCCCACCCCCGACAGCGGGGCGGGGAAACGGAGATTGAGCGGTGTTTGCGCAGGTCATGGCCCCAACGGGACGGGTGAGGTAGCGCCGGTGCACATCGTCATCATGGGCTGCGGCCGGGTGGGCTCCGCGCTCGCCCGCGCACTGGAGAAACAGGGCCACTCGGTGGCCGTGGTCGACCAGGACCCGACGTCGTTCCGCCGGCTGGGCGCCGGGTTCAACGGGCGCCGGGTCACCGGGGTCGGCTTCGACCAGGACACCCTGAAGGAGGCGGGCATCGAGGAGGCGGGAGCCTTCGCCGCCGTCTCCAGCGGTGACAACTCCAACATCATCGCCGCCCGGGTGGCCCGCGAGAACTTCGGCGTGGAGAACGTCGCCGCCCGGATCTACGACCCCCGGCGCGCCGAGGTCTACCAGCGGCTGGGCATCCCGACCGTCGCCACCGTCCGCTGGACGGCCGACCAGATGCTGCGCCGACTGCTGCCGAGCGGCGCCGAGCCGCTCTGGCAGGACCCGAGCGGCGCCGTCCAGCTCGCCGAGGTCGCCTACGCCCCCGACTGGGTCGGCCGCCGGCTGAGCGAGCTGGAGGAGGCCTCCGGCGCCCGGGTGGCGTTCCTCACCCGGCTCGGCGAGGGCGTGCTGCCCACGTCCCAGATGGTGGTGCAGGAGGGCGACCTGGTGCACGTGATGCTGCGCCGGGCCGACCTGACGGCCGTCGAGGCCGCGTTCGCGCAGGGCCCGGAGAAGGAGGGTCACTGATGCGAGTCGCCATTGCCGGGGCCGGTGCGGTCGGCCGCTCGATCGCGGGCGAGCTGCTGGAGAACGGCCACGAGGTCCTGCTGATCGACAAGAACCCGAACTCCATCTCGGTGGAGCGGGTCCCCATGGCGGAGTGGCTGCTGGCCGACGCCTGCGAGATCACCTCGCTGGACGAGGCCGCGCTGCAGCGCTGCCACGTGGTGATCGCCGCGACCGGCGACGACAAGGTCAACCTGGTCGTCTCGCTGCTCGCCAAGACCGAGTACGGGGTGCCGCGGGTCGTCGCCCGGGTGAACAACCCGAAGAACGAGTGGCTCTTCAACGAGTCCTGGGGCGTGGACGTCGCCGTCTCCACCCCGCGCCTGATGTCCGCCCTGGTCGAGGAGGCCGTCAGCGTCGGCGACCTGGTCCGGCTGATGCGCTTCAGCCAGGGCAACGCCAACCTGGTCGAGCTGACCCTGGCCTCCGACACCGAGCTGGTCGGCACCCGGGTCGGCGACGTGGCCTGGCCGCAGGACACCGCCCTGGTGACGATCATCCGCGAGGGCCGGGTCCTGGTGCCGCGCAAGGACGACACGCTGGAGGGCGGCGACGAGCTGCTCTTCGTGGCCGCCCAGGAGCGCGAGGAGGAGCTGGAGGAGCTGCTCTCCGGCTCTCCCGGCTCCCCCTCGTAGGCGCGCCGGCACCCGGACGCCGCACGGCCGAGGGCCCGCACTCTTCACGAGTGCGGGCCCTCGGCCGTGCTGGGCGGCTGCCGTGCTGGGCGGCTGGGGAGCGGGCGGGTGTTCAGCGCCCCCGGGCCGACCCGTCGACGGAGGGGTCCCGACCGGGCTGCTCCTGCCCCGGCTCCGGCTCGTCGTCCAGCTGGGCCTTGATCGGCGGCGGCGCCTTCAGCAGGATCTGCCAGGTCACGTACATCGCCAGCAGCAGCGGCGGGATCCCGAGGGCGACCTTGAGCCAGCCCAGCAGGTTGACGTTGTGGGTGAAGTACAGCGGGAAGAGGATCACCGGCTTGATGCCCATGATCACCACCCAGGCCCAGGTGGCCTTGGTGTAGGCGGCCAGCCGGCCCGGGTTCTCCTTGCGCCAGGTGAACATCTCGCCGGTCACCGGGCCGAGCATGATGCCGATCAACGGCCAGCGGACCAGCGCCGAGACCGCCAGGCCCACGCAGTAGCCGACGTTCCAGAGCAGACCCGGCAGGTAGAAGTTCTCCGCCTTGCCGGTCTTCATCGAGATCCAGGCACCGATGGCGACGCCGAACACGCCGCTGAAGGCGTGCTGGACGGTCTCCCGCTTCAGCAGCCGCGCCACCACGAACAGCGCGCTCAGCGCGAGCGCCGCCCAGGCCGCGGCCGGCACCTTGTGGGTGATGTTGTACGTGACGATGAAGACCAGACCGGGCAGGGTCATGTCGATCATGCCCCGGACCCCGCCGAAGGCCTTCATCACCGTGTCGGCGGCCTCCCGGGAGGCGGCCGCCCGGGCCGCCTCCTCGTCGAGGGTCGACACCGTGCCGAGCTGGGCGGCGGAATCGCCGCCGGGCTGGTTGCTCACGCTCATTCGCTCCCGTGTCCGACCGGACGCAGCTCGTAGCGGGGGTTGAACAGCACCCGCCGACCGCGCGCATGGCTGATCCGGCCGCTGGCGACCAGACGGCGCCCCGGCTCGATGCCCATGATGGAGCGGCGCCCGAGCCAGACCACGTCCAGCGCCTCGGTGCCGTCGAAGAGTTCCGCCTCCAGGGCCGGCACACCGGCCCGCGGGCGGAGCGTCACGGTGCGCAGGGTGCCCGCGACGGTGACCAGTTGCCGGTCCCCGCAGCTGGCGATCGGGGTGCATCCCGACTCCGCCGCGCTCTCCTGACGCAGCTCCTCGGCCTCGAGCTCCTCCGCGGAGGAGGTCAGCCGACTGAGCATGCGGCGAAAACGCCCCTGCGGCTGACCGCTGCTGTTGTCACCACTCATGTCGGAAGGGTACCGGTTCCGGGGCCCCCGGCGGCAGGCCGCGCAACCCGCCCGGGGCCCTCCCGGTGCCCCGCCGGGCGCCCCACGACGGCCGACGGGGCACCGGGACGGCCCGGCCGGTCAGCCCTCGAAGCGGTAACCCATGCCCGGCTCGGTGATGAAGTGCCGCGGGTGCGAGGGGTCCCGTTCGAGCTTGCGCCGCAGCTGGGCGAGGTAGACCCGCAGGTAGTTCGTCTCGGTGCGGTAGGCCGGTCCCCACACCTCCTGGAGCAGCTGGGTCTGGCTGACCAGCCGGCCGGCGTTGCGGACCAGGACCTCCAACAGATGCCACTCGGTCGGGGTAAGCCGCACATCGGTGCCGTCCCGGTTCACCTTCTTCGCCGCCAGGTCGACGGTGAAGCTGTCGGTGACCACCACCGAGCCGTCCTCCCCCGCGACCGGCTCCGCCCGGCGGACGGCGGCGCGCATCCGGGCGAGCAGCTCGTCCATGCCGAAGGGCTTGGTGACGTAGTCGTCGGCGCCCGCGTCCAGCGCCTCGACCTTCTCGTCGGAGGCGTGCCGGGCGGAGAGCACGATGATCGGCACCCGGGTCCAGCCTCGCAGGCCCCTGATCACCTCGACCCCGTCCATGTCGGGCAGACCGAGGTCGAGGACGACGACGTCGGGATGGCGGGCGGCGGCGAGCTCCAGGGCGCTCGCGCCGTCGTGCGCCGCGTCGACCTCGTACTTGCGGGCCTTGAGGTTGATCACCAGCGCGCGGACGATCTGCGGTTCGTCGTCCACGACGAGGACCCGGGTCATACGGGCTCCGCCTTTCGGGGCTGTCGGATCGGGGGACGGTCGTTGGAAGGGTGGGATGCGGGCGCCGGCGGCGTCGGGTCCGGCCGGTCTGCCCGGTGGGGCGGGTGGGGCGGGGGGGCCGGGAAGGATCATGCGGGAGCCGCCGGGAGCTCCGGCCCGACCGGGTCCCGCCCGTCCTCGTGCTCGGGCACGCGCTCGGGCACGCGCTCGGCGGCCGGCAGCGTGACCACCATGGTCAGTCCGCCGCCCGGGGTGTCCTCGGCGGTCACGGTGCCGTCCATCGCCTCGACGAAGCCGCGCGCCACCGCGAGGCCGAGACCCACCCCGGCACCGCGCGGCGCGTCGCCGTACCGCTGGAACGGCGCGAAGATCCGCTCCTTGGCCTCCTCCGGCACCCCCGGCCCCCGGTCCACGATCCGCAGCTCGACCCTGCCCGGCCCACCCGGCGGCCGCAGGGCACCGGCCTTGACCAGCACCTTCACCCCGGCCGGGCTGTACTTCACGGCGTTCTCGATCAGATTCGCGAGCGAACGCTCCAGCAGACCGCCGTCCGCCCGGATCATCGGCAGGGACTCCGGCACGTCCAGCCGGACGGCCCCGTGCGGGACGCCGCCCAGCGCGAACGGCACCACCTCGTCCAGGTCCGTCTCCTGGATCAGCGGGGTGACCGTGCCGGTCTGCAGCCGGCTCATGTCGAGCAGGTTGTTGATCAGGTGGTCGAGCCGGTCGGCCCCCGCCTCGATCCCGGCCAGCAGCTCCGCCTCGTCCTCCTCGTCCCACTCCACGTCCGCCGAGCGGAGCGAACTCACCGAGGCCTTGATCCCGGCGAGCGGGGTCCGCAGGTCGTGCGAGACGGCGGCCAGCAGCGCCGTCCGGATCCGGTTGCCCTCCGCCTCCCGGCGGGCGGCCGCGGCCTCCCCGGCCAGCCGGCGCCGTTCCAGGACCACGGCCGCCTGGGCGGCGAACGCCCCGAGCAGCCGGCGGTCCTCGCCCGGCAGCACCCGGCCGCGCAGTGCCAGGGCCAGGTTCTCCCCGATCGGCACGTCCACGTCGGCCGTCTCCGGCCGCTCCGGCGGTCGCGGGCCCGAGGACGCCACCGGCTGCCACGCCCCGAGCGGATCGGGCCGCTCCAACAGCGCGGCCGCCTCCTGCTGGAAGGTCTCCCTGACCTGCTCCAGCACAGCGGTCAGCACCCCGTCCCCGCTCGGCGCCCCGCGCAGGACCGTGCCGGCGAGCGCACTGAGCGTCTGCGCCTCGGTCTGACTGCGGGCCGCCTGATGGGTCCGCCGCGCCGCCAGGTCCACCACGCTGGACACGGCGATGCCGACCGCGGTGAATATCGCCACCGCCATGATGTTCTGCGGCTCGTCGATCGTGAAGGTGTGGATCGGCGGAGCAAAGTAGTAGTTCAGCGCCGAGGACGCGACCAGCGCCGAGGCGATCGCCGGGAACAGCCCGCCGACCAGCGCCGCGCAGACCGTCAGCGACAGGAACAGCAGCATGTCCGTGGTCAGGCCGAGACCGTCGACGTTGGTCAGCACCAGCGCCAGCAGCGGCGGCCCCGCCACCCCGATCAGCCAACCCGCGACCGTCCGCGTCCGGCCCAGATCGGTCACCTTGCGGATCGGAATCCGTCCACGCCCCTTCGCCGCGTGCTCATGGGTGACGATGTGCACGTCGATGTCGCCCGACTCACGGGTCACCGTGCCGCTCACACCCGGGCCGTAGACGTACTGCCAGGCCGGCCGCCGACTGGTGCCGAGCACGATCTGGGTGGCGTTCACCCCCCGCGCGAACTCCAGCAGTCCGGCGGCCGGATCGTCACCCAGCACCGCGTGGTACGAACCGCCCAGGCTCTCCACCAGCGCCCGCTGCTCGATCAGCGTCTGCGACGACCCCGACCCGGAGCCGACCAGCCCGTCCGACCGGGAGATGTGCACGGCCAGCAGCTCACCGCCCGACCCGCGGGCCGCGATCCTGGCCGCCCGCCGGATCAGCGTGGCACCCTCCGGACCGCCCGTCAGCCCGACCACGATCCGCTCGCGCGCCTGCCAGGTGCCCTGGATCCCCTGCTCGGCCCGGTACTTCTGCAAGTACTCGTCGACCCGGTCGGCCGTCCACAGCAGCGCCAGTTCCCGCAGCGCCGTCAGGTTCCCCGGCCGGAAGTAGTTGGCGAGCGCCGCGTCGACCTTCTCCGGCGCGTACACGTTGCCGTGCGCCAGGCGTCGGCGCAGTGCCTGCGGCGACATGTCGACCAACTCGATCTGGTCCGCGCGCCGCACGACCTCGTCCGGCACCGTCTCCCGCTGCCGCACCCCCGTGATGCCCTCGACGACATCGCCGAGCGACTCCAGGTGCTGGATGTTCACCGTCGATATGACGTCGATCCCGGCCGCGAGCAGCTCCTCGACGTCCTGCCACCGCTTCTCGTTCCGGCACCCCGGCACATTGGTGTGCGCCAGTTCGTCCACCAGCGCGACCTGCGGCCGGCGCGCCAGCACCGCGTCCAGGTCCATCTCGGTGAAACCGGCCCCGCGATGCGTCAGCTCCCGCCGGGGCACCAGCTCCAGACCGTCCAGCTGCGCCGCCGTGTGCCGGCGCCCGTGATCCTCGACGAACGCCACCACGACGTCCGTGCCGCGCTCCAGCCGCCGGTGCGCCTCGGCGAGCATGGCGTACGTCTTGCCGACCCCGGGGGCCGCCCCGAGGTAGATCCGTAGCCTGCCGCGTCCCATGTGCACCATTCTTGATCCGGTCGAACCCGGCGGCCATCCCGGACACCAGTTCCCTTCGCCTTCGAGACTACGGCGCAGGCGGCGTTCCGCCAGCGATCCGGGCTCTGAGCTGGGAGTTTTAGCGCGATTTTGATGGGTCCCGAGGGGACTCAAGGGTGCCGGGACTGCCGTGGTGGTGAGAAATGGCGGTGAACGCAAAGAACCCCCATCCGGGATCCGGATGGGGGTTCTTCGTGAATGATTGTTCGGCGGCGTCCTACTCTCCCACAGGGTCCCCCCTGCAGTACCATCGGCGCTGTGAGGCTTAGCTTCCGGGTTCGG
>JOHN01000090.1 GCA_000719695.1 Streptomyces sp. NRRL F-6131
CCCGGTGGTGCCGGGGCAGCAGATCCAGTGGCAGGTGAGCGTCAGGAACGACGGTCCGTCGCGGGCGCGGAATGTGGTGGTGACGGACCAGGTTCCGGCGGGTGTCGGGAACGCTTCGATGGTGGCGGCCGATGGTATTGGCTGTCCGATCAACAACGGTACGGCGACCTGTCCGGCGGTGGAGATCGCGGTGGGTCAGACCCTGACCTGGACGCTGACGGGCACACTGGCGTCCGACGCGACCGTGACGCCGACCAATACCGCGGTGGTGACGGGCGGCCCCGATCCCACCGCGACCGCGCACACGGCGGTGGCCTCGCCCACCGACTCGCCGTCGCCGCAGGCGAACCTCACCGTGTCCAAGGTGCTGCTCACCGACCCGGTCGTTCCGGGCCAGCAGATCCAGTGGCGGGTGAGCGTCACGAACAACGGTCCCTCCCAGGCGCGGAACGTCGTCGTCACCGACACGATTCCGGCTGGTGTCGGGAACGCTTCGTTGGTAGCGGCCGACGGTATTGGCTGTCCGATCAACAATGGCACGGCGACCTGTCCGGCGGTAGAGATCGCGGTGGGTCAGACGTTGACGTGGACGTTGTCGGGCACGTTGGACGCGAACGCTCTTGGGGCGCCGACCAATACCGTGACGGTCACCGGTGGTCCGGACCCTGCGACGCCTACGCACACGGCCGTCGCCACGCCGACCTCGTCGCCGACGCCTCGGGCGAGCCTGACCGTGTCCAAGGTCCTGCTCACCGATCCGGTGGTTCCGGGCCGGCAGATCCAGTGGCGGGTGTCGGTGACCAACAACGGCCCGTCGCGGGCCCGGAACGTGGTGGTGACGGACCAGGTGCCGTCCGCAGTGAGCGATGCGACGATGACAGCGGCGGACGGTACTGACTGTCCGATCAGCAACGGCACGGCGACGTGTCCGGCGGTGGAGATCGCGGTGGGGCAGACGCTGACGTGGACGTTGTCGGGCACCTTGGACGCGAACGCTGTTGGGACCCCCACCAATACCGTCACAGTGACCGGCGGTCCAGACCCTTCGACGCCGACGCACACGGCGGTCGCTTCGCCGACCTCGTCGCCGTCCTCCCAGGCCCGCCTGACGGTGTCGAAGGTGCTGCTGACGAACCCGGTGGTGCCGGGTCAGCAGATCCAGTGGCAGGTGAGCATCAGGAACGACGGCCCGTCGCGGGCCCGAAACGTCGTGGTGACGGATCAGGTGCCGGGAGGGGTCAGCAACGCCTCGATGACAGCAGCGGACGGTACTGACTGTCCGATCAGCAACGGCACGGCGACGTGTCCGGCAGTGGAGATCCCCGTCGGCCAGACCCTGACCTGGACGTTGTCGGGCACGCTGGACGCGAACGCTGTTGGAACGCCGACCAATACGGTGATGGTGACCGGCGGCCCGGACCCTTCGACGTCGACGCACACGGCAGTGGCTTCGCCGTCCGACTCGCCGTCGCCGCAGGCGAACCTCACGGTGTCGAAGGTGCTGCTCACGAACCCGGTGGTTCCCGGTCAGCAGGTCCAGTGGCGGGTGAGCGTCACCAACAACGGTCCGTCCCGCGCCCGTGATGTCGTCGTCACCGACGCGATTCCGGCAGACGTCGGCCGTGCCTCGATGCGTGCGGATGTGGACGGCGCCGACTGCCCGATCGGCAACGGCACGGCGACTTGCCCGGCTGTGGAGATCGCCGTCGGCCAGACCCTGACCTGGACGCTGTCGGGCACCCTCGACTCCAACGCGACCACCACGCCGACCAACACAACCGTCGTGACCGGCGGCCCCGACCCGACCGCGACGGCCCACACCGCCGTCGCCTCGCCCACCGACTCGCCTTCGCAGCAGGCCCGCCTGACGGTGTCGAAGGTGTTGCTGACGAACCCGGTCGTCCCGGGGCAGCAGATCCAGTGGCGGGTGTCGGTGACCAACAGCGGTCCGTCGCGGGCCCGGAACGTGGCGGTGACGGACCAGGTGCCGGCAGGGGTCGGCAACGCCTCGATGACAGCAGCGGACGGTACTGGCTGCCCGATCAACAACGGCATGGCGACCTGTCCCGCCGTGGAGATCCCGGTCGGGCAGACCCTGACCTGGACATTGTCGGGCACCTTGGACGCGAACGCGGTTGTCACTCCGACCAATACCGTGACGGTGACTGGCGGCCCGGACCCTTCGACGTCGACACACACGGCAGTGGCCTCGCCCACCGACTCGCCGTCGCCGCACGCGAACCTCACCGTCGCCAAGGTGCTGCTCACCAACCCCGTCGTCCCCGGTCAGCAGATCCAGTGGCGGGTGAGCGTCACCAACAACGGTCCCTCGCGCGCCCGTGACGTCGTCGTCACCGACAAGGTGCCGACCGGAGTGCTCGGTGCGAGCATGACGGCCGACGCCGACGGCACCCAGTGCCCGATCAACAACACCACGGCGACTTGCCCGGCCGTGGAGATCCCCGTCGGCCAGACCCTGACCTGGACGCTGTCGGGCACTCTCGACGCCAACGCCACCACCACGCCGACCAACACGACAATGGTGACCGGCGGCCCAGACCCGACCGCGACCGCGCACACCGCCGTCGCCTCGCCCACCGACTCGCCGTCGCCGCAGGCGAACCTCACCGTCGCCAAGGTGCTGCTCACCAACCCGGTCGTGCCCGGTCAGCAGATCCAGTGGCGGGTGACCGTGACCAACAACGGACCGTCGCGGGCCCGGAACGTCGTGGTGACGGACCGTGTCCCGGACGGTGTCGGCGGTGCGAGCATGACCGGCGCCGACGGGAGCGTCTGCCCCATCACGGACGGGACGGCCGTCTGCCCGGCGATCGAACTCGCCGTGGGCGCGACGCAGTCGTACACACTGAGCGGCACACTGGCGCAGGACGCCACCACCACGCCGACCAACACAACAGTCGTGACGGGCGGCCCCGACCCGACCGCGACGGCGCACACCGCCGTCGCCTCGCCCACCGACTCGCCGTCCCCGCAGGCCAATCTGACCGTCGCCAAGGCGCTGCTGACCGACCCCGTCGTCCCGGGGGAGATCGTCCAGTGGCGGGTGACGGTGACCAACAACGGGCCGAGCCGGGCGCGCGACGTCGTGATCACGGACCGGATCCCGGACGGCGTCCTCGACGCCGTCCTCCAGGCGGACGCCGACGCGAGCACCTGCCCGATCACCGACGGTGTCGCCGTCTGTCCGGCCGTCGAGCTGGAGGTCGGCCGGACGGCGACGTACACGCTGACCGGACGGCTGGCCCCGGACGCGACCGTGACGCCGACCAACACGGTCACCGTGACGGGCGGCCCCGACCCGACCGCGACGGCGCACACCGCCGTCGCCTCGCCCACCGCCTCGCCCACCCCGCAGGCCAACCTGACCATCGCCAAGGCACTGCTGACCAACCCCGTGGTGCCGGGCGGACCGATCCGGTGGCGGGTGACGGTGACCAACAACGGACCCTCCCGGGCCCGGAACGTGGTCGTCACCGACACGGTCCCGGCCATGGTCACCGGGGCGACCATGACCTCGGACGCCGACAACACCCGGTGCCTGATCAGCAACAACACGGCGACCTGCCCGGCCGTGGAGATCCCGGCCGGCGACAGCGTCTCCTACACCGTCGCCGGCACGCTCGACCCGGCGGCGACCAGTACCCCGGTCAACGTGGCCACCGTCACCGGCGGGCCCGATCCGACGGCGACGGCCCACACCGCGACCGCGCAGGCCAGCGAGACGGTCGAACCGCGGGCGAGCCTGACGGTCTCCAAGGCCCTGCTGACCGACCCGGTCGTGCCGGGGCAGTCGATCGCCTGGCGGATCAGTGTGACCAACAACGGGCCGAGCCGGGCCCGCAACGTCGTGGTCGCCGACCGGATCCCGGAGGGCGTCGTCGGCGCCTCGCTCTCACCGGACGACACGAACGCGGCCTGCCCGATCACGGACGGCGTGGCGACCTGCCCGCCGGTGGAGATCCCGGTCGGTGACACCGTCACCTACACGCTCTCCGGCACCCTGGCTCAGGACGCCACCACCGTGCCGGCCAACACGGCGGTGGTGACCGGCGGTCCCGATCCGAGCACCTCGGCCCACACGGCGGTGGCCTCGCCCACCGGTTCGCCGTCGCCGCGGGCGAGGCTGACGGTCTCCAAGGCGCTGGTGACCGACCCGGTCGTGCCCGGCCAGGAGATCGAGTGGCGGGTGACCGTCACCAACAACGGTCCGTCGCGGGCCCGGAACGTCGTGGTCACGGACCGGATCCCGGACGGGGTGTCCGGCGCCGTGATGACCGCGGACGAGGACGGCACCCGCTGCCCGGTCGCCAGCGGCGTGGCGACCTGTCCGGCGATCGACCTGGAGGTCGGGCAGACGGCCTCGTACACGCTGAGCGGCACGCTGGCGCAGGACGCCACGGTGACCCCGAGCAACGCCGTGACGGTGACGGGCGGTCCGGATCCGGCGATGCCGACGCACACCGCGGTCGCCTCGCCGTCGGCGTCGCCCGCGCCTCGGGCGAACCTCACCGTGTCGAAGATCCTGGTGACGGACCCGGTGGTGCCGGGTCAGCGGATCGAGTGGCGGGTGACCGTCGCCAACAACGGTCCGTCGCGGGCCCGGAACGTGGTCGTCACCGATCAGGTGCCCGCGGGGGTGGCGAACGCCTCGATGACGGCGCAGGACGGCACCGCGTGCGCGATCGCCGACGGGACGGCGACCTGCCCGGCCGTGGAGATCGCGGTCGGCGACCTGCTGACCTGGACGTTGGCCGGCACGCTCGACCCGGGCGCGACCGTCGCGCCGACCAACACCGCCTTCGTCACGGGCGGTCCGGACCCCACCACCAGCA
The DNA here is from genome assembly GCA_000719695.1 of Streptomyces sp. NRRL F-6131. Classification (GTDB taxonomy): domain Bacteria; phylum Actinomycetota; class Actinomycetes; order Streptomycetales; family Streptomycetaceae; genus Kitasatospora. The sequence goes on from JOHN01000090.1 coordinate 4,854, forward strand.
CCCACACGGCGGTGGCCAGCCCCACGGGCGGGCCGGTCCTGGAGGCGCGCCTGTCGGTCGCCAAGGTGCTGCTCACCGATCCGGTGGTGCCGGGCCGGCCGATCCGGTGGCAGGTGTCCGTCACCAACCGGGGGCCGTCTGCCGCCCGTGACGTCGTCGTCACCGACCGGATCCCCGACGGGGTGCTGAACGCGACGATGACGTCGGACGACGACGGCACCGGCTGTCCGATCGCGGACGGCACGGCCACCTGCCCGGCGGTCGGGATCCCGGTCGGCGTGACGCGGACCTGGACGCTGACCGGCACGCTGGACGCCGCCGCGACCGTCACGCCGGCCAACGCGGCGACCGTGACGGGCGGTCCGGATCCGGTGACGCCGACGCACACGGCGGTGGCCTCGCCCACCGGTTCGCCGACGGCGCAGGCCGAGCTGACGGTCGCCAAGGTGCTGGTGACCAACCCGGTCGTGGTGGGCGCACCGATCGAATGGCGGGTGACCGTGACGAACGACGGGCCCTCCGTGGCGCGCGGCGTCGTGGTGACGGACCACGTGCCGGCGGACCTGGTCGACGCCTCCATGACCGGGCCCGACGGGGCCGCGTGCCCGATCACGAGCCGGACGGCGACCTGCCCGGCGGTGGAGATCCCGGTCGGCCGGACCCTCACCTGGACGCTCAAGGGCACGCTCAGCTCGAACGCGACCGTCACGCCGAGCAACACGGTGACCGTGACGGGCGGTCCGGATCCGGTGACGCCGACGCACACGGCGGTGGCCTCGCCCTCGGAGCCGCCGTCGTCGCAGGCCCGGCTGACGGTCGCCAAGGCGCTCCTGACCTCCCCGGTCGTCGCCGGGGAGCAGATCCTGTGGCAGGTCACCGTGACCAACCGCGGGCCCTCCCCGGCCCGGAACGTGGTCGTCACGGACCGGGTGCCCGCCGGGGTCGGCGGCGCCTCGATGACGGCCGACGCCGACGGGACGCCGTGCCCGATCGCGGACGGGACGGCGACCTGCCCGGCCGTCGCGATCCCGGTCGGTGCGACGGCGAGCTGGACGCTCAGCGGCACGCTCGACCCCGACGCCACGGCCGTCCCGGTCAACTCGGTCGTGGTGACCGGCGGTCCGGACCCGGACACGACCGCCCACACGGCGGTGGCGACCCCGACCGAGCCGATCACCGTGCGGCACGACCTGCTGATCGCCAAGCACGCGAGCCCGGCGAACCCGAAGCCCGGGGACGTGGTCACGTACACCGTCACCGCGACCAACCGGGCCGCCGGCACCTACCTCGGCGCGGTGGTCACCGACGACCTCTCCGAGGTCCTGGGCGGCGCGGTCTACGGCGGCGACGCCACGGCGGGCACCGGGCGGACGGCCTACTCCGCGCCGAGACTGACCTGGACGCTGGACATCCGGCCCGGCGCGACGGAGACGCTCACCTACACCGTCACCGTGAAGCCGGACGCGGGCGGCAGGAGGCTCGTCAACCGGGTGACCGCCGACGGCTCCAACTGCTCCGTCGGCCCTGGGACCGGCGCGCGACGGGCGGTGAGCGCGAGCGACACGTGCTCGACCACCACCCTCGTCCGCACCACGCCCACCCCCAGCCCCAGCCCGACCACCAGGCCGCCGCTGCCGCCCACCGGTAGCGGGAACCCGAAGCCGGCCCTGCTGGTCACTGTGCTGCTCCTCGTCCTCGGCGGCCTGCTGGTCGGGGCGCGGCGTTCCCGGCGCTGACCTCCGCCGTTCGCACCGGGCGGTCGGCTCTGCCGGCCGCCCGGCGGCGTTCCGGTCGGGAGGCGTTCCGGTCGGGCGGCGTTCGGGTCGGGCCGTGCACGTCGGCGGCCTCGGTACGCTGCCGTGCACGGACCGTGCGCGCGGCGCGGCGCGCTGGACACCGGGCGCTGGGTACCGAGCGGTGGACACCGAGAGGAGGGACCGGAGCGGTGACGAGGGACTTCGGGGAACGCCGGACGGCGTCGGGCGTCAGGCTGCGCCGGGTCTCCCGGAGCGAGGGCCGCCGGAACTGGCTGTTCGTCCCGGGCGGTCCCGGCCTCGGGTCGGAGTCCGTCCGCGGGCTGGCCGACGCGGCCGGGGTGCCGGGCACGGTGTGGCTGGTCGACCTGCCGGGCGACGGCTCGAACCGGGACGTCCCGCACGGCCCCGGCGGCGCCCGGGGCAATCCGTTCGAACGGTGGCCGGACGTCCTGGCGGAGGCCGCCGACGCGGTCGACGAGCCGGTCATGGTCGGCCACTCCACCGGCGGGATGTTCCTGCTGTCCGTGCCCGGGCTGGCGGGACGGCTCGCCGGTGCGGCGCTGGTCAGCACCGCACCCCATGCCGGGTGGCGGCAGTCCTTCACCCGCTGGGCCGCCGCCCATCCGCTCCCCGGGCTGGACGACGCGGCCGACGCCTACGGCCGGGAGCCGAACGACGACACCCTGCGCGCGCTCACCCTCGCCGCCGCGCCGTGGAGCTTCACCCCCGGCGGACTGGCCGCGGGCCGCGAGCTGCTGGCGGACCTGCCCTACTGTCACGACGCGGTCGCCTGGGCGGACGCCCACTTCGACGACGTCTACCGGGCCCGCTGGACCCCTCGGGACAGCGGGCTGCCGACGCTGATCGTCAGCGGGGCCGAGGACCGCGTGGTCGACCAGCGCCTCTGGCGCGACGAACCGGCCTTCGACGGCCCCCGGGTCCTGCGGCGCACGATCGAGGGCGCCGGTCACTTCCCCTGGGTCGAGAACCCGAGGGCGCTCCGGTCGGCCTTCGCCGAGCTGAGCGCCCTGCTGGAGGACGGCGGCCGGTAGCGGCCCGGCCGGGCCCGGGTGCGGGTTCGGGGGAACTCCGGCACAGTGGTTCGGGTGGCGGGTGCGGTTCCCCGCCGCTGCTCCCGGTGACCCGGTGACCCGGCACCACCGACGTTCGCAGGGGGCCGGACGATCCCGGAGGCGCCCTGTGCATGCTCTCCACGAACACGGCAACGGACACGGGCACGGCAACGGACACGGGAACGGACACGAAAGCAGCCGCGGCAGCCGAACCCGTCGCGCCGCCCTCCCGGCCGTCGCCGCCGCCGTCGCCGCCGTGAGCCTCGCCCTCCTCCTACCGGCGCCGCCCGCCCACGCGTTCCTGCCGGAGAACCACACCGCGATCACCCGGCAGGCGCTGGCCTCCTGGGAGGGCGCCTCCCTCGGGCAGTTCGCCGACGGCAGGGACGGGGCGATCGGCGCCAACGACAAGAGGCCCTACTTCGACCTCGGCTTCCTCCACTGCGACAACGCCGACTTCCTCGACACCCCGGGCTACCCCAGGAGCCGTGAACAGGCGAACGACGAGATCATCGCCTGTGTCCGCAGCTCCGTCGTCCGGTTCCGCAGCGCCGTCGCGGCGGCGGACGGGCTCGTCGACGCCGACGGCAAGGTGATCCCCGGGGCGAACGACCTGTCCGAGCCCTGTGCGTGGGACGAGGATCCCGGCCGCGCCAAGTGCGCCGTCTACGAGCAACTGGGCCGGGGCTGGCACCAGATCGAGGACTTCTACTCCCACAGCAACTGGTCCGACCGGGCCGACTCCGGCCCCGTCGGCATCGACAATCCGCCCGGCCTGGCCCGAACCACCGTCACCGACCTGTTCCGGATCCGGACCTGGGCAGGTCTGAAGGGCGACGACTGGATCCCCACGGTCAGGGCTCTCGTTCCCCGGGACCTCACCACCGGCTGCTACCCCGACCTCGACTCCACCGGGAGCCAGGCGCCCAGGTCCTGCCCCGGCCGGGTTCGGCACGACGGCGTGCTCGCCAAGGACGGCGAGAACGTCGCCCGCGCGCGGGTGGACGACAACTTCCGGCACGCCTTCGACCTGGCCGTCGCCGACATCACGCGGCAGTGGGACGACTTCCGGGCCGAACTGCGCGCCACCTACCCGGACCACCGCCGGGGGGAGCAGATGATCTGCGCCCTCACCCACGACGACCCGGTGCACGCTTGCCCCTGATCAAGGGTGACGGGTGGCCAGGCCGTCACCGGACGCCCGCGAGGGTCCTGTCCTGGAAGAGGAGTGTCACGCTTCGTCCCGTCCGGTCGGCCGGCCAATAGAGGGGTGCGATCGTATGAACATCATCTGAACCGGACTCGGGGTGCGAACGGGCTGTCTAGGCTGCGGCCGTCCGTAGTGATCACTCCACTCCGAGAGACCTCACCATGCTCATCCTGTCCCTGCTGTTCCTGGCCGTCGGCGTCTGCCTGCTCGTACTGCGGTGGCGCGGGATCGGCTCCTGGCCGGTCACCCTCGGCGGCATCCTCACCGGCGGCCTCGGGCTGTTGCTGGGGATCACCACCTGCGTGCACGTGGTCGGGCCGACCGAGGTCGCGCTGCCCACCCGGCTCGGCAAGGTGGGCGGCACCTGGCAGCCGGGACTGCACTTCAAGTCGCCGCTGACCGATGTGACGACCTTCTCGACCCGCCCCGCCGACCTCGACCTGACCGGTGACTCCACCGTCGAGGTCCGCTCCTCCGAGGGCGGGGTGCTGTTCGCGGACCTCACGGTGAAGTGGTCGATCGACCCCCAGCACGCCACCGAGCTGTTCAAGTTGGCCGGCAACGCGGAGGCCGTCCAGCAGCGACTGGTCCACCCGGACAGTCGGGAGATCGTCCGGAACGTCTTCGCCCGCCACACCGGTGTCGAGGGCTACAGCTCGCAGCGGGAGGCGATCAGCTCCGAGATCGACAAGCTGATCACCGCCCGGCTGGCCCCGCGGGGCATCCTCGTCAACGGCGTCAACCTGCGCAACGTGCGGCCGAGCGACGGGCTGCAGAAGGCCATCGACCAGAAGATCCAGCAGGACCAGGCCACCGCCCAGGCGGAGGCGGCCGTGCGCACGGCCAAGGCCGAGGCCGAGAAGCGCAAGATCGACGCCGACAGCACCGCCGCCGCCAACGCCGCGATCGCCGGCTCGCTCACCGACAAGATCCTGCTGAGCCAGTGCATCGAGGCCTTCAAGGCGGCTGCCGAGAAGAACCCCGTCTACGCCAGCCCCTGCGGCGCCAACGGCACACCCGTCATCGTGGACGGCACCAAGCGCTGAGACCCGGCGGCCCGGTGGCCCGGTGGCGGGCACGGGGGTGGGGGTGCCGGGTGCCTCACTCGCCGATGGCGGCCTTGTAGCCGGCGGCGTCGAGGAGGGACTTGAGCTCGGCCTTGTCGGACGGCTTGAGCTTGAGGATCCAGTACTCGTAGGGGTCGTCGTTGATGAGCTCCGGAGTTTCGGAGAGCTCCTGGTTCACGGCGATTACCTCGCCACTGACCGGCGAGTAGATGTCCGACGCGGACTTGACCGACTCGACGACACCGGCGGGCTCGCCGGCGGCGAAGGTCTTGCCGACCTCCGCCAGCTCGACGAAGACGATGTCCCCGAGTGAGCGCTGGGCGTGGTCGCTGAGCCCGACCGTCACCGAGCCGTCCGCCTCCAGACGTGCCCACTCGTGCGAATCGGCGAATCGCAGGTCTGCCGGGATGTTCGACACGGTCACTCCAGAAAGGTCGTAGGTCGTCGACGGGCTCATCATGCCCTCGGACCTCGCTCGAGCGGTCGACATCCGTCGGCGTTTCCGACGGTCCGTCACCTTACGGCCGGTCATCCGGCAGCCCGGACAACGGGTCGGCGACCGGGGAGGGCCGGATGCCCCGGCGGACCGTCGAGGACGGTCCGCCGGGGCATCCGGTGAGGCTGGTGGCCCGCCGGGAGGACCCGGGGCGAGCGGTGGCTACCGGTAGCGGTAGCGGATCCGGCCGCGGGTGAGGTCGTAGGGGCTGACCTCGACGAGGACGCGGTCGAAGGGAAGGATCTTGATGTAGTTCTTCCGGATCTTCCCGCTGATGTGGGCCAGGACGACGTGCCCGTTCTGGAGCTCCACACGGAAGGTGGCGTTGCGCAGGCACTCCATGACGGTGCCTTCGACCTCGATGCCGCCTGCTGTTTTCGTCACGCTGTCTCACTTCTCCGTCGAATGACGGTTCGGTAGGTGGGAAATCTGGGAGGGGAAAGCTCGGGTGGAAATCTTCGGGTGGAGCGTGGGGGTCGGGGTGCGGCCCGGTGCCGTGTCAGCGGCGGACGAGCTCCAGGGTGGCGCCCGCGCGTCGGGCGCCGATGCCCTCGAACAGGGCGGTGGCCGCCGGGTTGGTCTCGTCCACCTCGGCCCAGGCCGAGGCCCTCCCGGAGTGGTGCAGCGAGCCCAGGGCGTGGGCCAGCAGGGCCCGGGCGATGCCCCGGCGCTGCCGGTCGGCCCGGACGGCGATCAGGCCGATCCGCGGTTGCCGGGTCAGTGGTGCCACCCGGACCATTCCGACGTAGTGGTCGGCCTCCCGCGCCACAGCGTACTTCGACGGGTCGGCCATGGTGGCCCAGGCGGGCCGGGGCAGCACCTCGGCGGGCATCGTCCGCCAGCCCGCGCCGGCCTCGACCTCCGCGCGGACGAGCTGGTCGAGCGCGCGCAGCGGTTCCTCCTCCGCCGACCCGGCGGGGAGGACGGTCACGCCCGTCGGGGGATCGACCGCTTCGAGCCCGGTGACCCGGGGATCGGTGGGCACCAGGTAGCCCCACTCGCGGCGCCCGGTCGAGAAGCCGGCCCGGAGCCAGGCCCCGGTCGACTCCTGGTCCGTCTCGTCCACGACCGTGTACAGCGGAGCCCGCAGGTCGGCGGTCATGGTGGCGGCGATGCGGTCGAAGACCGGAGCGTGCCAGGCGTCGACGCTCACGAAGAGCCGCCCGTCGGGCCGCTGCGAGGCGTCGCCGCGGCCGACCACCCGGTCGTCCTCCACGGCGTGCCACTCGGTGTCGGTGATCCGCGTCACCGTGAGGGAGCGGTCGTCGGTGGGCAGGTGGGACTGCACAGAGTTCATCGGTGTTGCCTTTCTGGGGAGAGCCTTGCCAGAGCGCTCCCGGCGACACCTGTGTCAATCGCCCGCCGTGACGACATGGGGGAGCACCCATGGGAAAACAGCCTTCATGGGTCTCACCTCCTCGAGTTCTTTCACGGCCTGCCGGACACTACCAGGCCCGCGCCGACCGCCCAACCCATTTACCGGCGGCCGGGGCCGTCGTCGGAGCGCCGCCGCCGTCCCGAGCGTCGTCGTGGGAGCGCCGCCGCCGAGGCGCCGCCGAAACGACGTCACGTCCCGACCGGCCGGCTCCGGCCCCGCGGAGTGCCGAGCGTCACACCGCGCCGTGCGTCCGGGCCGCCGGACGGCGCTCGCCCCGTGCTTGCACAGCCGACCGCCTCCCGGCACGGGCGGAGGACCCGTCCGAATCGGGACCTCCGTCCTGACTTCCGCCGACCTTCGGCCCGGAGGGTCGCCCCCCGTGTCCGGGCAACTGTGGACGGTCGCCCGGTGACGCCGGGCGAGCGGACCGCCCCACCGGCGGACCGCCCACGACCGTCTACGCGGCGCACGGGTGCGGGAGCACACGTCGCGCTCCGGAGGACCTGAACGAATGTCACGCACCATCGACAACGCCCCGTATACCGCCTTCCACCGCAGGCTCGCCCTCGCCTGCTCCGGAGGGCCGCTGCTCGACGGGTACATCCTGAGCATCGTGGGCGTCGCCCTCATCGGGATGCGTCCCGAGCTCGGGCTCTCCACCGCCGACGTCAGCCTGATCGGCGCGGCCGCGCTGGTCGGCATGTTCGTCGGCGGCGCGCTCTTCGGCGTGCTGACCGACCGGATCGGGCGGGAGGTGATGTACACCGCCGACCTGCTCGTGATGATCGTCTGCTCGGTGCTGTCCTTCTGGGTCGACGCGGTCTGGGCGATCGCCCTCCTGCGCTTCGTCCTCGGCATGGCGGTGGCCGCCGACTACCCGATCGCGACGTCCCTGCTCGCCGAGTGGCTGCCCACCAAGCACCGCGGGCGGCTGCTCGGTCAGCAGATCGTCGCCTGGTACGCCGGCGCCGTGCTCGCCTACCTGACCGGCTACCTGTTCCTGCGGATCGGCGGCCCGGGCAGCTGGCGCTGGATGCTCAGCAGCTCCGCCGTGCTGTGCGTGGTGTTCCTGGTGATCCGCCGCGGCTCCCCGGAGTCGCCCCGCTGGCTCGCCGCCCACGGGCGGGTCGGCGAGGCCGTCCGGCTGGTCGAACGGCACCTCGGGGTCCGGGTGGACGGCCGTGAACTGCTGCCCGAGCGCGCCGAGGCCGCCCGTCCGACCGGGCTGCGACTGCTGATGACCCCGCCGTACCGGCGGCGGACGTTGTTCTGCGGACTGTTCTTCCTCTGCCAGGTCGGGCCGCTGTTCGCGATGCTCACCTTCGGGCCGCAGCTCCTCGAGGCCTTCGGCATGCCGGGCGGCACCGTGCTCGAGACCCTCGGCACCGGCCTGGTCAGCCTGGTCTTCCTGCTCGGCTGCTACCCGGCGCTGCGTCTGATCGACACCTGGGGCCGCCGACCGGTGATCATCCGGTCCTTCGCGCTGATGATCGTCCCGCTCGCGCTCCTGGGCGTCTGGCCGGACGCCCCGGCCGCCGTCGTGGTCGTCGCGCTCTGCGCCTACGCCTTCCTGTGCGGCGGACCGAACGTGCTCGACTGGACCTACCCCAACGAACTGTTCCCGACCGAGATCCGGGCGACCGCCGTCGGCGTGGCCACCTCGGTGAGCCGGATCGGCGCGGCGGCCGGCACCTACCTGCTGCCGCTGGGGCTGACCGGACTGGGCACCGGCCCCACCATGCTGATCGCCGCCGGGGTCACCGCCGTCGGCCTGCTGGTCTGCGTGCTGTGGGCCGAGGAGACCCGCGGCACGGGGCTCGGCGCGGCCTCGGGCGTGCCCGCCGCCGCCAAGGCGCCGGCCCGGCCGGCCGCGCGGGCGCCGCAACCGGTCCGCTGACCCGACGCTCGTGGTGCGCTCGACGCCCACCCGGTGACCGCCGGGCCCGCTCCGACCGGAGCGGACCCGGCGGTCGCGCGTCCGGTCTCCGCGGCACCGGACGCGACGGCCGCCGCCGGCGCCGCCGGCGCCGCGCGCCCCCGGCCGGGGGTGCACCCGACCAGGTGAACTTCCGCGGGAGCGCCGATCCGTGCGGGAGCCGCGCCGCCCGGGTGGGAACGCCCGCCCGGCCCGGGGCGGCGGCGGTCCGGACGGCTGCTCGAAAACGCCGTGTTCGCCACAGGCTCGCCGGGAACCGCCCGTGTTGAACGAACCGTTCGAACAGCGGCAGGATCCCCCGCCATGGACGACACCTGGAACACTCTCAACTCCCTTGCCCAAAGCCTTGATTCGCAGACCGCGATGGTCGGTGAACAGCGCTGGCTGGTGCAGATCGTGAAGCTCCAGGAAGAGGTCGGCGAGGTCGCCGAGGCCGCGATCGGGGCACTCGGCGAGAACCCGCGCAAGGGGCGTTCCCATGACTGGGACGACGTGCGGAAGGAGGCCTGCGACGTGGCGGTGACCGCCCTCCTCCTGCTGGTCCGGATGGGCGGCGACCCCCGCTGGTTCTTCGAGGAACACCTGCGCATGGTCGCCGCCCGCACCGCCTCCGCCCGGCCGCTCGCGCCGTAGGCCCTCTCCTCTCCCGGCTCGCGCCGGGCTCAGCCGGTCCAGCGGATGCCGTGGAAGCCCAGGGTGAGGTCGAAGTCCGCGACATGGGCCAACGTGCCGTCGATCAGCCGGAGTTCGGCCAGATCGCGGTGGGGGGTGGCGGCGTCGGTGCGCCAGATGCGCCAGGCGCGGCGGGCGGGGACGTCGGGGGAGAAGCGCAGGGTGAGTTCGAAGTAGCGGCCGGCCTCGTGGAACCAGGAGCCGTAGTAGGGCTCGGGTGTGCGCCCGGTGACGTGGTGCTGCACGGCGAAGGTCTCGTGGCGGCCGAGCGGGGCGAAGACCAGCTCCGCGGCGGCCAGGCCCGCGTCGGGGTCGGTCCGGACCCGGCCGAGGGTGCAGTCGGCGCCGGACCGGATGCCGGGCGGTTCGCCGCCCCCGGAGTGGGAGAGCACCACGTGCCGGTCCGCGCCGGGACGGCGGGCGCGGACCACCGTTCTGATCGCGGCCGCCCAGCCGGTCCCGGTGACCGTCACGTCCTGCTGGACGGCCAGCACCTCCACGTCCGGGTCGGCGGGCTGGTCGAGGAGGGCGCGCAGTCGGACGGCGGGGCGCCGGGGCGTTCCGGGTACGACGGAGCGTCCGCGCCGTCCGGGCTCGGCGAGCAGCCGGGTGAGGGTGCCGCCGGGAAGGTCCAGCACGTGCTCCAGCTCGGCTACGGCGCGCAGGCTTTCGGCCCGCCGAGGCAGGCTGGTGCCGCGTTGCCAGGCGCTGAGCGTGGAGACGCTGAGCACCTGGCCGCGCGCCGCCAGCCGGTCGCGGAGCCGGTCGAGACCGAGGCCCCGGGCGGCGATGGCCCAGCGCAGCGCGCTGTGGAAGGGGCCGGTTCTCAGTACGTCGTCCATGGCGTCGGGACCCTATGTTACCCGCGAGTACTGGATTTTTGGCGCGGTCACGTAAATCTCCTGGTCGGGGCCGTCGCGGCCGGTGCTTCGCCTGCCACCGGTCGGCCGACTCCGGTTCCACGGGCCCGCCGGCCCCGCCACGATGTCCGCAATTCCACCAGCGGAACAGGAGGACGTCCATGCTGGGCAGAAAACTGGCGGTCGCCACGGTGTTCGCCGCCGTCACCGCCCTCGCGGGTGCCGGCGTCACGGCGCAGGTCCGTGCGACCGCCGCCCCGCCCGGGGCCGCCGCACCCTCAGCGGCCACAGCCGCCGCGGGCACCACCCCGCGCTTCGACCACATCGTCGTCGTCCCCTTCGAGAACAAGGACTACAGCGACGTCATCGGCAGCACCGCCGCCCCGTACATCAACGCACTGGCCTCGCAGGGCGCGAGCTTCAGCCAGTCGTTCGGCGTGACCCACCCCAGCCAGGGCAACTACGTCGCACTGTTCTCCGGCTCCCAGCAAGGCGTCACCGACGACAGCTGCCCGAAGAACCTCACCGGCAAGGCCAACCTCGGCAGCCAGCTCATCGCCGCCGGCCTGACCTTCAAGGGGTACTCGGAAGGGCTGCCCTCCGACGGCTTCACCGGCTGCAGCAGCTCCGACGGCGCCTACGTGCGCAAGCACAACCCCTGGGTCGACTTCGACAACGTCCCGGCCGCCAGCAACGTCCGGTACAGCACCTTCCCCACCGACTACTCCCGACTGCCGACCGTCTCCTTCGTCGTGCCGGACATGTGCAACGACATGCACGGCAAGAGCGGCTGCTCCGCCTCCGTCCCCACCGGCGACAGCTGGCTGCGGAACAACCTCGACGGCTACGCCCAGTGGGCCAAGACCCACAACAGCCTGCTCGTGGTCACCTTCGACGAGGACAACTTCAGCTCCGTCAACCAGATCGCCACCGTCCTCGTCGGCGCCAACGTCCGACCCGGCACCTCCTCCCAGCAGATCAACCACTACAACCTGCTGCGCACCATCGAGGACGCCTACGGCCTCGCGCCGCTCGGCAACGCCGCGTCCGCCGACCCGATCACCGGCATCTGGACCACCTCGCCGAGCCCGAGTCCGAGTCCGAGCCCGACCCCCACCCCGACCGGCTCCCCGACCCCGACCCCCACGCCGACACCCACCCCCACCGGCACTCCGACGGGCATCGTCAACGGGGGCTTCGAGTACGGCACCCTCAACGGCTGGACCAGCACCGGCACCACCGCCGTCGCCGACACCGCCCGCACCGGCGCCTACGGCGGCGCGGCCGGCGCCACCACCCCCACCTCCGGTGACTCGGTGCTCAGCCAGACCTTCACCGCCCCGCCCGGCGCCGGCAAGCTCACCGTCTGGTGGAAGGGCGACTGCCGGGACACCGTGAAGTACGCCTGGGCGACCGTCGTGGTCAAGCACAACACCAGCGGAACCACCGCCACCCCGCTGCCCAGGACCTGCACCGCGAACGGCGGGTGGCAGGCGGTGACCGACAGCCTGACGCCCGGCCACTCGTACACCGTGCAGCTCGTCAACCACGACGACGACTACCCGGGCGATCCCAGCATCACCTGGTTCGACGACATCACCGTGAGCTGAACCGACCCGACGCGGCCACGCTCCCGGCGGGGGCCCGCTCGTGCCGGGCCCCCGCCGACCGCCCCCATCACCCCCACGAAGGGTCCCAACGTGACCTGGCGCATCCTCACCGCGCTGGCCTCCACCGTGCTGCTCGCGGCCGTCGCCATCGGCTACACCCTCCTCCGGGCCGACCCCGCTCCCGGCGTCCCGCAGGCCGGCCTCACCCTCGACCGCCCCGGCCTGGTGCTGCGCGACACCGGCAGCGGACGCCTCGCGATCCAGCGCGCCGACGGCCGCCGCGAGACCGCCGCGCTCGACTGCGCCCGTGTGTACGCGGCGAACGGCACCGGTGTCTGCCTGCACGCCGACGCGCTCTCCCCGCAGGTCGTCGTCCTCGACCACGACCTGACCGAACGCCGACGGATCCCGCTGAACGGCCTGCCCAACCGGGCCCGGGTCTCCGGCAGCGGCCGGATGGTCTCCTGGACCGTCTTCGTCACCGGGGACTCCTACAACGGCGGCCGGTTCTCGACCCGCAGCGGCATCCTCGACACCCGCACCGGCACCCTCGCCGGCAACCTGGAGAACTTCACCGTGAACGGCGCGAAGGCCGCGCCCGACGCCAACGTCTGGGGCGTCACCTTCGCCGCCGACGACAACCGCTTCTACGCCACCCTGGCCACGGACGGCCACCGCCGGCTGGTGCGGGGCGACTTCGCGTCCCGCGACCTGGAGCCGCTCAAGGACAACGTCGAGTGCCCCTCGCTCTCGCCGGACGGCACCCGGATCGCCTACAAGAAGGCGCTTCCCGAGGGAGGCTGGCGCCTCACCGTGCTCGGGCTCGGTGACCTCGTGGAGATCCCGACCGCGGAGACCCGCAGCGTCGACGACCAGGCCGCGTGGATCGACGACCACACCCTGGCGTACGCCCTGCCGCACGCCGGTGGGGGAGCGGACGTCTGGGCCGTCCCCGCCGACGGCTCCGGCGCGCCCCGGCTGCTCGCCGCCGGCGCCGACTCCCCGTCCCCGCTGGGCTGACCCCCTCCCCGGCCCGGTCGTCCCCTCCCGGCCCGTCCCCCACGGAAGGACCGCCCCCGTGTACCTCGCCACCGTCCGCCGGAGCCGCCCGGCGCCAGGAGACCCCGCCCCCGCCCCACGGCGCCGGACGGCCGTCGGCGGCAATGTGCTCGCCCTCGGCGCCGTCAGCCTCACCACCGACGTCTCGGCCGAGATGGTCACCGCGGTACTCCCGCTCTACCTGGTCACCGGCCTGCACCTCGCCCCGGCCGCCTACGGCCTCCTCGACGGCCTGTACACCGGCGCGACCGTGCTGCTGCGCCTCGTCGGCGGCTTCACCGCCGACCGGATCCGCCGCCGCAAGGCCGTGGCCGCCGCCGGTTACGGCCTGTCCGCCGCCGCGAAGCTCGGACTGCTCGCCACCGGCGGATCGGCCGCCCTCCTCGGCCTGGTGATCACCGTGGACCGCGCCGGCAAGGGCCTGCGCACCGCGCCCCGGGACGCCCTGATCACCCTCTCCGTCCCGCCGCAGGCCCTCGGCCGCGCCTTCGGCGTCCACCGCGCGATGGACGCGGTCGGCGCCTTCGCCGGACCGCTCGTCGCCCTGGCCGTGCTCACCGTCGCCCAACAGGCCTTCGACGCCGTGTTCCTCGCCAGCTTCTGCATCGCCGCGCTCGGCCTGGTGATCCTCGCCCTGTTCGTCCGCGAGCACCGGGACCACCTCCCGGTCCGCGGTGTCGCACCGGTGCGCGCCGTCTCCGCCCGGGACGCCGTTCGACTGCTGCACGACCCCCGGCTGCGCCGCCTGTTCGCGGCGGCCGTCCTGCTCGGGCTGGCGACGGTCGGGGACGGCTTCCTCTACCTCCTGCTGCAGCGCCGCGCCGACCTCGCCGTCGGCTGGTTCCCGCTGCTCGCGGTCGGCACCGCCCTCGCGTACCTCCTGCTGGCCGGTCCGCTCGGCGCGCTGGCCGACCGGATCGGCCGACTGCCGGTCCTGCTGACCGGCTACGCCGCGCTCGCCGGCGCCTACCTGCTGGTCGACGGCCCCCTGGACGGCCGCGCCCGGATCGTCGCCGTCCTCGCCCTGCACGGCCTCTTCTACGCCGCCACCGACGGCCTGCTGATGGCCCTGGTCACCCCCGCCCTGCCCGACCGGCTCCGCACCACGGGCCTGGCCCTGGTCCAGAGCGGCCAGGCCCTGGCCTACCTGGCGTCCTCCGTCGCCTTCGGACTCGCCTGGCAGGCCTGGGGCCCGACCACCGCCACCCGCACCGCCGCCGGGGCCGTGCTGCTGGCCCTGGTGACGACGGCCCTGCTCCTGCGCCGACCCGCCGGAGCCCCCGCGTCCGGCGGGGACGCCGGCTGACCTGACTCCCTCCACGGGCCGTGTCGCGGTCCGCTCAGCGGGCGGTCGGTAGCCGGGCGGTAGGCGGTCGGGGGGCGCTCAGTGGGCGGTCAACGGGCGGTCACCGAGTAGGCCGACAGCGGCGGGTTGCCGCGGGGCTTCGCCAGGGACCGGAGCACATCCGCCTGGCTCAGCAGCAGGTCCCGTACCGGCTGCGGAAGTTCAGCCATCCGCTGCACGTCGTCGAGCAGTGCCGTGCAGGCGTCCACCTCCCAGTCGCCGTCCTGGAGGGCGCTCGTGTCGACGGCCTGCTCGGGGGCGGGGTCCCAGCCTGTCGCCGGGAGGATCCGGAGCAGGCTCTCGCGCGAGAACGGCGTGCGCACGTTGCCGTCGCCCCGCGACCCGGCCGCCTCGATCTGACCTTGGATCAGGACAGCCGGCAGATGGGGCAGTTGCGCGGCCGACCGGGGTTCGAGGTCCCACTCGGCGTAGCACAGGTTCCGTGCCCAGCGGCGGACCCGGCCGAGGGTGGCCCCCAGCTGGTCCAGGGAGCCGAAGTACCAGGAGCAGTGTGCCAGGACCGCGTAGTCGAACCCGCGGTCGGGGAAGGTGACCGCCTCGTCGAGGACGTCCAGACCGAAGCGGAAGTCGATGCGGGAGCCCAGCGGCGTCGCCTTGAGGTGCTCCGCCGACTGCCCCAGGGTGATCGGCGCACCGTACGACGGATCCGCGATGTCGACGGCGACCACCCGGCCCTGCGGGCCGACGGCCTCGGCGAGGGCGGCCGTCATGTCGCCCTGTCCGCAGCCGACCTCCAGGACCGACGCTCCGGCCGGGACGCCCCAGCCGGAGACCAGCGCGGTCCGGTACCGGGTCTGGGCCAGCCGGATCCCGGGGGACACGCCGGCGGCGGCCATGGCGGCCGCGATCGAGGGTGCCTTCGCCGTCAGGTCGGTCTTGTTCACAGAATCCTTCGTCCTTCCGTCGGAAGCCGCGCGTGCCGGGGTCGTTGTCGCCCGGGTCGGGCCGGCGCTGCTCGTCGATCCTCAAGAACTACCAGAGACGGCGGATCCCGCCGAGGCCCGGCTCGACCGTGAAGCGGGCCCGCATCGGGCCGTCGGCCCGGCCCCGGCAGCGGGGGAAGCGCTCCGTGGGCGAGCGGTGGAGTGCCGTTCCCACCGCCGTCCCCACTGCCGTCGCGCCGCCGTCCCCGCCGCCGTCCCGACAACGGTCGAATTACTGTTATGCCAATTGACACAACATCAAATCAGCTCCTACGCTCACGGCCATGGAAGAAGAGGTCAAACGCCGCGGCCGACCACGCAAGGACCCGGAGAAGCTGGCGCGCTGGACCCCGCCCGAGGGCTGGTCACGGCTGGTCGCCTGGGTCTCCCCGGAGGAGAAGAAGGCGCTGAAGCGCGTCGCCGTGGACGCCGAGGTGTCCGTCGCCGACCTGGTGAGGGCACTGGCGAGCGGCCTGGCCGCGGGGGCGATCACGCACGAGGAACTGGTCGGACAGGTCAGGAGAGGCAGGCAGGTCATGGAGAAGATCCCCACGCTGTTCGAGCGGGACGGCGACTTCCGCGTCGTGGACCGCCCGCGCGCCGAGTGCGCCTGGGTGTTCGCCGGCGAGGGCGCGCCCACCGAGAAGCTGGACGGCACCAACGTCCGGCTGACCGTCCGCGGCGGCCATCTGGTGCGGGTGGAGAAGCGGCGCAACCCCAGCAAGCTGCAGAAGCAGCAGGGCATCGTCGACGGCTGGTACGTCGACACCGACGAGCACGGCCCCGAGGACCGGTGGATCCTGACCGCCGCCCGCAACACCGACGTCGCCACCTGGCCGGACGGCGAGCATCCCTGCGAGGCCCTCGGCCCCCGCATCCAGGGCAACCCGCTGAAGCTCGACGACCACCTCTGCGTGCCGTTCGACCTGGCGGCGCCGGTGTTCGCGGCGGTGCCGCGCAGCTACGACGGCCTGCGGGAGTTCCTCGCCGAACTGGAGAGCCGCTACGCCCCGGGCAGCCTGGCGGAGGGCATCGTCTTCCACCACCCCGACGGCCGCCGCGCCAAGATCAAGCGCAAGGACTTCCCCAAGGCGGCCTGACGCCATGAGGTGCCGACGGCTGCTCCGTTCACCGGTCGTCGACGGGTTGCCGAAGCCCGGGAGCGGGCGGCGCGGTCCGTCGCCCCTTCCTCGGGCCGCGCGACGGCGGCGGCCTCCCCGGTGAACCCTTCTCACCGGGGAGGCCGCCGCCGTCTCCGCTACCGGCCGTACCGACGGCCGCTACCAGCGGTACCAACGGCCGCGCGAGCCGGAGGCGTTGGTGCCGCGGGCGACGAAGCCGAGCAGCCAGAGCGCGAAGACGATCAGAGCGACCCACCACAGCACCTTCAGGGCGAAGCCTGCGCCGAACAGCAGCAGGGCGAGCAGCAGGACCAGGACGAGTGCGAGCATGACGACCTCTCAGGGTTGACGAAGACGATCAGTGCGATCCGCCGACTGCCCCGGTCCGCCGTATTCATGCACGGCCGGGCGGTCGACCTACTGGTCCGGGCGCGCCGGTTAGCGCCGCCGGATGCCGGGCAGGCGGGTCGGCACGTCAGCGATTTCGGCCCTCCGGGGCGAGGTCGTCAGGAACCGCGACGGCTTCGGAGGAGTCGCACCGACGCGCACGCCCGCACGTCGGCCGCACCGCCGTCACGGTAGGAGCCCGGGAGGACGGACTGTGATCCCCGTCATGCTGCTGCTGTTGTCGCTCGGCTCGGTCAGCGTCCTCGCGGCGCTCTTCCCCGCCCGGTGCGCGGGCTCCTCGGCCCGACCGGGGCACGCGGTGAGGGTGCGAAGGGTACCCCGGCCGGCCGCGGCGGGCCGGGTTTCGGCGCCAAACCGGTTCATCGGCAGAGGTGTTGCCGGGGGCGGGGACGGCCGGTCGCGGACGTCGCCGCCGGTGCGCCGCGGCACGGTCGGGGAGCGGATCCGGCCGCCGGTCGGCGGGTTTCCGCGGGTCTGCTGACCGTGCTTCTCGCACCGCGTTCGGTGGTTCCGACCGAGCCGGGGAGTCCGTTCCGGGCCTTGCGGCACTTTTCGCCCGGTGTAAGGGCTGCGGTAGCCTCCAGGGCGTACGTGCCTGCGCCCCGGCTGTGCGGGGGTGCGCGCGCTCGGATGCCGGACCTGAGGGCCGGCGTGGTCTGGAGGCGACGTTCAATGGCTGGCTCGACACCGTCCACCGCTGCACGAGGACGCGGCAGCGCCGGGTACGCCGCCGCGCAGGTCGGCGAACCGGATCTGCGGCTGCTGCTGGCGGGCCTGACCGCGGTGCGCGACGGCGACTTCGGGACCAGGCTGCCCGCGGACGCCGACGGGCTGCTCGGTGAGATCGCGACCGTGTTCAACGGCATGGTCGACCAGCTCTCGCACTTCACCTCGGAGGTCACCCGGGTGGCCCGGGAGGTCGGCACCGAGGGCCGGCTCGGCGGGCAGGCCCAGGTGCCGGGTGTGTCGGGGACGTGGGAGGACCTCACCGACTCGGTCAACGCGATGGCGGGCAACCTCACGACCCAGGTGCGGGACATCGCCCAGGTCGCGACCGCGGTGGCCAAGGGCGACCTCTCGCAGAAGATCACCGTCGACGCGCGCGGCGAGATCCTGGAGCTGAAGAACACCGTCAACACGATGGTCGACCAGCTGTCGTCGTTCGCCGGTGAGGTGACCCGGGTGGCCCGCGAGGTCGGCACCGAGGGCATCCTCGGCGGCCAGGCCGACGTCAAGGGCGTCTCGGGGACGTGGCGCGACCTCACCGACTCGGTCAACTTCATGGCCGGCAACCTCACCGGCCAGGTCCGGGCGATCGCGCAGGTCGCCACGGCGGTGGCCCGCGGCGACCTGTCGCAGAAGATCACCGTGACGGCCCGGGGCGAGATCCTGGAACTGAAGACGACCATCAACACGATGGTCGACCAGCTGTCGTCGTTCGCCGGTGAGGTGACCCGGGTGGCCCGCGAGGTCGGCACCGAGGGCCGGCTCGGCGGGCAGGCGGACGTGCGGGACGTCTCGGGCACCTGGCGGGACCTCACCGAGTCCGTCAACGTGATGGCGGACAACCTCACCGCGCAGGTCCGGGCGATCGCCTCGGTGACCACCGCGGTCGCCGAGGGCGTCAACGTGATGGCCTCCAACCTCACCGGCCAGGTCCGTTCCATCGCCCAGGTCGCCACCGCGGTCGCCAGGGGCGACCTGTCGCAGAAGATCACCGTGGAGGCCAAGGGCGAGGTCGCGGCGCTGGCCGGCGTGATCAACACCATGGTGGACACGCTCTCCGCCTTCGCCGACGAGGTCACCCGGGTGGCCCGCGAGGTGGGCACCGAGGGGACGCTGGGCGGCCAGGCCAGGGTGCCGAACGTCGCCGGGACGTGGAAGGACCTCACCGACAACGTCAACTTCATGGCGCACAACCTGACCAGCCAGGTGCGCAACATCGCCCAGGTCA
>JOHN01000091.1 GCA_000719695.1 Streptomyces sp. NRRL F-6131
CGTTGTCCAGGGCGACGACGCGGGTCTCGCCCTCCCCGTAGACCTTGTTCAGGCCGGTGGCGCGGGCGGCCGCCCGGCCGGTGCGGACGGCGGTTGCGGGCATCGTCACGAAGGGCTCCTGGGGAGTGCGGACGGCGGGGAGCGCCGAAGGGGGAGGGGTGCCGAAGGAATGGCCGAAGTTGAATCGGATGATCGTCTTCCGTTCCATTCTCGCAACCGGCCCGCGACCGAATGGTCGCTCCCGGGTACGGGCTCCCCCCGCCGTCCCGGCGGCGCGACGGGGGGTTCCCTCCTCCTCAGGTATGACGCCCGCCCTGAGGCGCGCCGTCGGCCCGGCTACTCGACCGCGACGCCCCAGCGCACCGCGAGACCGGCCAGGCCGCCCGCCACCGGTGTCCCGCTCGGGGTGAACCGCCAGGCACCGCCCTGCCGTTGGAAGGAGCCGACGACCATCGCGCTCTCCGACACCCCGCCGGTCCCCGCCGCCCACTGCGCGGCGCCGGTCACGTCCGGGCCGAACGCGACGGTCACCGCCAGCCCGTGCACATAGCCGAGCGGCAGCGCCGGCGGCTCCTCCTCCTCGGTGGACACCGCCACCACCACCTCGTCCACCCCGGGCGCCAAGCGGGCCGTGTCCAGGGTGAGTTCGGCCCGGCGGACCGGCTCGCCCGGCACCGAGCGGGTGGGGTGCAGCCGGATCGCGCCGTCCGGGTCCTGCGGGCTGTTGAAGAACACGAAGTGCTCGTCGTCCAGCACCCGGCCGCCCGCGCACAGGAACGCCGAGACGTCCAGCTCGACCGGGTCCCCGGCGGCCGTGCGGCTGCCCCAGGACAGGGCCAGCGTGGTGGTCCTCGCGCGGGTGCTGTCGTTCCCTCCGCCGCCCTGCCCGGCGTCGGTCCCGCCGCTGCTGTGCCCGGCGCCGCTGCCGTTCGCCGCGCTGCCGTTCGCGGTGCTGCCGTTCGCCGCGCTGCCGTTCCCGTCCCGGGTGCGCTCGCCGAGCCGGCCGCGCAGGCCCTGCTCGGCCAGCAGCTCCACCAGTTCCGGACCGCTCACCAGGGTCAGCGGCTTGTTGCGGATGTAGTCGTACGAACCCGGCCCGAACCCGGCGGTGGTCACCAGGATGCCCTTGATCGCGCCGTGGTGGCGGACCGTCGAGTCCAGGTCGCGCACCGCCGTGGGAGAGACCGTCGAACGGTAGCGCTTGGCCTGGATGACGATCCGTCCGCCGGTCACCGGATCGAGGTCCTCGGCGACCACGTCCACCCCGGCGTCCCCGCTGCGCGCCGTGGTCATCACCCGGAAGCCGCGCAGCCGGAACAGCTCCGCGATCAGCTCCTCGAACTCGATCGGGTCCATCTCGAAGAGGTCCGGGTCCTCCTCGCCGCCCTGCCCGGCCACACTGCCGCCGACCGTCTCCGGCAGCCGGTCCGGCCGCACCTCGTCCAGCCGCTCGGGGCGCGCCGACAGCACCCCGCCCAGCGCCTGGAAGCACTCCACCGCCGCCACCCGGTCCAGCGTCAGACCGGCGAACTCGCCCCGGTCCACCGTCACCGTGGTCAGGAAGCGCTCCGCCTCGCGGCCGGTCGCCGGGTCGATGCCGCGGACGAAGCCGTTCAGCACCACGGAGGCCAGCAGCCCGTCGCCGTCCGCCCGGTACAGCTCGGCCACCACCCGCAGCGCGCTCTGCGCCAGCACCTCCCGGTACAGCGCCTTGCGCTCGGTCGCCGGGCGGGCCACCTCGGCCTCGCGGTCGTCCGTCTTCACGTACCGCACCCGGCCGGTCGCCGGCACGACGTCCGGGCCCGGCAGCTCCCAGTTCACCACCAGCTGGCGGCTGCTCGCCTCCCAGGCCGCCACCAGCCGGTGCGGGAAGCCCTCCGGCCAGCCCGCCGAGGCGTACAGCACCGCGGTGAAGTACTCCTGCACCGCCTCCGCCTCGCCGGAGCGCAGCCGGCGCAGCAACTCCTCCGTCCGCGCGGCCCGTTCCTCGTCCT
Organism: Streptomyces sp. NRRL F-6131; assembly: GCA_000719695.1. Lineage (GTDB taxonomy): Bacteria > Actinomycetota > Actinomycetes > Streptomycetales > Streptomycetaceae > Kitasatospora. Next base: position 1,995 of record JOHN01000091.1, read on the forward strand.
CCCGGCGGAACCGGGCCACCCACGCCAGGTACTGCTCGTGGTACTCGCCCAGCCGCCGCTGCCGGTCCGCCTCGGCGGCCTGCGCCGCGTACCAGTCCTGCTCGAACCGGGCCCTGGCCTGCGCCACGTACTGCTCGTACTGCTGCCACACCCCGGGATTGCGGGCCTGCACCGGGTCCGGCGGCGGCACCTGGTAGCGGGCCTGGTCCGGCATCGGCACCGGCACGCCCAGCCGGCCCGGCGCGAACGGCGGCACCGGTCGGGGCGCCAGCAGGCTCTGCGTCCGGAACGCCGGACGGCCGGCGCCGGCCGCCAGCAGCCCGCGCAACTCCCCCACCCGGGCATCGAGTTCGGCCGTCCGCCGGGCCGCCTCGGCCTCCCGGGACTGCTGGTAGGCCTTCTGCGCCTCCCGCTCGGTGCGGGCCGCCTCCTTCTGCGCCTCGCGCTGCTCCCGCTCCCGCCGGCGCTGCTCGGCGGCCTGGGCGCGCCACCGAGCCTCCTCCCGGCGCTGCTCCTGTCGCTGCGCCTCCGCCCAGACCGCCAGCACCCCGTCGTTCCGCCGCCCCGCCACGTCCACCCCTTCGCTCCACGCCGCTCCGCCGCGGCGCCCGTCTCCCGGCCGCGCCGCCGCCCGCGCCCGCCACAATAGAACGTGCACCGGGGGAGCGCGCAAAGGGCCCGCGACCTGCGACATCGGCCGGGGGTGAACGGGCGTCAGGCCCCGGCGGCCGGCTCCCGCGCGTCCTGCGGGGCGTCCTGCGGGACGTCGGCGTACCAGCGCCAGGCGGTGCGGCGCGGGCGACCGGGGAGTGCGGTGCGGCCGGTGGCCCAGAGCAGGGTCGGCCAGGGGCCGGCGGGCTCGGGCCGGACGTCCGGGAACAGTCGGGCCAGGGTGCGGTGGCAGACGTCGGCCGGCGGTTCCCAGGGCAGGCCCAGCCCCTCGGCGACGTCGTGCAGGTGGACGAGGGTCTCCACCAGGCTCATCGCGACGAACCCGGCCGGGTCGGCCAGCCCCCAGGGGTGGAAGGCCCGGACCTCGGGCCCCCTGGTCCGGGCGATCGAGACCATCAGCCCGCCGCTCGCCTCCAGTACCTCGACCAGGGCCGCCGGGCCGCCGGTCCGTTCGGCGAAGACGAAGTTGTTCGGCCCGCCGGGGAAGGGGTGCCGCGCGACGAAGGGCACGTAGCGGTCGCGCGGCGGCTCCTCCGGGCCGAGCTGGGCCGCGTAGGCGAGCAGGTCGTCCGCCAGGTGTTCGACGGTGCTCCAGCAGTCCCAGTCGATGCCGCCGGCCGGCCGCGACCAGTCGGTGTCGGAGGGGGCGGCGCGCAGGGTGGTGGCGGCGAGCCGCAGGACGGCGGCCAGGTCGTCCGGGGTCACGGGCCCGGGTGCGGCGGGATCGGTCACGGTGTCGGTGGTGATCATGCCGTGACGCTATCCGGCTCCCGGCCGCCGGTCGAGCAACCGGGTCGACCGGCGGCCGCGGCCGCCGGGGCGACCGCTGTCGGTGCCACCGGGTAGCCTCGACCGTTCGGGCGGTGCGGGCGAGGCGCGGGCGAGGTACGGGTGAGCGGGGCAGGCGGGTGGGTCTCCACCGGATTGGCGTGGCGGGACGGCCGGGCGGTGCTGAGCGCCGTCCACGGCCGCCGGGTGCACGAGCGCGAGGTGGTGCCGGGCACCGAGGTCGGCTGGCTGCTGGGCGGCCCGCGCCGCTGCACCGGCGCCTGGCTGGTCGGCCGCGACGAGCGCACGCCGTGCCCGCACCACGCCGAGATCGATCCGTCCGGCGGCGCCGTCCAGTGCGCCCCCTGCCAGAGCGTGGACCGCGGCCTGGCGCTGGCCCGCGACCAGATCCTCGACGACGGCCGCACCTACCGGCTGTACCTGGCCTGGTTCGGCGAGGGCCTGCTGAAGGTCGGCCTGACCGCCGAGCAGCGCGGCACCAGCCGGCTGCTCGAACAGGGCGCGCTGGCCTGGACGTTCGCCGCCCGGGGCGGTCTGCCCGCCGTCCGGCGCGCCGAACTCACCGTCGCCGCCTCCGGGCTGGCCCGCGAGCGGTTCAAGGTCCGGGCGAAGCTGGCGCACTGGTGGGAGCACGGTGACGCCGACCACCGCCGCGCCGTGCTGACGGACGCGCGGGCTCGGGCGCACGCCCTGCTGGACGGGCACGGGGTGGAGCTGCTGCCCGAGCACCCGGTGGTCGACCACGTCGAGGTCTTCGGCCTGACCGGGGGCGCTCCCGACGCCTACCACGCGGTCGAGGGCCTGGCGGAAGGCGCGGTGGTGGCCGGGCGGCTGCGGGCACCGATCGGCCGGCACCTGCTGCTCGACCGGGCGGACGGCGGGCCGCCGTTGCTCCTGGACACCCGGCTGCTGACCGGCTGGACGCTCACCCCGGCGGTCGGCCGCCCGCCGTCGGGGCTGGCGCTGGCCGAGCGGGTCCGGCCGGCCGAGCCGGACACCCAGGAGGCGCTCTTCTGAACTCGGGGTCCCGGCACCGGGTGCCCTCCCGAACGGCGTTCGCCGCCGCTCGCTACACCGGCTACGCCAGCTTGCTGCGCAGCGCGCCCGGCCCGGAGCGGGCCCGCCGGGAGACCGGCGGCCGCGACGGCCGGACGTCCGGGCGTCCGCCCGCCGACTCCTCCGCACCGGCCGCACCGGCCGCACCGGCCCCGCCGCGCGCGCCTCCCGCCCGCGCCGCCCGAGCCGTCGCCAGCGCGACCCTCGCCAGCAGCGGGTCCTCCCGGACCCCCGCCGCCCGCTTCGCCGCCTGGCAGTGCGTGCACCAGACCGGCGAGGCCGGCCCGTCGGGGTACACCATCGCCTCCGGCGGCAGGTAATGGCTGCCGCACTCGACGCATTCGAAGACCAGCCTCATCCGACGATCACCGTCCCGGATCCGTGGCACCGACCGCAGGGTGACCAGAAGGTGTGGATCTTCGGCACCATGCTTCCTTCCTCGTCCAGTTCGACCGTGGCCTCGGTCTTCTGGGTCCCGCCGGACCCGGAGCACCCGGAGCAGGCCTGAACCTCGGGCATATGCGTTCCTCCTCGGCGCGGGGACCACGGTAGCGCGAAATCCGGGCGGTCAGCACCGATCCTGACGATCCGTCGAAGAAGCGGGGCGCGCACGAGCACCACGCGCGCCCCGCTTCGGTCCTGGGGTGTCAGCGGCCTCCGCCCAGTGAACTGCGCAGGTACGCGCGGTTCATGGCGGCGATGCTGGGCAGCGGGATGCCCTTGGGGCAGGCCGTCGCGCACTCGCCGGTGTTGGTGCAGCCGCCGAAGCCCTCCGCGTCCATCGCCTCCACCATGTTCCGGACCCGGGACGCGCGTTCGGGCGCGCCCTGCGGCAGGACGTTGAGGTGGACCACCTTGGCGGAGGTGAACAGCATCGCCGAGCCGTTCGGGCAGGCCGCCACGCACGCGCCGCAGCCGATGCACTCGGCGTGCTCGAACGCGGTGTCGGCGGCCTCCTTGGGGACGGGCGTGGCGTGCGCGTCGGGCGCGCTGCCGGTCGGGGCGGTGATGTATCCACCGGCGCCGATGATCCGGTCGAAGGCGGACCGGTCCACCACCAGGTCCTTGACCACCGGGAAGGCCGCCGCGCGCCACGGCTCGACGTCGATGGTGTCGCCGTCCTCGAAGTGCCGCATGTGCAACTGGCAGGTGGTGGTGCGCTCGGGGCCGTGCGCCCGGCCGTTGATCACCATGCCGCAGGCGCCGCAGATCCCCTCGCGGCAGTCGTGGTCGAAGGCGACGGGCGTGTCGCCCCGGGTGATCAGCTCCTCGTTGAGGGTGTCCAGCATCTCCAGGAAGGACATGTCCGGGCTGATTCCGTCGACCCGGTAGGTGGTCATCGAGCCGGGCGCGTCGGGGCCCGCCTGGCGCCAGATCCGAAGGGTGAGTTTCACGCGTAGCTCCGCTGGGTGGGGTGGACGTGCTCGAAGTCGAGGTGCTCGCGGTGCAGGACGGGCGCCCGGCCGGTGCCGGTGAACTCCCAGGCGGCGGCGTAGGAGAACTCCTCGTCCCGCCGGGCCGCCTCGCCCTCCGGCGTCTGGCTCTCGGTGCGGAAATGGCCGCCGCAGGACTCGGCGCGGTGCAGCGCGTCCAGGCACATCAGCTCGGCCAGTTCGAAGTAGTCGACCAGCCGGTTGGCCTTCTCCAGCGCCTGGTTGAGCTCCTGCCCGGTGCCGGGCACCTTGATCCGGCGCCAGAACTCGTCCCGCAGTGCGGGGATCCGCTCCAGCGCGCGACGCAGCCCGGCCGCGTCGCGGGCCATCCCGCACTCGTCCCAGAGCAGTTCGCCGAGTTCGCGGTGGAAGGAGTCGGGCGTGCGGTCGCCGTCCACCGCGAGGATGAGGTTCAGCCGGTCCGCGACCTCGGCCTCCACCGCGCCGATCTCCTCGTGGCCGGCCGGGACGGCGGGCAGCTGCTCGCGGGCCAGGTAGTCGTTCAGCACCGGCGGCAGCACGAAGTAGCCGTCCGCCAGGCCCTGCATCAGCGCGCTCGCGCCGAGCCGGTTGGCGCCGTGGTCGGAGAAGTTGGCCTCGCCGATCGCGAACAGGCCGGGCACGGTGGTCTGCAGGTCGTAGTCGACCCAGAGCCCGCCCATCGTGTAGTGGATCGCCGGGTAGATCCGCATCGGCACCCGGTACGGGTCCTCGGCGGTGATCCGCTCGTACATCTCGAACAGGTTGCCGTACTTGGCCTCCACCGCCTCCCGCCCCATCCGGCGGACGGCGTCGGCGAAGTCCAGGTAGACGCCCTGCCCGCCGGGGCCGACGCCGCGGCCCTCGTCGCAGACGTTCTTGGCGGCCCGGGAGGCGATGTCGCGGGGCACCAGGTTGCCGAACGCCGGGTAGATCCGCTCCAGGTAGTAGTCCCGCTCCTCCTCCGGGATCTCGGCCGGCGGCCGGGCGTCGCCCTTCGCCTTCGGCACCCAGATCCGGCCGTCGTTGCGCAGCGACTCGCTCATCAGGGTCAGCTTGGACTGGTGCTCGCCGGAGCGCGGGATGCAGGTGGGGTGGATCTGGGTGAAGCACGGGTTGGCGAAGTACGCGCCGCGCCGGTGCGCCCGCCAGATCGCGGTGGCGTTGGAGTTCTTGGCGTTGGTGGAGAGGTAGAAGACGTTGCCGTAGCCGCCGGAGGCGAGCACCACCGCGTCGGCGGTGTGGCTGGAGATCTCGCCGGTGACCAGGTCGCGGGCGACGATCCCGCGCGCCCGGCCGTCGATCACCAGCAGGTCGAGCATCTCGGTACGGGCGTGCATCTCCACGTTGCCGGCCGCGATCTGCCGGGACAGCGCCTGGTAGGCGCCGAGCAGCAGTTGCTGGCCGGTCTGGCCGCGGGCGTAGAACGTCCGGGAGACCTGGACGCCGCCGAACGAGCGGGTGTCCAGCAGGCCGCCGTACTCGCGGGCGAACGGCACGCCCTGGGCCACGCACTGGTCGATGATCTCCACCGACACCTGGGCCAGCCGGTGCACGTTGGACTCGCGGGCCCGGAAGTCGCCGCCCTTGACGGTGTCGTAGAACAGCCGGCGGACCGAGTCGCCGTCGTTGCGGTAGTTCTTCGCCGCGTTGATGCCGCCCTGGGCGGCGATCGAGTGGGCCCGCCGGGGCGAGTCCTGGAAGCAGAACTGGACGACGTGGTAGCCCTGTTCGGCGAGCGTGGCGCCGGCCGCGCCGCCGGCCAGGCCGGTGCCGACCACGATCACCGTGTGCTTGCGCCGGTTCGCCGGATTGACCAGCTTCGCCTCGAACCGCCGCTGGTCCCAGCGCTGTTCGATCGGCCCCTCGGGGGCCCGGGTGTCGGCGATCGGCTCGCCGACGGTGTAGTCCGGGTACTCGCTCAACTCACCACTCCGGTCATCACGGCCACGGGGACGGACAGGAAGCCCACGGTCAGCACCAGGGCCAGCCCGTCGGCGATCAGCTTCAGGGCGCGGTCCCGGCGGGCGTTGTTGGCGCCGAGGGTCTGTGCGGCGCTCCAGAAGCCGTGCCGGACGTGCAGGCCCACGGCGAGCATCGCCACGATGTAGATCACGCAGGAGTACCAGGTGCCGAAGGAGGCCACGATGTTCTGGTACGGCCGGCCGTGCTCGGCGTTGGGGTTCACCGTCAGCGTGGTCAGGTCGAGGATGTGCCAGACGACGAACAGCGCGAGGATGATCCCGCCCCAGCGCATCGTCCGGGTCGCGTAGCTCGCCCGCTGCCGCCGGTGCGCGTACTTGCTCGGCCGGGCGGCGAGGTCCCGCCGGCTCAGCTGGTACGCGGCCACGCCGTGCAGCCCGACGGCGGCCAGCAGACCCACCCGGGCGATCCAGAGGAACCACTCGTGGTGCAGGACGGGCTCGCCGAGGGTGCGCAGCCAGGCCGCGTAGCCGTTGAGGTCGTCCGGGCCGAAGAAGACCTTGAGGTTGCCCAGCATGTGCGCGACCAGGTACAGCAGCATGGCCAGTCCGCTGACGGCCATGACCGCCTTCTTGCCGACGGTCGACCGCCAGAGGGTCGCCAGGGTGGACGGATGCCGGGCCGTCCGAGTCGCGGTTGTCATGGCGTCAACGGTAGGGACGGCCGCCAGGGTGCGTCCAAGACATGATGCGGCTCGTGACGATAGTTCGTGCCTATCCTGGGAGCTGTGCAACTCCAGCAGCTCCGCTACTTCCTCGCCGTCGCCGAGGCCCGCCACTTCACCCGCGCGGCCGAGGCGGAACACGTCGCGCAGCCGTCACTCTCGCAACAGATCCGCGCGCTGGAGAGGGAGTTGGGTGCGGAGCTGTTCCACCGCACCCGCGGCAACATCGCCCTCACCGACGCCGGCACGGCCCTCCTGCCGCTCGCCCGGCGCATCCTCGCCGACACCGAGAGCGCCCGCCTCGCCGTCCAGGAGACCGTCCAACTGCGCCGCGGCCGGGTGCGGCTGGGGGCGCCGCCGAGCCTGTGCACCAGCCTGGTGCCGGACGTCCTGCGGGTGTTCCGGGACCGCTACCCGGGGGTGGCGCTGGTGGTGCGGGAGGGCGGCTCGCGGGACCTCGTGCGCTCACTGGCGGCCGGGGAGCTGGACCTCGCGCTGATCATCACCCCGCCGAGCGGCGAGGCACCGCCGGCCCTGGCGCTCACCGACCTGCTGCACGAGGAGCTGGTGCTGGTCTCCCGGGACGCACCCGGCCGACGGCGCCGGGTGCGGGTGGCGGAGCTGCGCGGCCGGCCGCTGGTGATGTTCCGGGAGGGCTACGACCTGCGGGAGGCGACCCTGGCGGCCTGCCGGGAGGCCGGGTTCGAGCCGGAGTTCGCGGTGGAGGGCGGCGAGATGGACGCGGTGCTCGGCTTCGTCCGGGCGGGCCTGGGGCCGGCGGTGCTGCCGGGGATGGTCGCGGCCCGCTCCGGGCTGGTGGTGACGCCGTTCGCGGGGCCGGGCCTCGGGCGGACCATCGCGGTCGCGCACGGCCACGAAGTCCCGCCGACCCGGGCGGCGGCGGCGCTCCGGGAGACCCTGCTGACGCACCTGCGCGAGGCGGCCCGCTCCGGCGAGCTGCCCCCGGGGACCAGGCTGCTGCTGGGCTGAGGACAGCGTCCGGTCGTGGCCCGGGCGGGGTCCGGTCGTCGTCCGGCTGTCGTCCGGCCGCCGTCCCGCAAGTCGTTCCGGATTCGACTCCGTGGGCGAATGGTTGGCACGGTGTGCGAAGCACCCGCCCCGTGTTCCGGCGGCCCCGTCGACCCGGAACCCGCTGTTCACGGGCTGCGTCCCAGGCAACGTCGGCGGTGCCGTAAGGTGCGTCGCCGCAGAGCCGAGCAGGCCGTGAACGGGGAGCGCACGAAGCGATGGACGACCGGAAGCAGCAGGACCACAGACCCACCGGGGCCGACGCGGCCCCCGCCGCGGGGGACACCCCGGCGCCCGAGGACGAGCGCCCCTGGGAACTCCCCGAGTACCTCCACGAGCGGGAGCTCGGCGCCGGCGCGAGCGGTCGGGTGGTGCTCGCCCGCCACCGGGAGACCGGCACCCCGGTGGCGATCAAGTACCTGCACGGCGGCGTCGGCACGGCCGGCCTGCGGGCCGAGGCCGAAGTCCTCGCCGGCATCGACTCCCCGCACGTCACCCGGCTCTACGAGTACGTCGAGGGCGAGCGCGGCTCGGCCATCGTGATGGAGCTGGTGGACGGCATCGCGCTGCGCGACCTGCTCCGCGCCGAGGGCGCCACCACCGCGGAGGCCGCCCTGGTGGTGCTGAAGGGCTCGCTGCTCGGTCTGGCCGCCGCGCACGGGGCCGGCGTGGTGCACCGCGACTACAAGCCCGCCAACGTCCTGGTGGACACGGCCGGCACGTCCAAACTGGTCGACTTCGGCATCGCGGTGCCGAGCGGCGACGAGCGCGACGTCTCCGGCACCCCCGCCTACATGCCGCCCGAGCAGTGGGCGGGGCTCCCCGCTTCCCCGGCGGGCGACGTCTACGCCGCCACCGTCACCTTCTTCGAGTGCCTGACCGGGGCCCGCCCCTTCGGCGGCACCACCCTCGCCGAACTCGCCGTCCAGCACACCGAGGCCCCGATCCCGGCCGAGCTGGCACCGGACCCGGTCCGCCCGCTGATCCTCTCCGGCCTCGCCAAGGACCCGCAGGCCCGGCCCGACACCGCGACGGCGCTCCTGGAGGAGCTGGAGGCGGTCGCGGCGGCCGGGTACGGACCGCGCTGGGAGGAGAAGGGGCGGCTCGACCTGACGGCGCTGGTCGCCCTGCTCGCGCTGCTGCTGCCCGCCGCGGGCGGCGGCGCGGCCGGCGGCACCTCGCTCGCCCACACCGCCCTGGGGGGCGGCGAGGCCTCGGCCGGACAGGGCGCGGTCGGGCAGGCCTCGGCCGGGCAGGCGGCGGCCGGCAGTGCGACCGGCCCGGCCGCGGTGGTCCGGGAGACGCTGGTCCACCGGGATGCGCCGGTCCGCCGGGGGGTGCGGCTCGGTACCCGTGGCAAGGCCCTCGTCGGTGTCGCGGCCGGCGCGGTGACCCTCGCCACCATCGCCGGGATGGCCATGGCCGGGGCCGCCGACGGCGGCGCCCGCACCGTGGTCGGGGGCGCGGCCCCGGAGGCGACCACCAGCCTCGGCGCACCGGACCCGGCGGGCACCGCCTCGCCCGCCGCGACCGAGGGCGGGGACACCCCGGCCCCGGAGGCGACCACCCCCTCCGACCCGCCCTCCTCGGGCACGCCGTCGTCCGGTGCGCCGTCCCCGGGTGCGCCGTCCTCGGGCCCGAGCAGTCCGGGCGCCGCTCCCACCGCGACGCCGACCGGCCGGACGCCCTCGGGCACCCGGCCCGGGACCGCGCCGCCCGGCACCGGTCTGCCGCCGGTGCCGCCCGGGACCGTCGCCCCGCCGCCGTCGGGTCCGGTCCCGCCGGGAACCGTCGCGCCGCCGCCGGTGTCGACCGTCCCGCCCGTGACGGTCCCGCCGCCCGTCGTTCCCGGCGCCACGCCGTCGCCGTCGGTGACCGTCGGCCCGGTCCGGCCGACCCTGACGATCGCCCCGGCGCCCCTCACGGTGAGCTCGGTGAACCTGGATTCGCTGTCCTGCGCCGGGCGCTGGAGCACCACCGCGGCGGTCACGGTCGTCGCCCAGGGCGCGGGCAGCGGCACGCTGACGCTGACCTGGTACCACAGCTCCGGCGGCCGGGCGGTCGACGTCGGGAGCGAGACGGTGGTGGTCCGGGACGGTCGCGCCACGGTGACCAGGACGCACGACTTCACCTCGGCCGACACCTTCCCGACCTGGGGCGTCCGGGTCGGCACCGGCCCGGCGGCGGCGAAGCCGGGCCGGACCTCGGCGGAGGTGGCCGCCTACCTCTGCGACCCGCCGCGCTGACCCCGCCGCGCTGACCCCGCCGCGCTGACGCCGCCGTGCTGATCCCGCTGCGGGCCGCGCGCCGGTCCGCGGCCCCGAACACCCCGTCCCCGCCTCCACCCGTCTCCGTCCAGCTCCTTGGAGAAGCCATGCCCACGCCCCGACCCGACTCCGCCCCGGCACCGGACGGGGACGCGGACCGGACCGTCCGCCTCGCCCCGGCACCGGACGGGGACGCAGACCGGACCGTCCGCCTCGCCCCGGCACCGGACGGGGACGCAGACCGGACCGTCCGCCTCGCCCCGGCCGCCGTCGGTGGTGCGGAGACCGTCCGGCTCGGGTCCGGGCCGGTGGCGGAGGAGGAGACCGTCCGGCTGGCCGGCTCCGCCGCGCCGGAGCCGGCCGCGGGGCCGGACGCCGAGGCCACCGTGCGGCTCGACGCCGACGAGGCCGTGAGCGCGACCTTCCTCGACCCCCGGGTCTGGGGCGCCGCCCGGGACACGGGCGAGACGACCACCCTGGTGGAGACCCCGGCGCACGGCACCCCGACCCCGGTCGTCCCGGTCCCCGTCCCCCTCCCGGCCCCGACCGGTGCGGAACCGGCCGCCCCGGCCGCTCCGGAGACGTCGTCAGCCGCTGCCGCTGCCGCTGCTGCCGCCGCGTCCGACGCCGAACAGCCTCTCGCCCCCGGCGAGTTGCGGCGCTTCGGCCCCGGCGTACCGCCGCTGGCCGCCGACGTCTGGCACGGCCGCACCGCGCCGGACGCCGAGCAGCCGCGCCGCCGCCGGGTGGGCCGGTGGCTGGTGCCGGTGGCCGTGCTGCTGGCCGTCCTGGCGCTGCTGTTCTGGCGCTTCGCCACCCCCGCCCTCGCGGTCACCGGAGTCACCGTGACCACCGACCCGGCGGGCCCGGGCTGCGCCGGTACGGCGGTGATCACGGCCGCGGTGGAGACCGACGGCCGCGCGGGCACCCTCCGCTACCGCTGGCTGCGCAGCGACGGCACCACCTCCGGCGAGCTCCATCAGGACGTCCGCTCCGGCGCGCACCGCACCGACCTGGTGCTGCGCTGGAGCTTCGAGGGCCAGGGCTCGCTCGCGGCCACCGCCACCCTGGAGATCGTCGAGCCCGGCTCCCGGAGCGCCGCGGTCTCGTTCCCCTACCGCTGCGCCTGATCCGCGGACCGGGGCGCGCCGAAGGGCCCGGGGCGGTGGCCCCGGGCCCTTCGGTGGGTGCGCGTGCGGTGCGTGCGCGGCGTCAGGTCCGCGTCAGGCCGGCAGCACGGCCTCGATGGCGGCGACGACCTCGTCCGCCTCCGGCTCGGTGCGCGGCCGGATCCGGGCCGCCACGGTGCCGTCCGGCGAGATCAGGAACTTCTCGAAGTTCCAGGAGACGTCCCCGGCCTGGCCCTCGGCGTCGGCGGTCTCGGTCAGCCGCGCGTACAGCGGGTGCCGGTCGTCGCCGTTCACGTCGGTCTTCTCGAACAGCGGGAAGGTCACGCCGTAGGTGGTGGAGCAGAAGGTCTGGATCTCCTCGGCGCTGCCCGGCTCCTGTCCGGCGAACTGGTTGGACGGGAAGCCCAGCACGGTGAAGCCGCGCTCGGCGTACCGCGCCTGGAGCCGCTCCAGGCCGGCGTACTGCGGGGTCAGGCCGCACTTGGAGGCGACGTTGACGATCAGCAGCGCCTTGCCCTTGTAGTCGGCCAGCGAGGCGGTCTCGCCGGTCAGGGTGCGCAGCGGGATGTCGTACAGGCTCACGGGTGGTCCCTTCGGAGGGGGAGTGGGTGACAACGGGCGGTGCTCGTCGGGAACGGTAGCCGCTCCCGCCTGCTCAACCACCATGGGCGGTCAGGTGTTCCGGCCCGGTCCGGGCCGAACGGCTGGTCGGAAATATCCGATGATCATGTGGTTTGATGTCCGCTGTTGATCTTCAGGGGAAGAACGAAACGGGGGCACCGGGATGGACAACAGGATGGACACGTGGAAGCGGCGCGGGCGGGGTCTCGCCCTGGCGGCGACGGTCGCCGCGCTGGCGCTGGGCGCGGCCGCGTGCGGGTCCGACGGCGGCGGCGCCGGGTCGGCGTTCCAGGCGAAGGTGGTGCTGTCGGAGCCGGACCAGGTGCGGGACGCGCTGCCGAGCGAGACCTCGCTCCCCTCCGGCTGGAAGCGCTCCTCCGGGGCCAAGCCGCCGCAGGCCGTCACGCAGGCCGAGGCGTCCGCCACCTGCCGGAAGAAGCTGAAGGCCGACTGCCTCGGCCTCCAGCTGGGCGGCAACGTCCGGTACAAGTCGGAGTCCAGCACCTCCAACGACATCCGGCTCACCCTGCTGACCTTCGACAAGCCGGAGAACGCCGGTCCGGTCTTCGAGGCGCTGGTGGCCTCGTTCGCGGAGGACGAGGGCGCCGCGCGCAAGGTCAGCGTGAAGACCGCCGCCGAGCAGTCGCAGGCCTTCGAGAAGGACGTCGAGCAGGACGGGAATTCGGGCCAGGCCGCGACCAAGATCCTTGCCGGGACCATGGTGATGCGGATCGGCGCCGTCGTCTCGCTGATCGAGCTGGACGAGGACGAGGGCGACCACAGGACGCTGAAGCAGTTCGCCGACCTCCAGGCGGAGCGGGTCAAGCGGGTCCAGCGGGGTCAGAAGGCCGAGGGCTGACCCGCTCCACGGCCGCCGGAGGGGCTCCCCGGAGCTGTTCGGCGATCGCGGTGAAGTCGGCGCTCAGCCACCGCTCGGGCCGCATCCGGACGGCGACGTCGGCCACCAGCTGCTCGGCGGTGGCGGCCAGGTAGGACCGGGCGGTGGCGGGCGGCAGGTAGCGGTGGGCGAGGTCGGCCCGTTCGTCCGGGTCGATCCGGTCCTCGATCGCCACCACCGGCCCGGCCACGCTCACGTACCGGCAGGGCGGCTCCTCCTGCTGCACGCAGAGCGTGAAGCGGCCGGCCGTCCGGATCCGCCGCGTCTTGACGGAGTCCCGACCGGTGAGCACCGTGACCAGGCCGCCGGGGCGGTAGGCGTACCAGATCGGGACGGCCAGCGGCGCCCCGCCGGCCCCGGTGCCGTCCACGGCGAGGACGCCGACGTGCACGCCGGCCAGGAAGTGCTCGCGCTCGGTGCTGCTCATCGCGAAGGACACGGTGTCGGCCTCCCGGCGGGAAGGCCCGCGCGCCGCAGTGGCGCGCGGGCGTTCCGTCGTACGTACCCGTACGGCCGGGGCGCGGAAACCCGCTGCCGGGGGGTGCGTCAGGGCGCGAGCGGGCGGATCGCCGTCGGAGCGTGCTCCGGGAGGGTGGCGACCTCCTCCCACTCCATCACCTTGTCGATGTCGGCGGCGGCCATCGAGATGTTGGTGACCCGCTCCAGGATCGCCTCGACGACGACCGGCACCCGGAACTCGGCGGCCAGCTTCTTGGCCTCCTCGAAGGCCGGCAGCAGCCCCTCCGGCTCGGTGACCCGGATCGCCTTGCAACCCAGCCCCTCGGCGACCCGGACGTGGTCGACGCCGTAGACGCCCAGCTCCGGCGCGTTGATGTTCTCGAACTCCAGCTTGACCTGGAAGTCGATGTCGAAGTTCCGCTGCGCCTGCCGGATCAGCCCCAGGTAGGAGTTGTTGACCAGGACGTGGACGTACGGGATCCGGTGCTGGGCGCCGACCGCGAGTTCCTCGATCATGAACTGGAAGTCGTAGTCGCCGGAGAGCGCCACGACCTGGCCCTCCGGGTCGGCGGTCGCGACGCCGAGCGCGGCCGGGATGGTCCAGCCGAGCGGGCCGGCCTGGCCGCAGTTGATCCAGTGCCGGGGCTTGTAGACGTGCAGCAGCTGCGCGCCGGCGATCTGCGAGAGGCCGATGGTGGTGACGTACCGGGTCTCCGGGCCGAAGGCCCGGTTCATCTCCTCGTAGACGCGCTGCGGCTTGAGCGGCACGTCGTCGAAGTGGGTGCGGCGCTGGAGCTGCGCCTTGCGCTCCTGGGTGGAGGCGGCCCACGCCGCGCGGTCCTTGAGGGTGCCGGCGGCCTTGAGCTCGGTGGCGACCTCGACGAAGAGCTCCAGCGCGGCCCGGGCGTCGGAGGCGATGCCGAGCTGCGGGGCGAAGATCTTGCCGATCTGGGTGGGGTCGACGTCGACGTGGACGAAGGTCCGGCCCTCGGTGTAGACGTCCAGGCCGCCGGTGTGGCGGTTGGCCCAGCGGTTGCCGATGCCCAGGACGAAGTCGGAGGCGAGGAAGTTCTCGTTGCCGTACCGGTGCGAGGTCTGGAGGCCGACCATGCCCGCGTTCAGCGGGTGGTCGTCCGGGACGATGCCCCAGCCCATCAGGGTCGGAACGACGGGGACGCCGGTCAGCTCGGCGAACTCGAGCAGCAGCTCGGCGGCGTCCGCGTTGATCACGCCGCCGCCGGCCACGATCAGCGGCCGCTCGGACGCCTGGAGCAGCGCGATCGCCTTCTCGATCTGGATCCGGTTGGCGGTCGGCCGGTAGACCGGCAGCGGCTGGTAGGCCTCCGGGTCGAAGTCGATCTCGGTGAGCTGGACGTCGATCGGCAGGTCGATGAGCACCGGACCGGGGCGGCCCGAGCGCATCAGGTGGAAGGCCTGCTGGAAGACGCCGGGGACCTGCGCGGCCTCCAGGACGGTGGTGGCGGCCTTGGTGACCGGCTTGGCGATCGAGGCGATGTCGACGGCCTGGAAGTCCTCCTTGTGGAGGCGGGCGACCGGGGCCTGGCCGGTGATGCACAGGATCGGGATCGAGTCGGCGATGGCCGAGTAGAGGCCGGTGATCATGTCGGTCCCGGCCGGGCCGGAGGTGCCGATGCAGACGCCGATGTTGCCGGCGGCCGCCCGGGTGTAGCCCTCGGCCATGTGCGAGGCGCCCTCGACGTGGCGGGCCAGCGTGTGCCGGATCCCGCCGGAGGCCTTGAGGGCGGCGTAGAAGGGGTTGATGGCCGCGCCCGGCACGCCGAACGCGACGTCGACGCCTTCGAGCTTGAGGATCTCCACGGCCGCGCGGGCGGCTGTCATTCGGGGCATCGGGTCTCTCCTGCGTCGGCCCGCAGTGGGTCGGAGGGCTCATCTCCAGAATTCCACCATACGGAAGAACGGTTTCTGTATGTGGAAGAAAAGTAGGGCGGGGGCCGTCGGGGCGTCAAGAGGGCTTTCAACAGATTGTGGAACGCGTCGGGGGTCGGCGCGGCTCGCGCGCCCGCTCGACCGGCGAACGCGCGTACCCGCTCCGACCTCGGATTCCGGCCCGGAAGCGACCGTCGCGTGTACTCCGCGTGGAGGGACGGTGTGCGAGGTTGGCCCGCGCCGGGACGCTGGGTACCGTCGGTGCCACGCCGGGCCCGTCATGGTTGCCATGTTCAACAAGGGTCGCGGCAAGGGGGTCACGGGGGGACGGGACCGTCCGGGGAGCGGGGGAGCTCCGGCCGCCGGCCCCGTTCAGCACGCTCGCCGCGCCGGCCGTCCCGTGCCGCGCGTCCCAGTCGCCGCCGCAGTCGCCTTCGCAGCCGCCTTCGCCGTCCCAGCCGCCACGCAGCCGCCTCGCAGCACCGCAGCCACCAGCAGCACACCGCAGCGCCGCACCCTCAGCCATGCACTCGCAGCAACGCACCCGGGGCGGCGCGACCGTAGAGCGATGCACGCGCACCGAGGTCACCGCACTGGTTGCCGCAGTCAGGTCTCCCCAGTCGGGTCACCGCCGCGCTGCACCGCCCGGGACGCGCCGCCCGCCGGGAGCGCGGAAGGAACCTTCCCATGCCTCGACGCCGTGCCCTGTCCGCACGCCCCGCCGCACCTCCCGCCGCCACCGTGCCCGCCCTCCTGCGCGCCGTGCCCTGGCGCCACGACCTCCCCGCCTCGCTGGTGGTCTTCCTGGTCGCCCTCCCGCTCTGCGTCGGCGTCGCCGTCGCCTCGGGCGTGCCCGCCGAACTCGGCCTGGTCACCGGCATCGTCGGCGGCCTCGTGGTCGGCGCGCTGCCCGGCAGCACCCTCCAGGTCAGCGGCCCCGCCGCCGGCCTGACCGTCCTCGTCCACGAAGCCGTCCAGCAGTACGGCGTGGGCGCCCTCGGCGTCCTGGTGCTGCTCACCGGCCTGCTCCAACTCGCCATGGGAGCCCTCCGGTTGGGCCGCTGGTTCCGCGCCATGTCGGCCTCCGTGGTGCACGGCATGCTGGCCGGCATCGGCCTCACCCTGCTGCTCGGCCAGCTCTACGCGCTCGCCGACCGCCGCGGCCCCGGCACCGGACCGGAGAAGATCGCCGGTCTGCCGGCCCTGCTGCGCGACGTCGTCTCCGGTGCTGCCGACCGCGGGGCCCTGGCGCTCGGCGCGGCCACCCTGCTGGTGCTGGTCGGCTGGAAGCACCTGCCGTCCCGGCTCGCCCGGGCCGTGCCCGGCCCGTTGGGCGCCGTCGGCCTGGCCGCCGCCGTGACCGCCCTCGCCGACCTGCCGGTGGCCCGGGTCGAGGTGGCCGGTCTGCTCGACGTCGTCCACCTGCCCGACCACGCCGCGCTCGGCGCGCTGGCCACCACGGCCGGCGCCGGCACCGTGCTCGCCTTCACCCTGATCGCCTCCGCCGAGACGCTGTTCAGCGCGGCCGCCGTCGACCGGATGCACCACGGTCCGCGCACCGACTACGACCGCGAACTCACCGCCCAGGGCATCGGCAACACGCTCTGCGGCCTGCTCGGCGCCCTGCCGATGACGGCCGTGATCGTCCGCAGCGCGACCAACGTCCGGGCGGGTGCCCGGACCAAGGCCTCCCGGGTCCTGCACGGCGGCTGGCTCCTGCTGTTCACCGCCCTGCTGCCGGGCGCGCTCGGCCTCGTCCCGCTGACCGCACTGGCGGCCGTCCTGGTGCACGCGGGTGCCAAACTCGTCCCGCTCCGCCGGATCGCCGCGCTCTGTCGCGACCACCGGGGGGAGGCGGCGGTGCTGGTCGTGACCGCCGTCTCGATCATCACCACCGACCTCTTCGAAGGAGTGCTGATCGGCATCGGCCTGGCCGTGGTCAAGTCGGCCTGGCAGACCTCCCACCTCCAGATCGGCGTGGAGGAGCGGCCCGCCCCCGGCGGCGAGGAGGCGCTCCTGCGGGTCCGGCTGACCGGCAACGCCACCTTCCTGCGGCTGCCCCGGCTGCTCGACACCCTCGAACGCCTCCCCGCGGACCGGCCGGTCGAGCTCGACTGGTCCGGGCTGCGCCACCTGGACCACGCCTGCACCGTCGCGCTCACCACCTGGGCGGCGCAGCACCGGGCCCGCAGCTCCGCCCCGCTGGCGGTCGAGCCGCCGCTGCCGACCGTCGTCTGACCGGCTCGTTAGCCTGGTCACCGAGGGCCGTGGCCGGACCGGTGCCGCGGCGCGAGGGAGGAGACACCGCTGTGATCGCTGCCTTTTCGGTCACCCCGCTGGGGGTCGGCGAGGACGTCGGGGAGGCGGTCGCCGCCGCCGTCCGGGTGGTCCGCGCGAGCGGGCTGCCGAACCGCACGGACGCGATGTTCACCAGCATCGAGGGGGAGTGGGACGAGGTGATGCCGGTCGTCCGGGAGGCGATCGAGGCGGTCAAGGCCTACAGCGGCCGGGTCAGCACCGTCATCAAGATCGACGACCGGGCCGGGGTGACCGACGGCCTCACCAGCAAGGTCGCCACGGTGGAGCGCCACCTCGCCGAGGGCTGAACGGGCTGAACCCCGGGGCCGGCCCGACCCTTCGCGGGGTCGGGCCGGTCGCCGGCGGGGTAGGTGCTCGCCGCGGGGTCGGGCCGTCTCGGCTCCCCTCCTTTCTCGAACAATCTTTCTTGACCGATCGATCTGGAATCGACTACCTTTCAGACATGGCACGGACCAAGGAATTCGACCCCGACGCGGCACTCCAGTCGGCCCTGGAGCTGTTCTGGCGGCGCGGCTACGAGGCCACCTCGATGGCCGACCTGGTCGAGCACCTCGGCATCGCCCGCGCCAGCGTCTACGCCACCTTCGGCAGCAAGCGCGAGCTCTACCTGCGGGCGCTGGAGCGGTACGGCCAGCAGCAGCAACCGGTCCTGCTGGCCGAGCTGTCGCAGCCGGGTCCGGTCCTGCCGGCCGTCCGCGCGCTGGTCCGCCGGTTCGCCGGCGAGTCCGCCGAGGACGGTGCGGGCGGCCCGCGCCGGGGCTGTTTCGTCACCAACACGGCGGTCGAGCTGGCCCCGCACGACCAGGACGCCGCCCGCCGGGTGGAGTCCAGCCTGCTCCACCTGGAGACGGTGCTCACCGCCGCCCTGGTCCGGGCCCGCGCCCAGGGCGAGCTGCCCGAGGGGCGCGACCCGCAGGCGCTGGCCCGGATGCTGCTGGTGCTGTTCCAGGGCATGCGGGTGATCGGCAAGGCCGGCGACGGCTCGGCCCGCCTGCGGGACGCCGCCGACCAGGCCCTCGCCCTGCTGGACTGACCGGCTCCGCCCGCCCCGGCTTCCGCCGCATTTTTTTGCCCAGATACTGAACCGAACGGTCAATATAGACCCTCGATCGAGGAGTGCCCGCATGACCCGCAGCACCGCCCGCTTCACCGGCAAGTCCGTCCTGGTCACCGGTGGCGGCAGCGGCATCGGCCGAGCCGTCGCCCTCGCCTTCGCCCGGGAGGGCGCCCGCGTCGCCGTCGCCGGTCGCACGGCGAGCGCGCTCGCCGAGACCGTCGCGCTGATCGCGCAGGAGGGCGGCACCGCCGTCGCCGTGGTGGGCTCGGTGTCCGACTCCGCGGACGCCGCCCGCCTCGTCCGCGAGACCGTCGAACACCTGGGCGCGCTCGACGTCGCGGTGAACAACGCCGGCGTCCTCGGGGGCATCGGACCGATCGCCGACGTCGACGAGGAGGAGTGGCGGCGGGTCGTCGACATCAACCTCAACGGCACCTGGTACGCGATGAAGCACCAGATCGCCCACCTGCGGGCCCACGGCGGCGGGGCGATCGTCAACATCTCCTCGAACCTGGGCACCCACATGCGGCTGGAGAACCTCGGCGCCTACGCCGTCTCCAAGGCCGCCGTCGCGACCCTCACCCGCAGCGCCGCCCGCGACCACATCGCCGACGGCGTGCGGATCAACTCGGTCAGCCCGGGCCCGGTCGACACCACCATGTCCTCCCGGCCCGGCGAGAACGCCTCCGACAAGGCGGACCGGATGAAGGGCGACGTCCCGGTCGGCCGGGCCGGCGCCGTCGAGGAGGTCGCCGCCGCGGTCCTGCACCTCGCCTCGGAGGAGTCGGCGTTCACCGTCGGTGCCGACCTCGTCCTGGACGGCGGCATCACCGCCTGAACCGGCCGCCCCTCAGCCCCGGGGCCGGCCCCCCACCCGGCCCCGGCCCCCCATCCGGCCCGGCCCCGTTCGTCCGGTCGGCGTCGCCGTTCCCGCGCGGGGCGGTCAGGCCGAGAGGGCTTCGCCCTCGGCCGGCGGCTCGCAGGCGGCGGCGAGCTCGTCCATCGAGAGCCCGAGCGCGTACGCCAGCGCCGCGACGGTGAAGAACGAAGGCGTCGGGGCGCGCCCGGTCTCGATCTTGCGCAGCGTCTCGGCGGACACACCCGCCGCCGCCGCCACCTCCACCATGCTGCGCTCGCCCCGCGCCTCGCGCAGCAGCGCACCGAAGCGCTCGCCGCGCTCGCGTTCCCCGGGGGTCAGCGGAGTCCTCACCATGCCCCCGATGGTAGGCCAGCCCCTCCACCCGAGCGACCGTGATAGAAATACCGGTATAAGAATTGGAGCGATGCCCGGAGGGGTCCCATGGTGGAGTTCAAGTCGGAGGCGGCGCTGGCCGCGATGCGCGAGTCGGGGCGGGTGGTCGCCACCGCGCTGGCGGAGGCGGAACGGGCCGCCGGCGTCGGCGTCAGCCTGCTGGAGCTGGACGAGGTGGCCCGCGAGGTGCTGCGGAAGGCGGGCGCGACCTCACCCTTCCTCGGCTACCGGTCGTCCTTCGCCCCCGTCCCGTTCCCGGCGGTGATCTGCGCCTCCGTCAACGACGCCGTGGTGCACGGCATCCCGAACGGCTACCGGCTGCGCGACGGGGACCTCGTGAGCATCGACTGCGGCGCCGTCCTGGACGGCTGGGCGGGCGACGCCGCCGTCAGCTTCACCGTCGGCACGCCCCGCCCCGAGGACGTGCGGCTGATCGACACCGCCCGCCGGGCCCTGGCGGCCGGGATCGCGGCGGCCGTGGTCGGCCACCGGACCGGTGACATCGCCCACGCCGTCGGCACCGTCGCCCGCGGCGCGCGCTACGGACTGCTGGAAGGGTACGGCGGCCACGGCATCGGCCGCCGGATGCACGAGGACCCGCACCTCCCCAACGAGGGCCGCCCCGGCCGCGGCTTCCCCCTCGAGCCCGGCCTGGTCCTCGCGATCGAACCGATGCTCATCGCCGGCGGCACCGACGGCCACACCACCGACCCCGACGGCTGGACCCTGCGCACCACCGACGGCACCCGCGCCGCCCACGTCGAACACACCGTCGCCATCACCGAGGCCGGACCCCGCATCCTCACCCTGCCCTGAGCCAGCCCCCCGCGCGCGTCGCGGCCGTACGCTCCCCCGAGCAGCTACGCCGCCGAGTACCAGACCTGGGCGGCGAGCCGCGACCCTCAACGGCACCGCAGGGGTCGGCAGCACCACCTACGATCCCTTCGGCGAGCCCGTCGCCCAGAGCGGCACACGATCCAGCTTCGGCTACCAGTCCGGCTGGACCGACCCGACCACCGGCGACGTCAACATGCAGGCTCGCCGGTACCGCCCGGGGACCGGCGGCTTCACCTTCCGTGACTCGTGGCAGCTGAATCCGTCCCCGTCGGTCCAGGCCAACCGTTACACCTACGCCAATGCCAGTCCGCTCAACGGTGTGGACCCATCGGGACACGAGAACATCTCGCACTGTGGCTGCGGAGGACCGGCGGCCGTTGCCTCGGCAGTCCCTGCGGTCGGCAACAGCGGTGGAATCAATTTCGGAGGCTGCGGGCCGTTCGGCGGCTCCATCGTCATCCGGCCGGGCGTGAATCCTGCTCCCGCCGCCGCGCAGCCCGCCGCCCCGTACGCGCCCAACGTTGCGGGCCATCGCGCCCTCGGAACGAACACCGCGGCCATGCCGGGTATGCCGGTGGCGGGCGCCAACGTGGCGGGGCTGGGCGGTTACGGCAGCACGAGCAGCGCATCGAGCAGTTCAAGGTACGGCGACATCAACCAGGAGAAGCAGGAAGCACCCGACCGGCGTCGCCGGAATCCCGGCGGTCTCTCCCACACCCGCGTAGCCAGGGCTCGTCCAATGCTCCCGCATCGACAGCATTCCGATCGGCGAGGTGTCCCTTTGGGGAATGGAAAGCCCCAGGTTTCTGAACTGGCGCGAAGAGATCCGGTTGTTTGATTCGGGAATCAGTCCGTGGACTGGGCGGCCGATTCCTTCTTTCTGATATCTCCCGGCTTGGAACGACTTTCTTGAGGATTGCGCAAGGGTGCAC
This sequence comes from Streptomyces sp. NRRL F-6131, assembly GCA_000719695.1. Classification (GTDB taxonomy): domain Bacteria; phylum Actinomycetota; class Actinomycetes; order Streptomycetales; family Streptomycetaceae; genus Kitasatospora. The sequence goes on from JOHN01000091.1 coordinate 23,280, forward strand.
GGCCGGGCCGCCGATGTCTGTGGCCCGGCCGAGGCGGGACCGTTGGGTCGGGTGGCGGGGGCTTTGGACTCTGGGTGGACTGGGAGGGGG
>JOHN01000092.1 GCA_000719695.1 Streptomyces sp. NRRL F-6131
GGCGGGGCGGGGGAACGGGGCAGGGACGGCGCACGCCGGAGCGTACGCCGTCCCCGTGGTCCGGTCGTGTTTCAGGGGTGGTTCAGCGGAGGCCTACCAGAGCACCCCCACGTCGTAGTAGTAGCGGCCGTAGGCCCGCAGGTTGTACATCAGGCCGTAGAGGCCGTAGAAGACGTACGAGACGAACATCATCCGCCAGCCGCCCCAGCTGGAGGCGAAGTTCCGGGCGATCACGTTGTTGTGCTTGTCGATGGCGGTGTCGCACCGCCCGGTGCGCGGGCAGGTCTCGCCGTACTCGTGGGCGTCGCCGATCCGCTTCGCGGCGTAGTAGCCGAAGAAGAAGGTCAGCGCGGACTGCCACATGAAGTGCCGGGTGGCGTTGTTGCGGGCACCGCTGCCGGTCATCTTCATCGCGATGCCGGAGATGGTGGTCGCGAAGGCGCAGCCCCAGATGCCGAGCCGGCCGCAGGCCTTGGCCTCCTCGTAGTGGCGCCGCCAGTCGAAGCGCCCGTCCAGGTCGTAGCGGTTGAGCGGGTCGGCGTGGGTGTACTCGTAGGCGTTGGCGTTGCCGCCCGCCACCGGGTCGGCGGACAGGAAGCGGCCGGTGGCCGGGTTGTACAGCCGCACGCCCATCATGGTCAGGCCGCTCGGGGTCTCGTCCGAGCGGACCTGGCCGCCGAGCCAGCCGTAGCGCACGGCGGCCTGGCCGGCCCGCGGGTTGCCGTACTCGTCGTGGTCGAGGACGGTCGGCGCGACGGCGGTGTCCAGCGGGAGCCGCAGCGCGACGTCGCCGTGCAGGTTCGTCAGCTGCAGGACGGTGCTGGTGGCACCGGTCTTCGCGGTGGTGGCGGCGAGCTCGCCGCCGGCGCCCGCGACGTTGCGGGTGACGTTGCCGGCCGCGTCCTCGGTGATCCAGCGCGGGCCGTCGCCGTCGTTGGCGAAGTGGTTGACCCGGGCGGCGGTGGCCGTCCAGGTACCGGCGTTGTTGGTCTCGGCGGTCCAGGCGCGGTGGCGCTGGGCGGCGTCGAGGGTCCAGGTCTGCCGGTTGGCGCCGGTGGTCTGCTGCTGCACCAGGTCGCTCGCGAAGTAGCCGAGGGTGGTGCCGGGCAGGGTGGTGGTGCGGCCGAACGCGTCGTAGGCGTAGCCGGCGTCGACCAGGCGGTCGCCGCTGTCGTGGGCCGACGTCCGGGTGGTGGCGCCCGAGGTGGTGCAGGCCTGGCCGCGCGGGGCGGTGGCGGTGGCGAGGGCGGTCCGGTTGGTGTTCCGGTCGAAGGTGTAGGCCCGGTTGACGCAGACCGCGTCCACCGAGGTGTCCTGCACGTTGACCAGCCGGCCGGCGCCGTCGTAGGCGTACGTCTGGGCCGCGGTCACCCCGGGCGTGCCGGTGTGGGTGGCCCACTGGCCGTGGACGGTCTCGGTGATGCCGTCGACCAGGACGACGGTGCCGTCCGCGTCCTTGGTGTAGGTGCGGTTGACGGCCGCGCCGGACGGGTCCTGGCCCACCGTCAGGGTGTACCCGCCGGGCAGCCCCTGGGTGGTGACGGCGCCGTCCGCGTCGTAGCGGGCGGTGAAGGTGCCGGCCACCGAGTCGGTGACCGAGGTGAGGGTGCCGCGCGGGTCGACGGCGGTGTCGTAGCCGTAGGTGGTGGTGGACGGCACGCTGTCGGTGGTCTTCACCGGCCGGTTCAGCGCGTCGTACTCGGTGGTGGTGACCCCGCCGTCGGCGTCGGTGTACGAGATCAGGCGGCCGAGCGCGTCGTAGGCCCGGCTGATGGTGCCGCCGGTGGCGGAGGTCTGCCGGGTGACCTTGCCGTTGGCCGGGTCGTAGCTGACCGTGACGGCCGGGACGGTGGCACCGACCCCGCCGGTGACGGTCGTGGCGACCGCGCGGCCGGCCGCGTCCGGGGTGATCACGGTGGTGCGGGTGGAGCCGTTGGCCGTCTCGTCGGTCTGCGCGATCTGGCCGAACAGGCCGTACTGGACGGTCTTGGTCACGGTCTGCGCCGGGTTGGCGCCGCCGCCGGTGATGTCACCGGCCGGGGCGGTGCGGCAGACCAGGTCGGCCCACTCCGGGCGGCCGGCGCAGGGGCCGGTGCCGTCGGCGGTCCAGTAGGTGGTGCGGGTGGTGCCGGCGTCGTTGCCGTTGGAGGCGGGCAGCGCGGTGGAGACGGTGCGGCCCTTGGCGTCGTAGCCGGTGACGGTGGTGAGCGCGAGGCCGCCGGCGTCCTGGACGGAGCGGGTCGGCAGGCCGAGCGCCCAGTCGTAGACGGTGGTGTCCTTGCGCTGCTCGGCGAAGACGTCCGGCCAGGCGCGCAGCCAGCCGCCGGTCACCGTGGTGGTGACCTGGTCGCGGACCTTGGCGGTGCCGTCGGTCGGGCGGCCCTCGTCGTAGGTCTTCACGGTGTGGGTGCGGGCCAGGACCTGGCTGCCGGCCTTGGCGAGGACGGTCGCGCCGGCGGTGGCGTCGGCGGCCAGGGTGACCCGGTGCAGCGGGCCGTAGACGTCGGTCTCGCGCTGCCCGTCGGCGCTGTACACCGTGCCGGTGGAGAGCAGTCGGGCGCGCTCGCCGGTGGGCAGGGTGTCGATGCCGAGGTCCGCCAGCTTCGCCGCGGCGCCCGGGGCGGTGCCGAGGGCGAGCTCACGGTTGGCGGCGGTCAGGCTGCGGACCTGGTTGCCCCAGCGGTCGAACTCGGTGGTGCTGATCCGGTGCCCGGGGGCCGCGGAGTTGACCTGCTGCCCGGAGGCGTCGAGGTAGTCGACGACGGCGCGGCCGTAGTCGCCCGCGCCGAGGTCGGCGCCGTTGTGGGAGGCGGGGACCTGGTCGGGCGGGAACACCGCGGTGGCGTCGGTCGGCAGGTCGGTCTGGCCCCAGCCGGCGGCCGCGGCGGCCGAGAGGTTCTCGGGGGCCTTGGCGCCGGTCAGCGGGACGCCGTAGACGTAGCTGGTCGTCGCGGTGCCGTTGACGGTGGCGGTGGTGCCCTGGGCCAGCGTGCTGGTCCACACCTTGGTGAGCATGCCCTCGCCGGAGGCGGGCGTGCCGGGGACGTTGCCGTAGGCGAGGTGGTAGCCGCCGGTGACGCCCGGGGGCAGCACGGCCTCCAGGGCGCCGGCCGCACCGGTGCCGGTCACGTAGTCGTACCGGGTGGTGGAGGCGGTACCCAGGCGCGGGTCCCAGGCCAGGCGCAGCGCGCCGGTGCTGTCGTAGCGGTAGGCGGCGACGTCGGTGGCGGTGGCGTTGGCGGCGCCGGGCGCGGTGGCCCAGAGCTTGATGCCGCTGACCTGGCCGGCGAAGTCGCCGAAGGTCGCCGGGTCGGTGCTGCCGGTCGCGGTGGTCGCGCCGCCGTAGACCAGCTGGAGGACGCGGCAGCCCTTGACCGTCGGGTCGGCCGAGCAGGTGGCGGCCGGGACGGCGGTGGTCGCGGCGACCAGCATCTTCGGACGGGTCAGCGTCTTGCCGCCGACCGTGACGGTCTCGTTGACGATGCTGCTGGTGGTGTCGGACAGGCCGTCCATCAGGCTGGTGGAGACCGTCCACGTGGTGGCGGCCGGGTCGGCCTTGGTGAAGGTCAGCACGGCGCCGTCGGTGTCGGAGAGGGTGAAGTCCCCGGTGGTGAAGGAGCCGCGCAGCGTCAGGTGCTCGCTGCCGGGCTCGGGCACCCAGCCGTTGCCGGCCGCGTTGGCGGTGTAGCCGACCGAGGTGCCGTCACCGGCGACCAGGTCGAGCGAGGTCGCCGAGGTGCGGCGGATCTCGGTGAAGCCGGTGCCGAGCGAGTCGGCGCCGACGCCGGAGACCCAGCCGGGGCCGAAGATGGCCGCCCGGCCGGTCTGGTTGGCGGCCGCGTACGGGTCGCGGGAGGAGTGGGTGCGGCTGACCGTCATGCCGAAGGAGGAGGCGTCGGTGCTGCTCACGGTGAGGTCGCCGGTGAGCAGGTTGACGGTGCCGGGTCCGGCCTCGACGGTGGTCGCGCCGTCGGCCTTGCGGTCGACGATCACGTGCACCGGCTCGGCGGAGACGGCGGCGCCGCCCGCGCCGGTGAAGTCGGCGCGCAGCTGGACCGGGCCGTCGGGGTCGACGGTGGCGGCGGCGTTCCACACCAGGGCGGGGCTCTTGCCCGCGGTCAGCGCGACCGGCCAGGCGGTGAGCGGGGTGCCGGCGTTGGTGACGTCGGCGGCCGGGACGGTGGTCCAGGCGTCGGCGTCGGAGCGCCGCCAGGAGAAGGCCACCTGGGTGTAGACGCCGCCGTCGGCCTCGGCCGCGAGCGGCACCCGGGCGGCGGTGCGGGTGGCCTCGTTGGGCGCGGTGACGCCGCCGGCGCCGACCTGGAAGGTGTAGGAGAGCGCCTCGGAGCGGTTCTCGGCCCGGTCGGTGGCCCGCACCTGGAGGGTGTTGGTGCCCGCCTTGGCCGGGGTGACGGTCAGCGCGACCGGGGTGGTGCCACTGGTGGCGACCTCGGTCCAGTTGGTGCCGTCGAGCGACCACTCCAGCGCGTTCTGGTCGCCGGCGGGCGGCGTGACGGTGAAGACGCCGCTCTGGCCGGCGCCCCTGACCCACTGCCCGGACGGGTAGTCGGTCGAGGTGATCGCGGTCGGCGCGGAGGGCGCGGCGGTGTCGACGGTGAAGTACGCCCAGGCCGACCAGGTGTTGTTGTAGTGCAGGCCGTCGTAGGGCGAGGTGCGGAACTTGTACGTCTTGCCGTTGGCCAGCAGCCCGGCCGGGACGGTCACCGAGGCGGGCTGGCCGCTCGGCACGTACGGCGAGACGAGCACGTTGCCGACCTGGGTGTCGGTGGCCGCGTCGAAGATCTGGAAGGTGCCGTCGACCTTGTCGTTGTTGGGGTCGACGAAGGTGTCGCGCAGTGTCGGGGTCGTCGAGTCGACCCACCAGGTGCCGGCGGTGTCCTTGTAGAACGGCGAACCGGCCTGCTGGTCGGTGCCGGTGCGCGGGCGGTAGTTGTAGCTGACCGTCAGCTTGGGGACGTTGCTCGCGGCGTTGGCGGAGTTGACCTCCTTCCAGTACTTGGTGGAGACCTCGTCCGGGGCGCGCAGGCCCATGCCGGAGGTGGTGTTCTTGGCCGAGGTCCAGGTCTGGACGAGGTTGGTGACGTCGGCGTTGATCCAGCCGTCGCCGCCGCAGGCGTCGCGGCCCTTGGTCTCGGTGGAGGTGGCCTTCTTGCTGTTCCAGGCCGGCTGGGCGGTCCACCGGGAGGCGGTGGAGGCGAGCCCGGTGTCCCAGACCTCCCAGGTGTAGGGCAGGCAGTCGCTGTTGCCGGAGTGGATGTTGTACAGCGACAGGGTGGCCTTGGTGATCAGCGCGTCGGCGATCGGGCCGGTGCTCCAGTTGATGAAGGCGCGGGCCTCGCGGGAGCTGCCGTCGGCGTTCTTGGTGCCGGAGTTGCCCCAGTAGATCTCGGTGTCGGCCGACCAGTCGACCGGGTGGTCGCCGGGTCGGCCAGGAACGCCGCGTCCGGGGTGAAGACCAGGTCGATCCGGTCGCCGTGCTGGACGACCTTCAGGCCGACCTTCGCCTGCCGGGCGTGCTCGGTGGAGCCGGGCGCGGTGGTGGCGTCCCACATCACCGGGGCGGGCAGCACGGCCCGCTGCTCGCCGGTCTTCCGGTCGGTGAACAGCACGCTGCCGTCCGGCTGCGCCTCGGCCTTGAGGCCCTTGGCGCGCAGCGGCATGGTGTACGAGAAGCCCGCCGCGGTGGGGCGCTGCTTGACCGTGACGAACTGTTCGAAGCCGGTGCGGGTGGCCTCGACGACCAGGTCGGCGGCGCCGTCGGCGACGGCGTCCCGGTAGGTGGCGCGGGTGCCGTCCAGTTCGGGCGCGGGCAGGCCGCCGAGCCACTGGAGCTCGACCTGCTGGTCGCCGGAGCCGAGGGTGACCAGGCTGCGGGCCTGTCGGCCGCCGTCCTGGGCCTGGGCCTCGGCGCCGGCCGCCTGGGCCTCCTTGAGGGACTTGACCCGCTCGCCGCCCGCCCCGGCCAGCTTGAGGCCGCGGGGGTGGGCCTTGGGCTGGACGGAGCCGTCGGCGGCGGCCTGCAGGGTGAGGTCGACGTCGGTCCAGCCGCCGTCGCGCTGGAAGCGGACCGGGCCGGCGAACAGGTCGGTGGTGAGGGTGCCGTCCTTCTCGACCCAGGTGGTCGAGGTCTCGGTGCGCTCGGAGAGCGCCTCGACGCGCTTGCCGGAGAGCCGGGCGGCGATCCGGGCGGCGGGGACGTCGGCGGCGGTGCCGCTCGCGGCCGCGGCGCCGTTGGCGCCGGGCTGCTGGGGACGGGCCGGGTCGGTGGCCGGGGTGGCCAGCGCGGGCTGGGTGCCGGCCAGCAGGGCCACCGCCACCGCCGTCGCGACCGTACCGCTCAGGGCCCGGAGGACCGCAGGTGCTCTGCGGGGAACGCCACCGGGTATGGCGTGCTTCATGGGATCTCCTCGACCGCCGTCGATGAGTGAGGAGGACGGCGGAGACCGGAGCATAGGGAATGCCAACGGCCCGTCAACATCCCCGCAAAAACAGGCAAAGCGCCCACTCATGATCAATACCAGCGAGTAACTGCGCAATCGTGATCCAGATCCACAAGGGATTCACCCGGCTTCACCGAATTGACGCCCGGTGGTCGGACGGTCACGCCGGAGGTCCGTCCTGACGTAAGGTCGGCGCGGACCGTCCTGACGTGAGGTCGGCGCGGACCGCCGTACCCGGTCCGTCGCCAGCCACGAGCCGCCGACCGAGGAGGCACCCCCGTGACCACCACCGCGAACCCCGGACCCTCCCCCGCCGCCGCCCCGCCGGTCCCCGAACTGCCGCCCGAGGCCGCCGAGGAGTGGCGCACCGAGGAGGCCGAGCTGATCGACCTGCTGGCCCGCACCCGGCAGCGCCTCGGCGGCGTCGCGGCGTTCCGGATCGGCCCGCGCCCCACCGTCCTGGTCACCGACCCCGAGGCCGTCCAGCACGTCCTGGGCCGCCACCCCGAGCGGTACGTCAAGCGCTCGCACCGCGCCCGGATGCTCGCCGGCGAGGGCGTGCTCTCCGCGAGCGGCGAGGCCTGGAAGCGCCAGCGCCGCATGCTCCAGGCCCAGTTCACCGGCACCGGGATGCGCCGCTACGAGCAGCGGATCGCCGCCGCGGCCCGCCGCACCGCCGACCGCTGGGCCGGGTACGCGCGCGCCGGCGAGCGCGTCGACCTCGGCGACGAGATGCGGCACTTCGCCCTCGACACCATCTGGCGCGCGCTCACCGGCCACCCCCTGGAGGAGACCACCGAGCGCGAACTCGACCGGATCCCCGCAGTGGTCGCCGCGCTCCCCCGACTCCCCGACGGCGAGCAGGCCCACGAGGCCGTCGCCGACGACCTGGCCCGCATCGACGCGGTGGCGCACGCCGCGATCGCCACCGCCCGCCGCCGCGAGGACGGCCCCGACGGCCCCGGCGTGCTGCGCGTCCTGCTCGACGCCGCCGAACAGCACCCCGAGTACACCGACCGGCTGATCCGCGACGAACTGGTCACCCTGCTCGTCGCCGGCCACGAGACCACCGCCACCACCCTCGGCTGGCTGTTCCTGCTCCTCGACGCCGCCCCGGACGCCCGGCAGTGGGCCCTCGACGCCGGCCCCGAGGGCTCGCCGGAACGCCGCGAGGCGGTGCAGGCGCTGGTGAGCGAGACCCTGCGGCTCTACCCGTCCGCGTGGATCCTCCCCCGGCACGCGCTCACCGACGACACCCTCGCCGGCCACCGCGTCGAGGCCGGCACCGACCTGCTGGTCTGCCCCTACCTCACCCACCGCGACCCGGCGCTCTGGCCCGACCCGGAGCGGTTCGACCCCACCCGCTTCACCACCACCGGCACCCGCCCGGCCCACCTCGGCGCCTACCTCCCCTTCGGCCTCGGGGCACGCGCCTGCCTGGGCACCCAGTTCGCCCTCCGCGAGTCGGTCGCCCTGCTCGAACTCCTGCTGCCCGCCTTCGCGGTGCGCTTCCTCGCCAAGCCGACCGGCGCCGCGTACGGCATCACCGTCCGCCCGGACGGCCCGATGCCGGCGGTCCTCACCGCGGTGGAGTGACGGCCCGCCCGGCGGCGCCGACCGCCGCCGGGCCGGCGCCGGGGGTTCGAGGAGGGGATCCGGGTTCGCCCGGATAACCGGTGGCCCGGCCCGGGGATCGCGCACTACGCTCCCCGCCACCACCCCCTGCCCGCCCCGCCCGAACCGGGAACCCCCCATGACCGACGCCCTGCTCTCCGGGCTCCTCGCCGGCTACGGCATCGCCGTGCCGGTCGGGGCGATGTCCGTCCTGATCGTCACCCTCGCCTCCCGCGTCTCGCTGGCCCGGGGCATGGCCGCCGCCCTGGGCGTGGCCACCGCCGACGGCCTGTACGCCATGGTCGCGCTGGTCGGCGGCGCGGCACTCGCCCCGCTGCTCGCCCCGGCCGCCGGCGCCCTCGAACTCACCGCCGCGGCCGTCCTCGTCCTCCTCGCCGCGCACGGGCTGCGCGCCACCCTCCGCAGCCACCGGGCGGACCGGGACCCGGCCGGGCCACCGCCGCCGCCGCCCGCCTCCCCGGGGCGGACCTACGCCTCGCTGCTCGGCCTGACCCTCCTCAACCCGCTCACCGTGGTCTACTTCAGCGCCCTGGTACTGGGCGGCCGCACCGGGCCCGGCAGTCTCGGGCCCGGCCTGGTCTTCGTGCTGGCCGCGTTCGCCGCCTCGGCCAGCTGGCAGGCCCTGCTCGCCACCGGCGGCGCCCTGCTCCGCCGCCTGCTGACCGGCCCCCGCGGCCGGCTCCTCACCGGCCTCCTCGGCAACGCCGTGGTGCTCGGCCTGGCCCTGCGCCTCGCCCTCCGGCACTGACCGGCCGCGCCCGGTCACGCCGGCCGCCCCCGGTCACCCCGGCCGCCGCCGACCCCGGTGCGGGGCCGACGGCGGTCGGGGACGTCAGGGAGAGCTCAGGGCGTCAGCGGTGCGTCACGGGAAGGCGACCACCGTCGAGGGGACGGTGGAGGTGCCGGAGGTCGCGCCGCCGGTGCCGTTGATCACGTGCTCGAACTGGCCGTTTCCGCCCAGGGAGACCACCAGCAGGTCGTGGAACCGCACCCCGGGCCGGACCGGGGCCTCGAAGCCGTGGTCCATCCGGATGCTCGGGTCCACGTTGAAGTAGCAGTAGCTGCCGAGGCCCCAGCCCTCGTGGGTGGTGACGTTGTCGTCCACCTTGTAGGCGGCCCAGCCCTTGGTGGCACCGTTCTGCACGGCGGCCTGGTTCGGCGCGTCGTAGGCGATCTCGTTCTGGTAGAAGATCGTCCGACCGCGCTCGCCGGACCACTCGACGTCGTACTTCTTGAAGTGCTCGACGAACAGGCCGGTGCCGAGCACGTCGTCGCCGCGGACCAGCAGGCCGTAGTCGGCGGGGTTGACCGTCCAGCCGACGCCGGCGCCGTGGTCGGCGCGCCAGATCCAGGTGTGGTCGACGATCACGTCGTCGCTGTTGACCACGATCCCGGCGGTCGCCGAGCCCGCGCCGGCGCCGCCGACCCGCACGAAGACGTCCTGCAGGGTGGTCGGGTTCGCCGCGTGGTCGGCGGCGGCGTTGTCCGGGCCGATCTGCACCAGCACCGGGGAGTTGACCGGGCCGGCGTCGACCAGCAGCCCGGCCAGCCGGACGCCGTCCACGTCGGCCACCCGGATCGCGGTCACCCCGTTGTCGGGCACCACGGTGGCCAGGCCCAGGCCGAGCACCACGGTGTCGGGGCGGGTCACCTCGATCGGCCGGTCCACGTGGTAGACGCCGGGCGTGAAGAGCAGGTCGAGCCCCTGGGCGAGCGCCTGGTTGATGGTGGCCGCCGTCGCGCCCGGCTTGACCAGGTAGAACCGGTTCAGCGGCCGCGAGGTGCCCTGCGGGACGCCGTCCCAGGAGACGCCGCGGGCGTCGGTGCGCTTCGCCGGGACGAACACCCGGTACTCGTTGCCGTCCAGGTAGAGGAACGGCTTCTCCCGGGAGACCGGGGTGGTGTCGAGCGTGGTGTACGGCGGGTTGGGGAAGCTCTGCGCGGGCGCGCCCTGGACGCCGGAGAACACCTGGTTCCAGACGCCGTTGGAGAAGCCGCCGATCGCGCTGTCCCGGGTGTACCACTGCTGCTGCGAGTAGTTGCCGATCTGCCCGTCGATCCGGCTGTCGGCGATGTAGCCGCCGCTGGCCCAACCGTAGCCGTTCGGGGAGAGGTTGAGGCCGCCGCGGACGTGCATCCGGCGGAACGGCGCGGCCTGGGCGACGGCCCAGCGGTCGGTGCCGTTCACCGGGTTGAGGGCGAGGTTCTCGGCGGAGCGCCAGAAGTTCTGGGTGGCGTTGCCGTTGAACCAGCCGGCGTCCACGGTGACGTCGCCGTTGATCGTGGTGTCGTCGGGCTTCAGGCCGAGGCCCGCGATCGAGGTGTAGAAGCCGAGTTGGGCGTTGAGGTTCTGGTAGCTGCCCGGCTTGAACAGCAGCGCGTACCGCTCGGGGCCGAACTGGTTGGCCTCCTGCTTGCGGAAGACCTCGTCCAGCGTGGCCTGGATGCCGGGCGTGCCGGGGTCGAAGACCAGCACGTTCGGCCCGAGGTCACCGCCGCCCTGGACCGGCGGCACGGTCGGCCCGTCGGCCGCGGCAACCCGCAGCTCCCACAGCGAGTAGCCCCAACCGGTGCCCCGGGCCAGGCCGTTGAGCCGGACGTAGCGGCCGCTGCCGGTCACCGCGAGGGTCTCGGTGCCGCCGGTGCCGTGGTCGGTGGCGTAGAGGGTCCGCCAGCTGACGCCGTCGTCGGAGGCCTCGATCCGGTAGGCGCGCCCGTACGCCGCCTCCCAGGCGAGTTCGACGCGGCAGAGCGGCCGCACCGAACCGAGGTCGACCTGGAGCCACTGCGGGTCGGCGAAGGCGGAGGACCAGCGGGTGCCGGGGTCGCCGTCGACGGCGTTGGCGGCGGACAGGCCCGCGTTCTCGGTGGAGGAGGCGGTGGCCGGCCGGCCCCGCGCGGCGTCCGCGGCGCCGCACTCGGCGGCGGCGGGGGTCGGGGCCGAACCGGGCTCGGCGGCGGCTCCCGCCGGGCCCGGCGCGGGGGCGGGCGCCGCGAGGGCGGCCGGTCCCGGCAGGGCGAGGGTGGTGGCCGCGAGCAGGGCGAGACCGAGCCTGGCGGCCGGCCCCCCGCGACGCGGGCGTGCTGAAGTGAGCCTCATGGGCTGCTCCTGCGGTGGGGGTGGGTGAGAGGTGGAGGCGCACGCCGCGGCCCGCGCCCGGTACGCCGTTGGGCTCCGGGCGGTGGGGAACAACGGGACGGCTCGGCGGGACCGTGCGCACCGGTCGGCTCGGGGTTCGGCCGGTGCGCGCACGGACCCGCCGCGGCGGGCGGTCACCGGGTGCGTGACGGAGCGCCGCCCGCCCGTGGTCCGGGCCCGGGGAGCGCCCCCGACCGGGAGTCTCGGGGCTGCCGATCGGGGGTGTCAACCCCTCCTGCGGACTTTCCTCACGCCGTGAACTTGCCGATGCCGCACCGGATTACGGCAAACCACCAGCTCAGACCCACCGGCGCCGGAGGCCGCTCAGACCCACAGCTCGGTCGCCACCCCGGCCGACGGTCCCGCCGAAGCCCCCGCCGACGCCCCGGCTCCCACCGCGGCGCCCGCCGCCCGGCGCGGGAACTCCCCGCCGGAGTCCAGGAAGTCCGACAGCGGCAGGGTCGCCGCGCCCACCGTGACCGCCGCCGGCCCGAGCGTGCCCAGCACGATCTCGGTCTGCTCGCGCGGGAAGCGCAGCGCGTACTCCGTGGCGGCGGCGCGGATCCCCGGCAGCAGCCGGGGGCCGAGCAGCAGACCGGCCCAGCCGCCGATCACGATCCGCTCCGGGTTGAACAGGTTCACCAGGTCGGCGATGGCCGCCCCGAGGTACTCGGCGGCCTCGTCGAGCAGCGCGACCGCGGCCGGCTCGCCCGCCCCGGCGGCCGCCAGCAGGGCCGCCAGTCCCGCCTTCTCCCCGCCCCCGGGCGGCGCCGCGCCCCAGCGCGCCACCAGCGCCTCGGCCCCGACGTACGCCTCCAGGCAGCCGCGCGCCCCGCACCGGCAGCGCCGTCCGCCGACGTGCACCTTGGTGTGACCCCACTCGCCGGCACTGCTGGTGGCGCCCCGGAAGCGGGCTCCGTCGGCGATCACGCAGGCGCCGACGCCCGAGCCGAACAGGGCGACCACCGCGTGCCGGGCGCCGCGCCCCGCGCCGAACCACATCTCCGCCTGACCGAGCGTCTTGGCGCCGTTGTCGACGAACAGCGGCAGGTCGGTACCGGCGCGCAGCAGCCGGCCGAGCGGCACGGCGTCCCAGCCGACGGTCTGGCCGTGCACCACGGCGCCCGCCCCGCCGTCCCGCGCCGCGTCGCCCCGCGGCCCGTGGCCCCGCGCCCCGCCGGCCGACGCGCCGTCGCCCTGCTCGGCGGGACCCTGCTCGACGATGCCGGGGACGCCGACGCCCACCCCGAGCACGCCCGCCGGGTCGACCCCGGTGCGTTCCAGCACCTCGTCCAGTCCGGCCAGGATCAGCTCGACCACGTGGCCCGCGTCGTGGCCACGGTCGTCGAGCGGCCGGTCGCTGGCGGCCAGCTCGTTCCGGGCCAGGTCGAACAGGGCGACCCGGACCTGGGTCTCCCCGACGTCCACGCCGACCAGGTGGGCCCGGCCGGCGGCGACCCGGAGCAGGATCCGGGGCCGCCCGCCGTCCGACTCCACCGAGCCGCACTCCTCGATCAGCCCGTCGGCGAGCAGTTCGCCGGTGACGTTGCTGATCGAGCCGGCGCTGAGCCCGGTGATCGAGCCCAGCTCCTGGCGGCTGAGCGGCCCCTCGAAGTAGAGCCGCCGCAGCAGCGTCGACCGGCTGCCCCTGCGCAGGTCACGCACCGTCTTCTTGCCTCGCGCGGTCATGGGATCTCCCTCCTGCCTCGAATCTATCGCTGTCCGAACCCTTGACGGAAGCTTTTCTCACACGTTAAATCACGCCTCGAATTAAGTACTGCAGCACTGGACTTCACCCGAGAGGGGATCCTGTCATGCTTATCAGCCGCGCCGCCGCGGCCAGCGTGCTGGCCGCCGCGCTCGTCCTCACCGCCTCCGCCTGCGGCGGGGGCTCCGCGACCGGCGGCGGGGGCGACAACAGCCCCGGCACGCTCACCTACTGGGCCTCCAACCAGGGCACCAGTCTGGAGAACGACCGCCAGGTCCTGGAGCCCGAGCTGCGCAAGTTCGAGCAGCAGACCGGCATCAAGGTGAAGCTGGAGGTCATCCCCTGGTCGGACCTGCTGAACCGGATCCTCGCCGCCGCCGGCTCCGGCCAGGGCCCCGACGTCCTCAACATCGGCAACACCTGGTCCGCCTCGCTCCAGGCCACCGGCGCCCTGCGCCCCTTCGACGCCGCCACCCTCGCGAAGACCGGCGGCAAGGAGCGCTTCCTGCCCGCCGCCCTCGCCTCGGCCGGCGCCGCCGGCCAGGACCCGGCCGCCGTCCCGCTCTACTCGATGGCCTACGGCCTGTACTGGAACAAGAAGCTCTTCGCCGAGGCGGGGATCGACCGGCCGCCGGCCACCTGGGAGGAACTGGTCGCCGACGGCCGGAAGCTCACCACCGGCGGCCGCTACGGCCTCGCCCTCGAGGGCGGCAACATCAGCGAGAACGTCCACCACGCCTTCACCCTCGCCAAGCAGCAGGGCACCGACTTCTTCGACCCCGCCGGCCGGCCCGCCTTCGACGGCCCCGGCGCCGTCGCCGCCGTCAAGCAGTACGTCGACCTGCTCGGCACCGAGAAGATCGCCGCCGCCGGGAACGCCGAGTACGCCAACAACCAGGCCGTCACCGACTTCGCCACCGGCAAGGCCGCCATGCTGCTGTGGCAGGCCGCCGGAGCCAACCTGAAGTCCCACGGCATGGCCGCCGAGGACTACGGCGTCGCCCCCGTACCGGTCCCCGCCGGCGCCACCGGCGACCGCGCCACCACCTCGATGGTCGCCGGGATCAACCTCGCCGTCTTCCGCGGCACCAAGAACACCGAGGGGGCGCTGAAGTTCGTGACCTTCATGACCGGCACCGAGGAACAGACCCTGCTCAACAAGGCCTACGGCACCATCCCCCCGGTCGTCGACGCCCAACGCGACCCCGCCTTCGCCACCCCCGAACTCGGCACCCTGGCCGCCGTCCTGGCGCAGAGCGCCCGCCCGCTGCCCCAGGTGCCCGCCGAGAGCCAGTTCGAGACCCTGGTCGGCACCGCGGTGAAGAACCTGCTCGCCTCGGCGGCCGCCGGCAAGCCCGTCACCACCGAGGGCGTCAAGGCCGAACTCACCCGCGCCCAGCAGCAGATGCCGGCCAACTGAGGTGATCCGCGGCCGAATCGACCGACTGCGCGGACGCGCCCGCACCACCGCCCTCCCCTACCTGCTGCTGCTCCCCGCCCTGCTGCTCGAACTCGCCGTCCACCTGGTGCCGATGGTGGTGGGCACCGTGATGAGCTTCAAGGGGCTCACCCAGTTCTTCATCCGCGACTGGACCGCCGCCCCCTGGACCGGACTCGCCAACTTCCGCACCGCGGTGGACTTCAGCGCCCCGGTCGGCCGGGCCCTGCTGCACTCCTTCTGGGTCACCTGCGCCTTCACCGTGCTGGCCGTCGGCCTGGCCTGGCTGATCGGCACCGCCGCCGCCGTGCTGATGCAGGACTCCTTCCGCGGCCGCGGCCTGCTGCGCGCCGTGTTCCTGCTGCCCTACGCCCTGCCGGTCTACGCGGCCGTCATCACCTGGTCGTTCATGTTCCAGCGGGACACCGGACTGATCAACCACGTGCTGCACGACCAGCTGCACCTGGTCGACGACAAACCGTTCTGGCTGCTCGGCGACAACAGCTTCACCGCGCTGGTCACCGTCTCGGTCTGGCGCAGCTGGCCGTTCGCCTTCCTCACGCTCACCGCCGGACTGCAGAACATCCCGCGCGAGCTCTACGAGGCGGCCGCCCTGGACGGCGCCGGCGTCTGGCAGCAGATCCGCCGGATCACCCTGCCCTCACTGCGCCCCGTCAACCAGGTGCTGGTGCTGGTGCTCTTCCTCTGGACGTTCAACGACTTCAACACGCCCTACCTGCTGTTCGGCCGCTCGGCGCCGGCCGCGGCCGACCTCGTCTCGGTGCACATCTACCAATCCTCCTTCGTCACCTGGAACTTCGGCGCCGGCTCGGCGATGTCCGTCCTGCTGCTGCTGTTCCTGCTGCTGGTGACCGCCGGCTACCTGCTGCTCACCTCGCGCCGGAAGGACGCCCCCGCGTGATCGACCCGCCCGCCTCGTTCCGGTGGCTGCGCCGCGTCCTGCTCGCCGCGCTCACCGTCTTCACCCTCGTCCCGGTCCTGGTGATGCTCAGCAGCTCGCTCAAGCCGCTGCAGGACGTCCAGGGAGCGTTCCGCTGGATCCCCAGCACCGTGACCCTCCGCCCGTACCTGGACATCTGGCGCACCGTCCCGCTCGGTCGCTACCTGCTCAACTCGGCGATCGTGGCCGGGGGTTCGACGATCTGCTCGGTGCTGGTGGCGATCGTCGCGGCCTACGCGGTCAGCCGCTACCGCTTCCGGGGGCGGCGCCTCTTCACGGTGACCGTGCTCTCCACCCAGATGTTCCCCGGCATCCTGTTCCTGCTCCCGCTCTTCCTGCTCCTGGTCAACGTCGGCAACGCCACCGGTGTCCCCCTGTACGGCAGCCGCGGCGGACTGATCCTCACCTACCTGACCTTCTCGCTGCCGTTCTCGATCTGGATGCTGGTCGGCTACTTCGACTCGATCCCGCGCGACCTGGACGAGGCGGCGCTGGTGGACGGCTGCGGTCCGGTCCGGGCGCTGGTGCGGATCATCGTCCCGGCCGCGGTGCCCGGCATCGTCGCGGTCGCGGTGTACGCCTTCATGACGGCCTGGGGCGAGGTGCTGTTCGCCTCGGTGCTCACCAACGAGGAGACCCGCACCCTGGCCGTCGGCCTCCAGGGCTACGCCACGCTCAACGACGTGTACTGGAACCAGGTGATGGCCGCCTCCCTGGTGGTCAGCGTCCCCGTGGTGGCCGGTTTCCTGCTGCTCCAGCGCTTCCTGGTCGCCGGGCTGACGGCCGGGGCCGTCAAGTGACCGCGGCGCACCCTCCGTGCCGTGCGAACGGCGCGACCGACCGACTCCCCCGCTCCGAAAGGCCCGCCATGACCGACCCCCGCACCCCCCTGGACGCCCTGCCCGAGGACTTCCTCTGGGGCGCCGCCACCGCCGCCTACCAGATCGAGGGCGCGGCGGACGCCGACGGGCGCGCCCCCTCGATCTGGGACACCTTCGCGCACACCCCCGGCCGGGTGGCCGGCGGCGACACCGGCGACACCGCCTGCGACCACTACCACCGCTGGCCCGAGGACGTCGCGCTGATGCGGCGGCTCGGACTCGGCGCCTACCGGTTCTCGATCGCCTGGCCGCGCGTCGTGCCGCTCGCCGACGACCGGGTCAACCGGGCCGGTCTGGACTTCTACGACCGGCTGGTGGACGGCCTGCTGGCCGCCGGGATCCGCCCCTTCCCGACGCTCTACCACTGGGACCTCCCGCAGGCCCAGCAGGACCGCGGCGGCTGGCCCGTCCGGGACACCGCCGAGCGCTTCGCCGAGTACACCGCCGCGGTCGCCGCCCGCCTCGGCGACCGGGTCACCGACTGGGCGACCCTCAACGAGCCGCTCTGCTCGGCCTGGATCGGCCACCTCGACGGCGCGATGGCCCCCGGCCTGACCGACCTCACCGCCGCCGTCCACGCCTCCTACCACCTGCACCTGGCCCACGGGCTGGCCGTCCAGGTGCTGCGCGAGAACGTCCGCGACGCCCGGATCGGCATCGTCAACAACCTGAGCCCGATCGAGCCGGCCACCGACGCGCCGGCCGACCTCGCCGCCGCCGTCCGCGCCGACGGCCACGTCAACCGCTGGTGGCTCGACCCCGTCCACGGCCGCGGCTACCCCGAGGACATGCTCCGGGTCTACGGCGTCGACCTGCCGGAGCGGGCCGGCGACCTGGACCTCATCGCCGCCCCGCTCGACTGGCTGGGCCTCAACTACTACTTCCGCCAGATCGTCGCCGACGACCCCACCGGGCCCGCCCCGCACGTCCGCCAACTGCCCGGCCCCAACCCGGAACACACCGCGATGCCCTGGGAGGTCCACGCCCCCGGCCTCGAACAGCTGCTGCTGCGGCTCACCGAGGAGTACGGCGCCGAGCGGATCTACGTCACCGAGAACGGCTCGGCGTACGCCGACACCGTGGCCGCCGACGGCAGCGTCCACGACCCGGAGCGTACCGCCTACCTGGCCGACCACCTGGCGGCCTGTGCCCGCGCGACCGCCCAGGGCGCCCCGCTGGCGGGGTACTTCGCCTGGTCGCTGCTGGACAACTTCGAGTGGGCGTACGGGTACGCCAAGCGGTTCGGGCTCGTCCACGTCGACTACCCGACCCAGCGCCGCACCATCAAGTCCAGCGGCCACCACTACGCGCGGCTGATCGCGGCCCACCGGGGGAGGTAGCGGTTCCGGGGGGGTCGGGGGGGCGGTCGGGGGTGGTTCGGGGTGCCGGGAAGCTGCCGGTCGTTCTGCCGCCGCCCGCCGTTCCGGCGGCCGTAGCCTGGGCGCCCGGCGCACCGGAGCGATCCGATGCACCGTCAGAACGTCGGCCCCACCGGGCCGACGCCGCTCCCCGGAAGGATCCCCAGCCCCACCATGACCAGTCTCCGCACCAGGGCCGCCGCCCTCGCGGCCGTCGCCGCGATCGGGTTCGCCACCCTCGCCACCGGCACGGCCCACGCCGCTCCGGCCACCGCTCCGGCCCCCGCGACCGCCGGGGCACCCGCCCTCGCGACCGCGGCGCTCTCCACGCCGACCCGGATCCCGGGCAACACCTCGATCGGCCGCAACCAGGCCTGGTACTCCCCGGACGGCCGGGTCATGCTCGCCATGCAGGGCGACGGCAACGTCGTGCTGTACCGCGACGGCAAGGCCATCTGGGTCGCCCAGGGCGCCATGCCCCGGGGCGAGTTCCTGGCCATGCAGGGCGACGGCAACCTCGTGGTCTACGCCGCCGACAACACCCCGCTGTGGAACAGCCGGACCGGCGGCCAGTGGGGCGCCACCCTGGCCATCTACAACGAGGGCGCGATCGCGGTCGAGCTGAACGGCAAGGTCCTGTGGACCTCCGCACCGCCCCAGCTGCCGCCGTGCCCGCCGTGGGGCCCGCCCTACCCGGGCCAGATCATCCCGCCGTGGTGCCCGGTCTGGCCGTTCCCGTCCTAGTCGGACCCGGACCGGTCGCAGCCCGCGGCCCCGGAGACCGTCGACGGCCGGGGCGGTGGGGACGAACGGGCAGTCGTCCCCGCCGCCCCGGCGCCGTTCACCCGAGCTTCTTGGCGCCCTGGACGGCCTTGGCCAGGTTCTCCAGCAGCGGCGCCGCGCCCAGCCAGGAGAACCGCGGCACCGCGTCCCACGGGGTCACCTGGCCGGCCTTGACCGCGGGCAGCGCGGACCAGGCGGGCTTGGCCGCGAGGTCGGCGGGCTGGAGGGCGGTGGTCCGGTTGTCGAGCAGGATGAGGTCGGCCCGGTACTTGCCGGCGTTCTCCCAGCTCAGGCTCTCGAAGTAGCCCTGCGGGTCGAGCGCGTCCGGGACGACGAAGTCGACGCCGAGGTCCCGGAAGTACATCAGGTCGGTGCTGAGCGCCGGGTTGGAGACGTAGAAGAGGTCGGCGCTGCCGGAGGCGGCCATCACCTTGAGCCCGCCGGCGGCCTTCGCGGCCCGGCGCAGCGTCTCCGCGGCCGCCTCGAAACGGGCCTTGGCCTCGGTGACCTGCTTGGCGTTCAGGTCCGCGCCGAGCGACTCGGCGAGCGCGGCGTAGCGCTTGATGGGCTCGGGCAGCGGGACCCGGGCGGTGGTGACGGCGACGCTGGGCGCGAGGGCGAGGATCTTGTCCTTGCTCTCGTCCGGGACGTACCAGAGGGCGTCCGGGTCGTACATGTGGGTGACCAGGAGGTCGGGGCGCAGCGCCGCGTACTTCTCGATGCCGAACTCGCCCCAGGCGTTGCCGACGATGGTGACCTTGTCGACGTCCAGGTTGCCGGCGGCCGGGTCGGCCTTGCCGTCGGCGAGCTTGGTCTCGCCGAAGACGCCGACCAGCCGGGCGCCGAGGCCGAAGTCGTGCAGGGCGGCGGCGGTGCCGGTGAAGGCGACGATCCGCCGCGGGGTGTTCCCGGCGGTGACGGCCTTGCCCCGGTCGTCGGTGAAGGACCAGGCCTTGCCGTCGGCGGCGGTCTTGTCGCCGCCCGCGCCCGAGGAGCCGCCGCTGCCGCAGGCGGCGAGCGCGGCACCGAGGCCGGCGACGCCGGCGGCGGTGAGGAGGGTGCGACGGGTGGGGTGCGGGGAACCGGCGTGGGGCATGGGGGTGCCTTCGTTCAGTGGTGACGGTGGAGCAGGGGCCGGTACGCCGGCAACCCGAGATCGATATTAGGTTAGCCTAACCGTAGTTCCCCGCCGCCGGTCGCCCGGCGGTCCCGCCCCCGGTTCCCGGAGCACCCACAGCCATGCACGACGTCACCGCCCGCCCGGGACCGCCCGGCCCGGCCGCCCCCCGCAGCCGGGCCGGCAACCGGGCCCGCACCCTCGGTCTGCTCCTCGCCCTCGGCCTGCTCGCCGCCGCGGTGGTGCTCAGCGTCGCGGTCGGCGCCAAGGCGCTCTCCCCCGCCGAGGTCTGGCAGGGCCTCACCGACCACGCCTCCCCCGCGTACCCGGTCGTCAACCGGATGCGGGTGCCCCGGACCCTGCTCGGACTGCTGGCCGGCGCGGCCCTCGGCCTGGCCGGCGCCGTCATGCAGGCCGTCACCCGCAACCCGCTCGCCGACCCCGGCCTGCTCGGCATCAACGCCGGCGCCTCCGCCGCCATCGCCACCGCGATCGCCTTCCTCGGCATCACCGGCTTCACCGGCTACGTGTGGTTCGGCCTGGCCGGCGCCGCGGTCGTCTCCGCACTGGTCTACGCCGTCGGCGGCGGACGCGGGGCCACCCCCGCCCGGCTCGCGCTGGCCGGCGCCGCCCTCAACGCCGCGCTGTACTCCTACGTCAGCGCCGTGATGCTGCTCGACTCCGCCTCGCTGGACCGGATGCGGTTCTGGACCATCGGCTCGCTGGCCGCCGCCGGCTCCGGCACCGTCACCGCCGTCGCGCCGTTCGTCCTGGTCGGCGCGGTGCTGGCACTCGCCCTCGCCCGACCGCTCAACGCACTCGCCATGGGCGAGGAGTCCGCCCGGGCCCTGGGCGCCAGGCCGGCCCGGATCCGGGCCGGCGCCGTCCTCGCCGTCACCCTGCTGTGCGGGGCCGCCACCGCCGCCTGCGGACCGATCGTCTTCGTCGGCCTGACCGTCCCCCACCTGGTCCGCGCCGTCACCGGCCCCGACCTGCGGTGGATGCTGCCGTACTGCGCCGTCCTCGCGCCGCTGCTGCTGCTCGGCTCGGACGTGCTCGGCCGGGTCGTCGGCCGACCCGGCGAACTCCAGGTCGGCATCGTCACCTCCGTGCTCGGCGGCGCCTTCTTCCTCCTCCTCGTCCGTCGTGGAAAGGCGGCCCGGGCATGACCGCCCCCACCCGCGCCCGCACCCTGCGCACCCCCGGCGGACTCTCCGTCCGCTACCGCCCCCGCACCGTCCTCGCCGTCACCGGCTGCCTGCTCGCCGCCCTCGCGGTCGCCGTGGTCACCCTCGGCAGCGGCGACTACCCGCTCGCGCCCGCCGAGGTGATCCGCGCCCTCACCGGCGGCGGCGACCCCGCGGCCGACTTCATCGTCAACGAACTCCGGCTGCCCCGGGTGGCCACCGCCCTGCTCACCGGCGCCGCCCTCGCGCTCGCCGGCGCCGTCCTCCAGGCCCTGGTCCGCAACCCGCTCGGCAGCCCCGACATCCTCGGCCTCACCCAGGGCGCCACCACCGGCGCGCTGCTCGCCGTGATGACCGGCGGCGGGAGCCTCGCGCTGGCCGGCGCCGCGGTCGGCGGCGGCACCGCCGCGGGTGCGCTGATCCGCGCCCTCGCCCGGCGCGGCGGCACCTCCGGGCACCGGCTCGTCCTCGTCGGCATCGGCGTCGCCGCCGTGCTCACCGGCGTCAACGGCTACCTGCTCACCCGGATCCAGCTGATGGAGGCCGCCCGCGCCCTGCTCTGGCTCACCGGCAGCCTCGACGGCCGCGGCTGGGACGACGCGCTCCCCCTGCTCGCCGCCCTCGCCGTACTGCTCCCCGTGGTGCTGCTGGTCTGCGGCCCCGGCCTGCGGATGCTGGAGATGGGCGACGACACCGCCCTCGCGCTCGGCGTGCCGATCGAGCGGATCCGGCCGGCCCTGCTCGCCTGCGCCGTCCTGCTCGCCTCGGTCGCGGCGGCCGCCGCCGGGCCGGTCTCCTTCGTGGCCCTCACCGCACCCCAGCTCGCCCGCCGCCTCACCCGCGCCCCCGGCCCCAACCTGCTCGCCGCCACCGCCATGGGCGCGGCCCTGCTGGCCGCCGCCGACCTCGCCGCCCAGCACGCCTTCGGCGAACGCCAGCTGCCCGTCGGCGTGGTGACCGGCGTCCTCGGCGGCGGCTACCTGATCTGGCTGCTGGCCGCCGAACGGCGCGCCGGCCGGCTGTGAACGGCCCGCCCGTGCCCACCGACCCGACCCCGACCCCGACCCCGACCGAACCGGACCCCGCCATGACCCTCGCCGTCCAGCCGGCCGCCCCCGTCGGCACCGCCCGCCTCACCGCCCGCGACCTCACCCTCGCCTACGACCGGCGCACCATCACCGACGGCCTCGACGTCGAGATCCCCGACCGCTCCTTCACCGTCGTCATCGGCCCCAACGCCTGCGGCAAGTCCACCCTGCTGCGCGCCCTCGCCCGCGTCCTGCGCCCCACCCGCGGCACCGTCCTGCTCGACGGCCAGGACATCGACCGCCTCCCGGCCCGCCAGGTCGCCCGCACCCTCGGCCTCCTCCCGCAGTCCTCGGTGGCCCCCGACGGCATCACCGTCGCCGACCTCGTCGCCCGCGGCCGCTACCCCCACCAGGGCCTGCTGCGCCAGTGGTCCCGCGAGGACGAACGGATCACCGAGGAGTCGATGGCCGCCACCGGCGTCGCCGACCTCGCGGACCGCGCCGTCGACGAACTCTCCGGCGGCCAGCGCCAGCGCGTCTGGATCGCCATGGCGCTCGCCCAGCAGACCCCCCTGCTGCTGCTCGACGAGCCCACCACCTACCTCGACATCAGCCACCAGATCGAGGTCCTGGACCTCTGCGACCGGCTCCACCGCACCCAGGGCCGCACCCTGGTCGCCGTCCTCCACGACCTCAACCAGGCCGCCCGCTACGCCACCCACCTCGTCGTCATGCGCGACGGCCGGGTGGTGGCCGCCGGTGATCCGGGCGAGATCCTCACCGCCGACCTGGTCGAGGAGGTCTACCGCCTCCCCTGCCGCGTCATCCCCGACCCCGAGACCGGCACCCCCCTGGTCGTCCCCGCCGCCCCGAAGCGGACCTGACGAGCGACCCAGGATCACGTCGGCCACCCGGCGTGATCCGAAAGGCAGGGCCTACGGCCGCGGCACCCGGGCCAGGGCGTCGCGCAGGAGCTGCCCGACGTCCGGCACCGGGATGCCCATCTCGGTCAGCCAGTCGACGATCCGCTGGACGGGCACCCGCATCCGGTCTGCGCGTTCCAGCAGCATCTCCAGCGTCACCGTGGCCCCCTTCGACATCGGGTCGCCGTCCGAGTACCGCGATTCCAGGAGCCGTAGCGCCGTGATCGCGGTGAGCCCGTCCGGGACCTTCCGGCAGGACACCGGAATTCCGTAGCGGTCGAACCGTTCCAGCAACGCGTCCGGCGTGCGGAAGGTGTGCTGCGCCGCCGCCAGCAGGTGGGCGAACGGCATCGGATCGCCGGCCCGCACCTCCCACCACGAGCACGGTCCGGCCGGATCGAGGAGCAGCTCGTCCAATTCGTCCGGTGCCGTGGGAGCGCGCAGCGGCACGGTGAACCCGTAGTCCTCCAGCCTGGCGAGGACGTCCGGCAGCGACCGCCCGGCGGCGGCCGCCTCGAGGACCAAGAGGTAGGGGAACGGGCCCGGTGGACCGTGGTCGACGGACTCGCCCAGCCGCTCCTCGAACAGCGCCAGGTCGTCGACCACGGCGTCCGCCGGGAACACCCCGGGCGGGTGGAACCCGTAGGCCCCGTACAGCCAGAGGGCCTCGGCCGGGTTCCTGCGCAGGGCCGCGGCGGCCCTGAGGACCTGCCGGGGCGACAGGCGGCGATCGGCGTCCCACCAGGGCGACTGCCCTCCGCAGTGGTCCCGGAGGAGCGGGACGGTCCAGCTCGGCGGATGCTGCGGCAGGCCCGCCGGATCCGCCGCCAGCCCGTACTCGGCGAACAGCGCGCACGCTTCGGTGACGCTGATCCCGCGTTGGGCGCTGACCTGGGCGATCCGGCCGGTCGGCACCGTCTCGCCGACGGTGAACCATCCGCCCTGGGGTTTGTCGCCGTCACGCCGCAACAGCTCGTCCACCATGGCCTTCCCGGCCAACGGCACCACACCGTCCGGAATCGTGAGGCCGAGGCCGCGCCAGGTGTCGGCGACCTCCCGCAGCCGACGGCGGTCGTCGCCCGCCGCACGGACCAGGTCGGTCACCGTGATCTCGCCGGGCGCCCGACGCAGCGTCTGCTCCACGGCGGCGGGCAGGGGAAGCCGCTCGGGGAGGCCCTCCGGCCTGACGCCGTGCAGCCCGAGCCCGGCGGCACGCCGGGCCGCGCCGCGCAGCCCCACTCCCCAGCGCTCCACCGTGTCGGCGAGCTCGGACCCCGACCAGGTCCCGCCGGTGTGCCAGCTCCAGTAGTCGCTGTTCTTCTTCTCCGACAGCAGCAGGAGATCCGAAGGGACGGCCACCAGGACCGGCGTGTCCTGCAGCAACTCCGGACAGAACGGGGCGAGATCGTCGAGGACCGGGTGTGGGGCGTTGGCGAGCAGCCGCCACAGGAAGATGTGGTCGGGAGGGAGCCCCAGGTGGTTCCACTGGCCGATCCGCTGCTTCTCCTGCGCCGAGAACGTCGAGAGCAGCTCCGGATCCGCCGGAAAGACTCCCGCGCTCGCGGTGGGGTAGGAACGGCCGCCCAGCTCCAACGTCAGCCCCGCCCCGGTCGCCGCCGCCGCGAGCAGGTCGGCCAACTGCGGACTGCCGTGGGCGATCCGGCACACCCAGCCGTACTCCGGGAGCTCCTGGCCCCCGGCCGCCAGGGCCTCCGCCGCCGGGGCGAGCAGCTCCAGCAGGGTGGTGGAGACGTCGTCCAGCACCTGGGCGCGGTCGGCGGAGAGCTGGACGGGGGCGTACGGCCCGGTGAGGTTGACCACGACCCCGCTCAGGCCCGGGCCCTCGCTCGACAGCACCCCTCGCCGGACCGCCGGTTGGACCACCAGCCCGTCCACCAGCAGGGCCCCGCCGTGCTCGGTCCAGGTCACCTGCGCGCCCTTCGGCGCCTCCGCCCAGTCGACCCGGCTGCCGTGGGCGCCGAAGCCGAACTGTTCCCGTTCCGGCTGCTGACGGAGCTGGAGCCGCCCGGCCGGCCAGTGCGCCAGCCGATTGCCGTGCACCGCGATGGTCCCGAACTCGGCGGCACCGAGCACTCGTTCCAGCACATCGACGCAGGACCAGTCGGTTCCGGCGGTCACGGAATCCCGAAGGTGCAACCGGACCGTCGTCCCGCACTCCTCGCCCCGAGCCGCCCGTTCGACGATCCGGAAGAGGTGGCCCGGGCCGTGGACCGACACCTCCAGGACCGGGCCCGGGCAGCCGTCCGGGCCCATCCGGCAGGTCGTGACGGTGAGTTCGTCGGCGAGCATGAAGTAGCTGAGGACGCCGATCCCGAACCGGCTGTTGGGGTGGAGTTCCACCGGCGGGTCCAACCGGTTCCAGGCGGCGCGTTCGAGCCGGAACTCCGGCTGCTCGGCGAAGCGGGCACCCGCCTGCGAGAACACGCCCCGCAGTTCGCCGTCCCCCATGCCGATGCCGTTGTCCCGGCATTCGACGTAGCCCCGGCCGTCCGCGTCGACACCCTGGTGGAAGCCGATCCGGCCCTCGTACGTCCAGCTCGCGGGCCCGGTCCGGTCGAGGTACTCCGTGCGCGCGCGCCGGTAGCGGCAGGCGTCCAGGGCGTTCTGGTAGAGCTCGCGCACCGCCAGGTCACGGTCCTTGTAGAGCTGGACGCCCATCAGCAGTTCGCGGACCTTGCGCTCGTCCGTCCGGAACCCCGCCCAGCCGTCGAAGACCCCGGCCGCCGGGCGGACCCGGTCCGCCGAGAGCCGGGCGGGCAGGGTCGGCATGGCGCAGGGGATCCGCTCCCGGCCCGCGCGGTCGACGGCGTGCAGGACCTCGTCGGCGCGTGCCGTGTAGGCCCGCAGGCCCTCGATCACGGCCTCGTGGTGGCACTCGGCGCGCAGCACGGGAAGCACCGCCTCGCCGCCCCAGGCCGCCCGGTCGACGGTCTCGCGCAGCTGCCCGAGGTCCACGGGGTGCGGAATGCCCAGGTGTTCCACCACGATGTCCGGCAGCGCGGTGAGGTCGAGGCAGGTGCTGTGGGCCAGCGCGAGCAGCAGGACGAGCCGGCGGTCGCGCACCCGCTGGTGGCCTGGCCCGCGCACCCGGTCGTCGGCGGACAGATGCTCCAGGAACTCGGCGTTGACGACGTCGGGCCCGCGCCGGACACCGTGCAGCAGCCTGGTTACCCGGTCGACGTCCAGAATCTCGCCGAGCGGGCGGGCCGGTTCGCCCACCGTCTCCAGCAGCGCCGCCACGTCGGCCTGTTCCGCGAGCATGCCGTGGCGCAGCTGCCACCGGTGGAACAGCCACCATCCGATCGGCGCCGTCGCCGCCGGCCGCAATCGGGTGCGTTCCACCAGCATGCCGTGCTCGTCCGCGAACGCCTCGAAGGACACCCGCTCGAGGGCCGCTCCGGCCACCGGTTCGAGCCGTGCCGGGTCGACGACGGGTGCGCAACGGGCCGCCGTCCGCAGCTGGTTGGCGTGGTAGAGGAACGGCAGGACGACCAGCAGAGCCGCCTCGGCGGGGTACAGCTCGAACGGTCCGTCCGGGGCCGGTTCGCCGAGCAGCCACTCCACGCGCTCGGCGAAGCGCACCGCCAGGCCCGGGTCCCGCCACGGATCGTCCCGCAGCACCTCCGCGGCGCGGTCGCGCACTGCTGCCAGCGCCCCGACGACGGCGAGCGCCGCCTCCCGGACGGCCGTCGCGTCCCGGCCCGCCGGGACGTGGTCCCACACGGCGGAACGGGCGGCGGCGACCGTCCAGGCGTCCCCGGCCATCGCGCCGGCGGCCGCCGCTCCCCCGGCCGGCAGCGCACCCCCGGCCAGATGGATGTGGACGGTGCCGCCCTGGACCACCGACCCGTGGAAGGTTCCGCCGTCCACCAGGTTCCTGACCTCCGCGTCCCCCATACCGCCAGTCATAGCACGGCCGTCCGGCGGCGCGCAGGACGACGGCCGACGACGACCGGCCCGGTGTCAGTGCTGTTCGGCGGGCGGGGCGGCCGGCGGGGCGGCGGGCGGGTTGGTGGCGGGGGTGCCGGAGGGGGCGCCGGTCGTCGGGCTGCCGGTGGCGTTCGGGTCGGGCTTGGGGAGCGGGTCGGGGATGTCCATCATCGGCAGGGACTGCTTGGGCGTGCCCTTCAGCGCCTGGTTCATGGCGTCCCGCCAGATCGGGCCGGGGCCGTCCGCGCCGAACACCTCCTTGCGGTACTTCCCGTTGATGGTGATGTTGCGCATCTCGACGCCACCCTTGGGGCCGCCGATCCAGACCGCGGTGGCGAGCTGCGGGGTGTAGCCGCTGAACCAGGCGGCCCGCTTCTTGTCCGAGGTGCCGGTCTTGCCGGCGATCTGCCGGCCGCCCTCCAGGCCGAGGTCACGGCCGGTGCCGTTCTCCGTCACGCCGTTCAGGATGGTGTTCAGCGCGCGCGAGGTGTCCTCGGAGAACGCCTTCTCGCAGTGGGCGGCCGGGACCGGCACGTCCTTGCCGTCGACCGTGCTGATCCTGCTGATCGAGACCGGGGCGCAGTAGGTGCCGCCGGCGGCGAAGGCCGCGTAGACGCCGGCCATGCTCAGCGGGCTCACCTCCTCGACGCCCAGGGCCATCGCGGGGACCTCCTCCAGCGGCTTGCCGCTGGCCTTGGACGTGATGCCGAGCTTGTTCGCCATCTGCTTGACCGAGCAGAGGCCGATCTCCTGCTCCATCTGAATGAAGTAGGTGTTGACCGAGAGGGCCATCGCCTCCTTCAGCTGGTACGGCCCCTTCTCGCCGGCCGACTCGTTGGGCACCACCGCCTTGGGCTTGCCGGTGTTCTTCCAGGTGCCTTCGCAGGTCTTGATCGTCGGGTAGTCCATCTTGTTCGGCGAGTCGTACTCCTGGGTCGGCGGCAGGCCCGCCTCCAGGGCCGCGGCCGCGACGACCGGCTTGAAGGTGGAGCCGGGCTGGAAGCCGTTGCCGCCGCCCATCGCCGCGTCGACGTTGAGGTTGACCACGGTCTGGTTCTTGCCCTCCTCCAGGCCGTACGGGCGGGTCTGCGCCATCGCCAGGATCTTGCCGGTGCCGGGCTCGACCATGCTGGCGGCGGCCGAGACGCTGTCGGTGACCCGGACGTTGGAGCTCACCGCGTTCTGGGCGGCGGCCTGCTTGTCCGGGTCCAGGGTGGTGTAGATGTTGAGGCCGCCCTGGTTCCAGAACTTCTTGCGCTCGGTGGCGTTGGGGCCGAAGACCGGGTCCTGCTTGACCACGTGGCGGACGTAGTCGCAGAAGAAGCCCATCCCCGCCTTGGCGGTGATGCAGCCGTTCTGCGGCTCCTTGAAGGTGAGGCCCAGCGGGGTGGCCTTGGCCTCGGCGGCCTGCTCGGGCGTGATGTGCTTGTTCTCGGCCAGCTTGTCGATCACGACGTTGCGCCGGTTCAGCGCGGCCTGCGGGTGCGCCTTCGGGTCGTACTGGGAGGGGTTCTGCACCAGGCCGGCCAGGGTGGCGGCCTCGGCGACGGTGAGGTCCTTGTTGCTCTTGCTGAAGTACCGCTGGGACGCGGCCTCCACGCCGTAGGCGCCGTTCCCGTAGTACGTGATGTTGAGGTAGTTGGTGAGGATCTGGTCCTTGGTCAGGTCCTCCTCCAACTTGATCGCGACCTTCAGCTCCTGGATCTTGCGGCCCAGGGTCTTG